>CAMBBS010000007.1 GCA_945863875.1 Desulfopila aestuarii DSM 18488
GGGGAAAAAACCCAGCAAACTTCAAGCCCAGGCGCGATCCATACGCGTGGACAGGTGGGTTGCCAAACAATCGCCCAAGGCCTGGAAACGTGTCGAGCTCGGTGAAAGCAGTAAAGGAAAACTCCTTGTAGATATCTTGCCCAGACAGATTTGGGTTAGGGATGGCAAGGAGAGCTGTGCCAGGAAATGGCATCTGGTAGTGCCGCGTGAAATAAATTCCCCTGAGAAAATCAGGTAGAGCTTGAGTGATGCTCCCAGCGACACCCCGACCAAAAGGCTCGCGCTCATGCAAACTCAGCGATACTGGGTGGAACGGCCATTTCAGGATGCAAAAAACCAATGTGGACTTGGAGGGTATCAGGCTCGTGGTTGGCTCGCCTGGCACCACCATATGTCAATGGTGATGCTGGCCGTGTTGTTTATGCTTGAGCAGCGGTTGAAAAATCGGACCGACATTCCATTGTTGAGCTGTGCAGATATTGCAACTTTGCTCAAATCTGTCCTGCCAGGAAGAGACGGGCTGTTGCGCCTAGCAACATGATCCAAAAAGTATACTTAATTTCAGGATGTTAAATGACTTGACTGAGATTGAACACTGCTCTGTGAATCAACTGATATTCAAGCTATTAACAAAATAAAAAAAGGAAAAAGACATAACAAAAACATTCAGGCGACGGGAGGGGGCGAGGGGCGCTAAAGCAGTAAATTCTTTGGCCCGCGCCTGATTAAGGTCGTTGGCAAAACAGCTTAGGTTTAGTGAGAGGTCCATATGGATTCCATTGAAACGAGGTTAACATCCCTTGCCATGAGTCTCGGTGCCAATCCGGTCGGCATAACCACGACAAAGGCCCTATCAGACGGGCCACCCTCGGCCGATCCGCGCAACCTTTTACCGTCGACAAGTTCAGTTATTTCTTTTGCGCTCCCTGGATAGGGACATGATCCCACTCCAGAACAAAAGAGCCGTCCCTTGCCGGAAGGAGCCGGGTACCGAGCTGTTTGCCCTCCCTGTTCAACACCTGCAACAGCCACTTGCTGTCCTCAGGTGTGGCATGGATGGTCTGAAAACGTCGGATCTGCATGGGAAACAAGCGCATTTCGACAAGTCTGCCGGTCGATGGCGCAAAACTCGGGAAATACATCAGGCTGAGGTCACCACGATATTCCTCATGCCCGCCAATCCCTTCATAGTCGTTGAGAAAGTCGCCGCAGCCGTAGAGGATAAGCCGGTCCTGGTAGACCTCGATGCCCTTGGCATGGTGCGAGGAGTGACCGTAAATGACATCAACCGCCGCATCACCGATAAGTCTGTGGGCAAAATGTTTCTCCCCGGGCGAAAGCGTATAGCCCCAGTTCCCGCCCCAGTGTATTGAGACCACGACCACATCGCCCGGCTGTTTTATGGCGGCGACATCCTTTTGAATCCGCGCCACCGTCTGGTCGGACAGGTCGGTAAGCAAATTAACGCCCGGCCTGTCGCCCCTGGCGGCCCAGCTTGGCGGTACACCACAGGTGTCGGTGGCGAAGGCAAAGATGACCACCCGGCCCTTGCCCGAAACGTGAAAGACCGCCGGGGCCTGACTCTGCCGCCTGTCCCGGCCGGCACCCGCGCTCTGTATTCCGGCCTGCTGCAAAACGTCGAGCGTCTCGACCAGGCCCGCATGCTCCCAGTCAAGAACGTGGTTATTGGCCAGGACGCAACAATCGATCCGGGCGGCGGTAAGGCAGCCGATATTACCTGGATACATGCGGTAGTTGATCCCTTTGCCCGGCCAGTATTCGTCACTCTCTGTTACGCTGGTTTCCAGATTAATAATGCGCAGATCCGGTTGTATCGTTTCCAGCACCGCCAGCGCATCGCCCCAGACATAAGCATCGTCAACCGGTTTTCGAAGGGGACCGTTTTTCTTTTCAGCCAGCCGAACGTAACCATAAGCACTGCGCATATACGGCTCAAAAATCACCGCATCCGATGGATGGGCCAGCACCTGGTCGATCCCCCGGCCGATCATCACATCCCCGGCGAGAAACATGGTTATTTTTTCCGGGGACATTCCCATTTCCCCGGTCGCCGACGCGTCCTTATCCATAACGAACCATTCCGCGGCTAAAAATGTCATCAGAAAAAACAGGATAAGATGCTGCAGCGTCAATGGCCTCAGCCGACCCTGTTTCGCGCTTCGCCGGCCTGTTCACGGGGGGCGACCTTGGCCAGCTCCGACAGCTCCTCGGCGAGAAGATCCAGCATGTCGTCCACCGTGATGATCCCGATCATCCCGCCATTGTCATCAACCACCGGAATACGGCGTATGCCATTGACACGCATGAGGCGGATTGTTTCAATCACACCCTCTTTTTCCGACACGCTGACGAGCTGCAGACTCATGATATCACCTACGGTGAAGTCATCGACCAACAGGGACTCGGCAATGATTTCGATGACGATATCACGGTCCGTCACAATGCCGACCGGCACCCGCTTGCCCTCCATCAGATCGACGACCACCAGATCACCGACATGGTACCGGCGCATGAGTTGCGCTGCCTCCGTGATACTGGTTTTTCTTATGGCAAAGACGACTTCCCGGTTACAAAGTTCTCCTATAGCCATGGCAGATCCTCACGTTAGGTTGATCTGTGACACTACCTTCCTACCGCCTTGTGTCTTTCGTCTTCCGTATTGAAGTGAAGGGAACATAATCTAAGTGGATCTTCCCCTTTCTCCCGCTCCACCAGTTTCCAGAAGAGTGACGTGTGGTCCCCTTATTGCTTGGACACCGAGTCCTTGTCAAATCTTTTTCCTAACTATACTGTTATTTCTTACAATTTGAACGAAAATTTCCGAGAATCCGCACCGGCCCGGCGGCAGCGAGGAGTTCGTCGTAGACGACCTGCGGATCTCGTTCGTATCGTTTGGAAAAATGGAAGGGCACCAGCCGCTCCACCCCGGCATCACGGGCGATGCCGATGGCGGCAAGGGTCGTCAGATGCTGGGTATTTTCAGCCTTGTCACTGGCAGCTGCCATAAAAGGCGTCTCGCAAAACAGGGTGTGCGCCGACTGGGCCAACCCAATCACTTTGCGGCGATTGTCAGAGGTATCGGCCAGATCGGTAACATAGGCGAGCTTTTTGCCAGGCAAAACAATGAGCAGCTCCTCTATCAGCTCTGCTGCTTTTTTTCTGCTGCCATCCGGCAAGTCAATCAACTTATCCAGCTCGCCGCTGCAGACGCACAACTTCAGTCTGCCGAGCCAGGGACCGGCCGGCCAGCCGGCTGCCGCCAGCCGTTCCTTACGCACCTTGATCTCCTGGTGGAACTCGAGGCTGTACGATACCGACGGAATATTGTGATCGCAGACCACGGCCTTGACGGTGTAGTCCTGCTCCAGAAGAATTTTGCCGGCCACGATCGGCCGGTCGGCAAGGCGAAGGAACGCTTTTCCCGGTTGCAACCTGGCGCAACGCAGCCAGTCACCGTCAATTTCCGCAACATCAAAGACCGGTCCATTCTCTTCTATGCGGTCCCAGGTGATCGCGCCGATGAAGTTTTCCAGCCGTTTGATCGTCTCTGCCGGGCCGAAAACCCTGCAGGGCGGAAAGGGTCCGATTCTCGAGCGAAGCAGCCAGAGAAAGCCGCCGATATGGTCGAGATGCGCATGACTCAAAAAGACACACTGCACCTGATGTGCCACTTTGGCGGCCAGTCGCGCCGGATCGCCAAGATCAAAGAGCAGGCTCTTTCTCCGGTGGCGCAACCGCACATGCAGCAGCGGATCGCCGAAAACGCCGCCGACCAGGGTTGCCCAGGCCGGACCGAAATGGCTGGAGATTGCCGCGGTGGCAGTCGCTGCCTGGATCTGTGGAGCAATCATTTCCGCAGGGGCGCTTGGAGCTGCCTTGGCCTTGACGATAGGTACGAGGGTTGCCAGTCTGCCGGCACCATCCCAGCCGCAATCCCGAACCAGGAGCATCGCTGCTTTCCCCGGAGCGCATGATGTCATCCGCAGGGTCAGCTTTTGTCCCTTGAGGCAGACGATTTCTCCGATGCGAATCGTCTCACCTGCGTCATTCAATATTGCTGCCTGTCGTCCCGTCCAGGCGGAAGAAACCTCAGCGGGTGGCGGTGTCCCGACAACCGCCAGGGTATCGAGGTCAATAAGTAGTTCGTCGCTGCTGCAGTGAAAGTCCGCCCATAATCGGTTGCGATGCTTTGATCGTTCTGTTTTTGACGGACGCCTGGCGACGGAGGAGGCGGTTACGGGAATCAGTTGCCGGTGCAGGGTGCTGATTTCGACGGACAGGGGCAGTTTTTTGTTCTCCGGGTGGATTGTCAGTACGGCATCAATATGCAGGGATTCGGCCAGGGCCGTCAGCAGTTCGGCCCCGCCCACGCCGCGCACCACCCCGGGTGGATCGATGAGCAGCGGGCCTTTGTTATCGGCCTTATCGGCGAGTGCTGCCAACCTACCGGCGGCCAGGACAAGCGGCAGGCGAAAACGGCCGCCGTTCAGCGTACACAGGGCCTGGACATCGCCGAACTGCAGGCCTTCCCCGCTCCACCAGCTCCGGCATATTGTCCCGGGAATGCCAAAAGGCGGGGAACCGGGATCGAGCTCGAGCAGCTGACCATGACCGGTCAGCCGGTAAAACATCTGCAGCAACTCGACCGCCAGGGTCGACTTACCCACGCCCATTTCCCCCCAGAGGAGAATACGGCGGCTCCCGGCCACCCTTGCCACCAGGGTTTTCATTTCGTTGTCTGTCCAGCACGGTGGTGCAACTGTCACCATGACACCTCTCTCCTGCTGTCTGCAGAACCTGTTACGAGAAATCCAGGGCGGCCACAGCGGGCCGCCCCTACGATGAACAACCACATGGGGTTATCCCTCCCTTTTTACTCCCAGGCTGGCATTGGCAATACAGGCAATGGTCTGCTCTTTTCGCTGCTCGGCCAGGTGCGCTGCGACCTGGTCAGGGGACCAGCGTTCCATGCCGATACGTATCCGTTGCAATTTGGTCATCATGGCCAGGGCCGTTCCACCATTACCTTGATAATGTTGGGACAGCTCCTTAAACGCGGCATCGAAGGAGTCCATGGTAAACCAGGGCAGAAAGGTCTTGGAGCCTATCCCGTCCCTGCACTCTCCATAGAGCAGCAGGCCGCCGTCACGAACAAACATGGCCACGTTGTGAATGGCTTTATGGATCTGGATAAAATTAATATCCTTGGGAAAACCGCCACAGGAAGCAACAACGAGATCAAAGTTCGGGGAGCTTATCTCGCAGTTTTTGCCGTGGCGCCTACAGGCCTCTAGAAAATTTTCCCGCCCATGGCCAATCAGAATATCAGAGAGACCGCCATGGCAGTCGAGGATGCCGTGAATGGCCAGGTCGGCCGGCAGTTTTTCTTCAATCTCAAACAGATCCTCAGCCAGCGGGCTGCCGTCCAGGATGATCGGCTGGCAGCCTTTAGCGATGGTTCCGGCAGCACGATCAAGATACAGCCCGTGGTTTATATAGATGGCGTCACGCTCGCCACAGCCCGGGAAAACCAGCTTTCTGCCCCCACCGTGGCCGGCAAAATAGTGGTGCGACACCGCCCTGACACTTGCTTCGAGCAGGTCACGGCGAAAACGAATGGGGGTACCTCGGGAGGTACGACCGGCTTCCTTGAAACCGTCTTCCTGCTGACAATCATGATGGATAAAAGCAAACTGGTCGTACACGGCACGATACGCCTGCCGGCATTCGCCGGCACTTTGACGGGCATGGATACCGTAGCCGATGATAATTTTCAGGTTCGCCGAATCCATGCCGTGTTGCTCAAGGCCGCTGACAAGAAGAGGGAGAGAATGCGGATAACCGCAGAGCCGCGTTTTATCACCGAGGACAAGTACCGGCCTGGACAGATCCAGTAGTTTTAGCCGCAAAAAGCCCGCCAGTCTTTTTTGAAAAAGCACCGGATTGATTGCCTGTTGCTGCTCCTGCAGCTGCAGTCGCCTGGTATGTGCCGGCAAAGAAAGAGCGAGTCGATCAGTACCGTACGCGATATAGAAAAGAATGTCTTGACTCATGGCAACGCTGTTTTGAGAGAATCTGCTGGCTGTCTAAAATTATACACAAAAAGGGCGACAAACACCACTGCCGCGGCAGCATGGATCAGGCTCGGCACCGGCGCGATGAGGAAGAAGGCCAAGAGAAGCGAAAGGATGCGCAGAAATGGATTGAGACGATTTTCGAGAAAAGCTTGAAAGCCTCCGGCAAAGGCGTACAGGCCGATGAAGGCAAAAAAGAATATGGTGAAATCATCTGCCCAGCTGCCACCAGGCATCGGCGTGTAGGCAAAGACAATCGGCATGATATACCGGCCCTTGGCAAGTTTCCAGGAATAGAGGCCGGTCTGCATCGGCGGGGTCCTGGCAATGGCTGCGGCGGTGAAGGCGGCCAGACATGCCGGCGGCGTGACTTTACTGTCCTGACTCAGCCAGAAGATGACCATGGGGGCCGAGCACAGGTCAAAGGTTGCGGCATGCGGCGGAATGGCCATGCCGCGTATCGTTCCCGGCAGATCCGCGGGAGCCGCCTCGACCATTTGCCCTGGCCTGCTCGAGAGACATTGCCTGGCCGAGCAGGCTGGCTTTTTCCGGCAGGACGAGCATGAAAATGGTTCTTGCCTCCTCGGAGAGAAGCCCCTTGTCGATATTTTCGGTTATCTGGGAATCAACAATCAGGCGGTAGAGGGCTGGCGCGGACAGGGCACCCAGGTTACCGGCAAGCCCATGCTCAGAATCAGCGAAGCAAGACCAATCAAAACAAGGTCGACTGCCAGAAACCACTTCGGCTTTTGTTTGCTGCCGCTCAGGGGGTAGGTCAGACAACAGAGCAGGGCAAAACCCGAGTAGTGCAGCGCATTTTGCCAAAGACTCGGCAAGACGGTGAGGATATTAAAACAGACAGGCAGTAGGGAAACCGCTACCCCCAGAACAAAAATTGTCTTTTCCTTGCTCCCGGCAGTTTTATATGTCTGAAAAAAGCTCATTTGTTTCCACAATCGCCCTCCTGCGGTATGAACCTCAATTACCATTGCCCCTGCTGTCGTTCGCCCCATCGCCAATGCCCTGCCTGCCTGCGAGGCCTCCATACGTCCGGCAGAAATTCTCAGGCCGGCCGTATGATCGGATAGTGGTGAATTTTGGCAAAAACCCTTATTTGACAATAAGGGTTTCGGGAATACTCATGCCGATCTCACGGTAGTAGCGAGCAGCTCCGGGATGCAGCGGCATGGGCAGCCCGGCAAGCGCCTTGTCGGCACTCATGTCCATGGTTGCCTTATGAATTGCATTCAGAAAGGGAAGGTTTTCATAAATTGTCTTGGTGATGAGATAGACGGTTTCCTCGTCAATATCCGCACGGACAGCAAGAAAGTTGGGCTGGGCGATAGTCAAGACATCTTTTTTCAGACCGGGATAGGCCGTGGCGGGAATGAGATATGGCGTCCAGAGACCGAGGCCGCCATCTGCCTGTTTGACCTGCTCCTCGGTAAAACTCAGCAGAGTTGCTTTATCTCCCATGGAGGCCAGGGCCCGGGTGACAGCACTGGCAGGGACTCCGGCGGGGGTGGACATGCCGACAATCTGGCCGTTCTGCAAGGCATCGGCGCAGCTAGGCCCATAACCAACGTAGACCAGGTCGTAGTCCTTTTCAATGTTCACGCCGAGATTGCCGAGAATCACTTCGTTGGAACCAAGGGTGCCGGAGTTCTTCGTCCCGAGCGACATCCGCCCTCCTTTCTGATCGACCATATCGGCGATGGTGCCGGTCTTGGCCTTGTCAGTAAGAAGGGTGAAGTGTTCGACATTCTGCCAGAGCATGGAGATCGAGCGCAAGTCCCTCTGCGGTCCGTCCTGGGCGAGAGGCCCCTTGCCGTTCCAGGCGTAGTACCCATAAAGCCCCTGCAGGATAGAAAACTGGACCTCATTGTCACGCATCAGTTTGATGTTTTCGCCGGAGCCGGCAGAGCTGATGGCCGACATGCCGATCTTATGACTCGGTTGCAGTTTGACCTTGGTCAAGGTGGACAGGGCTACACCCACCGGATAATACGTCCCCCCGGTACTGGCTGTGGCCAGCAGAAAATTGTGATCCTCGGCTGCCTGGACGTTTCCGGCACAGAAAAAGCCGGCTGTCAAAGCCACAACTGTCAGGTGTTTCAGACACGATGTCAGTTTCATTCTTATCTCCTCTGTTAAAAACAACGATTAAGGGTAGCTGGAATTGGCAGACCGCTCTACCAGGCAATAAAAAAGCAAAAACCGCTACATTTGACAATAGCCGTTCAATTACCTACTATGAAACAATAAGCAGCTCGAGAAAAACCACTACCGCCTCCTCTTCGCCGTTTTGTGCTGCTCGACCTTGTTATGATCAGCACGTCTCTCCTTGATCACTGCATGGATACAAAAACCGGACGACACACCAGCGGATAAGCAAAGCGACACAAGTGTGGATAATACGCATGGGTCCATTTTTTTCAGATCTGACAGGCTCAAACACGACCTGAAAATGCGCGTCGGTCTCCAGGACATGCACGCTAAAAAATCTCAAGAAAAAATTACAATCGTAGAAATTTCCCAGATCCTTGCCCTGCCTCGCCATGCCCTGAACGGTGGCCATGCACCTTTGACGCACTGCTTTTGTCTGAGGAACATTGCTAATCCTCCGTTCTATGCTTAATGGATACAGGAGAGTCGCAACTACTCCAATGTGGCATTTAATTTGGGACATAAAGCACAACCAAAGACTCAAAACTTCGGGACACTCCATCATGAAAGTATCATCCTCCGCCATCGCTGCCTATAGGCCCTTTTTCTTTCTCTTTTGTATCCTGCTCTTTGCCGCACCCGTGCATGGAGCCCAGTTTGAAGAAGAAATCTCGACAGACGAGTACCTGTTCGTCAAAGGGATGGTTCAATCCATCTCTGTTGACGAACAAAAGATAACGCTCAAGCAGAAAAATGGTGAGAAGATTTCCTTTACCATCGGCGAGGATGCTCTTTTTGAAGGCTTTTACAAACTTACCGAGCTGCAGCTTCGCCAAAAAATCAAGGTGTGGTACAAGCCGAATGGACAGGGAAACAAAGCCTTGAAAATACTCAAGCCATTAGAGCTCGGATGCTGAGCTTCATCAATTCTCCGCCTCAACCAGGGTACAATGATATGAACAAGATAGTTCTCATTGTTGCAGCACTTCTTTTTATCTCGACCGGTTCTCATGCAGAAGCGCAAAGCGAGCTGCTCAATAATGATAAAGCATTACAAGGAGTGACAAAAACCAAGGCATATTTTGATGTTACCATCGGCGACCCAAAGGCGCTGCTCATTCGACTGGAACTTATTGAAAAGACCTATCATCAACTCGTTGCCGCCGGGCTCAGCCCCGATCTAGTGATCGGGGTACGAGGTAAGGCGAGCGGATTTTTCACCAAGGGCAATGGCTACGTTCTCGATAGTGATTTACCGAAAAAAGAGCATATCGCCGCCATGGTGAAAAAACTTACCGGCATGAAAATCGGCATTGAACAATGCCGTATCGCAGCAGGATTCGAGGACATTGATGTTGCCGATTTCCTCCCTGAGATGGAGCTTGTCGCCAACGGCTACGTTTCGATGATTGGTTTCCATGCCCAGGGATATGCCTTTGTTCCCATGGATTAATAGCCGATTGCCTCCCAACTGACTCCCGGCTGAATAATTTCAGGCCATTAAAAGATACACTCCGAAAACCGCCGTTACCGCACCGCCGAGGGCGCGAACAGATACGTGTTCCCTGTACAGGTAGATGGAAAAAGGAATGATGCAGATCGGCACAAGGGAAAAGAAGGTACAGGCAATCCCCGTGGCCAGGTAGTGCAGGGCGAGAAGTGACAAGGACACGCCTAAAAAAGGACCGATGGTCGCTCCGATGGCGGTAAAAACCACTGCTTTTCTGTTCGTCAGGGCCAGTCTGACATCTTGCCATTTGCCGGTGACGGTAAAAAAAGCGACAAAACAGACAAACGCGGCGAGAGCCCTGATCTGTGTTGCGGAAAAGGCATCCAGATACCCCGCTTCCGTCCGCATCCCGGTTTTACTGAGCAGCAGACCGCCGGCCTGGCCGAGCATGGCCGCAAAACCCCAGATAACCCCGCGATAAGACACGCGTCGTACGGTCAATTGCCGTGCAGGAGATATTTCCTTACTTCTCTCCAAGATAACGGCAGACACCCCGGCAAGGGTAATGGCCATGCCAAGCCACTGCAGCGGGTTATAATTTTCCTGGAGAAAGGCCCAGCCGAACACCGCCGCTGTCGGCGCGGCCAGACTCTGAATCAGCATGGTAAGCCGTGGCCCCAGTTCAACAAGCGCTTTAAAGAGAAAAATATCGCCTATAAAAAATCCGATTACCCCTGACAGGCTGAGAAAGAGCCAGGAACGAAGCGGAAAATGGGCCGGAACCAGAATGCCTTCTCGATACAACAGCAGCGTACTGAAAAGAAGCAGCGCCACGAAAATGCGAATAATATTGACGGGGATTGCGCCGACTTCTCTTGAGGCAGCAGCGAAAAACTGCACACTAAAGGTCCAGCAGAGCACCGTGGCAAGAGCGATTGCCTCTCCGAAAAATGGCATAGAAGTCCTCACATGAAAATATGTTGAGGGCGATATTTAGAAGGAAGCTGGAGAAAAAACAACAACTATCTCAGCCGCTATCATTGTTTTCCAAGAGAAGAGACGAATTGATCCGGCAGGCTTTATTTTCTGCCCGACTGCGTGGCCGGGACAGCGTCGGCCGGTGGGGATTCCGGCAATTGTTCCTCTTTGAATTCTTTTTTTTCAAACATCTGGAGGGTTACGGCAAATGATCGCAAGGTCATCTCCACCCGGCCATTGACCGACTCTTCCGGATATTCGCCGTCGTCGCCCCGTTCGCCGGCCGGCAAAGAGGTCAGCAGGAAAATAGCCTCATCAACCGTGGTCACGGACCAGAGATGGAACTGTTGCGCGGCAATGGCCTCAATCACCTCGTTTTTCAACATCAAATGGGAAACATTGGCCGCCGGAATGATAACCCCTTCCACCCCGCTGAGCCCACGTGCCTCGCAGAGATCGAAGAAGCCTTCCACTTTTTCATTTACCCCGCCAATGGCCTGAATTTCACCCTGCTGGCTGATGGAACCGGTTATGGCTATGGCCTGGTGAACCGGGACGTCGGCGAGAGATGAAAGCAGGGCGCAGAGTTCGGCACAGGAGGCGCTGTCACCCTCGACGCCGCCATAGGACTGTTCGAATACCAGGCTGGCCCGCAGACTGAGCGGCACTTCCCTGGCATACCGGCTGCTGAGAAAGGAATCGAGGATGAGCACCCCTTTTGAGTGCAGGGGGCCGCCCAGTTCGACCTCTCTTTCAATATCAAGCACCTCGCCTTTACCGGGCCTGGTACGCGCGGTAATGCGCGTCGGCACGCCAAAGGAGTCGGCACCGAGGACAATCACGGACAGGCCATTCACCTGGCCGACACGTTCACCTGCCGTTTCGATATGCCGCAACCCTCGCCGGGTCGCCTCAAACAAAGTGTCCCGGATGCGCCCGCCTCGCCGTTTTCTCGCCGCCAGGGCGGCGGTCACATCCTCTGCCCCGGTTAATGTCTTGTCCTGTTGCCGGGCGATATAGTCGGCCTCCTTCATCACATCGGCGAGGTCTTCCACCGACAGGGAGAGCTTGGTTGCGTCCCCAGCCGCCCTGGCTGAATATTCAATCAGCCCGGCCACCGCCTTGCGGTCCGTCGGCAGCAGTTGCTCCCTGGCAATCACTGTCGCCAGCAGCGAGGCAAAGAGTTTGATATTTTCCGGTGAACGATCCATGCTCTGCTCAAAATCCGCCTGCACCTTGAAAAAAGAATGAAATTCGGGATCATAGTATTTGAGCAGATAATAAAGCAGCGTATCGCCGATGAGGATGATCTTTGCGTTCAAGGGAATCGGTTCCGGCTCTAAAGTAACCGTACTCACCAGGCCGAGTAGTCGATCAAGCGGCTCAATGATGATCTGCCTTGAACGTAACGACCGCTTTAAACCCTCATAGGCATAGGGCTGCATCAGCAGTCTGCGGGCATCAAGGATGAGGTAACCGCCATTTGCCTGGTGCAGCACTCCCGGCTTGATCAAGGTAAAATGGGTTGATAACATGCCCATTCTGGCAATATGCTCTATCCGACCGTGCAGCTTCTGGTACGTCGGCATATCCTCAAAGATCACCGGTGCCCCGGTGGCGTGATTGCCGACCAGGATATTCACTTCATACCGTTCAAAAGAGGGCGAGGGAACATTGAAAACACGGCTCAAGATATCCCTTTCCCCATCGCCTTTATAGTGAAATTCATCGGCGTGGATAATCATGTCGTCTTCAACGTCCTGCAGATACTCTATTATTTCAGGCCGTTTTTCATATTTTGTTTTCAGGGGGCTCACCAGGGAGATCACTGTCTGACTGACGGTATCAAATTTCAACTTGCCTCGAACCTCCCCGGCCTCTCTTTTCAGCACGGCTATCTCCCCAACCACATCCTGCAGGGCATTCTGATGTCTGGCAACCATATCCTCCAGCTTTTTCCGAGTCTCCAGCGGCAAATGCTGGAAGGCCGCCTGGTCGAGCGGTTGCCTGTTGCCATCCATGGGCATGAGCATTATGCCCTCTTCACTTTTGACCAAAGCGATACTGTCGGCATTGGCCTTCTCTTCCACCTTGTGGATCAGCGCATCTATTTTCCGCCGCAAATCTTCATTGATCGCCTTGATTCTCTCCTTAAAATCATCGGCCTCGACGACAATCGGCAGGGTTGCCCTCAAAGCGGCAACCAACCCATATATCTCTTTTTGGAAGAAGGCACTCTCGCCCGAGGGAAATGCAAAGGCCTTAGGAAGATGCGGGCGCTTAAAATTGTTGACATAGCACCAGTCAGACGGAGCCGGTTCTGCCGCCGCCTTTTCCCGCACAACCGCTTGGGTCATCTCGTGCCGTCCGCTGCCCTGGGGTCCGGTGACAAAGAGATTGAACCCCTGGTGGTGTATGCCGACCCCAAAGGCAACAGCTTCAAAGGCTCGGTCCTGACCGGCAAACCCCACCGGCTGGGCTATCCCGTCAGTCGTTTCAAAGGATAAGAGTTCCAAGGCACATCTGGAACAAGCCTCCGCCGGTGAAATCTTGCCTATTGCCATACGTTGACTCCTCGCTGACTGCTACCATGGATGGAGAAAGGACATGCCGTGCATATCTTCAGTGTATAACCCAGCTGTTAGGGTGTCAATGCAGAAGACAAATAATGCACAAAGCCTGCCGATGTTTAACGAGAATAAGGCGCACGGCTCCATCTGGAATATTAACCCTACAACGCAACCTGCTAGGATAGACACAATATACCGTGTTTGGCATCCGAAATGACATACAGCATGTGGTACACATTTTCATAAGTGGCGTTGTAGGACTAAGCTAGTATTTATCTTGCTTTTCACAAGGAATAAATTGCAAGGCGTGTGGTTAGATTTTAATCATACCCCAACGCGGATGTCTTGCAACAAACTGTTTATATATATTTTCTTAACACCGAAACAGAGTCGAGCATTTTTATGCCTGCTGGCCGCAAACGCAGGTCAGAGGGAATGACCTGTTGGAGAAAAAATAATTATCGGATTGCACCTGTTCTCTGCCACACTTTTGGTGAAATTTGACACAATTCTGACCAAAGGAAAAACCACTCCTGAAACCGGCAATGGTTAGGAGTAACGTAGAATACGTCGTCCTGATTGCCCGGAATATGCACCTGTGGTTGCATATGAACATTTGGTCAAATGTGACCCTTGCCACAGAACCTACAGCACCTGTTCTTTTTTGGTAATTTTGTTTAAAAGCAATAGGATGGCTCACATAGACCATGACCATTGAAGCATGGTTCATTTGTTGCTCTATCTAAGTGGTTGAACAATTCAAAACCATAAATTTTAGCACGGTCGCTCCCGCTGAATCCAGTTTTGTTAATGGTCGCTTTTAGTTTTGGGATATCGACTGCAAGTCTTGCCAACCGGCCTGGAACAGTTTGCGGGAAGATCGATGGACTACAGGGGGAGAGGGATTTCAGAATTCTGTCAGTTAACTGAAAGTTGACTTAGGGGTCTGCTCACAAAACGGAATTTTTTATACGTTAAGTAGATGGGATATCGATAGAAGCCGACCATAACTAGATTTTGAGATGATATGTCAGGTTGAAATATATCTTAAACGACACGGAGAAATAACCAGCAAACGGCGAAATTCCCCGCGACAAAAAACATCCATTGCTCAAGGAGGTCTTTCATGGAAGTACAAAACGGAAGCATAACTTATCTCGAGAGCCGCAAGCTTGTGAAACGCTGGTGGGGACCATGGCCGGCTATCGCCAACCTGGTCATGATATTCGCCATCTTTGCTGTCACTTGGTGGATATTCCAAGACCCACGTGGCTATATGCGCATGTACACGCCCTATGTTGGCTATATGATCTGCCGCTGGATGCTTATCCTGCTTATTTGGGTGGCTTATCTTTTCGACTTCTGGCCGTTCAAGCGAAGTTGGCTAAATAAGGTCCATCCGGTAATAAAAGGGGTGGTCCTTACCGCGTTCAGCGTCCTCGCCATGATGCTGTTGATTAAGGGCTTCTTCATGGGTTTGCTCGGTCAGTATGGCATTGCCTATTTCAGTCCCGACCGGCTGCACGCACTGGGCTTGACCGCGTTCTATGCCGAGGAATATTCGACGGAGGCGATCATGATGTTCGCCGCCATCGCCTCGTGGGTTGCGCCTTCTTGGGTGGTCGCTTGCGAAAACGCCCCCTGGAAAAAGCTGGAACAACCCGCGCGCGGCGTTACCATCGCGGTTGTAACTTTCTTCATGTCCACGATCATCTTTTTCCTCACCATGCATTCGCACATGGCGATCTTGTTCGATCCCTGGCAGCAGTACGCCGCTATCACGCCTCCCTATTGGGAGGGATTTGCCAACACCGTGTCGGGAAATTTCCACATCGCGTGGATCATGAGCTGCACAGTGACGGTCTGGGTTTATGAATTAATTTGGGAACGTTACCCGTTCAACCTGATCAAGACCGATTGGTTGCGCCGTACATCCTCCTTCTTCGGCATCATCGCCGTGGCCCTGTGCATGTGCTTCTTTATCTACTACGCACAAGACCTGGTGTGGGGTGAAACCGTTCGCGGTACACGCCGTGAGATGGCGCCTGACTGGCGTTGGCTCCATGTCGGCGAAACGGCCATCTTCTGGCTGGTCGGCGTATTGGCGCTCAACTTCTACGGAGGCAATTGGCCGACTAAGTTCAGTCGTCCGGTTAACGTCTTCCTGCGCACCGTGATCAGCCTGGTTATCGGCGGCGCGGTTTACGTTCTTTACTATAGATACGCCCATCTCTTCCTCGGAACGCAGAAAGGATTTTCCCATCCACAGCAGTTCCCGATGATCCCGATGATCTGGCTGATCAACATTTTCCTGATCAACCAGTGGTTCATGGACGGCTGGCCCGGCTGGAAGGCGGTCCCTAAAACTGAAGCGGAGCTGAACGAAGTCGAGTCCGCTGTTGTTGCCCACGATGTCTCGTGGACGCCCAGCCTTGCCAAAGGATTGGCAGTCGGCACAGCGGTAGGTGGCGCCGTCTACTTCGGGGTGATCAACATCCTGCCGTGGATTACTCAAAATATGCAGATCATCAAGTAATCAAGAGAAGGAGAATACATCATGATTGACGATAACACTACTTCCCGTAGAAACTTCATCAAAGGCGTTGCCACTGGCTTGATTGGCGGAACCCTTGCCGGAATGGGGTTTTATTCCTATACCGCCTCGGCCTATAGCCGGTTACCCAAGGTTGTCCGTGAACAGCAGGATTTCGGCGCAGTTCGCAGCGTTAAGGTGACCGCGATTTCAGAAACCAGTTGGTTCAGCAACGCCCTCATCATGGAAGACATAAAAAAGTCGGGTGGCCTTCTGGTCGATCAATACACGATCGGCTGGGGCCCCTTTGGCAACGGCAAGGGCGCTGGCAAAAGCAGCTATGAAGAAGGCATTGCCAACATCAAGAAGATGATCCCAGGTGATCTTGGGGAAGCCTGGGCGCTTCAAGAAAAAATAAGTTTGCACCCGGACAACCCGGGTGGCTTTTCTTCCTTGATTGAGGTCGAGGATCTGGATGGCAGCAAGCACAAATACCTGCTCGATAGCGGCTGGTCATATAAATGGATGGAACAAAGCTTCAAACGCGAAGGCATTGACCAGATGCTGAAATCGGGCGAAATCGAAGCGCTGGTCCTAAGCCATGAGCACTACGACCACTTCTGGGGCTTACCCGTGACCATGAAGTACAGCAACAAGCTCCCGATGTACATCCATAATGGCTTCTATAAAGAAGGAAGACAATATATCGTCGACTCGGGGTACAAGGGCACCCCCATAGTTGTTGACAAGGAGCTCACTCTCATCCGTCCCGGCATGATGTTGATGAAGTTTGACGTGCCGATTATTTGCCGCGTCTTCGGCGAAATATCGTTCGCCTTCAATGTCAAGGACAAGGGGTTGGTTATAGTCTCGGGTTGCAACCATCAAGGTATCCTGCAAATGACCTCCACCGCCTCCCGGAGGCTCAAATACGACAAGGACCAATTTCACGGCCTTTATGGTGGCTTGCATATTTCGCCGTTCGAGGATTGGGATCCGAAATACGATGATCTCGTCATCTCGCTGGGCAAATGGGGTTTCGAGAAAATCGGCTGCAACCATTGTACCGGCCACCTTACCGCCAGGAAGTTCATTAAATCCGGCTATCCGGTGGTACGCGGCACAGCCCGCTTTGGATCCTCGACGCCGGATTATCTGGGTAACGGCGACACCATTACCTTCGGATAGAGATCCTGAGAGCCAGTCATATTGAAACGTGCTGATTAAATAAATCATCATTCCAGCGAAGGCGCCCCAAAGGAAGTGCTCTTAGGGTGCTGGAATGCAGTGCTGGCGCTTGACGATTTCTGGATTCTGGATCAAGCCCTGAATGATGGGATTATCTATAAATTTCACAGTTGCTGACTATTACAGGGCCGCGCCATGTGCGCGGCCTTTTGTCTCCTCAGTCGATAAGGTATACCGTGCCTATTTCCTTTTTCAGCCCTGATTCCGAACGCCTCCCGACAGAGGCGGATCTTTTTGCCCTGCCCCCTAATTGGATGACAGTCGCCTGTATGGAGGGTCGCTTCCGGCAGATATCCGGCTGGCAAGGGTTGGCGTCCACCGCTTCGTTTCCACGAGCCTTCACCTGCCGCATCAATACACGTCCCGGCGTCTTTGGATTTTTGCCGCTAGCGGCGCGGCCAAGTAGTTTGTCAACCGCCGATTTCCGTTTATTCTATTTTCCCGTGCTTGACGACCCGATGATCGAGCGCATTTCACTTCCCGCCGTTATTGCTGCTGCCTCGCCCGACGCCATGGAACTGATCCGCGATTTTCCCACCCATCCTGAATTTGCAGATCTTTTCGCCATCGCCGATATACAGCTAGCCCTGTCGCATCCCGAACACGCGTTTGGCTTCGCGCTGACTGCACCGACCCGCCGCCGCATTACCGTACCCGCAGGCATCACCGCTCCTGAAGGAGGCTGGTTAGTGCCGCCTGGCGGGTTGGAGGAAGACCTGCCCGCCTTTGACTTGGCGAGTGATCTGTTCCGTGTTCTTGCCGCCGGAGTCGCGGCAGCGATGGAGTTAGCCCCCGATGTGATGCTTGTCGAGAACGCCCCGGCATACCAGTGGACGAGGAAAATCGATGGACGCCTTGTCCCCTCCGCCGCGCCGGATGAAAGCTTACACACTGAGGTCCTGATCTGGGGAACAGCGGCGCTCGCAGCGTGGCCAGAAGCCAAGCAACCAGCCGACGTCTCATTTTACCATCTGCTTCGCGTCGCCGCAGGCGTCGAAGCGCCAAACGAAGAAGAAACTGCTGCTTTAAATCGCCCCCAGCTCATTGTTCTCAGCGGTTTTCTCGGCGTGGGCAAAACATCGTTCCTCAATCAATTCATTGAATTTCACATCGCTCGCAACCAGTTGGTCGCCGTGATCCAGAACGAGATCGGCGAGACGGGTGTGGACGCCAATCTGCTGGAAGGTGAGGATTCGGTGTTGGCGCTTGATGCTGGTTGCGTCTGCTGCTCGCTGACTGGAAGTCTAACACGCGGGATTCGTCAATTGACCACCAGCCTCGCCCCCGAATTTATCGTGTTGGAAACCACCGGCCTCGCCAACCCAATGAACATGCTGGAGGAATTTCATGAAATCAGTGATTTGGTAAAACTCACCGCCGTAATCTCGGTTGTCGATGCAGCGCGCTTTCGCAATAATCTCGCTGCCTCGGATGTCGCGGCAGAGCAGATCCGCGCCGCCGATACTGTCATACTCAATAAGTGCGACCTTGTGAACGACACCAACCGCGCCGAAATCGAAACGGAAATCCGCTGCCTCAATCCGCTGGCGCGTATCATAGCGGCGGTGAATGGGCGGGTCAACCCTGCCATTCTCGGCGAAGGATTATCTCGTCACACTGAAGACCCAAAAAGGTTTGCCTGCGATTGCGGCAGACACAGTCACGTTCACGGCATCACTCATACGGACGAAGGGTTCTCCGCGTTGCGGTTTACCCTCGCCCCAATGATCGACCGTGGCCTGCTGATGCGCACCCTGTTGGCAAGCCCACCCAACGTGCTTCGCATCAAAGGCGTTGTGCGGCTCACCGACATCAATGAGCAACAAGTCATTCAATATATCCCTGGGTATGCCGACTACGAACCCGTGGCCAGAACCGCAACAGATGCCCCCTTCATTCTGATTATCGGACGCAACCTCGATGCGGGGGCAATGAAAAGTCTGTGGCTCCCTCTGCTTGGTAAGGATATCAACTCATGATTTGGATTGCACAAGGCGGTATTATGATAAGACCCTTGCTGGCTTTGCTGGTAATCCTGACAAACCGCGGCGTTTCCTTTTAAACCTCGCGCCTGCCCCAGCAAGGAGGAAGCCGCAACACTGGATGCGCTGCGAAACGGCGACAAAAAGGGTATCCTCGCATCGACAGAATCCTCGGCTCCCGCATTACAGCCGCTGATTGAGACGCTGGGCCCTGATTAACTTGCTGACAAGCTTTAATCGCCACGCGGCTATTCGATTTTCCATCGTCATTCCCCACGGTGTTCGCATATCATGCCTTCTTGCGCCGCGAAGAATTTGTTGCTTTTTCTTACTCCTGACCTCGTCAACGCATCCTGAAAATAGGTAAAATTACAATGCCATATGTAGCATAATTAAACAGTTACGAGCAGTCCTATGTTCGATTTTTACGAGGTCTGAAATCATGAAAAAAAGCCCCCTTATTGCTGCTTCCAGGTTGTTAGGCAGTCGGCACATTATAAATATTCACTATAAAACCCACATTTGTTCTATTGGCGTGCATGAAAATAGAACTCACTCCAGAAGTAAAAAACACTATCCAGATCGCAGTCGGGTTACTGAAGGGCGCGGTTCGGCGGCTCTTCGAAGACAAGGGGTATGCCCCGGATCGGGTTCCCTGCGAGCGCAGCATGCGCGATCTTCTTGCTACGCTCGGCTTTCATCCGCGCAAAGTGGTCAAGAGCTGGCCTTTGCGCAAAATCAAGGAAACGGACGCCATTTTTACTCAAGTTCATCAGGTGAAGAAACAAGCGGATGCCGATCCAGGGACCATTCGCGTGCCTCTTGACACCAAAGCGGTGGTGGCAAAAGTCGCCAGGGTGAGCAAGCTCTGGATCACGACTTTGCGCCCGAATATAAAGTGGCGCCCTTTGGTCTGTTTCGCCCTGACACGAGCGAGACGTGGTTGTATTTTACGACTGGTCCGCTAACGGCGGATTTTATGGTCGACCGGTTGCAAGAACCCCGGCCGGGTTTTTAAAAAATGGTACTTCTCTCCACCTACCCTGGTGAGTAACACCGGCAACGTGCCGAAAACTGCGGGGTCCGCAGCCAATGGCCCAAACGGATAAGAGAATTCAGCGCCGACCAGAACATCACAATTCGGCGGCAGCCTATCCTCCCTATCACAGCAAATACAACCCGATTGAGCGGGTCTTTCGGGTATTGGAGAAGTATTGCAATGGCGATCCGCTCCGGACGGTCGAGAAAGCATTGGGCTTCGCGGCTGGAATGACCTGCAAAGGTGTATATCAAGTGGCAAAATTGGTTACCAAAGCCTACGCCACAGGGATCAAATTATGCAATAAGATCCGGCGCCATTATGAACAGGCCTTGGACCGAGCACCAGAATTGCGGAAATGGCTCGTGACGATTGATCCCGGCCAGGCCATGAGGGTCTGTGCTTTGGCCAAAGAATAGGAATGATTATATTTTACCGTTTGTCTCAAAGAATTCGTTAGAGCTGGCAAAGTGCAAACCACTCATTCGGCTCGCGCCGGTGCTAACGATTTGGCAAGACGTTTACCGACCGGACACTTCTGCGGGAGTTGTTTACCTGAAACTAACGATCATTAATGACGTGCTGATTATATCTTTCAAGGAGCGGCAACCATGAAATGTCCTGTTTTCGGCGCGGTGGACCTTATCCATGACAACCGCGACATCTCCTGTACGTACAAGGGTGAAACTGCTTCTATTACCAGCGGTAACCGGCGACTTCTGCCCGGCCTGTGCAGAATCCGTCCTTGATGCGGCGTAATCCGATCGCATCATGCGATGAGATGGGCGCTTTCTCTAAGCAGGTCAATGCAGCTATAGTTGACCCCAAATTTATCGCCATTGTACGCAAAAAACTCATGCTTGATCAACGCGAAGCTGCAGAAATCCTTGGTGGCGGTGTCAACGCCTTTTCTCGGTACGAAAACGGTAAGACCAAACCACCTCTTGCTTTAGTGAAGTTGCCTAAATTACTTGACCGTCACCCTGATTTGCTTAACGAAGTCAGAAGGCGTAGACAGTCCCTTTTGCAAAACCCTACTCAATATGTTTGATCGGGCTATATTAATCTGGATCGGTCCAAAGATTGTTCCATCAATGGAAGGCTCCCTGAACCACCCAGGGGAGGCATGTCCATTCGCAATTTAAGAACTTTATATTATTCCTCTTTTGCTGCATGGGCAAAGGGCAGCAGGTAATCTGCGGCCTCGGCCTCTTCCATGGCACTGAAATCGACCACCCATTTTCCCGCCCAGCGGCGGGTGATGTCGGAGCCGTTGTGGATGGAACGCACCACGTCACTGTGAGGACGGTCATGGGAATGTCCCGCCTCCTGCAGCCACGGCAGGGCAATAGCCGTGTCCACCTTGAAGGGCGAGGCCTGGGTCAGGTCCAGCCTCACCCCCTCCCGGCCACCGGTCAGATCAGCATGGATTTACCGCACGGCTTGACCGTCCAGCCGGCCCCCCGTGTTCTGGCCGAAGCCGGCTCGGCTTGCCCGTTCAACCGCTCCCTCATTGACCCAATTCCCGTCCGGCCAGGCGTTGAATATTCTGGAACTTGCAAGGATGAGCCCCAGAACCACCCGGCTACGTTTTTGACGGATTGAATTG
The DNA here is from genome assembly GCA_945863875.1 of Desulfopila aestuarii DSM 18488. Classification (GTDB taxonomy): domain Bacteria; phylum Desulfobacterota; class Desulfobulbia; order Desulfobulbales; family Desulfocapsaceae; genus Desulforhopalus_A; species Desulforhopalus_A aestuarii_A. The sequence goes on from CAMBBS010000007.1 coordinate 21,671, forward strand.
GGGGACGCCTATGTAGAGCGACTGCCCAGGTGCTACGAGGGCCGGGTGCGGGACAGGGTGGACCTGGTGACCAACTAGTTCGAAAAGGCCAGAGCCCAGATCGAGTCGGGACGGGCTGGTGCAGCAGGTCTCTGGTGGCGACAAACTCAATCCGTATGCACAAGTTCCTAAAATAAGTTATTGATGGACGTTCATAGGTGGGCAGCAAAACAGAATGGGGAAGAGGAACAACTTACAAAGCTTACCAGCCGACATTATCGCTAAAAAGCAATAATGTCGGCAACGGGACGGGAGACAGGTGGACTATCAGAAATTCCAGAAGGAATCGATTGTTTTATCGTCGAGATCCCAGACAACATTGTGCGGGGCAATCGGTTCTTCCTTGAAGAATTCCGGCAGTCGATCATCATGACTGGTAAAGCCTGCGGCCATATTGAAAGCCCGCTCGGTTTTGAGAATGCTCATGCCAAGATTGGTCACATCATCGGCGGTAAGCGCTATGCCAAACCGGGCGTTGATCATGTCGATCAGTGACGGCAGACAGGTGGCATCGTCGAGTGCGGCAAAGGCAATAAACAGACACATGCCGGTGGAATCGATGGCGGCGGTGGCGATCTGCAGATTGCGCGACAGCTCCACCTGGCCCTCATGACTCAGCGGATCGAGCTTTCCGCCGACCCCAAGGATATTGGTGGCGATGGTATAGCCCATGGTATGATCGGCGCCCTGGGTCGAGGTGGCGTAGGTGATGCCGATGCCTTTGATGGCCCGTGGGTCATAGGCCGGAATGGCCTGATTTTTCACCACCGGTACCCGGGTGACGCCAAAGGCCCTGCCGACATTGCCTGCTCCTCCGCCGATAATTCGTCCAAGGGGCGTGCCCTTGCCGATATCTTCACGCAGGATACGACAAATCCCCTCACCATCACCGAAATTCAGCAGACCGCCCTCCATGGCGACACCAAAGGCCACCGAGGTTTCGATGGTATCAAGGCCGAGATCGTCCATGATATGATCGGCTTCGGCGATGAGATCGAGGTTATCTACACAGCAATCGGCGCCCATGGCCCAGATCGACTCGTACTCAAACCCCGAGGTTTTATAGTTTTTACCAGGGTCATTGTAGATCTGTGAACAGTTGATGACGCATCCCGAATGACAGTTATGTTTTGGTTTGCCTTCCCGGGCAACGATGGTATCGTGCATGGTTTCCCCGGAAATTTCCTCGTGACCGGCGAACTGGCCGCTGGTGAAGTTGCGGGTGGGCAGTGCCCCAGCCTCGTTGATGATATTAACGAGAACGTTGGTGCCGTATTGTCCCAGGGCCTGACTGATCGGATTATCGACCAGCGCCTTGGCAAAGGCCCGGTTGGCGGCCTTGAATTCCTCGGGCTTGGCGATATCGACTTTATTGTCTGTCGGCGCCACCGCGATATATTTTATCTTTTTCGACCCCATCACCGCGCCGAGACCACCGCGTCCGCTGGAGCGGATCCTGGAACCGGGGTCTTTGACGGAGAGGTTAGCCGCGGCCATCTTCATCTCGCCCGCCGGCCCGATGGAGATCACGCCGGTTTTATCACCATAACGTGCATTGATTTTTTCGATGACGTCGTAGTTGCCTTTGCCGATCAGTTCAGTTTCTTCATTGATGGTGACGCCATCGGCAGTCACGTGCAGGCTGTACCATTTGTCCTCTGCCGGCATGCCTTCAACGATCAGTGCCTTGACGCCGAGCTTGGCCAGCATCTGGGCAGAAGAACCCCCGGCATTGGCCTCTTTGATGGTGCCGGTCAGCGGACTCTTGGCGCCGCAGGAAAGCCGGCCCGAGTTGGCGGCCGGAGTTCCTGAGAGCAGTCCCGGAGCAATGACCAGCTTATTATTTTTACCAAGTGGATGACAGGTCGGTTCCACCTCGGCGGCAATCACGTTGGAGGTCAGTCCCCGGCCGCCAAGACCCGCCCACACACCTGGAACATCTTCGATCCTGGTAGTTAAATCAGACATGTTCACTCGAAATATTTTGTCAGCCATTCTTTTCCTCCTCGGTAATAACGAATAAGAGGGGCACGGACGAATCCGTGCCCCACAACAACTATTTATGTTAGAAACTTCCTGTAGAAAAAATCAATTATAATGCCGCCCGGTAAATAGCTTTGACATCCTCATCTTTCGGTGTACGGGGATTGGTCATACCGCAGGCATCCTTTTGCGCATTGCCGGTCATGGTGTCTATATCACCAGCATTGACGTCTTTGCCATACCGTTTGCCGAGCTCGATCAATCCTCCCGGAATGCCGATATCGGTGGAAAGTTTTTTGATCGCCACCAGCGCCCGCTCTGCAGCATCGCGCTTGGACAGACCATCAACATTTTCTCCGAGCAGCTGGGCGATTTTGACAAAGCGGTCCATCTTGGCAATCAAGTTGAAATTGCACACATGGGGCAGCAGAATGGCATTACATTCCCCGTGGGGCAGATCGTAGAAGCCGCCGAGCTGGTGCGCCATGGCATGAACATGACCTAGACTGGCATTGTTAAAGGCCATGCCAGCGAGGTACTGCGCGTAGCACATACCTTCACGGGCGACGATATCGCTGCCGTTGGCAACCGCCGGGCGAAGATGGACGGCGATCAGTTCAATGGCTTTTTCCGCGGCCGAGTCGGTCATTGGGGTGGCAATGGTGGAAACATAGGCCTCGACGGCGTGGGTGAGGGCATCCATTCCGGTTGCCGCGGTCAGTGCCGGCGGCATACCCATCATCAAAAGCGGATCGTCAAGAGCGATACCCGGAGTGACCCGCCAGTCGACGATGGCCATTTTGACCTTTCTGCTGGTATCAGTGATGATACAGAACCTTGTCATTTCCGAGGCGGTTCCCGCAGTCGTGTTAACCGCGACATAGGGAGGCATCGGCTTGGAGGATTTGTCAACACCTTCATAGTCATGGATCTTGCCGCCGTTGGCAATGACCAGGCCAACGCCCTTGCCGCAGTCATGCGAGCTGCCGCCGCCGAGGGTGATCAAACTGTCACAACCATTCTTTTTATAGACTGCAACCCCGGCTTCCACGTTCTTGTCGGTGGGATTGGGGATGGTCTCGTCAAAGACGACATATTTCATCTCGGCTTTATCAAGCAAGTCAGTAATCTGTTTGGTAATTCCGGCACCGGTAATACCTTTATCGGTGACGATCAGCGGTTTGCTGCCGCCAAGAGCCTTGATCTTTGCGGGAATCTCTTTTGCCGCGCCGATGCCTATCAGGGTAACACTGGGGATAAAATAGCCGTATACTTCTTCACGAATTGCCATAATGATACCTTCCTTTTAACTGAGGTTATTGTGATTGTTGTACTGCTCCCTTTGGATCCATGTCTCATGTAGTGCGCAACATAGTTAAAGCAAAAGGCATGCCATCACATCATTTACAATTAAAACAGATGGTTACGGATTCCGCCCAAAGATCAAGTATGCCAACATGACCCTCGAGCGGTGGGGCTGGAGCTCTACGACTAAGCTTTTTTCGGAAAATTCACCACAAAAATGACAGATACCAACACTATAGATCGAAGTGGGTCAGAAGGCAACAGGTGAGGAGACAAATAGGTCAAAATGACCCGACGCTACGATGATGGCTCAATGTCCGGCATATTTTTCAAGTTTTCTGTACAGCGTTTTTCTGCTGATGCCGAGGGTTTCCGCGGTCTTTTGTCTATTATCATCAAAAAAGTGCAGCATTTTCAAAATATGATTTTTCTCAACGGACTCCAGCGTCAAGGCGCCCTGGCTCTCTTCGGATATCGATACCAGTTCCCGGGGCAGGCATCGTTCGGTGATGATGTTATTTTCCGCCAGGATGATCGAACGTTCCAGCACATTGCGCAGTTCGCGGACATTTCCCGGCCAGTTGTAGCGGAAAATACAGTCCATGGCCCTATCGACAATCCGATACGTTGTGTTGTCGGGACTCAAACGCATCAAAAAATAATCGACCAGCAGCGGCAGATCCTCTTTTCGCTGACTGAGGGAGGGAATTTCGATATTAAAGGCGTTAATCCTGTGAAAAAAGGCCTCGTTGAAACGTCCCTGTTCCACCTCTTCGGCCAGGTTACGATTGGTGGCAAAAAGAAAGCGAATATTCACCTTTCGCTCTTCCTTTTCGCCAACCCTGCGGTAGGTCTGGGTCTCAAGGATTCGCAGCAGTGAAGCCTGGACGCCCAGAGGAAGTTCGCCGATTTCATCGAGGAACAGCGTGCTGTCATGGGCATAGGCCATCAACCCTTCGCGCGATTCGTCGGCTCCGGTGAACGAGCCTTTCATGTGGCCAAAGAGCTCACTGCGGGCCAGATCTTTCTGTAACGAAGCGCAGTTTTTAATAATCATCGTATGACCGGAACAGGCCGACCGCTGATGAATCAACCTGGCAACAACGTCTTTGCCGACCCCCGACTCCCCGGTGAGCAGAACCGGAATTTTTGCCGGCGCCACCTTGTTGATCAGAAACTTGATATCCTGGACGATCTGCGAATTGCCGATGAACTGCACGGGCTGCTGTTCAAGGCTGGTGTTATGCCGCAGGATGGTGTTTTCGCGGGAGAGCAGCACCCGCTGATGGGCCTTTTCCACAACTAGATCCAGCTGCTCAAGGTTGAAGGGTTTGCGAATAAAATCGCACGCGCCCAGCTTCATGGCCTTCACCGCGCTGTCTATATCGCCATGGCCGGTGATCATCACCACTTCAATATGCGGCACAGTATCTTTAATCTCGATGAGGAGATCGAGATCATGAATATCAGGCAGGCGCAGATCCATGACGATAACGTCGAACCAGTTGGTGCGTAAAATCTCCCGCGCCTGCCCGGCATCGGCGGCGGTGAATACTTCCCGTTGGTTTGTCGTCAGTTCCTTGCGCAGCAGTCTTCTGATGGATTCTTCGTCATCAATGGCCAGAATGGCGTATTTTTCTCGTTCCATTATAAAGTTATTCCCGGCAGAGATACCTTGAAGAAGGTCCCTTGCCCTTCTTTGCTGGTCACGGTAATCTCCCCGCAATGATTTTTTACGATTGAATAGCAAGTGGAAAGACCAATACCGATCCCCTTGCCTACCGGCTTCGTGGTAAAAAACGGTTCAAAAAGCTTATCGTGCAGCTCATCGGGAATACCACAGCCGGAGTCTTCGACAATCAACTCGATGCCCCCATGCGGGGCGGCATTGGTAATAATGCGAATAATATCGCCATCGGTGGTTGCATCAAAGGCATTGGTAAACAAGTTGATTATCACCTGTTTTAATTGTGATTCATCGCCCATAATAACCGGCAGGTCCGGCAGCAGGACGGTTTGCACGGCAATATTGTGCTGCTCTTTAAAATGATGTTTGAGAATGAACAGGGTGTCCCTGACACACTGGTTCATGTCCACCGGGCCAAGACTTGCCGCCACCGGGCGACTGAAGGTAAGCAAGGTCTGGACGATATCGCGGCAACGCAGGCACTCCTTAATGATGGTATCGGTATACTCGGTGAAATCCTCAAGAATTGCCGGTTCCACTTTACCATCTATTCGACCGATCCGTCGCTGCAGGCCCTCGGCAAAACCGCTTATCGCCGCCAGGGGATTGTTGATTTCATGGGCCACGCCCGCAGCCAGAATGCCCACCGTGGCCATCTTCTCCGCCTGATAGAACTGGGCCTGAAACTCTTTTTCCAAGGTGACATCCCTTTTGAAGAGGAGCACATTTCTTTCTCCGGCGGGATCAGTCTTCAGCGGCGAGGCGATAATTTCAAAATGCCGGAATTTCTCGTCGACCTTATAGATGCAGAGATCCTTGACGATCTCCTCAAGATCGAGAGAACGCTGGGCCGGGCAGTCCGCACACTTGCTGTTCTGACCGCGAAATATCTCATAACAGAACCGACCGATGGGATCGATGGTCGGGAACCAGTCGGCAAACACATGGTTGACCCGCAGGATTATCAGATCCTCGGAGAGAACGAGCATCAGATCGGTAATTCCGTCGAGCACCGCCTGGATTTCCTTGCGTTTTTTCTCCAGCTCCAGATTGGAGGTTTTCAGCTGTTCCACTTTCTGCTGCAGTTCCTGATAGAAACCGAGCTTGCTATGCTCAATGCCGATCAGATCTTCCAGAGTGGTTGTTATTTTTACCATACTTCCTCACAAATTTTCAGCAGTTCCTGCCAGGAGGCCGGCCTCGGGTTGGTCAGATTACAGGCATCATTGACTGCCATTTTACAAATCGGTTTCAGCAGATATTTCTCCTCCTCGCCTATCTCTTCGCGCAACCTCTGTGTCACCTTGAAGGAGGCGAAAAATTCATCGAGCTTTTCAATTCCGGCGAGGGCGGTATCACGCGGCAAGCCGACCTTCCTGTTGAGAATCACCCGGCCGATATCGGCCAGTTTGGTTTCGGCATTTTCTAGATTGAAACGCATCACCGCGGTCAACAGTATCGGATGGACTACGCCATGGCGCATATCAAAGTATCCCCCGAGGGAATGGGCCAGGGCGTGCTCCGCGCCAAGGCTGGCATTGCTGAAGGCCATCGAGGCGGAGACCGCGGCGATGCTCAGTTTCTCCAGACAGTCAAGAGAGCGTGATTCCACGGCGCAGGGGAGGTACCTGACGATAAGATCGATGGCCTTCAAAGACTGCATCTCGGTAAACGGCGAAGCGATAGTCGAGACATAGGCCTCGATCGCATGGGCAAGCGCGTCGACGGCGGACTGGATAATAAGCGTTCTGCTTTTCGTGCGCAGGATAAGCGGGTCAATAATGGAAATATTCGGCACCAGAGTACGGGTGATTATCGACATCTTCACCGCCCGCTGCACATCGGTGATGATACAGAACTGAGAGATATCCGAGCCGCTGCCGGCGGTGGTGGTAATGAGCATCATCGGCGGCAGCGGACGCTTGACTCGGTTCGCCCCTTCGTAATCCCTTATTTTTCCGCCATTACTGGCAATGATGGCAATACCCTTGGCGGTATCCATCGGGCTGCCGCCACCGATGGCAATGATCACATCGGCACCGTTTTCCAGATAAATTTTAGCGCCCTCTTCCACTTCAATATCCCGGGGATTAGAGGTAACACCCGAATAATAGACCCATTCCACTCCCTCCTTTTTCAGAATATCCATCAGCTGCTGCACCCAGCCGGCTTCCTCGATACCGGCATCACTGACGAGAAAAACTTTTTTTGCCCCAAGCCGCAAAGCACACTGACCGGCGTAATTCAGACTCCCCCGACCAAAAATAATTTCTGGGATGGCAAACTTGGTTATATCCATATTTCTTCTCCACGGGTTGATTCCCTTACTTGCGCAGTCGACGGTGACGAGGTCTCATCGAAACGATATTCTTCAACCATAGTCAGTGGCTGTATTTCCTGCAAATTACATCGCAATTTTTATGCCTGATTGGCCAACACTGCAGCGGTGCGGTTTTCCTAGCGGCATGGCTATTGCGTACGGGTCAAAATGTCCTGTCATGTCCTCCGGGTTCACCCGCGAGAGTCTTGCCGGCGGGGTGATCCTGACGGGCAATTGCCTGCGCGGCCGCACCCTTGATTATGCAGTCAAGGCTATCTATATGTAGTGGATAGTTTGTCGCACGAGGGCGTCGTAAAAACTCTCTTCGCAAGCCGTTTACATAATTAACAATACTCCACCATAAGGAAACCAGATATGAAAAACATTCTGCACAGCCCCCTGCGGCTCGGCCCAATCCAGCTACCCAACCGGGCAATCATGGCCCCGCTTACCCGGGGGAGAGCCGGCGAGTCAAGAATCCCCAACGATCTGATGAAAACCTACTATACCCAGAGGGCCAGCGCCGGCCTCATTATAACCGAGGCTACCGCCGTTTCCGAAGACGGCTTTGGCTGGGTAGGTGCCCCGGCGATATATAATGACGACCAGCAACAGGGGTGGCGGAAAATAACCACAGCCGTGCACGAAGCCGGCGGCCATATCTTCATGCAGCTCTGGCATATGGGACGGGTCTCCCATCCCGACTTCCTCAACGGGCAAACACCGGTCGGCCCCTCGCCGATCGCCGCCGAAGGCATGGCCGTTACCCCCGGGGGCAAAAAACCCTATGTGGTGCCCAGGCCGCTCACCGAAAAGGACATGACCGTCCTGCTCGGCAAATACGCCAAAGCGACCGAAAGATGTCTGGAGGCGGGTTTTGACGGCGTCGAAATACATTCAGCCAACGGCTATCTGCTCGATCAGTTCCTGCGGGACGGGTCCAACCGGCGCGCCGACGAGTACGGCGGCAGCATAGAGAATCGCATGCGCTTTCCCCTGCAGGTTGTCGATGCCGTCATCAAGGTTGCCACAAAAGAGCGGGTAGGTCTGCGAATTTCTCCGGTCAACCCGTTTAACGATATGCGGGACAGCAATGCCAGAGAGCTCTTTACCCGCTATGCGACAGAATTGGCGAAACGGGACATTGTCTACCTCCATGTATTAGAGGCGCTTCCCGGCCATTTTCTTTACGCTGAAGGAGAAGAACCTGTCCTGCCGCATATCCGCGAGGTGTTTGCCGGCATTCTTATCGCCAACGGGGGCTACACGCTGGAAAAAGCGAACGAACTGCTGGACAGCGGCGGGGCGAACGCCATCGCCTTCGGCACAGCTTTTCTTGCCAATCCTGATCTGGTGGAACGATTTCAGAGAAGGGCTAAACTCAACGTTCCCGACATGGCAACATTTTACACAGCAGGACCGGAAGGGTATACTGACTATCCCTTCATCGGGCAGTAAGTAGTCGAAACAAAAAGGAGCTTCTGTCGCAGACGGACAGAAGCTCCTGCAGAATCCCGCGCAAAATTCATCCGCCCACCCACAAAAAAACATCACATGCCGAAATTGTTTTTACTTTTCCTGCAATCTGTAAGGATTTCAGACCTCGTTAAACCGAACATCTGGCTGGTCATAACTAGTTGATTATGCATCATATGACATGACAACTGGACAATCAAAGTCAAGAAAATAGGTTAATTTCGTCATTTTTGCAGTAATACGATACATTTTGATTTAATGAGAACTTAAATGTGTCCATTAGTTTTACCTATTTTCAGGATGCATTTACGAGGTCTGGATTTTGTAAGATTTGCCGGGAATAGTTACGAGGAGCACTGACACCACACAAGGGGTACTCAACTGACTGGCAGTGATTGAGGAGTAAGGTATCTAAAAAAGTAACCGGTGCCGCACCAGCTTTGGTACATGCGCACCAACAGAGGCAAGGACAAAGGCCAGTAAGACAGCGATCGGCGCCGAAAGGAAGCCATGAAAAGCCGCACCGAGCAGAAGAAGCTTGCAGGCAGTAGTCACGCCGCACAGTTCACGGTAAAGCTGACGATGTCGCATCCATTCGGTGAAAAGCAGGGCCACACCGCTGCCAAAAACAAGGACCAGATATAAGGAGGGCGGATGACCGATCCCATCGACCAGATAAGTTGCCAGAAACACCGCTGCGCCGACCTGATGAACCGCCCTGATAAGAACGGAAAGGTTCAGAACCCAGTAGGGTCGCATACCGATTCGCCCCATTTTATTTCCCACACAGCCTGTTGGTTCCTGTTTTTCCGCCATTACTTTACCTGTACGTTACAAGTGGTCACCATATGACACCCGAAAGTACGATCTCCTGGCAAAACATATCATGTTCATACAAATTATCCGTCCTGGTGGCCATCATTTTTCCTTGTCTCAGCCGACTAACCAATAACAGACTGAAAAAAAAGATACAAGGGCAGAAGGTACTTCGAGGAATTATCCCGATCTGCTCCCACTGCAGACGGATAAGAGACTGTATGGGGACTGGAGTGGGATAGAGGATTACATCCAGCGACACCCAGAAGCAAGATTCAGTCACAGCCTCTGCCCGAACTGTGCACAGGTGCACTATCCAATGCTCGACGAATTGGAGAAAAAATAATCCGCCGACCAGATAAAATCGGCCAATTCGGGCAACAATCTCGGAAAAGGAATGCTCACAAAGGCCATCAACGGCAGATCCTAATGTGGACGACCTGCCGTTGATGAAAATTTTACCAAAAACGCGCCGTAAAGCCATGCCCTCAGGTCGGGGATACAAGGCGTAAGCTGTTACTCCAGTGCCTGTTGCTGTTCGACATAGTGCCGCATAATGGAGATCGGCGCACCGCCGCAGGAAGGTGCAAAGTAGCTCGGACTGCAAAGAACATCTTTGTCATACCTTTCGTCTATCCCGGGATAACGCTTCCCGGAGTATTTCGGTAGCTTTTCCGTCCAACACTTTTTTCCGCTATCTGGTCACAAAGACCAGATGAAGGTGCATATTGAAAACGCGATGTCTTCCGGTTCAAGAAAAAAGACCAGGGCATCGATTCCTTTCAATACCCGCAAGGTTTCAAGCTGCATGGGGCTCGGGTTTCCCTGCCCAAAAGAGGATGGGTTCGGTTTATCAACAGCCGGGAGATCGGGGGAGCACGAAGAAATGTCACCGTGTCCAGGCGGGGGGATCATTGGTCTGTCTCGATTCAGACCGAGCGGGAAGCTGAGCATTTGAAGAGAAGGGATATGGCCAGATCGGCATCGGCAACAAGCGAAGCACCAGGTAAGAAGGTCCGGGCCAAGTCCCGGTTGAACAGCTCGCTCCTCGACCAGGGATGGTTCGAGTTTCGCAGGCAACTTGAGTACAGGCTGGCCTGGAATGGGGTTTCGAGGAACACGCCGATCTGGTTGGCGCCATACATTTCAAAAGGGCAGGACATGCCCGGTTCGCCTGTGCAGTGAGTGGTGCCGTCATGCCGCCAGCAGCAGGAATCCACCAAAACAACTGCTCAGAAGCGTATGCTCATGCGTAGGTGCTGTTGGAATCCTCGGTCTTCAGGCCGGGGAGAATGTCAAAGCAACCCTGCTTCTTTGAAATACCTGACAGCCCCGTCATGCAGCGGTGCGGAAAGACCATCCTTAATCATCTCTTCTTTTTTCAGATTAGTAAAGGCGGGATGCAGCTTCCTGAAATCTTCAAAATTCTCAAAAACAGCCTTGACCACATGATAAATAGTATCTGCAGGTACTTTTGCTGAAGAAACAAAGGTTGCTCCGACACCAAAAGTCTTGGTATCCGTATCGGTTCCGTGATACATACCACCGGGGATGATTGCAGTACGGTAGTAAGGATTATCGGCAATGAGTTCATCGATCTCTTTGCCGGCGACATTGACGACAACCGCGTCACAGGCGGTTGTTGCTTCCTGAATGGAGCCGTTTGGATGACCAACTACATAGACGATGGCATCAACCTTATTGTCACACAGCGCAGCGGACTGTTCGGAAGCACTCAACTCCGAAGCGAGTTTTAAGTCACTGATGGTCCAGCCATATTTTTCCAGGACAACATCTATGGTCCCCCGCTGGCCCGAGCCAGGATTGCCGATATTTACCCGCTTGCCTTTGAGATCTGAAAAATTCTTAATTCCTGAGTCGGTTCTGGCCACGACGGTGAAGGGTTCAGGATGCACCGAGAAAACTGCCCTGAGATCTTTGTTTGGACCGACTTCTTTAAACTGGCTGGTTCCGTTATATGCGTGATATTGCCAGTCAGACTGGGCAACACCCATGTCAAGCTCTCCCCCGGCAATGGCATTGAGGTTATAGACCGAGCCGCCGGTACTCTCAACTGAACAACGAATTCCATGGTCCTTTTTACTCTTATTCACCAGGCGGCAGATGGCACCACCCGTCGGATAATACACGCCGGTTACCCCTCCGGTTCCGATGGTAACAAAAGTCTGTTCCGCCGCCTGGGCGAATTGCGAGACAGCGGTCAGGGTAAATACAAAACAACAGATAATGGTTACGGCCAGTCTGCTCGTAATCTTCATACAGTTTCTCCTTTTCATGTAAATTTATAGTGAATGTCCCCAATGGACATACTGCGTAAACATGTACCAGCAACGAAATCTCCTTAAAGAATCCCGGTTCTTTCCCGTTTGCCAGGGTTAGTTTTCTCTCATTTTCGGCAAACGGAGAGGACGCGTGCCACCTGGCATACTATTGTAAAAACTGCCTGTACAAAGCAAAATAAACAGATTTGATAAAACCTTCAGTTTTTTCCGGCTGAATTCCCTTTTATTATTGTTATTGATTATATTCTAATCTGAGCAGTAATTTTGTAACCGTTCACCGGAAACCCCCAAAGACACTATTTTCCAGGTTGCAGGTAGTTACCTGTGCCGCTCCTTTTTTCTTGATGCAATCGCGATGCGCCTACCCCGATGACCTGGAATTTTATCCTCTATCTTCTCTACGGCCTGGCTTTTTTCACACGGGGAGTGGCAATCCTCTCTAGAGATATCCGAATATCCGACTCAGTGAGCCGGGCATTGCCAGAATTATCTGGTTGCTCGCCGTTTTTGGCTTTGTCCAGGGGTTTCACGAGTGGCTGGAACTCCCCGAACAGCTCAATCCTGAAATCAAAACGCTCTTCTTCTCTTCCCTTCGTCAATGCGTCGTCAGCATCTCTTTTCTTTTTCTGCTCTACTTCAGGCTTTTTCTCAATATCATTACCCTTTACGGCGATCATGCTCTTAAAACTGCACCCCCTATCGTAAAATCACTCATCGGTGTATCCGCCCTCTTTCTCGTTGTCGTCGCGACATATCTCGATCTTGATAGCGGTACGGATATCAACATCCGTCGACTCCTCGCTTTTCCAGGAGGATTGCTGTCCAATATCGGCCTGGTCATGTACTCCAGGACCGTACGGCCACTTTCTAAAAACGTGGCCACTAATTTCATCCTGGCCGGCAGTTTCATGATCATTTATGCCTTTCTGACCGGGCTAGTGCCTTCGGCTGCGGTTGTTTTTTTCGGTGACGTTAAAATTATACTGTTCTTAGGTCCAAGCGCTTTTTTAATCATGTTTTTTACCATCAAGGCTCTTTCGGTTTTCAGTCTCGAGCAGCGCGAATTGGTTGAAGAAAAGCTGCTGCGGTTCTCGCAGTCGGAAAAACTGGCATCGATGGGAATTCTTGCTGCAGGCATCGCCCATGAAATCAACAATCCTCTGACCAACGTCTCACGCAATCTGCAAATGCTTAAGGATCTGGTCGGAAACGATGTGAAAATTACCCGAAAAATTGAGGCTATTGAGCGCAACACCGACCGGGCTACGCGCATCGCCAAGGAGCTGCTGCATTTTTCCCGGGAAAAGGAAACAGCATCACCATTGAAACCTTGCTCCGCAATGGCATCGTTATTGTCACAATAACAGATACCGGCCACGGCATTGCCGAGGAAAATGTTATCAAAGTATTCGATCCGTTTTTCACCACAAAAGAGGTCGGCAAGGGCACCGGCCTCGGTTTGGCGATGTGCTATAATATCATCAAACAGCATGGAGGAGAGATATATCTGACCAGCAACATGCAACAGGGTACAATAGTGACTGTATCATTTCCGGCGGTGCCGAATGACAACTGACACTATCATGGTCATAGATGATGACGAGGACCTGCGCGAGAGCATTATCGAAATTCTGCTGGTAAAAAGTAAATATCCCGGCACAAAAATCATCATGAGCACCGCCTTCTCAACTGTTGACAACGCCGTAGCGGCGATGAAAAGCGGCGCCGACGATTACCTGGCCAAACCATTCAAACGGGACGAGCTGCTCGTTGCGGTGAAACGCAAACTCGAAAAATTACGATTTGAACAGCTGCCGCCCGAAACGGTCATGGATGACACCCTCACCTGCCTTTCCAACCCAATCAGGCGAAATATCCTCACTGCCCCGGCGGGAAAGAAAACGATGCGTTTCATGGATATTACCCGTCATCTGGAAATCAGTGATCATACCAAGGTCAATTTTCATCTGAAAAACCTGAAAACAAACAACCTTATTTGCCAGGATCGGCGAAAAGCCTGCCACCTCACCCTGCAGGGTGAAAAAATAATCGATTGCCTGCAATTATTTTCCACAAGATTTCCTTCATAATTACAAGCGGTAAGGCAGAAAACTGTGAAGGATGCTTCACAGATAGCGCTCTTCTGCGAAAAACCTTTATCTGGAATCAATTCCACCTTTTTCATACACTCCCAATCGTACAATTCGTTATCGAGTTCCAGCCACAAAACCACCTAAATCAAAGGAGACGTCTATGAAAACAATTGGAATCCCTGTATGATGACAAAAATGTCTATTACCTCATTGCCTACAAGGATCCGACGAAAAGTCTCGCCCGGTTCCCATGGGTCAAACAGGCCGAAGGCTGTATGATCGCCTGTAACCTCAATGAGCCGGGAGACACCTCACCCGGCCGAAAATATACCGAGACTGCCGGGGAGACCATCGACATGTGGCATGCCAAATACGTCCGTTCCCTGCCGATGGGTGTGTTGGATGACCAGTATGTCGACAACAACACCGCCCCCCAAGGCAAATGCCGGCTGGGGCCGTCAGAGCGATACCGGAAAAGGCGGATACAGGAATACTGACAATGCCCAGAAATCCGGCCCAGCGTTCATGAACCTGAAGCCTAATGCAGAGGACATGTACTACGTCATTCCAAGCAAAAAAGTGCCTTTTGTCGACACCTTCAAGGAGGGCGATATCCAGCCCGGAATCGACATTGCACCGATGATGGGTGGCCGTGCCGACATCCTCTCCCGCAACAATTATGCGGATGGCACCTGGACTCTAGAGGTGATGCGGTCACGGAAAACCGAAGGTGAAAATGTCGACACCGAGGACGTTCAGTTCACCGATACGGGCAAGAGCTATCCGTTCGGAATCGCTGTTTTCGATAATTCACAGATCAACCATCTCTTTCACACCGAGACACTTGAGATGAAGTTTCAATAAGTACACGGTGCCATAGATCATAGAACAATCGACACAGAAAAGTACAACAGCGAGGAGCCTTTGTTATCAATGGCTCCCGCTGTTTGTCGTTTCGTGGCTGGTATTTTAAATCGCAGTTACACCAGTCTCCGCCCAGCTTGTGCACTTTTCCCAGCCTCCATTTGTCGTTTCTCCTCTTCATTTTCTCTTCACCGGCTCCAGCGGTGGCACTTTTCGTTTTGCTTTCACTCGGTGTCTCTGCTGAAAAGAACCGGTCTCTCCGGTGCGGCATGATATTTATTTGTTATTTCGCAACAACAGTTTTACTATGTCGAGGTACAATTTTATTAGCACTGAATCTGCTTTGTAAAACAACTGAGCTATGAAAGACTATTATAAAATACTGGGAGTAACCAAGGCAGCAGGCGAGGAAGAGCTCCGCAAAAACTACCGCAAGCTGGCTATGCAATATCATCCCGACCGAAATCCGGACGACCTGGCGGCAGAAGAGCGATTCAAAGAAATAGCCGAAGCATATGGTGTCTTGAGTGATCCGGTGAAAAAGCGTGAATATGACGCCTGCAGGGCGAGCGGAAAGACATTTGCCGGCGGCCAGGCTGGTGGCGGTGACGGCTTTACCTATAGCCAGGAAGATATTCTCCGGGATCTTTTTAAAGATCCGCGTTTTCAACAGATGTTCAGCGGTATTTTGCGGGAATTTCAACGCTCCGGCTTCCGGTACAGCTCGCAGTTCGTCAAAAAAAGTTTTTTCGGCGGCAGAGGCGGCATGCTGGTCGGTGGTATTTTCTTTCTTGGTTCCCTGGCCGGACCTTTGCTGACCGGGGCCGCGCGAAAAAGTCTTGCGGGAAAATCCTCCATGCTTAAGTCAGTCGGCAGCGCGGTAGGCTCCCTGCTCGGCATGGGCAAAGGGAAAGAGAGACGCAATACCAGAAAAAATACGCCTTCACAAGCCCATTTGCTCGATCTCGACGTAACCTATCATACCCCTCTCACCCCCGACGAACTCCGGCGAGGCAAAACCATCCAGGTCCTCGTTTATGGGGAAAACGGGGAACAAACCCTGAAGGTCAGCATTCCACCCGGCAGCAAAGATGGCCGGAAACTGCGCATCCGCGGCAAAGGCCGTCCCGGCCCACAGGGCAGAGGCGACCTCTATCTGCATCTGGTCAAGAAGGAAGGCTGATCAACTTTCTTCCCTGGTGTTCTGCAGGACGACCATGGCCGCAAGGACAACAAGGACTCCGGGAATGACCCGAGCCGGAGGCAGCCCGTGTCCCAAGGCCAGATCGATAATCAGCACCAGTCCGGGATACAGATAGGAATAGGCCATGACCCGGGTGGAACCAAGGTAGGGCACTGCGTACTGGGTGAGGAAAAAAGTTACAATTGTTGTAAATACGGCAAGATAGGCAACACCACCCCAGACAAAGAGCGGCACGGTCGACCAGACCACGGTGGGCAGTTTACTCCCGGCAAAAAGAAGCAGCCAGAGACTCCCGGTTACCAGCACCCAGAAGGTCATGATCGCCATCGACTCCCCCCGGTGCAGAAGTTTAACCAGAGGGGTATAGAGTCCCATGGCGAAGCAGCCGCCGAGAAAGATGGCATCCCCTTTGTTCCATTGCATAGCAAAAAGCTGCGAAAAATCACCACGGAAAATGACCCAGACCACCCCGATCAACCCGCAGGCAAGGGCCAGCAGCTGCTCTCTTCGCAAGCGCTCTCTTAAAAAAAGAAGGGCGTAGCCACCTGAAATAGATGGTACCAGGGCGAAGATAACACTGGTATTGAGGGCACTGGTGTAACGAAGAGATAAAAACATGCAGCAGAAAAAAATCACCAGACAGCCGCTGATCAGGGCGCAACGGAAAAAAAGCGGCAGAGAAAATCCCAAACCATAGCGAAAATGCACCCAGGGCCCGAAAATACAGGCAGCTAGAGTAAAGCGTACCAGGGTCAGCACAGCCGGATTGAGTTCTGCGGCAATCGCCGCACCAACCGTAAACGATGTGGAAACCAGTATCGCCGAAATGACCATCAGCAGATGAATAAACCCGAGGGGATATTTTTTCTCCTGCTGGTCAAGCAGGAGAAGCGCTTTATTACGGCGAGGCAGTGTCATCAGCTGCGAAAACGGACCTCCGGTTCATCACCGGCGGCCCCCCTCTCTTTTTGAACGTGCTGGAAGGTAGCCATTGCCGAGGCGATCATACTGCTCATATCGGTGAGATTTCCGGGGACGATCATCGTGTTGTTTTCTTTGGCGAGTTTTCCAAATTCGGTAAGATACTGTTTGGCCACCTCAAGATTGGCCGCCTCCTTGCCTCCCGGAAAAGAAAGGGCTTCGGCAACCTTTCTAATGCCTTCGGCCGTCGCCTCGGCAACCTTGAGGATCTCAAGCGCCCGGCCTTCCGCCTCGTTGACCCGCTTGATTTTCTCACCTTCGGACAGGTAAATGGCCTCCCCGCGATCCCCTTCGGCCCGATTGAGAATCGCCTGTTTCTCCCCCTCGGATCGGGCAATTTCCGCCCGTTTCTCCCGCTCGGCCTTCATCTGTTTTTCCATCGCTTCGAGGACCGTTCTCGGCGGCTGAATATCCTTAATTTCGTAACGAAGCACCTTGACCCCCCAATTTGCGGTGGCCTCATCAAGGGCCATCACCACCTGGCCGTTGAGACTTTCCCGCGCCTCGAAGGTGTTGTCGAGTGAAATTTTGCCGATTGCCGAGCGCAGGCTAGTCTGGGCAAGCTGGGTGGCGGCAAAACGATAATCGTCAATGCCGTAGGCGGACATTTTCGAATTGACCACCTGCAGATAGAGGATGCCGTCGACCTCCAGAGTCACGTTATCAGCGGTTATGCAGGTTTGCGCAGCGATATCTATTGGTTCTTCCTTTAACACTCTGCGGTAGGCGATGACATCCAAAAACGGAAAGAGGATGTGAAAGCCGGCCTCCAGGGTCGTCCGATACTTGCCGAGTCGTTCTATGACGAACTCAGATCGCTGGGGGACCACCACCGCCGTTTTCCAGAGAACGACGACAATGAGTAACAAAATAACGCCGAGAGCTATCAGATTTTGTTCCATATTTCCCTCTTTCCATTTTTGGCGGGAAGCCGTGTCGGAGAAACGAATAGGACAAACCCTGCGCGTAAATCAGACTTTTTCCACATGAATGACCAGACCTTTCTGGGCAACGATGGCGACAATTTCGCCCTCTTCAATTTGTTCATCGGCTATTGCCCGCCAGGTCGTCCCGGAATATTTAATCCGTCCTTCGGCAGGGGGAACGATGGCCGTGCTAACAACGCCCTTCTCCCCGGCAACGGCGAGCATGACATCCTTGTCCTCTTCTTCCCCTGGCGAGGTTGGGATGTGCAGCCTTTTCTGGATTATATTTCTCAGACCAAACAGCGCACTGAGGGACGCAGTGATAAAAAGGGCCAGCTGCCAGGCAAGGCTGAGCGGGAGTAACCAGGCGGCCAATGCTGTCAATAGCGCCCCGACTGCAAAAAAGAACAGGATAAACCCAGGCACCGCCAGCTCAAGAAAGAACATCATCACCCCGATTATCAGCCAATACAGTGCCGGATTAATCTCTCCCATAGCTTTTGGTCCCCTTCTTCATTAAAACGCAAAAGGAGGACGACAGTATCCGTCCTCCTTTGTTTATGCTTGTTATATTGCTTTCAACCGGCTTTTTCCAGATCACCGAACAGATGTCGGTACACGACCCCGGCCAGAATGATGAACATCGGCCAGGTCCAGATGAGTCCAATGCCCAGAGCAAGAAGAGAAGCCGCAAAAATTAATCCCACGGCAACCAACAAGCCCGCCATCTTCCACCATATTTTGTGGATAACCTTTCGCGACAATTCCATCGCCTGCCATGGCGACAGGCCTTTATCAATAATAAGCGGGATGGTCAGAGCGTAACCGACGACCAGATAAATCCCCGGTAGCACCAGGATCAGAAAACCAAGAGTAACGAGGATGAATTGCAGGATGGTGGCGACAATTATCGGTGCCGCACAGGAGAATCCCCTGGCGATCATTTTCCAGGAAATGCTCTTGCCGGCCGCTTGTCTCATGCCGATGAAAAGAAGACCGGCAGTGAAAAGAACAGAAAGCACATTGGTGACCGACTGAAACAGCAAGTTGCCGGCCAGGCCCGTTGGATTGGCCAGCCCATTGTCCAGCGGCGGCAGCAGCAGCGCACCTCCGGCGCCAATGACCAGGATAACACCATACATAACCGCACTAGCGGCCCAGATGGCACCTTTTGCTCCTTTTGTCTTGAACCAGGCCTCACGAATAACCTCTCCCATGGAAAATGCACCGGTGAATCCGCTGCCGGCATCATCCATCAGGCCCATCTCACCGACGTTCTTTTCCTCTGCGAAAAGCGTCTCCTCTTTTCTTTGTCCCCGAGCGGTTTCAGCTGCCATCCACACTTCTTTAACCGGTGCACAATCGAGGCAGTAGAGCCGACCATCCATTGCGACAAAAGACTCGCCAACGCCTCCTTCTTTGCCGCATTCCCAGCATTGTTCCTTGTCTATGCCATAGGGTTCCAGCTCTACGCCCTTTCCGGGCATATCCTCTTCGCTGCTTTCGGCAACGGCAGTCTCTCCCTGATCGTCGTTTTTCTGCTCGGCAGGGCCTTCCGCATGAGCTGCACCAAGCGTTGGAAACGCTTCCATGCGATCAAAGTCGTCAACGGGTTTTTCAAAATCTTCCTCGAAAGAACTGAGCGCTGCTGGCCCATCCTGCAGATATCCTTCCTGCTCTTCTCCCATGGTCGCCTCGGCCAGCTGCAGATCAATCTCCGAGGCAATATCGTCCCAATCCAGGGTTTCTCCCTGTTCCGCGGCAGGTGCGAGAACCGGTTCCGGTTCCGTGACCTCCTCGCTGGGTTCGTAATGCGCCTCAAGCTCTGCTTCAACGAACGCTGCATCCGCCACCGTCGTGGACTGCTTCTCGATCTCGGTCTCGAAAAGATCGTTATCTGCGCTAACGGGAATTTCAACCCCAGGTACAGAAGATGGTATTTCGGCAGGCAGAGGAGAGAGCGTTGCGGGAAAAGCGGCATCGGCCGACGGCTCTGAGGCCAAATCAGAAAGAACCTCAAAGACACCCTGACATTTTGGACATTTAACTTTCCGTCCAATGTACGAGTCTTCTGCCGAACCTTTAACGCCGCAGTGGGGACAATGTAATTTCATCAAACTCCTCCAACTCTTTTAATCTTTTCTTGCTGCGAGCCTTGACCTGATGCTGCCTTTCATTCCAGTGCACACAGGCAACAGACACCTGTTTCATTCATCCCATCGGCTTAACTACAGAAGCGGCCGATTTCCTTTACGTTCAGTCTTAAGCAACGTTGCACACTCTCAACGCTCTGAAGAAGGTATATCATAAAATAATTTGAATTATACGTATAATCTTCTTATTGTTGCAGAGGAGTCAGTGCAAATACAATATCTTTTTCAGTTATTCTGCCATTAAACAGAAGCTGATTACAATATTTTTTTCAGTTATTCTGCCGAAACCACTTATATGGAAATTATTATTATAGCTGCAATGGCCAGGAACCGTACCATTGGCAAGGATGGTGTCATGCCATGGCATATCCCCGAGGAACTCCGCCTGTTTAAAAAAACGACCATGGGGTATCCGATGGTCATGGGGCGGAAGACCTTTGAATCCTTTCCTGCTCCTCTCCCCGGAAGACGTCATATTGTTCTCAGTCGCAACAAAAACTACAGCCCACGGGGCGGCGAATATGCCGGATCCATGGCCGAGGCGCTGCGACTTTGCGGGCAGGTGGAAAAAGTCTTTCTTATCGGCGGGGCGGATATTTTCCAACAGGGTTTCGAGGTGGCGACGTCGATACGCCTCACTCTTCTTGAAAGGAAGGTCGAAGGAGATGTCACCTTCCCGGATTTTTCCGATGAGCAGTTTGTTGAGGTGAGTCGGCAACAGTACCCCGACGGATCAGAACCGTTTACCGTTGCCGAATACAGGCGTGCCGTCAGCACTGTCTGACATGACCCACCCTTCCCGATCACGACTCCCTCCGCGCGACAATAAGAGCGCCTGCAGAGAGTCTCCGTCACACAGGAAACAGGCAAAGAGACTGCGATGAATGACCCTATAACCATCACGACATTTGAACCCAAAAAAAAACAGGGCCTCATTGTCATCATCACCGGCAACGGCAAGGGGAAGACCACCTCCGCCATGGGCATGGCCCTGCGCGGCTGCGGGCATGGACTGAAAACCACCATTGTGCAGTTCATGAAGGGTGATCTTTACTCAGGAGAGTGGGACGGGGTGAAAAGACTGGCGCCACTAGTAAAACTGTACCATACCGGCAAGGGTTTTTGCGGCATCGAAGGCAATCCTTATCCCCACGCCGAGCATCGGAAAAATGCCCAGGACGCCCTGCAGTTGATAGCCGGTATTCTCCACGCCGACGACTGCGACACCCTGATCCTTGATGAGATTAACAATGCACTCCAGCTGAAACTGGTGGACCTCGACCAGGTGAAAGAAATCATTTCGAGCAGGCCGGAGCATATGCATGTCATCCTCACCGGAAGAGACGCCCACCCCGAACTCATTGACCTTGCCGACACCGTCAGCGAGGTACGGGAAATAAAACACGCCTACAGAAAAGAAATCGAACCGCAGCCGGGAATCGATTTTTAATCCGGTGAGCAGACAGACGACAAATGCCGTTCCGCAATGCGGACCGGCATTTGTCGAAAATACATGTAAGCAGACAGTCTCCTGGTTCGTCAGGAAATCTTGAATGGTTTACACAGTTCGGAATCTTCCGCAGCGACCCTGCCACAGGATTGGCAGGAAAATTTCATTGCGCCAAGTTTCTCTCTGCACACGTGGGTGGCGGCAACATCGCTGTCACCACAGTACGAACAGGAGATCGTTTCAACGGTCGGATTGCAGAGATGGCCGGGGTCATCAGCCACCGCTCCGCAACTTTTACAGGTATGAGCCATAATAAGCCTCCTTTGCAGGCGTAAAGTCTAACAAAATATTGAACAGGTATTTCGCCGCACCGCTTCTTCTCGAAAAATGATTATATAAATTTGACCAACAGTTAATGAGAAGGGCCTGCGGCCTCAAGTGCCACAATGTGGCACTTGCTCTATAAAGTAAGCAAAAAATGGTGGTTGTCAATGTCCCCTCGAACTCTACTCTTATTACTCCCGCTCCTATCCAGTCTGCTGTCCTGTTCCAGCACGCCGCCAGCCGGCAAACTGATAGAAGGCCACCTCCGGCCATGCCCAAACCGTCCGAATTGCGTCTCCAGTGAAAATGGTGGCAGCGCCCCGGTTGCACCAATCAGCTTCAGGAGCAGTCCGGAGCAGGCCTGGCAGATAATGCAGACGGTCATAGAAAGGCTTGGCGGCAAGATTAGTGATCGCGGGCCGACGTACCTCTGGGCTACGTTTAGCTCGAGATTTTGCCGCTTTGTCGATGATGTCGAGCTGCGCCTGGAAACGGAGGAAAAAATCATGCACATTCGTTCCGGCGCCAGGGTCGGTTACGCGGATTTCGGCGTCAACAGGAAACGGGTTGAGACGATACGAAAGCTCTTCACGGAACAGGAAAATCAGCCTCATCGCCCCGCCCCATCCGGCACGAAGCCTCAGTAGACGTCGGTTGGTCGCTCATCTCCACCTTGAATTGAGGTGCAAAATCACGGTGGGCTGAATGGGTTATAATACCGCACTCATCCAGCCCAACATTAGTGCATTGCTGCACCAGTTATTTATCGGCCAGCGCTTCAAGGCTGACAAGAATTTCGACATCTTTGCCGACAACGCCCATCTCATAAAATTTACCGGTACCGACTTTATAGACCAGACGGTCAATGGTCACCTCACCATTAAAGCCGATAACATCCTTGTCTGTAACTGCCGGATGCCCTTTTATTCCGGCCAGAGTGAGCGGCAGGGTCAGGTCGTAGGTTTCTCCCTTGACCGTGAATTTGCCAAGCACGTCGTAAACATTATTGCCCACATCAGTGATTTTCACCGATTCAAAGGTCATCAAAGGAAATTTACCTGCATCAAAAAAATCGCCGGACTGGAGATGCTTATCACGCTTGGCGATATTTGTGTTGACGGAGTCTGTCTTGATTTCAAAAAAAAATCTGCTTTCCGCCAGATTATCAGGGTCAAATTTCAATTCGCCGGAAAATTCGTCAAACTGCCCACCAATCTGAGAAAAAATATGCCCGACGCGAAAATAAAAATTGGAATGGGCCTTGTCCAGTTCCCAATTCCGCATTGCCGCCGACACCGTTTGCCCTGCCACAAGCAGAAAAATGAGTGCTAAGGTGATAAAACTGAATTTTTTCATATAATCCTCCCTGGAATAATCAACGTATCAAGCTATCTCCATAAAAAGAACGACCGCGTTCTTAGGGCAAGCAGGAAAGAAGCAGCAGAGAATCTTTCCTCCCGGCGATAAACAAAGACCATCTCAGGACTTTTTATAGATGGGAAAACAGTAATGAGGTCCGCGGGAAAAGCAAGGTTTAACATTAAACTATCGCTCTTGTTCTCATGTCGCCTGTCGCATCGCTTTTTTACTGACACCTACCGCCCCGGCCACCCCGAAAAGAAGGGATATCAGGCCGAATTTTGGTACAGCATGCTCAAAAGATTCACAGACAAACAAGACATGAACCGCAAGAAGTGGCATGGTGGAATAACCAAGCAGTTTATGGATCTCCCGCCATCGCTTGTAATCCAAGGCTAATTTTTCTCTGAAATGGGCAGAAATCGCCATGGACAAAACAATGGTCAGCAGCACAATTCCAACCATTTCCGGCCAGTGTTCTTTCCCGATCGGCAGGTTGCTCAGCCCTTCCGGGGCTAAAACCAGAATCGCATGGCCAAGGGCCAGGAGTGATACGAGAATGCCGTTGGTGCGGTGCCGACGCATCAGTGCCGTTACTCCGAAGAGTCTTTTCAAAAACTGACCTCTTACCGCCAGCATTATCTGAACACAGAGCAGGACCAAGGCAAGAAGGCCAACCAGCTGCGCCGCCCGCAACATGGTTTTATCGCCGCCTATCTTATACCAGAGGGTCTGGGTTTCATAGACAAACGGTATGGACAGGGCCGCCACAAGGACAAAAAGAAGCAACCCAAAGATGAGAATACGATACACCTGCAGCTCGACTGCATCGGCCGGGTTCTTTTTGGCTGGGGAACCGGTCAATTTCGCCATTATTCACTCCCTCCTTATATCCATCACCGCTTTGATACGTATACAAAAGCTTCCCTTTTATTATCTGAGACCAGGGTGCGCACTTATCTCTTCCTCGACCGCGTCAGGATTTTCGGCGTTGTAGCGAATGATATTTTGCAGATGATAAAGATCTTCCGCTTCAATCGTCACAAATTTCAGGCTGACCTCGCCGTTTCCGGCGCGGACGATTTCCCCGAGGACATCGACCTCCGGTGCCATGTGCGGCAAAAAGATAGTAAACATACAACCACTCCCCAGGGTAAAATCGGCGTCAATCTCCAACAGGCAGCCGCCAACACTGAGATTGGCAATTTTCTCGACCGAATAAACAACCCCATCCACCGTCAGTTTTGCCTGTACATCAAAAAATATCCGGCTGAATCGCCTCTTTTCGTCGGTCATGTTTCCTCACATATTTTCTATGGTTTTTTCGGGTAGTCGACTGCAGCAACAGTTTGCAGAGACTCTTGTAAAAGATTTATCGATAGGGGGTTTAAAATTCAAGTAATTATCTCGGAAAAAAATTTCCGTGTGCAAACCCAAGTCAACGGGAAACAAGCCAGGATTTGTCTCCTGCAGCAGCCCCTGTATTGCCGTGTTCATCTAAAATTACAGCGTGGCTGCCTCTTCCTTCAGGTGGAGGAGGAAACGCTGTCTCCTCTGTAGTAGTTGTAACCATCGGCACGCTGCAAAAGAGAGCAATGTTTCCATGAAATCCCCTGTATTACATCCCTTGACAACTCCTCTTGCTTTCGCTGGCGTTCGAGGAAAACCATATTCATCCACCCGGCACATCCGCCGTGATCCTCTGCCAGCAGCAGAAACATGGAGAGGTTGCCGTCCCGGCGGAATGTGGACACGCCCGCCTGTAGCACCGGCACAAACGGCATCAAGCCAATGGGATTTTCCGTGGCTTTGGTTCGTCCGGTTATACGTGGTTCTTCCTCCGGACCAGAAGGAAACCGGCAGGCCGAATGCCTGCAACCTGCCGCCGGTGGCATAGCGAATCGAGTTGCTTGCACCACCGTCCTTTAACGGTGCTTTGGCTCGGGCAAGAATGTTGATGAACCGTTTACAAAGATATTCTCTGGCTTCGTATCCGGCCAATTCCCCTTGCTGATATTCAACAGCTGAAATTTCAGGATGCTGCATGAGCTGCGTATCAAAACGCACTGTTTCAACCGCAATCCCGGACACTGGAGCGACGTTGATGAGACGCTTCGCCCAGGTAAAAACATTGTCCACCCTGGAGAGAAGAGACGGGGCTGTCCAGCCTTGAGGTCCTGTGCGGTTGAAAAACCGAGGCGGACGGTGGCTGGTTTTTCCCTTGCGCAAAAACTCCCCCGCCCTCGCCGGATGACAAGGCATCAAAAACATTTTGTTTTTGTCTGTGACCAACACGTGCTGCATTGAAAGTTACCTTGAAAATTCTTCACTTTCGCGAGTAAAAACCACCCCGGCAACGGTAATGAAAGGTTTTGTCCCAGCACCACCGGCTTAACCCCTTCAACCTGTTTAACCACTTGCCGCAGAGCCTGGAACTGGTGGAGCATTCCAGAGTGCCTCTCTCTTCGTTCTTAACGCAGCCCGTCAGCCCTGCGGCCCTGGCTGTGCCTGGTCAACAGAGGAACTTGCTTGCACAAGCTCCGCCCTTCAGGGCGGGGTAGTTGACGATGTTTTATTTTCTGGCGCTTTATCGTCTGATAATTTACAGTATAATTCAAATATCGATATAGAATAGTTAAATATTTAGGTTGCAAATTTTTGAGGTTATCCCACCGGTGCTGCAAACATTACTCATCTCAGTGTCCCTTGCTATAACCGTCTCCGCCCTTTGTTCCATATGTGAGGCGATGCTGTACAGCATTTCCGCCAGTCAAGTGGAAATGCTGAAGAAAAGCGGTCATCCCTCTGCCGAACACCTGCAGCATCTCCGTGCCGATATTGAAAAACCGATAACCGCAATCCTCACTCTGAACACCATTGCCAACACCATTGGGGCGTCCGTTGCCGGTGCCGCCGCGGCAAAACTTTTCGGACAGGAACATCTTATTCTTTTTTCCGCTGTTTTTACCCTGACAATCCTCATTTTCTCCGAAATTTTACCAAAAACCCTTGGCGTCGCCTATGCTTTCCGGCTTGCCCCCCTGCTCACCTACCCCCTGCGCCTCATGGTCTTCCTCCTTGCACCAGTACTCTGGCTTTCAAAATTCATGACCAAACTGCTCCCGCAAAAAGTTGAAGACTCGATATCCTCGCAAGAAATTCAGACCATTGCCGCACTTTCCAGACAATCAGGCGATATCGAAGAAAACGAAGCAAATATTATCAACAATATCCTTGAACTAAAAGATAAAATTGTCCGTCAGGTAATGACCCCCCGGACCGTGACCTTTTCCATAAACGAGCATATTACCGTGGGTAACGCCATGGCTACCCTGACTGAGCTGAGCAGCCACAGCCGTATCCCTATCTACAGCCGCGAACCGGATAATGTGACGGGAATTGTCATGCGTAAGGATATCCTGCAGGCTGCCGCGGAAGGGAAAAACAAGTTGCCCCTGGCCAGGTTTAAACGACCTGCCCATTTTGTCCCTGAAACCGCACCGCTGCATCGTGTTTTTATGGATTTTTTTGAGCGGAGACAGCATCTGTTTGTCGTAGTAGACGAATACGGAACGATGACCGGCGTTATTTCCATGGAAGATGTCATAGAAGAAATAGTCGGCCAGGAAATTATTGACGAATCAGATAAAACGAAAGATATGCGGGAACTTGCCAGATCAAGAAATATTGCGTCACGGAAAAATTTTAAAAAACCTGGTGCCCGTACACCGGAAAACCCAAAAGACAGTGCACCCTCCGGACTGTAAGCGTTTACCGGCGCCGGAAATGTGCGATTTTCTAATTTACTGCAGCCAGACGAAGGGTAACCTCGAATGTTCTACCGTTTCTTACAATGGTAAATGGTACCTCCGCACCAACCTTGTAACGTTCAAGTTCGGTGAGCAGATCCTCTAAAGATATAATAGGGACTCCCGCCACGCCGAGGATGATATCACCGAGGATAATTTCTCCGTGATATTGTGTCGTCGGTTGCAGACCGGCCTTCTCAGCAGGACCGCCTGGTTCGATGCCTACGATCAATACGCCTTCGACGCCTAACCTTTTGGCAACCCGCTCATCGGCCAGTGTCGCACCGATTCCGGGCCGGATGATCCGGCCATGCTGAATAATCTGCGGCACGATACTGTTGACGACATCGACCGCAACGGCAAAACCGATTCCGGCATAGGCGCCGGAGGGACTAAATATCGCCGTATTCACCCCAATAAGCCTGCCGGCACTGTCCAGGAGAGGCCCGCCTGAATTTCCTGGATTGATCGCGGCATCCGTCTGGATCACTCCATGGATCACCCGGCCGGTAATGGCCTTGATCTCCCGATTAAGGGCTGAGATTATGCCGGAGGTGATAGTTTGATCGAGGCCGAAAGGGTTACCGATGGCAAAGACTTTCTGGCCGACGAGCAAATCCTCTGAACTGCCGATGGCGATTGGTTTCAGGAGATAACCGGGTGCATCTATTTGCAGGACGGCGATATCCTTGTCGGGGGCTGCGCCAACTAAGACAGCCTTCCATGTTGAATTATCGGCCATGGTCACCTGGACCCGGCTGGCATCACTTATGACATGGTAATTGGTAACTATACGTCCCTGATTATCCCAGACAAAACCCGAGCCGGTTCCCTGGGGAATTTCAACGGCATTTAAAGAAAAGAATCCCCGCCGGAGGGCGATACTGGTGACATAGACGACTGCGGGAGAATTGGCGCGGAAGATGTCAATCGTATTCAGTTCATCGGCGGCCAGGTCGCCACGGGCGGTGACGGCTCGCGGTTCGGCATTATAGCTGCTGACAAATCTTCTAATGGGGGTAAAAAGCAGCCAGATAGCCAGACAGGCAACGACGATAATTGCAAGAGGTGAGGTTCTCATAAGAAGAGGCTCGAAAAATTATTCTCCGATACACCAGATATCAGAGGTTGAGAAAATATTTGGCAATCATGAAGAACATCAGGACCCCGAGAATATCGATGGAGGTCGTCACAAAGGGTCCGGTGGCTATTGCTGCGTCGATATCAAATCTTTTCAGGATGAGGGGGATCATCGTGCCTAAGGTGGCAGACATCACCATACAGAAAAAAATTGACAGGCCGACAACAACACCCAAGAGGGCCGGTTCCGGGAAACCGAGATACGCAACGATACCAAGAAACAGTCCATAGATAAGCCCCAAAATGAGTCCTACCCGCATTTCTTTTAGCACGACACGATACGATTCATCGAGGTTTATTCTGCCGGTGGCAATCCCGCGCACGACAATAGTAGAAGACTGAGTAGCAATGTTGCCCCCCATTCCTATGACAACTGGAATAAAGGACGCCAGGGCAATCATTTTTGACAGCTCTTCTTCGAAGGAGCCGATTATCAGCATCGCCGTCACCCCGCCTATCCATGAGGCAAATAACCACGGTGCCCGAATAAACGCACTTTCCCTGGTCGATTTCAGTAAAATTTCTCTGTCCTTACCGGCACCGGCCATCTGCAGAAACTCTTCGGAGGCCTCCTCCCGGATAACGTCGATAATGTCATCGACCGTGACGATACCAACCAGCGTATAATTCGAATCAACCACCGGCACCGCCAGAATATTATATTTTGCGACAACGTGGGCAACTTCCCCCTGGTCAGTGTCGGTCGTCACCGAAATGACATGGGGATTCATGATATCCTTGAGTTTCCGCTCTGCCGGGTGCATCAGCAGTTCCCGCAGAGAAACCACCCCGGACAGCTTATGGTCGCCGTGGGTGATGTACAGATAAAAAACCATCTCTTTTTCTTCGCTGCGCTTCTGCACGCTTTTTATGGCCTCGCTGACCATCATCTCCTCATCAAGATACATAAAATCAGGAGACATTAAACCACCGGCGGTCTCGGGATCATAGCGCAGAAGTTCTTCGACTTCATCCCGATCTTTTTTGCCCATGTGCTCTCTGATCTCATCGGCGAAGGTACCAGGAAGCACCTCAAGTATATCCACCGCATCGTCGGAGGGCATGTCGGAGAGAATATCAGCCATATACTGCGGAGAAAGGCCCTTGACCAGGTCGGTGACCAGCAAGCCGTCAAGTTCACTCAAGAAAGCACCGACAGAGTCCGTTTTAACAATGATATTGAAGACTGCTTTCCTTTCCGTCTCTGTTAGATGCCGGTAGACCCAGGCCATGTCCGCCGGATGGGTTTTTTGAATGAGCTTCATCAGATGATCGATAGCCCCACGCCTGTTTAAGCGTCTGACCATATCGAGAATAACTATCCCTTCATTACCAATCATTTCTGTTTTATTTTTAATTTCCATAATTTGCACCATAGGACATTGTATGTGAAGAGACTCTGCCAGAGCTCGGAGCAGGTACACCGGCGGGACAATGCACTCTACCTGTAATCACTCACTCAGGTCAATTTCAATTTAATTTCCTGCAATAACTAACTAAAAAATAACATTACCGGGGCATTTTCGGACAGAGCTGTGATGCTGCAAAATAGAGGTATGCACAGATAGTGTAACGATTCCTCGAAAAACCAAAAAGACTGATAGAGGAACATTTCTTCTCTTCAGCGGATACGGCAAAAACCGGCCTGCTTGCAGCTGCTTACTGGCAGAGAGATGTTTTTTGGACAACGAAAATAATCAGCAGCCCTATGGCCATGGCCAGCAGGCCAATAGCCCGGAGTTGGCCAGGGTTAATGCCACTCAATTTCTTAAGCCATTCCTGCATCGCCTCGGGTGCGGCCACATAAGGAATGCCTTCTAGAATCAAAACAAGACCGACGAGAAGTATAAATAATTTCATAGGAAGATTATCTAACAAAACAACAAAAATATTTCAACAGGCACGTTGCAGTGCTCCGGTAGTAATCGATTTTTATCGTGATTTGATGCAATTGCATTGCTTTTTTAAAGCTCTCTTAATATTATAGCGAATATCTTTCCTTAAAAACTGATCTGTTTTCTGATCGAAAAATATAACAATGTGCAATCCTTAACTATGAGCGAACCAGCAAAGAGCAAATACAGTGAAGCCGGGGTGGATATCGACAAGGGTAATGCTTTCATCGAGGAAATTAAAGAAATTGTCGCCTCAACCCACCAGCGCAGCGTTCTTGGCGGTATCGGTGGATTTTCTTCCCATGTAGCTATCGATACGACGAAATACAAAAAGCCGGTGATCGTCAACTCCACGGATGGTGTTGGTACAAAGCTGGTTATCGCTCAACTCTGCAACAAACATGACACTATCGGCATCGACCTTGTCGCCATGTGTGTGAACGACCTTATTGTTGGCGGAGCCGTCCCCTTATGCTTTCTCGATTATTTTGCCGTCGGAAAACTGGAGCTGGATATCGCCAAAGAAGTTATTACCGGTATTGCTGAAGGTTGCCGGCAGGCGCAATGTTCTCTTGTCGGTGGAGAAACGGCGGAAATGCCCGGCCTCTATAAAGACAAGGACTATGATCTTGCCGGCTTTGTTACCGGAATTGTTGACCGCGATGCAATTATTGATGGGTCTGATATCCGTGCCGGAGACCAGATAATCGGCCTTACCTCCAGTGGCCTCCATTCGAACGGCTACTCCCTGGTGCGAAAAATATGCTTTGCCGATCATCAGCTTGATGTCAAACAGCACATCGACGAACTGGGCTGCACCTTGGGCGAAGAGCTGTTGCGGCCAACAAAAATATATGTCCAGGCGGTTCTTAACGTGCTGAAAAACTATCCGCTCAATGGCATGGTGCACAATACCGGTGGCGGATTTATCGACAACATCCCGCGCATTCTGCCCAAAGGCTATAAGGCGGTCCTTGATACGACAACCTGGCCCTTGCCGCCTATTTTCCCATTTCTGCAGAGATTAGGTGAAGTCCCGGAAGACGAAATGTATCGAACCTTCAACATGGGGATCGGCCTGCTCGTCATCGTCGATGAAGCGCAGGCAAAGGATATTCGGCACCACTTTGAAGCAGTCGGAGAAAATGCCTATATCATTGGTGAAATAGCCCCAATGGCGGCAGGAGAAACGGCCTCTGTTGAGATACGACGATAGTCCTCGGAATTTCCATCGATAGAGTCAGAGGATGCGGAACATCCCGCATCCTCTGACTCTATTTGAGCTACACAACCCCGCAGTCACCCTCTCCGCCCCTGATTTTTTCCAGAGCATGGGGAATAACCGGCAAAACAACCGCCAGATTTTCCTTTACCGCCTTCAAACTGCCCGGCAGGTTGATTATCAGACTTTCTTTGCGTATGCCGACTTTCCCTCGAGAAAGCATGGCCCGCGAAGTTTTCAGGAGACTAGCACTGCGCATGGCCTCCGCCATCCCGGGTATTTCCCGCTCAATAACCGAGGCCATCGCCTCAGGGGTAATATCCGAGGGAGAGACACCAGTGCCACCAGTGGTGACGATAAGGGCGATCTTCTCATCATCGACAAGCCTGATAAGACTGTCGATGATGATCTGTTGGTTATCGGGAATGACCTTGTAAGACTGCAGGCGATAGCCTTCTTCAGCCAGTTTTTCCTGCAGATATTGTCCACTGGTATCTTCGCGTTCCCCGCGGGAGCCCTTGTCACTCATGGTCAGGACCGCAAAAGAATAATTTTCGTGCATGTCAGTTCGGATCAACCGTTAATTGTTTTCTGCGTTTGCCTGGGCAACTATTTTTTCAGCGATTTGCGCGGGCACTTCTTCATAATGCGAAAAAGAGACGGTGAAGCTGCCAAGCCCACCGGTCATGGAGGTAAGGTCCGTCGCATAGGACAAAATTTCTGATTGAGGCACCTGGGCATTAATTATTTCCAGTCCATCAGCGGAGTCCATACCCATAACCTTGCCGCGGCGGGAGTTGAGATCTCCCATGACATCACCAACACTCTCTTTGCCCACCTTGATTTCCATGTTCATATACGGCTCAAGGAGAACCAGCCCGGCTTCCTGTGCTCCCCTTTTGAAGGCGAGAGATCCGGCAATCTTGAAGGCCATCTCCGAGGAATCGACATTATGGAAAGAGCCGTCGACCAGAGCAATTTTCACGTCAATGACCGGGTAGCCGGCAAGAACGCCTTTTTCCATGGCTTCCTGAATGCCTTTATCAACTGCGGGACGGTACTGCTGCGGAATGACACCGCCGACGATTTTATCGACGAATTCATAGCCGCCACCGGGCAGCGGAGAAATCTCTATCCAGCAATCACCAAACTGCCCCCGACCGCCGCTCTGTTTTTTGTGTTTTCCCTGTACCCTGGCCGTCGATCGGATCGTCTCCATATAAGGAATCTTCGGGGTACTCAGCTCCATCTGCACACCGAATTTTTTCTTGATCTTCGAACCAACGACATCAAGATGCACCTTGCCGACACCGGACAACAGTACCTGTTTTGTTTGCGGTTGACGGGTAAGACTCAGGGTCAGATCCTCATCGAGCATTCTGGTGATAGAGGAAAAGACCTTTTCTTCGTCGCCCTTTTTCGCACTGACGGCATAGGAAATTACAGGTCTTAAAGGCTCGGGTACCGGTAGAATGACCGGATGAGACGCATCACACAGCGTATCTCCGGTGGCGGTTTCCTTAAGTTTGGCCAGCGCGATAATCGCCCCCGGCCCGGCACTCTCCACCGGTTTCTGATCTTTTCCCTCGAGCACGTAGAGCTGTCCAAAACGCTCTGTCGTCTTTTTCGTGGAATTGTAGAAGGTATCGCCTTTGAGGGTGCCGCTGAAAATTCTTAAAATGGTCAGCCGGCCGGCATACGGATCGGCCATGGTTTTGAAAACCAGGGCGGTAAAAGGGCTGTCGGGGGTAGGACTGATTTCTACCGTCTCATCACTGTCAACTTTTTTGGCGGCAATAGGCTGACGATCCGAGGGACAGGGCATGAGCAGATTGATGGTATCAAGAAGAGGAGCCGTGCCCTTATTCAGGGTCGCCGCGCAGACACATATCGGGGCGAGAGTTGCCGAGGCTACAGCCTGCTGCAGGCCACGCAACAGCTCGTCCTCGGTCAGTTCGCCTTCTTCGAGAAATTTTTCTATCAACTCATCGTCGGTTTCGGCAACTTGTTCCATCAGAGCTTCACGAAGCGAAGCCGCCTCGTCCGCTAAATCGGCAGGGATTTCGGTGGAGTGAACCATTCCTTTGTCACCGTCAAACAGAAATGCCTTC
Organism: Desulfopila aestuarii DSM 18488; assembly: GCA_945863875.1. Classification (GTDB taxonomy): domain Bacteria; phylum Desulfobacterota; class Desulfobulbia; order Desulfobulbales; family Desulfocapsaceae; genus Desulforhopalus_A; species Desulforhopalus_A aestuarii_A. The sequence goes on from CAMBBS010000007.1 coordinate 55,131, forward strand.
CCGGTTATTATATCGACATAGCCTTTAAAATTATCCTCGGCACCGATCGGCAACTGGACGATAACGGGGTTAAAGGCCAGGGATTCTTTTATTTCATCAACCGTTTTCTGGAAATCGGCACGCTCACGGTCCATTTTGTTGATGGCGATTATCGTCGGCAGCTTTCTCTCTTTTATGATATTGGAAAATTTGATGGTCTGCCCCTTCACGCCAAGCACGGCGCCTATGGTGAACAGAGCGCTGTCGCATACGTGCGACGCAAAGATAGTCTCATTGAGAAAATTGTCGTCACCCGGCGTATCGATAAGGAAGACAGTGTGTTTTTTCCAGTTATAGTTATGAAAGCTATTATTGATCGATATTTGCCTGGCTATTTCTTCTTCTTCATAATCCATCGCTGCATTGCCGTCATCAACCTTACCGAGTCGGTTAATTTTCCCAGCCGTAAAAAGCATTGCCTCAGCAAGAGAAGTTTTACCACAATTACCATGACCAATTATTGCAACGTTCCTGACCATATTTGTTTCCTGCATGCGTATCTCCTCTAAACGACGATTTATCAATGCTCTATCCAAATCACGACAACACACTCCACGCTTGCTTGTCTCCCTGCATCGGAAAAGACAGTACTCATATATTCAATTTCAAAAGACAAAGTCAAGAGAGAACAGCCCCAGCAAACTGTTTCAAAAAAAATATTTCCATCGAATGCCCTGATTGAAATCAATATCATGATCTTGTGGCATATTTTTTACAATCGGGGTATTCTGCCGACGCGAATTACTCTTTCATATTTTTCCTGGATAATTTTCAGTTGACCGACCAGACAGCCAATAAAAGCACAATGGCCAGATCGGCCGCCACCGTCGGCATTGCCGTCATGTGCAGCCGCATCCTCGGCCTTGTCAGGGAGCAGGTGTTCGCCGGTCTTTTCGGCGCCGGATACACCTACGACTCCTTCGTCGTGGCCTTCCGCATACCGAACCTCTTGAGAGACCTTTTCGGGGAAGGTGCGCTGTCTGCTGCATTCGTTACCGTTTTCTCGGCATATGACACAAACCGCACCCGGGAAGAGGCCTGGCGGCTGGCGAGTAACGTTCTCACCGTTATTCTCATTCTGCTCAGCATTCTTACCTTGCTGGGGATCATGTTTGCCGGATCGATTGTCTCACTTTTGGCGCCCGATTTCAGTTTAATCGCCGGAAAAACCGCCCTCACCAAAACGCTGACCCAGATAATGCTGCCCTTCCTCGTTTTTATCTCACTTTCAGCGGTAGTGATGGGGATTTTGAATACCAAAGGGCATTTTTTCATTCCGGCGATAGCGTCCAGCTTTTTCAATCTCGGCTCGCTGATCGGCGGCACCAGTCTGGCGTTTATCCTGCCACACTTTAACCAGCCGGCGATAGTCGGCATGGCGATCGGGACACTCATCGGCGGCCTGATGCAGCTGGGCATTCAAATCCCCTCCCTGGGTAAGACCGGTTTTCGCTACAAACCGACCTTCGACCTCTCCGATCCTGGTCTCCGCCGGATTTTCAAGCTGATGATACCGGCCACCATCGGCTTGTCGGCCACCCAGATAAACATTTTTATCAATACCAACTTTGCTTCTTCCTGCGCCGAAGGCTCTGTTTCCTGGCTCTATTATTCCTTCAGACTGGTACAGCTGCCCATTGGTGTTTTCGGTGTTGCCCTGTCCATTGCCATGCTGCCGGTATTGGCCAGGCAGGCAGCAAAAAAAGATGCCGCGGCAATGAAGAGTACCATGGTTTCCTCTCTGACGATGGTTTTCGCCTTGACCCTCCCGGCCACTGCCGGTCTTATCGTCCTTGCCGAGCCGATTATCCGGCTCATTTTCGAGCACGGCGCCTTTACCCCGCGGGATACGGTGGCAACGGCCAATACCCTGGCCCTGTATTCCATTGGCTTATTTGCTTATTCGGCGAATAAAGTCTTGGTGCCGGCATTCTATGCCCTCGATAAAACACGCTATCCGGTCATTGCCAGTTTTATTGCGATCATTGTTAATATCATAATTATCCATCTGACCATTGACCGGTTTCAGCATCTGGCGATTGCCCTTTCGACCTCCTGCACCATGCTGCTCAATTTTCTTTTTCTTATGATTGTACTGTACAAGAATCTGCACGGTTTTTCCCTTGCCTACCTCGGCAAAGGCCTGCTGAAAATCCTTCTCGCCACCCTGGCTCTCACCGGTTTACTGTGGCTCGCCTTACCGTATTTCACCGGCTGGCTGCACAGTTCGGTTATCCACCAAGGCAGCTCGCTGTTTGTGCTCATCCTCTCGGCGACACTCCTGTATGGCTTTATCCTCCACACCTGCAAGCTTTCCGAGATGAACATCTTCACAGAAATGATTCGAAGGAAATTCTTCAAATAATCATCCGTTACCGCTGCGCCACCTCTCCCTGGCCGGCGCTTTTTTGCAAATCTGAAATTTCTGCCCGTACGGTCTCGATCTCTTTTTTCAACAGTTCGATATCCTCCATGCGAGCCAGATGCATTTTGTCGATGGTCTTTTGCACGAGGGTCTCCGTCTGATTTTTCATTGTTTGACGCGATTCCTCGGCGCGACTGACCATTTCCTGAACCAGTTTTTCTCCCTCCTGCTCAGACATCTTTCCCTTGTCTATCAAATCTTTCGCCAGATCTTCGACTTTGTCTTTTGTCAGAGAAGCAATGCCTATTCCTGTCAAAACAGCTTTTTTTATCACATCGATCATTTTATCCTCCATAGTAGGGTGGTTTATCAGCACCTGGACCCAGCGAAAAAATCATCCGCCCGTCGACGTGCCTCCTCAATACTCGTGCTGTTTTGGATGGCGGCGGCCAGGTGATGACCGAATTGAAACGAAACGGCAAAATAGCCGGTAAACTGTTTCAGGCGGCCAAGACGTCGTTCCGGTGCAAACCTCTGCTCCAGGAGATCTATGAATTGTAAGTACGTTGCCGATTTGTCGATTTTTTTGCATCCGGTACCGGCACCGTATATTTCTCTTGCAATTTCTGCACATAACCAGGGTTGTTCTACTGCTCCGCGGCCTATCATAACGCCGTCCGCATGGGAAAGTTCGAGACATTGTCGCGCATCGGCTGGAGAAAAGATTCCACCATTGGCCAGGATCGGCACGGAGACCGCGTCTTTTATCTCCCCAATTACCGCCCAGCGTGGCTTGCGACAAAATTTCTCGCCATGTAACCGTGCATGAATAGTAATCATGTCTACGCCTTCCGTCTCAAGAAAGAGGCAGAAAGATCGCAGTTGCCCGATATCCAGGCTATGACCGAGACGAATTTTCACGCTCAGCGGTAATTCGGTACTTTTTCTCAGCTTGTAAAGGATTTTTTGCAACTGCTGGCGATTTGCACCGAGCATCGCTCCCGCACCCTGCCGTCTTTGCACCGGCGCAGGGCAGCCGAGGTTGAGATCCACTCCATCGGCGCCAAGCCTGTGCAGTTTTTTTATTGCAGGTTCGATATCCGCATCATTACCGGTAATAATTTGATAGATAAGCGGACTCTCCGACTCGTCTCGGATCAGCAGAGGAGAGCAGAACTCGTTGTCGTGGGGCAATCGTTTCGCGGCGAGCATTTCGGTAAAGAACAGTCCCACTCCTCCCTCAGCCTGCACTAGACTGCGCAAGGCCGAATGGGAAAGACCGACCATTGGCGCCAGGACTATGGGGGGAGAAATTTCCAGGCCACGGACAACGAGCTTTTTGTTGAAAAATTTTTTTTGCACAGAACTCTACAATGAATTTTTATATGTCATTTACCGGAGGCTGCTATCCTTTTAAAGACCGCCCCATCAATTTTTTTCCAAAGCTTAACATGGACGGAGTAATCCTGCATGATCGGCTCGTGTAATCTGACCCCGACAATGACGCCAGTAAGCTCCGGCAGCTCCTCATCTTTTATGTAAATACTTGTCATGAGATGCCTGCCGAGAAGGAGTCTGGCATTGTCGGATTTGGAAATTCTTATGGTAAAGGCCAATCCTTGCCTGGAAATATCGAAAAGTTCCCCACTAAAAGTCCGTTTGTTCTTGCTGCCGAAGGGATCCAGCAAAACATTTCTGGTGTGGAGAAGAACCGAATGACGAGGAAATTCGCGGCGATCATCTCCTGACATTTTTATTAATTCGGCCACCTGGGCATATTTTTCACAATATTTGCGCAAGGTGCTTTCGATGAGGGGAGATTCCTCTACAATTTTCGCAAATACCTCTTTGGCAAGGATTTGTACCTGGATATCGCTGAGGGCTCTCAGGGTAACGGTCCAAACCGAATGGGAAAAAAATTGTTCTCCCCCCATGACATCGCTTGGCTGCATCCTTTTCAGAAAAACCTCTTTCCCACAGACGAAACAGCTGAGGCTCACGTATCCGGAGTTTAAAAAATATAAATTATTATCCGTCTCGCCGGCCTGTACGATGATATCCCCCTTGTGGTAGTGTTCCAGCCGCAGAGCATAGTAAAGCCGATTGAAGTCTTCGGTGGTCATCTCCTCATACAGGTCCTTCCAGATTGCGAGATGATGACTGCTGATAGAAGAGCTCTTTTGCTCGGCAACGAACTCGCTCAGTCTGATAACCTGGGAAAAAGCCATGGAATCAATTTCCAAAAGTCTCTCCTGCAAGGCTTCAGCCAGGGAGAAATCTTTTATTTTTGCAGCTGCCATAGCCTGGTCATACAGCAATTTTCCCGCCTGCTGCGTCTTGCCGCCGCGAACGAGCGCCTGAATCTCTTCCTCTGCCTTTCTCATCTTGTCGAAGACCAGCTGCTGCTGCACGGGATCATTATCAAAGGAGACAGGATCTGCAAAATTATCGACCTGCTGCCGTGTGTGTCTTACCATCGGTTCAATAACTTTTAGGGCCTGATCGATATGAAGCAGATGCTGCTCCGTTTCCAGTTTTCCCGCATAATCACGCTGCATTTTCTTCAGTTGCTCGACACTTTGCCTGCAGGGAAATTTTTTCAACGCCTCGATGAGAGCACGCAGCACATCAAGGCCAAATTGGCCGGAGAAGTTCGCTTTTCCCCCGGAGAGTTCGAGAAGGGCTGCCAGAACACTTCCGTCCTTATCATCCTCTTCGAGAAGCAGGCGGATTATATAAATTTTCAGCCGATCATGCGCAAGACCAAGGCCGTCAAGCAAGCGGGATTGCTTCATCTTGCCACCAAATTTCAGGATACAGCTGATCATTTCATGCTGCACCCGTTCATCAAAATGGCCTAAATAGCGGGCGACAAGGCCATAATGGCTGTCGATACCAATTTCAGAGATGAGGTAGATGACGTTTCTGACAACTGCCCATGGCGGATTTTGTTTGAGACATTCCTGCAGGGCGGGAACCGCACCTTTGCCGAATGCCGGGATCAGATCAAGCAAGGTAAGTCTTTCAACCCTGCTGTTGCTGTGGATGACCCTGTTGAGTAGAGAGATTACTGCCTTATGACCAAGAGCAAGGAGAATGTTGTGCGTGACGTGCTTTTGGTCATTTTCCAGCAGATATTCGTTGGTCAGTTTTTCTACGATGGATTTCCGGGCAAGGCTCTGCAGCGTTTTATTCGTCAGGCTCTGTATGGCCCTGCTCTTTTCCAGGTCCCCTGACTGGATCCGGTGGAGAAGGACAACCACCGATTCGGCCTCAACCCAGCACGAATTATCCAGCAACCACAGCGCAATGTCCTCAAGCCCTGTATTCAATACGGAAAACCCGGGCAACATTTCAGTTTCAAATTCGAGCCATCGAGAAAGGCCCCGGGCTAAAACGACGAGGAACGCCCCGTTGATACTTGCGTCGTTTCGGTCGAGGTGAAATTTCACGGCAGACGACAGTAAGGCGAGAGCCCTCTCCCTGACCGGCGCCTCTGCAGCAAGGGCCCCGTCCCCAAGACACCGAAAGATATCAATTAATTGTTCACTATCGCCAGGCTCGGCCAAAAGGAAACCATTCAATTCCTCGAAAAATTCATTGTTTTTCAGAACCTGTGTTTTTCCCTGGGTAAAATCACTGAGCGTATAGGCAAACCGGAGTTCCCGGCGGCCTTTTTCGGAGGCAGCGATGTTTTGTTTGACAGTTTCCAGGATCTCGCTATTCTGACCAGCTTTTTTTTCCATTATAAAAAACTCTTCGAAGTTATCTTCAGACTCATAGATTTGTTTACGAAACAGCCGGCCGAAATGCACCAGCCTTTCCGGCAGAGGCACTGATATGGTAATACAAATATCATAGGTGGTATATAATTGGTATCCCATTATACCTCTATTCGAATTGTCGCAACGACTATTATTGTTGAATTTTCCAGTCAATTACTCTAGAGTTCATGCCTTTTATCTTGACGCAAGGTGTAAAAAGCCACATCATTACCAGTCTGCCTGGCAAAGAGCAAAGCAACGCCGGCCAATGAAAGCTATTTGAAAATATTCCAGACAAAACCTCTCAGTACATAAAAGACATATTACCCATGCTAAGCCGAAGAATAGTTATCACCGGGATCGGACTCGCCGCACCAAATGGTGCAACACTCGAAGAATACAGAGAAAAACTGATCAACGGCATCAGCGAAATCCAGGAAATCGAGCTGAGATACTTCGGCAAGGCGCCCGCCGGTATATGTTCCTTTCCGGAGACCCTCTATCGCAAAAAGAAAGAAAACAAAAAAGGCACCCGCGCCGGTTGTCTTGGCGTCTACTGTGCCAATGAGGCACTGAGAAACGGCAATCTGGATATCACCATGTATGATGCGGCCAAGATCGGCGTGTACATCGGCCTCACCGAACATGGTACGGTGGAGACGGAAAATGAAGTCTATAATATCAGCAAATACGGCCATAATACCGACTACTGGACCCACCACCACAATCCGCGCACCGTTTTAAATAATCCCGCCGGCGAAATTACCATGAATTTAGGTATTACCGGTCCACATTACGTTATTGGTGCCGCCTGCGCCGCAGGCAATGCGTCACTCATCCAGGCGGTGCAGATGATGCGCCTCGGCGAGGTCGATATGGCTCTTGCCGGCGGGATATCCGAATCTGTCGGATCCTTTGGCATTTTCGCCAGTTTTAAGGCACAGGGCGCACTCGCCGAAGCGGATGACCCGAAACTGGCCTCGCGGCCATTCGACATGGGCAGAAACGGCATAGTCATCTCCGAAGGCGCCTGTGTCTACACCCTTGAATATCTCGAGAAAGCCCAGGAAAGAGGGGCGCACATCTACGGTGAGATCGTCGGCTATGCCATGAATTCTGATGCCCGGGATTTTGTTCTCCCCTATGGCAAAAGGCAGGCGCAATGCATGCGTCTGGCCCTGGAAAGAGCCGGACTGCAGCCGGAAGAGATCCATCTCATCAATACCCATGCGACGGGCACAAAACAGGGCGATATTGAAGAATGCAAGGCCATACGAGAAGTATTCCCCGACAGCCCGACCACCTACCTCAACAACACGAAGAGTATCATTGGCCATGCCATGGGTGCCGCCGGCGTATTGGAACTTGCCGGCAACCTGCCTTCCTTTGATGACAACATTGTCCACCCAACCATTAACATAGAAAACCTCGATCCCGAATGTCACCTCAACAACCTGGTGATCAACAAGGCGGTTCAGGCAAAATCTATCGATACGATACTGAATAATTCCTTTGGAATGGTCGGCATCAACTCCACCGTAATAGTCAAAAAATATACTGCCGACTAATTTTTTGATCGTTTGGTGAAAATAAATATAAAAAAGAACGCACAGGTGTGTTATAGGAAGAGTTTTGCCATTAATAGAATACATACTCTCTGAAATTTCAGAGAGTGTTCATATTTCAAACATTTTCACCCTACGTCGAAGCCGGAGAATTTCATGACAAGTGAAGAAATAAAAGATCTCATACTGGAAATTATTGAAGATATTGATGACGAGGCAGACTTCACAAGTCTCGATGCCGATCAGCCGTTGCGGGACCAGTTAGATCTCGACTCCATGGATTTTCTTGATATCGTCATGGAACTGAGAAAACGGCATAAACTGCAGATTCCCGAGGAAGATTATCCTCACCTCGCCACACTTAACAGCTGCGCAACCTACCTCGAACCGCTATTAAAAGACGCCTGATGTTGTGAAAGTTCCCTTTCTGGTTATTGGAGGCGGCCTTTCCGGTCTGGCTGCCGCCATTCGAGTAGCACGGTTCAACCCCAGTGTCCTCCTTTTAGAAAAACACTCCCGACTTGGTGGTCTCAATTCTTATTTTTACCGGAATAAAACTCTCTACGAAACCGGCCTGCATGCCATAACCAACTATGCCGGGCCAAGAGATAAAAAAGCGCCCTTAAACCGGCTGCTGCGGCAACTCAAACTGCAGAGGAATGATTTCACCTTCTGTGAACAATATCACAGTGAAGTTGTTTTCATGGGCTGCACTTCCCTGAGGTTCTCCAACGATTTCAACCTGTTTCAAAGTGAAATCAGCGGCAAGTTCCCACAAACGGGCGACAAGCTTCAGAAATTACTGGTCTTTCTTGGTAATTACGATCCCTTCGTCCCCATGCCGTTCACCTCGGCAAAAAAGTTTCTGCTGCAGATCCTGGGCGATAAGCTCCTCGCGGACATGATTCTCTGTCCGTTGATGTACTATGGTTCCAGTCAGGAAAATGACATGGATCTGTCCCAGTTCGCCATCATGTTTCGAGCCATTTATCAAGAGGGGATGTTTCGCCCGCTGGGAACCATCAAGGATGTTCTCGATCTGCTCGTTGCCCATCTGCAGACGCTGGGAGGGGAAACAAGAACGAGCTGCGGGGTAGAAAAGATTGTCCATCACCAGGGCACGGCTATCGGCGTACAGCTCTCTTCCGGGGAAGAGATCGAGTGTGACTATCTCCTCTCAACCATTGGCCGGGATGAGACGATGCGCCTTCTTGACAAGACGGCCGCCACGCCGATGACCGGTTATGGCCGTCTCGGTTTTGTCGAGACGATCTATCAGGTGCCTGAGATAGAGGCAACGCATCTCGCTTGTGACAAAACAATTATTTTTTATAATGACGGTGAGCGGTTCCTCTACAAAAACCCCGAGGGTTTGGTCGATTTTGCCAGCGGGGTGATCTGCTTTCCGGGAAATTTCCAGGGGCTGGAGCGCAAGGATTTACGGGAAATTCGCTCAACCCATCTGGCAAATTACGCGCTCTGGAAAGCACTCTCGGCAAATGCAGAACAATACACGGCAGAAAAAGAGCGCACTTCACGCCGCTCCGGCCGATGTCTGGAGAATATAATTGGCGATTTCACGACAAATATTGTATATAAAAATTCCTTTACTCCTCTAACTATTGAGCGCTACACATCAAAAATAGGCGGGGCCATTTACGGTAACCCGACCAAGACAAAAGACGGAACTATCGGATTCAACAATCTTTTCCTTGCCGGTACCGATCAGGGATTTCTTGGCATTATCGGCTCGATGCTCAGCGGGGTATCGATCGTCAATCAGCATATCCTGCCCAGGTTATAAGTTAACTTTTAATCGACCCTCTTTCACCACGTTGTTATTTATGCCTGTATCATTTTCCCAAGTGGATAATCAATACGATGTCATCGTCATAGGCTCCGGGCTCGGTGGACTGACGACAGCCAACCGCCTGGCCTACTGCGGACATAAGGTTTTGCTTGTCGAGCATCACCATAGATTGGGCGGCCTGTCCACCTGGTTTAAACGCCGTGGTCATATTTTCGATATTTCCCTGCATGGTTTCCCCTATGGCATGGTCAAAACCTGCAAGAAATACTGGAATAAGGCGATCATGCAATCCATTGTCCAACTGCCGAATATTGTTTTTGACAATCCGCAGTTTACCCTGCGCACCACCTTTGACAAAACTGATTTTACCGAACTCCTCCGGTCTCATTTCAAAGTTCCCGAAGAGAGAATAAACAGCTTCTTTGCCACCGTGGCCGGCATGAATTTTTATGACGACCAGTCAATGACCACCAGGGAACTGTTCGAGCGTTTTTTCCCCGGCAGAAGTGATGTGCACAGATTACTCATGGAGCCGATCACCTACGCCAACGGATCGACCTTGGACGATCCGGCTATCACCTACGGCATAGTCTTCTCCAACTTCATGAACAAAGGCGTATTTACCTTTGAGGGCGGCACCGACAAACTCATCGGAATGATGACCGATGAACTGGAAAAAAACGGTGTGACCATCTGCACCAAGGCTAAGGTTGACAAAATCATCACCGAAAAAGGCAGGGTGAGAGGCATTTCTGTTCATGGCACAACAATTTGCGCCAAAGCGGTGGTTTCCAACAGCGGTATAACGAATACCATTCAAAATCTCACCGACCGTGAGGTGTACTCCGATGCGTTTCTCGAAAAAGCCGATAAGATCCGGGTAAACACCTCGAGCTGCCAGGTATATCTCGGCATACGGCAGGGCGACAGAATCGACGACGTCGGGGATCTTCTCTTCACCTCCAAATCGCCGGAATTTGATTCAGAGGAACTCCTCGATATGAATACCAAATCGAAGACTTTCTCCCTATACTATCCAAAGACCAGACCGGGTGCCGACCAGTATACCGTCGTCGCCTCGATGAATAGCCGCTTTGAAGACTGGGCGAACCTTGACGAAGAAACGTACCAGAGGGAAAAGCAGTCCCTGGTCACCAGAACGATTGCCGATTTAGACAAGTACCTGCCCGGTGTAAAGGGAAAAATTGACTGGGCGGAAGCAGCAACACCACGGACATTCAACAGCTATACCCTGCACACCCGGGGTACCTCCTTTGGCACCAAGTTTGAAGGATTGGACATATCCCGATCAATATTCAAAGAGGTAGCCGGGCTGTTCCATGTCGGCTCGGTCGGAATTATTATGTCCGGCTGGCTTGGCGCCATTAACTACGGTGTTATCGTCGCAAACGATGTCGACGGTTTTCTCAGGGCATAAGGAGCGAAATGAGTGAATTTGCGGGTCAGACCGTGCTTGTCAGCGGGGCAACAAGAGGCATCGGCCGAGCAATCGCCGGGAAATTTCTTCAAGCAGGGGCAGAGGTCATCGGCATCTACGCCGGAAATACCGATGCCGCCGCATCGTTTGCCGAAGAATTCAAAGAGTATTCCTCGCAACTGTCACTTTTGCGATGTGATATTACCAAAGAGGCCGAGGTGGGCGGCCTGTTCGCAATGATCGAGGAAAAATTCCAGCGCCTTGATGTCCTGGTGAATAACGCCGGCATCCGCAAAGATGCTCTCCTCGCCTTGATGCAGAGCGAGCAATGGCAGCAGGTGATTGACACCAATCTCACCGGAACTTTCTATATGGCCAAGCAGGCGGTGCTGCTTATGCTGCAGCACAAATACGGCCGAATAATCAATATTACCTCGCCAGTCGCCTCCCTCGGCTTTCCCGGCCAGGCCAACTACGCCGCCTCCAAGGCCGGACAGATCGCTCTGACCAAGACTCTGGCGAAGGAAGTTGCCAAGAAAAAAATTACCGTTAATTGCGTATCTCCCGGATTCATCGCCACCGACTTTATCAACGACCTAGGTAAAGAACAACTGACGGCATATAAAAAATTGGTGCCGATGAACAGGTTTGGCACCGCTGAAGAGGTTGCCGACGCCGTCCTTTTTCTGGCAGGTCACCGGGCGGCATATATAACCGGTACCGTCCTAGACGTCAGTGGCGGACTGTAACCATGGACTCTCTTGCGGAAATCACCTCCCTTATCCCCCACCGGGCCCCCTTTTTATGGGTTGATACAATCATTTCCTTTGCCGACGACACAATCGTCACCGAGAAAACGATCCCGACCGACCTCGATATCTTCACCGGCCACTATCCGGGCAACCCGATTATGCCCGGAGTACTCCTCTGCGAAGCTATCTTCCAGAGTGGCGCCCTGCTCATGGGGAAGATGGGTGCGGTGAAAAACGCAGATGTGGCGGCGCTTCCTGTTTTAACCCGCATCAACAGTGCCAAATTCAAAAGAAGCGTACGCCCAGGGGATACCGTCCGCATACAGGTGAAAATGTCGGAAACCATATCCTCGGTCAGCTTTTTCAAGGGCAAGATGACGGTCGGAGGAAAAACCGCCGTCCAGGTAGATTTTGCCTGTACAATGGGTTTTTCCATCGCCTAGCTTTATTCTTGTAAGAAAAAGCATCACCCCTGGGGTATAAAGTCTTGTCACGCAATTGACCTGTTGAATTTTTATTAAAAATAGGTAATATGTACCCTCTTAAAACCACGACACATCGACAACAATCCATCTTTTTAAAATTACCGCCGCAACCGGGACACGATGCAATAAATACATTGCTCATGTTTTCTCTCTAGTAGGTATCTTTTCGTGCAGCTATCAATTTCCGACATGATTCTACATGCTGGCCCCATGGGCCAGCTGGTGATGTTCACCCTGCTTATTTTCTCGATCGTATCCTGGACCATAGTGGTGATGAAGGCCCGTTTATACAAAAAAGTCCGTCTTGACTCGGAAGACTTTATTGAAACCTTCTGGGGTTCGTCTAACCTGAACGAAGCATTCACTGCCGCTGCCGAATATGCCTATTCTCCCCAGGCGGCGGTTTTTGTCGCCGGGTTTAGAGAGCTCGAAAAAATCAATAAAATCCGCAACAAAAGGGATGTAAACAAAGGACCGGACACCCTCGATATGCAGCTGGCCACCATGGACAATCTTAAACGGGCCGTCAGGAAAGCGGAATCACAGAAAATCAATCAACTCGGCAGCAGTCTTCCCTTTTTAGCCACGACCGGAAGCGCAACACCGTTTATCGGTCTTTTCGGTACCGTCTGGGGTATCATGGCTTCTTTTCATGATATCGGCCAAAGAGGCTCGGCATCTCTCGCGGTGGTCGCCCCGGGCATATCAGAGGCATTGGTCGCCACCGCCGCAGGGCTTGCCGTCGCTATTCCGGCGGTTATTTTTTACAACTACTATTCCAATAAACTTGATGAAATCGACGCAGAAATAGCCAACTTTTCCACCGACTTTCTCAATCTCGTGGAACGTGACCTGCTAAGTAGAGTATAGAACAATGGGCCCAACAAGAAGTAACGGCAGAAAAAGACTTGTTTCTGATATCAACGTGACACCGCTCGTCGATGTCATGTTGGTACTGTTGATAATATTCATGGTAACCGCGCCGATGATGACGCAGGGGATCGATGTGGATCTCCCTGAAACGACGTCAAAATCCCTGCGTCAGGAAGAAAAACCCGTTTCCGTTACTATCAACAAGGAAGGGGGTCTCAGTATCAACAATATTCAACTCAGCCGTGCTCTGATGATCCAGGAGCTGGAAAAAAACTATACTGCCAATAAAGACCAGCCTATCTATATCAGGGCCGACAAGAACGTTACCTATGGACACGTGATGGCGGTTATGGAAGATATAAAATCGGTCGGGTTTAATAAGGTTGGTATGATTACCGTGCCACCTGAGAAAGAGTAACAGCGTGTTTCGAGTTACTGCCATGACGTCCAATGAATGGAAACTGCCACTGAATGTTGCCATCGGCATTCACATACTGGTCCTGTTAGGATCTTTATATTTACCGGCGATATTTAAGACCAAGCCGAAATTTGCCGACATTTACACGGTAAGTATTATCAATATTGCCGAACCTGCGGCAGGTACGCCGCCTGCCGCAGGCCCGAAAACGAGTCCGCCTCCGGTAAGCACCCCGCAAAAGAAGGCCGAAAAACCTGCTCCGGTCATTAAACCCCAGGAAAAGGTGGTAAAAGCCCCCGTGCCGATTGCCAAACCCCCGGAGAAGGAAGCTCCTGCTCCCGTTCCGGTAGCTGAACCCGAGGAAAAGATAGATCCGACACCGGCTCCACAAAAGGCTATTTCTCTGAAACCGATAAAAAAGAAAATAATCCAAAAGATCAAGCCGGCAGAAGATATTAAACCACCGGAAAATATCAAGCCCAGGGAGAATCCGGTTCGCAAACAAGAGATGGAACGAAACAGGAGAGAAATACTTGCCAAGGCAATCAGAGAAGAAGAGCTCCTGGCGGCAAAGGCCCAATTGGCTCAAGAGGCTCTTGAGGCTGAACGTAACCTGCTCCAACCGTCACAGTCGGCCAGTAATGTAAATGAGGTTGCGGCAAGGTCGTCTGCAAGTTCGTCTGCAAGTTCGAACAATCAGACGTCAACCGGAGCCGCTGCCAGCGGCGGCAGCACAAATCTGCTTGAAAGCCAATATCTGGCATCGGTCTTCAATAGATTGCAGCAGTTCTGGGCACCGCCCGAATACTTGCAGCAAGATCCAGATTTAACTGCCGTGGTGGTCATTACTATCAACCTTGACGGAAACATTGCCAACATGGCTTTTGAAAGCAAATCCGGCGACAGGGTGTTTGACCAGTTTGTCAACAGCACCATAGAAGCGGCCAACCCTATGCCGCCAATTCCACCCGCCCTGAGAAAGCAACGTTTTGAAGTAGGGTTGCGTTTCAGGCCGGGCAGTATACAATAACACAATATAACCCATAGTTGCAAAAGGTCTACCATCCATGAAAACAACTACTTTCAGGAATTTATTCTTTTTTATCCTTCTGTTTATTGTTGCAGAGAAGGCAATCGGCGCCGAACGCGTCTACCTGGATATTACCGCTTCAGAGACCAGAAAAATCAACATTGCGGTTCCGGTGTTTCAAAACAAAAATCTGTCCGGTCAACCTAATGTGATCGCCAGAGAACTGGCGGACACTCTGAGCAACGCGCTCAAGTTTCATGGCATTATTTCCATAATTTCCAGCCCCGGGTATGGTGGCAATGAACCTGCAGACTGGAAAAAGTCAGGTGCCGATTATGCCGTGTTAGGGCAATATGAGATGAACTCGGACGTCATTAAACTTGAAATGAGACTGCTGGATGTCGCTGGGGACGAGATCATTATGGGCAAAAGCTTCTCTGGTTCGACGGCCCAAAAAGAACAAATACTCTTTAAATTTTGCGACAACGTTATCGAAACCCTGACGGGCAAACCTGGCATTGCAACCTCCCGGATCGTCTTTGTCAACGGAGAAAAGAATACCAAAGAGGTTTATCTGACAGACATCCTCGGGACAAGATTCAGACAAATAACTCGTCACAAACATCTCACCGTCAGCCCAAGGTTTGTTCCCGGAGGAAATTTTCTGACCTACACCTCCTATCACAGCGGTAATCAAAATTTGTATATTACCGATCTGCGGCAGGACAAAATCACCCGGGTGATTTCTCGACGCAAGGGTTTAAATCTTGCGCCGGCCTGGGCAGCCGATGGTCAATCCATGGTCCTCACCCTTTCCACAAACGGCAACCCGGATCTCTATCTTTTGAACGCGGCTGGCGAAATAATTGAACAACTTACCGACCGGGCGGGTATCAATGTCTCCCCGACCTGGTCTCCCGATGGCAGCCATCTTGTTTTTGTCTCCGACCGTAGCGGTAAACCGCAACTCTATCTGATGGATATGCGAACAAGAAAGGTGCAAAGACTGACCTTTGAAGGATCTGAGAACGCAGAACCCAGCTGGTCGCCGACTGAAGACCTTATTGTCTATTCCAGCCTGCGAGACGGCGTGTACCAGTTATTTACCCTCAATCCATACAAAAACATCGCCCCGGTTCAGGTGACCGACGACCTCAGTTATCACGAAGCACCCTCCTGGTCACCAGACGGCAACCAGATCATATTTGCAAAACGTGATGGCAAAAAGAACCAGATATACGGTATAATGAAAAACGGTTCCTTTCAACGAAGGCTTTTCACTCTTCCCGGCAGCCAGAATTATCCCCAATGGTCAAGGTAAGGTATTCAGAGAATAATTTTAGCAAAATAACTCTATCATGAAAAAAACAGTAATAAATTTTCTTCTTCTTGTCGCGGCAACGCCTTTTCTTGTGCAATGTGCTTCGCAGGCTGATGTCGATCAATTACGATATCAACTGCGTGTCGTTAATAAAAAAATCGAGGATATGCGCTCGACCACAGTCGGCCAACTGCAGAAACGTCAAGCTGTGGCCAGCGGGCAGGTAGATCAGGTCGAACAGGATATTCTTCAATTGAAAAATCAGCTTGAGGAAACCAATCACCTTAATCAACGGCTCAAGGAGCAAAATAAAGAACTTGAGGCGACCATTACCAACGTAGTCCAGACGGAAGCAACCAAACGTGAAGAAGCGTTAAAGCAATTCGAAGAGTCTCAACGTGAAAAAGAGCTCAGACTGACGGAGAACCTGAACGAAAAATTGCGATTGCAGGAAGAAAGTGTCAAGGCGATTCAGGAAGCGCGTATTAAGGAGGCAGAACGCCGGGCCAAAGAGGCGTCAATTGCCGCAGAACTGGCAAAGACCCGTGCAAAATCAGCCAATACTGATTTGCAGTCGGCAGGATCTCCCGGCCACATCCGTCTGGAGCAGAAAAAAGTCAAATTGACGCCGGCAGTGCAGGCTGCGTTGGCTGCACCCTCCCAGCCGACGGCCACGCCGGCTGAGCAAAATGTCCAGCCGGCGGTACAGGAAAAGCCAGCTGCGGTTGTTCCCGTTGCAGATCCGATCGCCTCCGAGCCGTCTCCAGACAATTTCAGCAAAGCACAGAAGCTTTATGAAAGCGAGAAGTATAAGGAGGCTCAACAATTATTCGAACAGGTCGCCGGCAATACATCCGAGAGCAAAAGCGTAGACGCTCGGTTTATGATGGGCGAGTGCCTCTTTGAACAGAAGGAATACGATAAGGCGATCATGCAGTATCAGAATATTATTTCCCAGCATGCCGAACACGCCCGATCTCCGGCTGCAATGCTGAAGCAGGGGATGGCCTTTGAAAAACTCTCCGATAAGGACACCGCAAAGGTTATCTACAAAAAATTACTGAAAAAGCACGGTTCATCTCCCGAGGCGGCGGCAGCCCAGGAAAGAATCAGCAAGATCTAGAAAACGGAACACAGCGTTTTGAAGGATCGCCTGGACAATATCTTGATAGATAGAAAAATCGCCCCGACCCTCGAAACGGCACGGGCGATGATATACGCCGGAGAAGTCTATCTCGGAGAACAGATCTCCGATAAACCCGGGCGAGTATGTGCAACCGATTCGCCCATCCGTGTCAAGGAGAAATGCCCCTATGTTTCAAGGGGCGGCCTGAAGCTCGAAAAAGCGCTGGCCTATTTTCGTGTCTCCCCGGCCGGTCTGATCTGTCTTGATGTTGGTGCATCTTCCGGCGGTTTTACCGATTGCCTCCTGCAGAACAATGCACGGAGTGTGCACGCGGTGGATGTCGCCTATGGGCAACTGGCCTGGAAAATCAGACAGGATCAGAGGGTTACGGTACTGGAACGTTTCAACGCCAGAAATATCACGGCCAAAGATATCAACAATGAGCCGATCGATCTTGCGGTCATGGATGTCTCGTTTATTTCTCTGACCACTCTTTTGCCGCCAGTTTCAAAACTTTTTGCCCAGGAGGTGTCGATTCTCGCCCTCATAAAACCGCAGTTCGAGCTTCCTCGGGAGGATATCGGCCCGGGGGGCGTGGTCAGCGAGACGTCCCTGCACCAAAAAGCCATAGACAAAATCAAGGTCTTTGCCGAGCAATGCGGGTTAATGAGCAGAGGGACCGTTACCTCACCGATACTCGGCCCAAAAGGGAATCGCGAGTTTCTCATCCACATCACCTCCTTGGCATCCTCTTCACCCAGATAAATCGGGGCATACCGCCGCCGGGTATATGCATCGCGGAGAAAGCCGGTCCAAGAATGTTACCATGACTGCCAAAAAAATCCTCTGTTTCACCTTCTGTCTTGTTCTTTTTTTTGCTCCTGACGGTTTCACGCAGACAGCCGGGCAGAGCATAGCAACATCCTTTACTCTTCTTTTCTCAGGCAACGTTTGGGGGGAGTACGAGCCCTGCGGGTGAAGTTCAAATCAGCTGGGCGGACTGTCCGGCAAGGCGCATTTATTAGCAGCATTGAGGGCGGAAACAGCACAGCCGCTGCTTGTTGTCGATGCCGGCAATCTTCTTTTTCAAACGGCTCTCAGGGGTGCAGGGGAAGACGACAAAACCACCGCCCTCATCATCGCCCACGGCATCGTCAGGGCGTATCAGGGGATGGCCTATGATGCTGTGGCCATCAGCGCAAATGACCTTTCCGCCGGGGCTGCATTTTTCCAGCAATCCGCTGACCAATCTTTTCCCTGGGTGGCCGCCAATGTCAGTGACCAAAACGGCAGGGCGGTTGTTCCCGCACATAGTATTAAAAAAATCGCCGGCCTGACTATCGGTATTATCGGCCTGACGGGAGGGACCGGCAACGATGTTGCCGGTTTTATCATCGATGACTGGCGCACGGCCCTCAAGACAGAAATCACCTTACTTGAAAAGCGCTGCGACATATTACTGGTTCTCTCTACCCTGACGCCGGCTGAAAATAATGAAATACAGCAAAATTACAAACAGCTCGACATCGTTGTTTCCGCTGACAACAAAGGGGCAAATATTCAACCGCAGGTGTTTCAGAACAGCCTCCTTGTGCAAAGCGGAAGTCGAGGAAAATATATAGGCAGGCTTGATATCACGAGGCATGGCCCAGGCAACTGGTACACTGCTCCCTCTCCATCACCGGCAGAAAGACCAGCCAGACTTACGGCCATCGACCGGCAACTGGGGCAACTTGAGAAAGAACAGCGCGAAACAAACAGGGATTTCAGCCAGAAAATCGCCCGGCTGCAATCGTATCGGCAAAGACTTTCCGAACAAATAGGCCAATACAAGCCAGAAGACAGTGCCAGTACCATAGCCCCGTCCAAAAGGTTCCAATATGCTACTCTGGCGGTTAAACCGACATCGTCCCGTGCGGACACCCAGACCATCGTCCAGGACATCAAAAAGAGCATTGCCGCCTTGAACAGATACCGGCATGCCGGGATTCAAGCAGACGACCCGGCTCTTCTCTACGCGCTGCAGAAAAATGAGATAGTTGGTGGCAGCGCCTGCCTGCCTTGCCATGCAAAACAAACTGAATTTTGGAAAACGACCAAGCACGCCGACGCTTTTTCCACCCTTGCCGAGCAGGGCCAGACTTTTAATCTCCAGTGCCTCCCTTGCCATGTCACTGCCGGGAGAGTCATGGCGTCCTCTGTCGACTCAGAACTGCTGTTTCTCCTCTCGCTCGATACCGATCGTCAAACAATCGGTTGTGAGGTCTGTCACGGTCCCGGGAACAACCATCTTCTTTCCCCTGAAACAACAGCACCGCTGCGATTACCTCCTGAAGAGATCTGTCGGCAATGCCACACCCCAGATCGAGACGGCACTTTCAGCTACCCCGGAAAACTCGCGGCAATTGCCTGCCCGGCCAGTTGACCCAAGAGGGCATAAAACAAAGAGGGCAGTTACATATGCTGTAACTGCCCTCCGGATTTTCCGCGGCGGAGATAAAAACGCCGTTTTTAATCAGTTTTTCTTAACAACCAAAAGCTTTCTGCAGATTAGGAACAGTCTGCTTTTTACGGCTCATCATGCCGGGAATCCACATGGAATTGCCGGTAAGCTTCGTATCAAAGGCTTTTTCAATGAGGGCGGGATCATCGGAGAGAACCACCAGGTCGGTTCCTTCTTTCACAACATCGGTGAGCATGAGCAGAACCGAGTGACGGCCATCGGCCTTGACGACTTCCATTGCCTTGACGAGTTCTTCGCGAACATTGGCAACCTGATCAAGGGTCGCCAGCTCAAGTTGGCCAACCCCAACTTTCTTGCCTTTCATGTCAAAATCTTTATAATCGCGGAACAGCAAATCTTTTGCGGGAACACCGGCAACAGCGGACTTGGCTTTCAACATTTCCATGAAAAGCTCTTCCGTATCGGTTACACCGGCAATAACTTTCAGATCATTGACGGCAAGCTTATCATCTTCGGTACAGGTGGGGGATTTGAAATTTACGGTATCACTCAAAATTGCTGCGAGCATTCCGCCGGCGATGTTTTGAGGAATGGCAACTCCGGCATCCTTGAACATCTTGTTCAAGACAGTTCCGGTACAACCAACAGGCTCTGCTCTGAACAGTATCGGGGTGTTGGTGGTGACATCACCAATTTTGTGGTGATCAACAACTGCAACCAATTCGGCTGAAGCCAGGTTGGCAGGGCCCTGGGCGAGATCGCTAAAGTCTACGAGCGCGATTTGCTTGCCGGCGGCATCGGTGAGCAGTTCAGGAGCAGCAAGACCAAAGCGTTTCAAAACAGTAGTGGACTCTGGATTGAGATCCGCTGCGGCAATTTGCATACATGCCTTTGCTTCCATACCTTGAGCGTTGAGCAGAGCTGCAAAGGCAATTGCAGATGTTACTGAATCAGTATCAGGATTTGCATGTCCAACAACAGAAATAGCCATTAACGTTCCTCCAAATTAAATTAATAGTAGTAACCGCAATCTTTTCTTCTTACTTTATTATATTATTTACTTAAATGACTTTTGGATTCACAAATGAGACTCCCCAAAATAGTGTTTTCAACGGTATCAGTCAAGGATTAAAAACACCTGGCCGAGATTGACGTGTCAATAGTCTGCTCCACCCCCTATCCAGGGCAGTGTTTTTCTTGATTGGGTTACCCTGATTCCGCTTCAAACTCCCTCTTCCTGCGTGACTTTGATGGTGGTATGGGGTATCTTTTCTGTTAATCGCGCATCTTGGATGCGGATCATTTCCCCCTACCTTTTCCTAATGTGAATAACCGATGGATGGACAAAACGACAGGGAGCTTCCTCGGTCCCGAGTAAAAAGAGGCGTGAGCACCTTTACCTATCTGGCCATTGCCCTCGTGGTATTATTTTTCGTCATTTTTTATCTTTACCTGGTCAAGGATCCCTCCACAACCCCGACATCCGCCATCGCCCCCGCGGGAAGCACAGCCGTGGTTGGCGAGACACCACTTACCGAAAAAACGACGGCAGAAACCCCACAAGGCAAGACCGAGCCGGCACAGCCTGATCAGCCGACACAGCAACCAGGAGCAGGAGCATCTTCTTTAGAAGGCGAAGTTCCTGGATCAGCAGAGGAGACATTGGGAGCCCTTGCTCGTCTTCCTGCGGCAGCAGATGTATCCGACCAGATCGAGCAACAGCTGTCCGCCGGTGGCGATTACCAGCGTCTCATTGCAGAAGTCAATGCCTTCTATGCTCATCTCGATCAGCAACCGTACATGAAAAGCTTTGCTCTGCAAGAGGCGAGCAAAGTCTATTTTTCAAAACTTGTACAAAAACTTGTCGATAATCCTCCGGTAGTTCATCGGGAAACCGACGACCTGTTCACCCTTCTACAAAATACAGCGCATTTCTTTCGCATTCTCGGCAAGGATAACATGCATATTGCTCAATCGATACTTGACAGAGAAAAAAATTCCTTTGAACAGGTCGTCAAGGCATTCTATGGACTAACCTATCAACCGATATCCCTCAAGCAAGAATATGCCCTGTCCATTTCTCCTGAAGCCCTCACCGATTACGCTGCATTTTTTCTAAATACCATGGGCGGGCGACTCTATCTTTTTCGCCGTGACTCCACCTTGAGGATGCTGGTGAATTACTATGCCATCCTCACCATTGACCGTGCCAACAAGCAAGGCAACGGCGGCCATGGTATTGATCTCAATCCGGCAATACTTTCCCTCATCGAAGAGATAGACAATGGTGGAAACCGCCTGCAGCAAAAGGACCAGTACCTTGAAGTACTGTACGACCTTCAGGAAAAATATAATTAGCCGATCTTTCGACTATTTTTCGCACTTGACAAAACATCTTACGGTTCCACCCTGCACCCGGTTTGCCATTTCTATGTGACTGACATATACTGAAGAAAATAAAGTTTCAGAAGGAGTCACGGAATGAACCTGTCGCTGCTCACCCAGATCATGCATACTCCTGCCGACGAGACCGGCAGCGGTGTGCCGGGGTCCGTCAATTACGGTACCCGCAGGTCTGGCCAACCTGCTGGAGAGAATAAGGGTCAATCCGTGGCCGAGGATACAGTCACCCTCTCCCCTGAAGGAAAAGACAAAGCCTTTCGTGCCGACACTGTTTTCGGCGCGGAAAAAACTGGGGAAGAGAGCGCAACAGAGAGCCTCGATCAGCAGGAGCTGGCGCAACTGCAGCAGCTGAAGCGCCGGGACGTGGAAGTTCGGGCCCACGAGCAGGCACACCTGTCAGCTGCCGGTCAATATGCCCGGGGAGGCGCTTCTTTTACCCTTCAGAAAGGGCCTGACGGTGTTTCGTATGCCATCGGAGGTGAAGTCGGCATAGATGTCGCGAAGGAAGCCACTCCTGCAGCGACAATAACCAAGATGCAAACCGTCAAACGAGCCGCTCTGGCTCCGGCTAATCCTTCTGGAGCCGACAAAAGGATCGCCGCCCAGGCGGGTGCCAAGGAGGCGCAGGCCAGACAGGAACTGCTTCAGGTACAGCAGGAAGCGTTGTTACGCAGTGAAGAGGGTGCAGGCACTCTCTCCAGGAGTGACGTTGCCGGCAAGGGCGCTGAACCCGACACGCCGGCAATAACAGCGTCCACATATGGTAGTTTGAAAACAAAATTTGCCGTTTATGAAAAAATGGCCGCAAAGTAACCGCATATTTCATTCGCCACCGATACATTAACCACTTACGCTACCCTCTTTTTTTAGATTATGAACCAATCGCATTATAACGACAGTCTGTTCTCTTTTCTCTCCTCCTCCCCTACCCCTTATCATGCAGTTGCAGGTATTGAAGACTTTCTGCGTCTGCATGGATTTATACAGCTGCAGGAAAATGCGCCATGGCAGCTTGAAAAAGGTTTTTCTTATTTTGTTACCAGGGAAAAAAGCGCGATGATCGCTTTTACCCTAGGCAGTAGGGAGGACCCTGAACATGGTTTCAGGATGCTCGCTGCACACACCGACAGTCCTTGCCTGCAGATCAAGCCCCGCCCTGATATAAAGACAGCTTCGTATCAACAACTTGGCGTTGAGATATATGGCGGCGGTTTGCTTGGTACCTGGTTTGACCGCGATCTTTCCCTGGCAGGACGGGTAGCAGGTGCAATGGCCGACGGCACTTTGGCGGTACGACTGATTGATTTTAACCGTCCTCTGCTCACCGTTCCCAGCATAGCCATCCATTTCAACCGGGAGGCGAATACGACCAATACCATCGACCGGCAGAAACATCTTCCTCCGATTATCGCCCAATCTATCGACAGGCAATTACCCGAATTCAGAGCACTTCTTCTCGAGCAAATGCAGCTCGAGCATCCCAAGGCAATGATAGAGGAAATTCTGGCGTTCGATCTCTTTTGCTACGATTTTCACGGACCGGCCTATATCGGCATGAATAACGAGTTCATCAGCTCGGCCCGGCTGGACAACCTGCTCAGCTGTCATGCCGGCATGACGGCGCTGGCCCAGGCGGACCGGTCAAGAAACAGCCTGCTCTTCTGCGCCAACCACGAGGAAAACGGATCCACTTCAGCAACAGGCGCCCAGGGCTCTTTTATTGATTCTGTCATTGAGCGCATTCTCCCCAACCCCGAGGCCAGGAGCATCTCCCTGAGTAATTCTTTTCTCATCTCCATGGATAATGCCCATGCCGCCCATCCCAATTTCATGGACAAGATTGATGCCGGCCATGAAATCCATCTCAATAAAGGTCCGGTCATTAAACTGAACGCCAATCAACGCTACGCGACAAACAGTCTCAGTGCAGCCATCTATAAGCTGCTTTGCAAAGAGGCCTGCATTCCTTGCCAGGAATTTGTCATGCGCAGTGACATGCCCTGCGGCAGCACAATAGGTCCCATCACGGCTGCCCGCCTCGGGGTAAAAACCATCGATGTCGGCGCGGCAAGCCTGGCAATGCATTCTATCCGTGAACTTACCGGCAGCAGTGATCCTTTTCTTCTCTACCGGACGATTGGGCAATTCTTAAGCAGTGACACGCACAGACAATTGCTGCAATAAACAGGACAGGGGTTAATGCAAGAATCCCAGACACGATAGCCACGCCGCCAAGGAACCTGTCAGGTCACGTCGCGCACATTTGCCGACGCTCCTTGTGCCTCTCTTTACTCATTCGCCAAAAATTCTATTTAAGTTTTAAATTTATTTGTTATACTTATCAAACACATAAATAACGTTGTTTGGGGCTGTTTTGTATGTTTTTCCTTTTACATCCATAATCTACTCACAGGCAATCCTCTCATAAAAAGCAACATTGAGGTATTTACAAAATCATATCTGAAAGGTACACTATCCAGCGGATTACATTGTAGTATATTCGGCTACCACCTCTAATCATTCAGAGATTCTTATATTTTCTCACCAACTCTCACTCAATTTATACTCTATACCCCATGCCGATGAGCTCCCCGACCGCTCACATTGCCACGTTGTATCGGTTTTGTGCCCAAAGTATGCAATACCCCGATAGTGAATGGTTTATCGATAACTATCTGACATGCCTCTACAGCCTCCTCGACGCCCTTGGCGGCAGTGAAGAAAAAGCCACTTTGCAGGCTGAATTCAGCGCGAGCAAGGATATTCTCGAGGATCTCCAGGTTGAATACACTCGACTCTTCATAAACGGCGTGCCCCATGTTGCCGCGCCGCCATATGGCTCGGTCTATCTGGAAAAAACCCTGCGAGGGAAATATTCCGATACGGTCTTGACGTACTACCGCTCTCTCGGCTACAACCTTACCGAAAATGCCGACCTTCCCGACAGCTTAATACATCAGCTTGAGTTTCTTTCTTTTCTCGCCGAAGATAACAACCAAGCACGTGAAGAGGAATTTCTCGCTCGTTTTTTTCTGCCGTGGTTTTCAATTTTTGCATCAAAAGTTAAAGAGGAGGCGCAGCATCCTTTTTATCGAACTATCGTCAGTTTTATTGATTTTTTCACAAAGGAGGACATGGAATATGGCGTTCAACATCACGAGGCGTAAATTTTTACAGTCTGCCTCATTGGCAGCGGTCGCACTCCCCCTTTCCGGTGCCCTTGCATCAGAGAGCGGTATCACACGTTCCCCCCTTGAGCCTAAAGGATCATTGCAGGATGAGACTGTGGTCGGCGGGGTCTGTGAGATGTGTTTCTGGCGATGTCAGCTCGTCGGAAAAACACGTGGTGACCGACTGGTCAAACTTGAAGGGAATCCCAAATCGATCGACAACGGCAGCGCAATATGTGCCCGGGGTAACGCCGGTATCCAACTGCTCTACGATCCGGACAGGCTGAAATACCCGCTTAAAAATGTTGGCGAACGTGGCAAGCCCAAATGGAAAAGAATCAGCTGGGAAGAGGCCCTCGATGAGTGTGGCAGCAAACTGAAAGCCGTGCAGGACAAATATGGCCCGCAGGGCCTGTGCATGTTCCCCCATGGTTCAACTGCTAAATATCCCATGCATTTCATGGAGCGCACACTCGGCACGCATAATGTCAGCGAGGCCTCTTTCTTCCAGTGCCGGGGCATTCGCGATATGGCCTACATGGCCACCATGGGAATGCCCCCGGGTGAATTTGTCGATATGCCAAATGCCAAAGTTATCTTCCTGCTGGGCGGCCATTTCGG
Source organism: Desulfopila aestuarii DSM 18488 (assembly GCA_945863875.1). Classification (GTDB taxonomy): domain Bacteria; phylum Desulfobacterota; class Desulfobulbia; order Desulfobulbales; family Desulfocapsaceae; genus Desulforhopalus_A; species Desulforhopalus_A aestuarii_A. Next base: position 80,775 of record CAMBBS010000007.1, read on the forward strand.
CGAGAACATTCATGTCAGCCATATTAAACAATATATACAGGGCCTGCAGAACGGCGCCAAACTGATCGTCGTCGACCCACGCTACTCAGCCTCTGCGGCCAAATCCGATATCTGGGTGAAAATCAAGCCGGGTACGGATACCGCCTTTCTGCTCGCCATCATGAACTATCTGGTCAGCAAGAATAAATATGATGCCGAATTTGTCGAGGAGTACGGCCAAGGCTTCGATGAGTTCAAAGAGGGCATCAAGGACTGGAGCCTGGAAAAAGCCGCCAAGGAGTGCGACATCCCGGCCGCTCAAATCAAGGAAGTCGCTGACATGCTCGCGGCCAATGCACCGAATGTTTCCATCCACCCTGGTCGTCATGTGTCCTGGTACGGCAACGATTTCCAGCGACAGCGTTCCCTGGCCTGTCTCACCGGACTCCTTGGCGCCTACTTTGTCAAAGGCGGCTGGGTCCCCGGGAAAGAACCGAAGGTCGGGAAAACCAGCTGGGCCAAAAAAGAGCACGATGGCGAACATAATCTCAATCTCAACGCCGATGAAGAGAGCATCTACCCCTACTCTCCTCCCGGCACGCCAACGGAACTGATCAGAGATGCGGCCTTAACCGGAAAACCTTATCCCATCAAGGGTTGCGTTATCTGGGGCCAAAACCCTATCCAGACCATTCCCGGCCAGGAAAAAATGAAAGAGGTTCTGCAGCAGATGGACTTCGTCATGTGTGTTGACGTCATGCCGACCGACGCAACCATGTGGGCCGACATTCTCCTGCCGGAAGTGAGCTATCTGGAACGCCATGACCTGGTCAAGACCGGCACACAGTGGAATTTTGCTGACAAACACCAGCAATATATCACCGCCAGAATGCCCCTGGTCGCCCCGATGTTTGAGCGAAAGGACCAGGTCTATATCACCAACGAGATTGCCAGGCGGATGGGCTATGAAAAAGATATTCCCGTCCAGACCGTTGAAGAACTGGTGGAAAAAGACCTCAGTGTCGCCAATCTGACCCTGGCGCAATTAAAGCAGGAAGGTGGAATCCATCTCCGTGAGGGGAAAGACCCCTATCAAATGCCGGAAGATTTTGAAATTTTATTTTTCAATGAGGATATTGCCGATGCAGGCTTTCCCGGCGTTCCAACCTATATCCCCGTAGAACAGGGTCCCGCCGGCTACGCGAGACTGCTCTATGGCCGGGTGCCGGTCCACACCTTCAACAGAACCCAGAACAATATCTGGCTGAACAAGGCCATGCCCGACAATCCCGTGTGGCTCAACGATCAGGCTGCGGCGAAAATGGGCCTGAAAGATGGTGATGTGGTGGGTTTTATTAATCAGGACGGCATAAAATCCCGTACCACCACGGTGGTCAAGACCACTCCGGGCATTCGCGCGGATTCCGTCTATATGGCCCATGGCTACGGTTCCGCCAATCCGCTCATGAGTGTCGGGGTTGATGCCGGTGTTGATGATACGAGTCTTATAACCAAAATTACAGTTGACCCTGAGACCGGCGCCCATGGAATGCGCAACAACTTTGTCAAATTGACCAGAGATGGCAAAATTATTGATATTCCGGCCGCCGTCTAGATTCGGCTTTAAAGGTATTATTTCAGGAGAATACAATGCAATACGGAATGATTATCGACCTTGAACGATGTGTCGGCTGCCACGCCTGCACCATCGCCTGCAAAGCAGAATGGGAGGTTCCGGTAGAATTTTATCGCAACTGGGTATTTCGCATGGGTCCCAGTCTCGTTGGCAATGAAATGACATCAACCTATTACCCCGGTCTGTGCAACCACTGCACCGAACCGGTCTGTGTACCCGAGTGCCCGGCGGATCCGGTGGACATGACCTTTACCAATTTCAAAACCGGTGAAACCACCACGATGGAAGTTGCCGCCACCTGGAAAGATCCGTTTGACGGGACGGTGCAGATCGACAAGGACCGCTGTATCGGCTGCGGCGCCTGTGTCGATGCCTGCCCCTACAACGCCAGGTATATCAACCCTGCCCTGGTCGATGACGCCTCGGAGGACGGCAAGGCGGATAAATGCACCTACTGCAAACCACGGGTTGAGGCCGGTTTCGACCCGGCCTGCGTGCAGACCTGTATTACGAACGCGAGAATATTCGGCGACCTCGACGACCCAAACTCCGAGGTCGCCAAATACGTCACCAAGGGTGCCAGGGGCATCGAACCCAAGGGTGGTCAACTTGGTCCGAACAGCAGGTACTATGGCAAGAAAAAGGATATGACCCTGCTCTTTAACAGCCATACCCCGGAACTCGCCGATTTAGCTCAGGTCAGAAGAAGGGCCATGCTCGCTTCCATGGTGAAACCGGCCATGAAAAAGATTAAAAACCTCGGCCTTCTCGGCATCGTCGGCGCCCTTATGGCCAAAGAGCTCCTCGAGCAAGAGGATAGAAATAAAGCGGAACCATTAAGCTGATCTCCTTTTTTTAGATCAGATAGTGCTGAGCGCGATAATCTCCTGTTTGATTATCGCGCTTTTTTTTGTATTATCATCGACACAAACTATTTTTCCTGCGCAACATCTGCCCATTCCGGCAGAAGTTTCCTGCTTTTTTATACGGCAAATCTCGACAAAAGGATTTCTCAATGAGTACAGACGACAAGAAGATCATCTATTCGATGATTAAAGTAAGCAAATATTATGATAATAAACCGATCTTAAAAGACATTTCCCTCTCTTATTTCTACGGCGCCAAAATAGGCGTCCTTGGGCTGAACGGCTCGGGCAAGAGTACTCTTTTAAGAATCCTTGCCGGTATCGATAAGGATTTTAACGGCGAAACCCACCTCGCCCCAGGACACCGGGTTGATTATCTGCCGCAGGAACCGGAACTTGATGCGGAAAAAACCGTGAAACAGATTGTCGAGGAAGGGGTGCAGGAAACAGTCGACCTTCTCAACGAATTCAACGAAATCAATGAGAAATTTGCCGAACCGATGTCCGATGATGAAATGCAGGCCCTCATCGACAGGCAGGCCAGCGTTCAGGACAAACTCGATGCTCTCTCGGCCTGGGATCTCGACAGTCGCCTGGAAATGGCCATGGATGCCCTGCGCTGCCCGCCATCGGACACCAAATGCGGCATTCTCTCCGGCGGTGAAAAACGGCGGGTCGCCTTATGCAGAATCCTCCTGAAACAGCCGGAAATTTTGCTCCTCGACGAACCGACCAACCATCTTGACGCCGAATCCGTCGCCTGGCTCGAACAGCATCTGCAGGCGTATGCCGGCACGGTTATCGCCGTAACCCATGACCGGTATTTCCTCGACAATGTCGCCGGCTGGATCCTTGAACTTGACCGGGGCCTGGGTATCCCCTGGAAGGGCAACTATTCTTCCTGGCTGGAGCAGAAAGAGAAGCGGCTGGCCATGGAAGAAAAAAAGGAGAGCGAGCGGCAGCGGACCCTGCGCCGGGAACTTGAATGGATAAAGATGAGTCCGAAGGGACGGCGCAGTAAGTCAAAGGCGCGCATCAGCTCCTATGAGCAACTGCTGTCTACGGAGACGGAAAAGCTGGCAAGAGAGCTGGAGATTTTCATTCCACCCGGACCACGTTTGGGCAAGGTGGTCATTGAGGCGGAAAATGTCAGTAAAAGCTTTAACGATCGTCTGCTCGTGGAAAACATGAATTTCAGCCTGCCGCCCGGTGGGATCGTCGGGGTTATCGGTCCGAACGGTGCCGGGAAAAGTACCCTGTTCAAAATGATCATCGGCCAGGAGACCCCGGACTCCGGCGCCATTCGCGTCGGAGATACGGTAAAGCTCGCCTATGTCGACCAAAGCCGTGATCAACTCGATCCGGAGCAGACTATCTGGCAGGCGATTTCCGGTGGGCAGGACACCGTCTGGCTCGGTACGAAAGAGGTGAACAGCCGTGCCTATGTCGGCAAATTCAATTTTTCGGGAACCGACCAGCAGAAAAAGGTCGGCCTGCTCTCCGGCGGGCAGCGAAATCGCGTACACCTCGCCAAAACCCTCAAGGAAGGCGGCAATGTCCTGCTTCTTGATGAACCGACAAACGATCTGGACGTGAACACCCTGCGGGCACTGGAAGAAGCCCTGGAAAACTTTGGCGGCTGTGCGGTGGTAATCAGCCATGACAGATGGTTTTTAGACAGAATTGCCACCCATATCCTGGCCTTTGAAGGGAATTCACAGACTGTCTGGTTTGAAGGGAATTATTCGGACTATGAAAAGGATCGCAAAAGCCGCCTCGGTGCAGCAGCGGATCAACCGCACCGGTTAAAATACCGCAGTTTGACCAGAGTATAACCGCAGGCCGCCTGCTCTACTCCAGTTCTTTTCAGCATTGCCCCGGCTGAAAAGAACTGGAACTGGAAAATCAGAGGGTTTTGAGCTCAACGAGCAAGGCCTGCAACTCCTCAATTTTTGTACGGGCAGCATCCAGGCCCCCGGCACGACTATCTTCCTCAACCTGCAGAGCAATCTCATGTATGCCGACTATGCCGAGGCTGGCGGCGGCACCTTTTATTGAATGTGCCGCCGCACTGATTTTCGCTGCGGAACCTTCAGCTAAGCCCTGCTGAATACGCTGGACATCCGACTGCAAGGAATCCTTGAAGATTTCCAGCAACTCCTTTAATAATTCGGCATCATCGGCCGCCTGTTCCAAGGCAAATTCTTTATTCCATTTCAGTGCATTCATATTGCAATCCTATCTATTTTACCCAAAAAGGCGGAACCGGAATTTCCATCAAGTTCTTATTCCTGCCGTAAATACAGCGTAAATGCAGCAGATGTGATCATCATACAATGCCCCACAGGTATAAATCAATGGTGGCACATCAAATAATTTTTCCCCCGCCAATTTCTTTCGACAAATCTATCTGCCCATGGCGAACAAGGCTCAGCTGCCCCTTTTGCAGACCGAGGATCGTCGAACACAATTCCGCTTCAGTTGCCCCGCCATCGATAATGTAATCAATCGATTCCCCAAACATTTTTACTATTTCCGGGGCAGATCGAGCCGGGGGAAAACCGGAAATATTGGCACTGGTCGCGGTAATCGGCTTGCCCATCCGCTTGACCAGTTCCTGCGCTATCGGGTGAGGTGAGATTCGAATGCCGACGGTGCCGGTGTTTCCGGTAATCCGCCGACTAAGGGAAGGCAGGGCCGGAAAAATCAGCGTCAGAGGTCCCGGCCAATATTTTTCTATCAAAGGCCAATACAGCCGGGGAACATTTTGCACGACTGACGCAAGCTGCTCCTTTTTTTCTATCAGCAGCAGCAAAGGGTTCTCTGCCGCCCTTTTTTTCAGCGAAAATAATCTTTCTACAGCCAAGGCACAGTCGGGGTCAACCGCCAGGCCGTAACAGGTCTCGGTCGGAAAAGCGACGATCCCTCCCCGCCGCAGAGAGCTTACCGCAACATCCAGGGAGGTTCCCACCATGGGACGGCTTTTTTGTTCAGACATTTATGTTTTTGTTTTTTTCTTCAACTTCCATGACCATATCCTGACGAAACGTAATAAGTTTTTTGCCAAGATCCGGCCGCGTCAAGGCGAGAATTCTTACTGCCAGCACGGCGGCATTTTTGGCCCCCGCCTTGCCGATTCCCATGGTTGCCACCGGAATCCCCGGGGGCATCTGCACTGTCGACAGCAGGGCGTCCAGACCACCAAGAGAAGAGGCGTCCAAAGGAACGCCGATAACCGGCAGATCCGTATGGGAAGCAAGGACTCCAGCCAGGTGGGCGGCCATGCCGGCACCGGCAATAATGACCTTCAGCCCTCTCTGCTGTGCATTTTTTGCATACGCAACGGCTTTCTCCGGAGTGCGATGCGCAGAGGCAACACTCATTTCACAGCAGACGTCCATCGCTTTCAGAAAATCGGCAGCGGCTTTCATCACCGGCAGATCAGAATCGCTGCCCATGACAATGCCGACGACCGGTTCCTGCGCGGTAATCGAATTACGTCGCAGGGCCTTCTCGCCTATATCCCTTCGACAATAACAGTCGGTCCATTTTATTTCATCGACGGCGCTATAGGCCCTGGCGATCGCATCCTTCAAGGTCTTGCCGACGGCAGTGACACCCAGGACGCGCCCGCCATTGGTTACTATCCGACCGCCTTTTCTTGCGGTACCGGCATGAAACACCTCGACACCTGGACATTCGGAGGCCTTTGTCAATCCTTTGATAACCTTGCCATTTTCATATGGTCCCGGATATCCGCCCGAGGCCATAACGACGCAGACAGTCGGTCGTGGATCGATTTTCATCTCAACCCGATCCAATTTCCCGTCAATCACCGCTTCAAAGATATCGATGATATCGCTTTTAAGCCGCATCAACAGCGGCTGCGCTTCAGGATCACCAAAACGGCAATTAAATTCCAGCACGTTAATGGTCTCTCCATCAATCATCAACCCGGCATAGAGCATTCCCCTATACGGTCGCCCCTCGGCCTCGAGTCCTCTGATAGTCGGCAGCATGACCTTGTTCATGACAAAGTCGGCTATTTCATCGGTGACCACCGGGGCCGGAGAATATGCACCCATTCCCCCGGTATTCGGCCCCTCATCTCTGTCAAATACAGCTTTGTGATCCTGTGATGTAGGCAGAGGCAATACGGTCTTGCCATCGGTAAAGGCAATAAAAGAGGCCTCCTCTCCTTTCAGGCAGGATTCAATGATGATCTTGTCGCCGGCACTGCCGAAAGCCTTGTCGGCCATAATGAGATCGACCGCCTGTTTCGCCTCGTCTACAGTTTGCGCAACTATCACCCCTTTTCCCGCCGCAAGGCCGTCTGCTTTCACCACAATCGGTGCCCCCTGGGAGTCGATGTATTGTTTTGCTTTCTCTCTGTTATCAAACACCTCAAACGATGCGGTGGGAATACTATATTTTTTCAAAAATTCTTTGGAAAAGACCTTGCTGCCTTCGAGTTCCGCAGCCTTCATGGAAGGGCCGAAGATCCTCAGTCCCTCAATTTCAAAGGCATCGACAATGCCGGCTACCAGTGAGGACTCCGGGCCAACCACCGTTAAATCGATTTTTTCTTTCTTGGCAAACTTGACTAATTTTTTAACATCGGTCACCGCAATATCCACGCAATCGGCTATTCGGCTTATACCTGCATTGCCTGGGGCGCAGTATATTTTTTCTGTTTTTTTACTTTGCTTAATTTTCCATACAAGCGCATGTTCCCGCCCACCTGAACCAACAACAAGAATTTTCATAGGCTACTCCAGTCAGTTTTGTATTGTACTCTCTTTTAACACGTCTTTGCACAACGAGAAAATAGGCCGTTCATCCCTGTCTTTTCGATTGATCGTTGACAAAAGGGATGCTAAATATTACATGAATGAATAGCCATTCATAAATTTTTTTCAGTATTTTGTTACTTTCGATCTTTCTATTTTTGCAATGAAAGCAGAAAATAAACATTCAAAAATCATTTCGGCGGCAACGAAAGTCTTTGCAAAAAAAGGATTTTTCACTGCCAGGATATCCGATATTGCCAAAGAAGCCAAGGTTGCTGATGGGACAATTTATCTCTACTTCAACAACAAATACGATATCCTGCTCTCCGTATTTGAAGAAGAAGTAGGTAAAATTGTCGAAAAAACCGATAAACTCCTCAGCAGTGAAGAAGATCCGAAGAAAATGCTGGAAATTTTTACCATCCAGCACCTCATGGCCATGAAAAAAAACAAGAATCTTGCTGAAGTGATTCAGATCGAGCTGCGACAGACAAACAAGGTCATCAAAGATTACCGCAACAATAAATTCAGCGAATATACCGGCATCATAGCAAATATTATCAAAAAAGGGCAAGAAACCGGCATCTACAAAGCCGATATTAAAGCGGATATTGCCAAAAGAGCCTATTTTGGGGCATTGGACGAGGTCTCACGGGTCTGGAATGCATCTCTTGAAACGCATTACACCGTAGAAGAAATTGCCGATCAGCTCCTGACCATGTTTTTGACAGGTATTCTGCACAAACCTGCCGAAAACACGCCATGAGGACACGGCCCAAGTAACCACTCCGTCCGCCCTTAAGAAAAAGAAGAGGGGTTGATGGCCATCACTTCAAATTCTCTTGTTCCACCCGGGGTAACGGCCAGGACTTCATCCCCCACTTCCTTACCGAGCATACTTCGCCCGAGCGGCGAGAGAACCGAGATTGAACCTTTTTTGACATCGGCCTCCTCCGGTCCCAGCAGCTGATAGGTAATCTCCTCGTCCGTATCAAGATCAAGCAGCTGGACGACGGTTCCGAAAACAATACTTTTCGTGCTGACCTGCAGGCAATCGATTACTTCCGCCCGTGATAATTTGTCTTTGAGCTCAATGATGCGCCCTTCAATGTGGCCTTGTCGGTCTTTTGCCGCATGATATTCCGCATTTTCCTTCAGATCACCATGCTCCCTGGCGACCTCAATGGCCTTCACCACCACACCCCGTTCAACTCTTTCAAGATTCTGCAATTCTTCGCGTAATTTCTTATTGCCGGATCTGGACATTGGTATTCTTACAATCATGTAAACCTCCATAAAAAAAATCCTGTGAGACACTCGATCTCGCGAGTTCTCAACAGGAGATACAGATAACGTAGATATATCACCAGCGATAATGCAGAGACATTGACATTCCTGTCTCTGCATAGTCATCGCTTTTTGATAATGTAAAGTTGCCTTTTAATAGAAAATGCGGACTCATTTCAAGGAAAATATCGATTTTGGTGGTAAATGAGAGATTTTCATTATCTTCCAGACCAACAGCATTGTCGATAGCATAGTAACTCATACTTTTCTTCGACCCGAGTTCATACCCCAGAAAATCGTGCTGAAAATGCAGCCCCACGCGATGCTCGGTGAACGATGAAGGGCTCCAGTAGTGCACTTCGCCGGGAACCGCATGCGCACCATTCTCCGTTGCGGAACCGATCCGGTCTTCATTATCCAGATACTGATAGTCATAGCGCAATGCCAGCTGGACAGATTCACCGAAAATACTATACGACGAAAAGCCGTGAAACCTGTTCTGCGAGTTACTGTCATTGTAGTAACGATGATGCACATCCCCGCCAAAAGACAATCCCAGGGGGGTTTCGACGGTCAGCCCCGTTTCGATTGCCTGGAAGGTTACCTGCTCATTTATGGCGGCAATGGTATCGTAGACCTGCCGTTTTTCAAAAAGCAGGTAGGCACTGACAAAATCATCGAGCTGCCCCTTCAGCGCAGCTTCATACTGAATTCCGGTGTCGTCCAGGTCGTTGAACTCTTCTATTCCGGCACCGAGTACCAATTCATATGCCTTGGAAAATTCGTAGGTTGCAAGGGCGTAGAGAAAATTACTCCGGGTTGATGCGTCGGTATCCACAGATGCAAACTGATTGTTGGCATAGAGCAACCGAATATCTTTGTCAAGATCGGGTGTTAACCAAAAAGAGGTGCCTAAACTTGTTCTCGCCATGTCTATATTGCCGTCTCTGCCGGTTTTTTCCTCATATGCCGCGTTAAAAATACTCTGCGGACTGATCTGTAGGCTCGTCCTTTCTATCGATTCCTCTAGGCCCGGAGCAGTGGTTCCCCGGTCCTGCATGGTTTCATACACCTGTGCTTCTTTACGATACTTGCCGATTTTACCATAAATCTTTGCAAGATCACTCATTCCCTCCGAGGAGTTTTCTTTTAAAAGCCGCTTATAACTTTGTTCGGCATAATAATAATTACGATCGAAAGTTGCTTTTCGAGCCATATATTCATTGGTGATGAGTTTCTGCCAACTGTAATCTTCGTAGAATTCAGAGACAATCTTGCCAACCTCCTTGCCTCGGTTTTCCAGCAAAAAGGGTGGCTCCATCAGCTCGGCAAGAACCTTTGGTTCAGATTGCAGCATGTGCACCATTCTGTTCCAGAAGGTGCTTTCTCGGGTGACATTGGGATAATCTATCTGTTTTTGCCTGAAGGTATCATTCAACTGCTCCAGAACAGGTTCAGCCAACAGTTGTCTGTATATCTGCAGGGCCTTTTCCTGCTGCTTGTCGCCCCACAAGAGTCTGGCAAGGGTGAGAAGTTCTGCGGTGTTATCACCGGCTGAGAGTGCCGCGGCCAATTCTTCGACATCCTTCGTCTCGGCTGATCTGTGCATCATCAGGGCGAGGCCCTGGCCGTACATTCCTCTGCGTACTTCCACCTCAATACGTTTTTGATGAAAATACCCTTCCTCGGGAAATTGTTCAACCAGCTGCGAAAAGGATGCCGCGGCCATATCCCCTTTCCCGTCGGTCAACATCAGCTCCGCCCAAAGTACCCTGCCGGCAACCGAGGACGGATATTCTTTGAGCAATGTGCGCAGATGCTTTTTGGCTGCATCATATTCCAAAAACTCGATTTCTTTGCCTGCCAGGGCGAGCAGTCTGCTTACCACCGGGTTTCCGGCAATATTGACCATGCTGTCAGGATCCTGATCTCCCTTGCATTTTTGCCCTTTTCGATGAAGAATACCCTGGAATGCCAACAATTCAGGATCAAATTTTTCTGTGGCCAACAGCGCTCCGCACTGCGCACATGCCTCCGGTAATTTTCCTTCATGGAAACTGAGGCGGCAACGTTGCTTCTCCAAACGATGCAGCAATGGTTGCAATTCTCCAGGGACGGTACTTTTTTCCAATGCACCCAGGTACCTGTCAAGGAGTTCCTGCGCATTTTCATATTTTCCTTCAACCTTCAATATGTCTGTTTTCAGCAGAAGCATCCGGCCTCCGGATGGGTCCAGGGAAAAGTCGGGTCCCACCTGCCTGGTACGCTCCTGCAGTGCCAGATACCAGCTCGCCGCAGCTGCACTGTTTTTATCAATCACTGCATTTTCAGCCAGCTGAAAGAGTACCTCTTCGGCGAGAACGTCCTGGTTAAGAAGTTGACGGAGCTGTTGTTCCGCTCGCCTTGTTTTCCCTTCTTTTCGCAGGGCGGATGCCTGGCGTACAGCTAGGCTGGTGAGGATGTCCCGGTTACCGGCAAACTGAAAATTCGCCCAGGCATTGATCTTTCCGTATTCCTGGAACAGATAATTGTAGGCCAGCAGATCGAGATAAGCGAAGACAAAATCAACGGGTATTGCCGCATCGCTTTGGTTCAGGCCGCCTTTAAACAGGGCGTTCATCGCCTCCACGTTACCGATCTTCCCCGCCAGATGAAGAACGCTGGTCCTGAGGTGCATATCGAGCGGATCACGCAACAAGCACTGTTGCAGGGAAGCAAGGGCTGCGAGTTCCATGCCTGATTGACGTTCCGCCTCGCCTTTCTGCCGATAAAATGCTATTGTTTTATTTTCCTCGCCACGCACTGTTTTCAGATATTTCAGGGTCTGAGCATATTCGTCTCGCCGGAAATACTGGTCAGCAATTCGTAGGGCTACATCATCTGCCGCAGATGTATTTTCATGGATAATGGTCAGGACCTCGATCAGTTCCTTCGTTTGCCCATTATTTTCGAGAAGGTCAGCCATTTCAAGATAAATTGCCAAACGATTGGGGGTGATAGCGGCAAGATCTTTCCAGAGTTGTTCCGCCCCATCCTTTTCGACAATCGCCAGAAAATCATGCGCCAAGGTCAATTGAAGCGCACGTATTTTCTTCTGAACCCCCAGGTCCCCAGGATGCTCTTGACTGTACCTCTCGTAAAAGAACAGCGCCTTGTCCGGTCTCTTCAGGTCCCGCTGACAGATGGTCGCCGCCTGGAGCAGAAAATTCTCATTGTCGACATTGTTATCAGCAAGATAAATAAGCTCGGAAAGCGCGGCTTCAAATGCATCACGCTGCAGATAAAATTGTGCTAATTCCTGACGAAACGGCATATAGTCGGGATGATGCTGCAGATAGTTCACCAGAAGAGTCTTTCTCTTTTCCTCGAAGCCCGGCACATCAAAAACCTGGGCGGCCTGGAAGAGTATCCGATCGTCTACCGCACCGGTTTCCAGCAGTTTTGCGTAGAGTTTCCTGGCCTTTTCATCTTTGCCAAGCTCAACCGCATCCAAGGCCAGGTAATGGACTATTGTATTATTTTCCGGATGCCGTAGGCTGAATTGTTCAAGAAGTGCAAAGGAGAGTTCTTTCTTCCCCTGATTCCGCAGACTGGTGGCCAGTCCGAGAAGTGCGGTATCGGAGTTTTCCCCGAGCGGGTCCTTTTCGAAAACCCGTCCATAATAACCAACGGCGGTTGGGTAATTTCTCGAGTGCGCTGCAATAGCGCCTCCGGCCAGAAGATATTCGCTCTTGTCAGGATCTTGATCGAGCAACCAGCCGGTGATCTTTGCAGCTGTTGCAAAATCCTCAACCTGCAAAAGAACCTTGCAGTATTCCCAATTGGCTTCCTCGATGTTCGGTTTTATCCTGAACAAATCTTCATAGGCCTGAACTGCGCCTGCGTAATCTTCGTCCCGGGTAAAATTTCTTGCCCTGTCCCAAAGAATCTTCCATTCAGGAGCACCGGCCTCGCTCTGAATCAGGGGGATATTTCTATCCGGAGCGATTCCGTCTCCAGCTGAACACGAGCAGGCAGACAATCCAAGAAGAAGGATAAAAAAGAAAATCTGGTGGAAAATGACTGTCTTCAACCTAACTAAAGTCATTGGCAGATGAGGTTGTATGCAAAGAGATGGCTCCTTTTTCATCAAAACCACCCCGGATTGCCGCAGAGCATTTTTCAAAGGATCATAGCGCGGCTCCCGGCCTGCCAAGCAGTACATGCAATCGTCTTTAGGGCTGGAGCTGCACAGAAGAAAAATGCGCTAAAAGTTATATCCCCATGCTACCCTGTCAGTTATAAAACTGCACGATTTTCTCAACGACAAAGGCCTGCATCGCTTCGGTCAGTTCCGGATAGATCGGTAAAGCTATTGTTGTATCAGCGGCCTTTTCCGCTTCTGGGCAATGCACCCCGGATACCAGTGCGCCAAGACATTCCTGCTTATGCAGAGGAACAGGGTAATACACTTCACAGCCGATATCGTTCTTGCCAAGCCACTCTCTCAACTCATTTCTGCGCTCAACACGCAACACATACTGGTTATAAATGTGCACCCTGGCGCTTGCATTTTTTGCACCGGAGGCAGCTGCATACACTGCTTTCGGCAAAACAACCCGTCCGGCATCAACAAGCCCTGTTTCCCTGAGAAAATGATCATATCGGCCGGCATTTTCCGCTCGCTGGCCATGCCATCGCTCCAGGTACGGCAATTTTACGCGCAGAGCCGCTGCCTGAATCGGATCGAGACGGAAGTTGCCGCCAACGACTTTGTGATAATATTTCGGGTGGGCGCCATGATTGCGCATCAGGATAAGTTTTTCTGCAAAATCTTTATCCTGGGTAACAACCATTCCGGCATCGCCGATTCCCCCAAGGTTTTTGCTGGGGAAAAAGGAAAAACAACCGGCTATACCGAGAGATCCAGCCTTGGGGTAGCCGCCGGCCTCTGCTTTCGCCATGGGGTATTCAGCCCCAATGGCCTGGGCTGCATCTTCTACGACGGGTAGCTCATAACGCTTTGCCAAGGCCAGAATAGCCGACATCTCCGCGCATTGACCATACAGGTGCACAGGAATGATTGCCTTTATTTTTCGTTCGGTATCCGCCTGGAGCAGCTCTTCCATCCGGGCAGGATCTATATTAAAGCTGCTTGGATCGATATCTGCAAAAACAGGTATTGCCCCAAGCCTGAGAATGACACCCATGGTAGCAAAGAAGGAATATGGCGTGGTCAGGACGTGATCCCCCGGTCCTATGCCAAGAGCCATCAGTGATATCAACAGGGCATCGGTACCGCTGGTAACGCCGACGCCATAGGCGGTTCCGCTGTATGCGGCTATTTCTTTTTCAAATTCCTCAACCTCGGGCCCCTGAATATAGCGGGTGGATTTGACGACACGGGTAACAGCAGCGATGAGATCAGCTTCGAGGTACTCCAGTTGCGCCTGGAGATCAAGCAAAGGTACTTTCATGATATCAGTTATGTTGGGTTTTTTATAAAAAAGAGATGGGATATACACCCCGCGGAGAGGGCGTAGCGATCTATCAGGAGGAAGAATTGATAACGATCTTCTCTCCATCGAAATAGTCGACGATATCCGGCATTTCAGCCTCGAGATATTTCTTCATTTTCTTTAAAAGATTCACTTCAATCTGGCGCACACGTTCTCTGGAAATATCAAACCGGTCGGCGATATTCTGCAAAGTCAGTGGTTCATCGGTCAACAAGCGCTTTTCAAGGATCATTTTTTCCTTGTCGTTGAGCTTGACCTTCAGGGTATCCAGGAGCTCATTGAGCTTGAGCTTGATCTCCTTACCGGCCACCGTCGACTCAATTCCTGGTCCATTGCTGGGCAGGAAATTTTTCTGTTCATCTTCGGAGTCGGAACGAACCGGGCTCTCCAGGGAGACATCCCAGTTGTCCATGCGCTGGCCCATTTCAATGACTTCACGTTCCTTGACATTGAGACGCTCTGCCAGTAATTTCGGTTCAGCCTGAAAGCCCTGTCCTTCGAGGAGTTTTCGTTCCTTATTGAGACTAAAAAACAGTTTGCGCTGTGCCTGGGTCGTACCTATCTTCACCAGACGCCAGTTATCCATGATGAATTTCAGCACATAGGCCCTGATCCAGTAGGCGGCATAATACGAGAACTTGACGCCGCGATAGGGATCAAATTTTTTCGTGGCCTGGACCAGACCGACATTGCCTTCCTGGATAAGGTCCATGAAATTCTGCATCCAGTACTTCTGGAAATCCATGGCTACCTTGACGACCAGACGAAGATTGGAACTCACCAGGCGGTATGCCGCATCCTGGTCACCTTCCTCGCGAAACCGCACAGCCAGTTCATCAGTCTCTTCTCTTGTCAACAGTTCATACTGGCTGATTTCCTGCAGATAGCGATGCAGGGCCGGATTACTGAGGGCCGGCAGATGTTCCTCGTCTGACACCGAAACCAGAGGGTTTTCGTAGGCCTCATCAATGCCCCTGCCCTTTGGGTCAAGGTCAGAGTCAAGGTCAGAATCAAGGTCAGAGTCAAGGTCGTCATCCATGGCATCTATTGTATTATCGGAGTCTATTCTCGTCTTTTTGTTCATTTATTTTTCTCTCCGGAAAGATATACCCAGAAAATTTGGAAAGACTATGATATTACTCTACCAGGATTAAAGTGCAATCATATAGTGCCGAACCGCAAGTGAATCCTTTCGACAACTGCCTATCACTTTACCTTAAGTTGAACGTAACAAGTAGAAAATTCTATTTTATTAGTCAGCGGGATATGCTAAGTAACATATCCCCGGGCACAACGCCCCCGTCACTGGAAGCAATCTTCTTCACGGCCCACCTCAATACAAAAACATGGATAACATTAGAAATTTCAGTATAATCGCACACATAGATCACGGCAAATCAACGCTTGCCGACCGTATGATTCAATTTTGCGGCCTGGTCACCGACAGGGAATTCAAGGATCAGCTCCTCGATAACATGGATATTGAAAGGGAAAGAGGCATCACTATCAAAAGCCAGACGATCTGCCTGCCCTATACCGCCAAAGACGGCAAGCAGTATTATCTCAATCTCGTCGACACCCCGGGGCATGTCGATTTCAGCTACGAGGTCTCACGCGCGCTCAGCTCCTGTGAAGGGGCTCTGCTTCTTATTGATGCGGCCCAGGGCGTCGAAGCGCAGACACTGGCGAATCTTTACCTGGCCATGGAAAACGATCTGGAAATTATCCCGGTTATCAACAAAATTGACCTGCCCTCCGCGGAACCGGAGCGCGTTGCGTTGCAGATAGAAGAGGACCTTGGCCTCGACGTAGACCTGATACAGTTCTGTTCCGCCAAAAATGGTATCGGCATAGAGGAGATCTTTGAAACTATCGTCACGAAACTGCCGCCACCCAAGGGCGATCCCAAGAGTCCCTTGCAGGCCCTCATCTTTGACGCCAACTATGATCCATTTCGCGGTACGCTTATCTCCGTCAGGATTATCAATGGGACAATTAAACCTGGCGATATCATGCGCTTTATGTCCACCGGCAAGGAGTATAAGGTGGATGAGGTCGGCCTCTTTAAACTGAGGCGCGAAGCGCAAAAGCAGCTTTCGGCTGGTCAGGTCGGCTATATTCTGGCCGGCATCAAAACCGTTGAAGATACCAGGCCGGGAGACACCATCACTCTGTGCGACCACCCGGCGACTGGCCCCCTGCCCGGCTTCAGAGAAGTCCAGCAAGTTGTTTTTTCATCGATCTACCCGATCAGCACCGACGAATACGAAGATCTGGCGGCGGCACTTGAAAAACTGAAACTCAACGACGCTGCGCTCACCTTCGAAAAAGACTCGTCCGCCGCCCTCGGCTTCGGTTTTAGATGCGGCTTTCTCGGTCTCCTCCATCTTGAAGTGATCCAGGAGCGCCTCGAACGCGAATTCGATATATCCCTTATCCTGACAGTTCCCTCGGTGCAGTATATCTTTCACCTCACGGATGGCACTATCAAACATGTCGACAACCCGGCACATTTCCCAAATCCGGCCCACATCCAGAAAATCGAAGAACCGTTCATCAAGGCAAGCATTTTAATGCCCGAAAAATATATGGGCACGGTGATGACCCTGTGCATGGAACGACGTGGAGAAAAGACGACCTTTCATTATCCCACCCCCGGGAGAATCGAATTACAATGTGAACTGCCGCTGGCAGAGGTCATTTATGATTTTTACGACCGGCTGAAATCCGTGACACAGGGATATGGCTCTTTTGATTATGCCATGCTTGACTACCGGAAAAGCGATCTTGTCAAACTCGATATTCTCGTCAATGGGGAAATTGTCGATGCCTTGTCACAGCTGGTACATAAAAGCAGTGCCAGAGCCAGAGGCCTCCACGCCTGCGAAATGCTTAAACTGGAAATTCCCAGACAAATGTTTAAAATTGCTATACAGGCGGCAATAGGCGGGACGGTTATCGCCAGGACAACCATATCCGCGCTCAGAAAGGATGTCACCGCCAAATGTTACGGCGGCGATATTTCTCGAAAAAGAAAACTGCTCGAAAAACAAAAGGCAGGTAAGAAGCGAATGAAAACGATTGGTAACGTCGATATCCCACAGACTGCTTTCTTGGCTGTGCTGAAATCTGAACAGTAAACGCCGACAATCTCATTTTCCATTCTCTGGGGGTCCTATGAACACAAAAATCTTCATACTCCCTGCGTTGCTGGTACGTATAGCCCTCAAGGGGGCACTGAGCAGAATCCAGGCTTGTTTCCCATTTACCGGGGTCAGGCTCTGCTTTATCCTGATGGGACTGCTCCCCCTGTTCATGGCCTGCGCACCTGTGCAGGTCAGTCAGGACTTTGACAGGAACTATCCTTTTGCTACGGCAACCACCTTCAACTGGAATGAAGAGCTGCAGCAGCAAAACGATGAGCGCTTCCATATCGATGCACTGCTGGCGACACGTTTCAAAAGGGCCATCGAAGGGGCCTTTACCCGCCAAGGGTTTCGACAGGGTGCCCAGCCGGATTTTCTGGTGTCCTATAGCTATGAAGTTTCCAGCCGAATCGAGGTTGATGACCTGCATACGCACTTTGGTTACGGCTACGGTCGATACGGCAGGTATGGCGCAGTAGGCCTTGATACCGGAAGCTTCATCCAGCAATATGACCTGGGTAAACTGGTGATCAATATCCATTCTACCAAAACCGGACAGCTTTTCTGGAAAGGCATCGGTACCCGGCAGGTTTTCACCCATAACAGTCCGGAGCAGCTTACCCGCAGAGTAAACGAAATGGTAGGCGCAATACTCGCACAGTTTCCTCCTTTGAGACAATAATCCTCGGCAATAGGCACACCACACCATGCTTCAGTCCCTGTCAATGGCCCTTCTCTCTCTTTTCGGCTGGAATCTTGAAAAAAAGATACCCGAGGACAATAAAATTCTCATCATTGGTGCACCGCATACCAGCAACTGGGATTTCCCCTTGACACTGCTGGCCATGTCCGCACTGGGGCTTCGTTTTTCCTGGATCGGCAAGCACACCTTGTTTCGCGGCCCAATCGGCAGTCTCTACCGCAGAATTGGCGGTATACCGGTAAACAGAAAAGCCAGCAGCGGTTTCATCAATGAAATAGTACAGTCCTTTGCGGCCAGAGACGTGCTCAGGCTCGCCATAGCCCCCGAGGGCACACGCTCCAAAGGAGATCACTGGAAGGCCGGTTTTTACCGCATCGCGGTCCAGGCAGATATCAAAATATGTCTGGGTTTTATCGATTACACGACAAAAACAATCGGTCTTGGCCCCACGCTGATGCCGTCTAAAGACATTGCCGCGGATTTCGAGCTGATAAAAGAATTTTATAAGGAAAAAACCGGCAAACATCCGCACAAGAAAAGCACTATCCGTCTCCGGGAAAAAGAAATTTTACTCTTTGAGAAGGAATACGGCCAGCCCGCCGCGGTTCAGGACGAGGGCGCAGAGACCTGAACCGTCGCCTCGTTCAGAAAGACCAGTAGTGGAGATACATTTACCCTTTTTAAGGCGGCCGACCTCTTCCCGGATCGATGTACATAAAAAATAATTTTATGCCGAGGTATGTCATGTGCTATTGTTAAAGGAAATGTTTACGTTCACCGGAAAAAAGGCCATGTCACCTTCAAGCTGTCAAAGCTTTCCCGTCAATTCAGTTATTTTCAGATCAAAAAACAGGAAGTCAGTATGGATGAAAAACCTGCCGAGCAGAACCAGAAAACGAAACTCTTAGAACCTACTTTTCATTACACCTCCCAACTGGTTCAGATTGGCGAAGATGGCACAAGCGATAAAATCTCTGTGGCAGAACTGGTACGGACAGGACAACTTCTCGCCGATTTTCCGAATTTCCACAGATTTGCCGCTAAAGGCTTTCAAAAGGCGCCCCTTGAGGTCGGTGACCATGCCCACTTCTCAGAAGATAGAGGATCGCTCTTTGCCACTGTCTCGGGCTATCCAAAAATAAAGAAAATACGTCGTCCGGATTGTCCGGACTGGATCACGGTACTCTCGGTCGAACCGCTCTTCGTTGTTTCACCGGATAAAATGAAGGTAAGCCTCGCCCTGCACCCTCCTCTGGAGGGGCTGCACAGCTTGCAGATGGAAGATATCGACAAACTGCTCGCCGAGGAAACCCTCGTTTTCGGTATCAATAACGAGGCCCTGGAAAATGTAAAAGAATTCCTCAGCAAAAAGGAAAAAGAATTCAGAAAATTTATCATCGCCTGCGGGCAGCCTGTCGGAGAAAGTAAGGACGCCTATCTCCGATATGAAATGGAAATCGGGCCCATTGCCGGGACGATTCTGGAAAACGGCAGCATTGATTTCCGTGACCGACGAATAATGGTTGGCGTCAGTGCCGGTCAGTGTATAGCCACGAAGATCCCTGCCGTACAAGGTGAACCGGGTATCAATGTTTATGGCGAAAAGACTGCGGCCACGGAAGGAAAAGATGTCAAAATCGAAATTCTTAACGATGCACGGTATTCTCCAGCAACACTGCAGGTAACCGCGACGAAAGACGGGGTGCTTTCCATTGTCAACAACAACACCATAAAAGTTCTCTCGCATAAAACAATAACCAGCGACATTGACTTTGAAACCGGCAACGTTGAGAGCATGAATGCCCTGACCATCACTGGTTCGGTACAGCCCGGCTTCTGTGTCACGGCCGGTGGTGATATCAAGATCATGGGAAGTGTCATGTCAGCCTCGGTCATCTGCGACGGCAATCTTGTCGTGCGGGGCGGCACGACGGGAAAAAACAGCCGGCTGCAGGCAAAGGGCGACGCCGACATCAACTTCATTGAGCAGGGTTCATTGCAATGCGGCGGTATTGCCGTCATTCGCAAACAATCGTACTACAGTGACGTTTCTGCCGGTTCGAACATACGCTGTCATGATCTCAGCATAGTCATGGGAGGAACTCTCGTCGCTGAGGGGAATATCAGCCTCGGCAGCGTCGGTTCGGTAAACAGCACCCCCTCCCTTATTGCCGCCGGCACTATTGCCGATCGTCTGGAACATTTACAACAGCTGAAGGCCAGTGTTCTGGAACAGCAGGACGAAATAATTCAGTGGCTGCAGCAGTACGGCGGCAGTGCAAAATCGAAAAAGGTCCGGCAGATGGAAAGGCAGCTGGCCGAGACGAAACTCCTCCTCCTGCGGGTCAATATGATCCCGGGTTCCGGCAGGTATTCACGGGTGGCCGGTCCGGACGGGGCAGACAAGGTCGGAATTGACAATGCGGACTACAACAGCGATGGGGGCATCGCCATAGGCAACATAACCATTGACGTCGTCGGCACTATCTGCGCCGGGACGATGATACGCATCGGCAACCGCGCCATGAAGTTGGAAAAGACCGTGTCAGGGAGACAGTTCAAGCTGCACGCCAACGGCAAAGGGATTCTCGCCGGACCGATGAAACGTTCAGCACGGTAATATATACAACCTCTTCGTGGGTGTTGGCGGCAAAGACCGCTCACTCCTTGGCCATTATCAGCCCTTCTCTATCCAGCAAGCTTATTTTTTTGCCGTGTACCTGAATAAGGCCTTCATCACTCATCTTGGCAAAAATCCTCGACAAGGTTTCTGGAATGGTGCCGAGCAGACTGGCAAGCTGCCCTTTTGAAATATCGAGCTCAACCTCGTCGCTGTCGCCCTGTTCGTGACTGAGATAATCCAGATAACCGGCGAGTCGCGCCGGCACCTCTTTCAGGGAAAGATTTTCAATCTGCCTGGCGAAAATCCGCAATCGCAGAGATAAAACGGCTAGCATATTTAACGAAATGGATGGGTTCGCCTCCACCAGCAGGATAAATTTATCGCGCGGGAAAAAAATGGTTTTGGTTTTTTCCAAAGCTTCAGCGGTGGCCGGAAAAGGCTGTCCATGAAAGACAGGCACCTCACCGAAAGGTTCTCCCTGGCCAAAAATATGCAGTATGTGCTCTTTGCCGGAAAAAGAGACCTTGAAAATCTTCACCCGGCCTTCCCCGACCATATAAAAGCCGACACATTTATCCCCTTCAAAAAAGATATTTTCACCCTTTTGAAAGGTTTTCTCCACTGCGATGCCGGCAAGCTCATCAACTTGTTGCGCAGGAAGACCCTCAAAAAGTATACTCGAGGCGATAATCTCTTTTTTATTCATGTTATTTGGGGACAGGCCCAGAGTAAATTTTCATGGAGAAATTCGATATGGTCACGGGCAAAGAGGGCATTGCCCCGCCGGTCCTCACCTTACCAATACTTCTTGATTATGACAATGTTTTCAAATTTTTAAAAATTCGTTTACCATACGAATACGCCGGGTTAAATTGACGGTAAAGTTCACCCTACAGGCAAGCGGGGGCACATCCCGAAATCGTTTTTTCACCTGCAAGCTGTTTTTTCACCGACAATCCCATGTACAGTAAAAGAAAAATTGTCCATATCGACATGGATGCCTTTTTTGCCTCTATTGAGCAAAAAGATACGCCCGCCTTCCGAGGCAAGCCGGTGATCGTCGGGGGTAGGCCGCAGAGCAGAGGGGTGGTTGCCGCCTGCTCCTATGAAGCACGGCGCTTTGGCGTGCATTCCGCCATGTCCTGCTCGCAAGCGGCACGCCTTTGCCCACAGGCTATTTTCACCAAGCCGCGCATGGACCGATACCGCGAAATTTCCGCCCAGGTGATGGCAATTTTTCATCGCTATACCCACCTTGTCGAACCGTTGTCCCTGGACGAGGCCTTTCTGGATGTAACAACCAACAGCCACAATCATCCCTCAGCGACAATACTTGCTGAAAGGATTCGCGGGCAGATCTATCAGGAACTGCAGCTCACTGCCTCTGCCGGGGTATCTTTTAATAAATTTCTCGCCAAGGTGGCCTCGGATTTCAACAAACCGAATGGCCTGACGACAATTCCTCCGGCAAAAGCTCTCGATTTTCTCGCATCCCTGCCGATTCGTAAATTTTTCGGTGTTGGCAAAGTCACCGAAAAAAAGATGCTCAGCCTGGGCATCAGAACCGGTCATGAGCTCCGCCAACAGACTGAAGAACAGCTCATCTTCCATTTTGGCAAAACAGGCTCCTTTCTCTACCATATCGTGCGCGGCATGGACGATCGACCGGTCGAACCGGCGCGAACGCGTAAATCAATCGGCAGTGAGACAACCCTTTCCCTCGACACCGACGACGACGGGGAAATCAACGATATTTTACAACACCTGGCAGAACAGATTGAACAGTCGCTTTTTAAAAAACAGACCGGCGGGTACACCCTCACCCTGAAAGTCAGGTACCACGATTTCACCACCATCACACGGTCACAGACCGTCCGCACACCAATCTGTGCCGGCAACGATATTCTTTCTCTCCTGCCCGGTCTGCTTGCCTCAACCAGTGCCGGCAGGAAAAAAGTCCGTCTCCTTGGTCTTTCCATCTCCAGGCTTCTCGGGGATAAAAAGGTTCCCAGACAACTGGTGCTGCCATTTATGCAAGCCGCGGGGAACGGGACATAAGCCAAGGTAAGTCCCTTCAAACCACGCAACAGATGAAGAGTTTTTACGACGCCATCAAGAAAATAATCTGTAAGGTAAAAGACCATGGATAACCGGTTGTACTTAGCCGCCGGTATGGTTATTCTTGTCAGAATATTGCTTTCCCCCTTTCCCTCTACCCGACGAAAAATCCCAAACACCATGAAAGATCTCCTTCGCTCCGTCTGGAACATATTCCTATATACCGGCAGATTTTTTACCTTTATCAGAAATTTCTTTTTCAATCTCTTGCTGTTGCTCGTCTTTATCGCTTTAGTTATTTCTCTTGTGCCGGGTGAAGAAGCAAAAATCCCATCCGGCACCGTTCTCCGTCTGGACATCGCCGGGGATATCGTCGAAGAGAAAAAATTGTTGAGTACCTTTGAGAAACTCCTGCAGGATTCATTAGCCATTAATGCTCCTGAGCCCGAGACGGCGCTGCAGGATATCCTGGATATTATACGCGGGGCAGCAGGGGATAATCGTATCGTCGCATTGGTCCTTAATGTCAAAGATATGCGGAGCGGCGGCATGAATCAACTGCAGACTATCGGGCAAGCGCTCAATGATTTTAAAAAGACCGGCAAGAAAGTGGTTGCCGCGGAAGACTACTACACGCAGTCCCAGTATTTTCTGGCATCCTATGCCGACAAGGTCCTTGTCAATCCAATGGGCGGGGTGGATATGCATGGTATCGGCGTCTATCGGCTCTATTTTAAGGACGCCGTTGAAAAGCTGGAAATCAATTACAACGTCTTTAAAATCGGGTCCTATAAATCAGCCCTTGAGCCGTTTACCCGCAACTCCATGTCCCCGGCGGATAAACAGCAGAATGAGCTGTGGCTCGCAGCGCTCTGGCAGGTCTATACGGACGAAATAGCAAAACAGCGCCATATTCCCGTTCACGCCGTGCAGTACTACACGGACAATATCGACAAAGCTCTTGACTCGACAAAAGGAGACGCCGCGCGGCTGGCTCTTGAGACGGGTCTGGTGGATCAGATTGCCACCAGGCAGGAAACCACCACCTATCTCGCTTCACTCTCACCGACACTGACCGGCGCGCCGGAATTACTCTCATCCATGGATTATCTCAACACCATTACCCCCTCCTTCACCCCAGAGACATCTGAAGAATCAAAGGTAGGGCTGATCATTGCCGAAGGAAACATTCTGCCGGGCAAACAGCCACCCGGCATGATAGGTGGCGATTCGCTGGCAAATCTGATCAAAAAAGCGCGGGAAGATAGCGCGGTGAAGGCACTGGTATTGCGTATTAACTCAGGAGGCGGCTCTGCCTTTGCGTCGGAAGTCATCCGCCAGGAAATCCTCGAGCTGAAAAAGAGCGGCAAGCCGATTGTCGTGTCCATGGGCAGTGTCACTGCCTCCGGTGGCTACTGGATTGCCGCCGACGCCGACGAAATCTATGCGTCTCCTGCGACGATTACCGGATCGATCGGCATCTTCGGGGCCATTCCCACTTTTGAAAAAACCTTGGCCTCGCTCGGGGTGTATCGCGACGGCATTGGCACCACGCCTCTCGCCGCCGGCCTTGATGTCACCCAGCCGCTGCCGGAACAGCTCAAAAGCGCAATTCAGCAGACAATTGTCTACAATTACGATCAGTTTCTGCAAATTGTCGCAAGCGGAAGAAATCTGGAGATATCGAGGGTTGCCGAACTTGCGCAGGGGCGTGTCTATGACGGTCAGACGGCCCAGACGCTCGGTCTGGTTGACAAACTGGGATCCCTTGAGGATGCCATCGGCGGCGCCGCCGAACTTGCCGGCCTGAAGGAGTTTACAACGGAATACATACAGCCGCCGGTGTCGATCAAAGACCATTTTTTAAACTTTATCACCACTGGTCTGGCTTTTTTAGCCAACACATCGGTTTCGCACAATCCAGTGGTCGTCCGCTTCCAGAAGACCTTTCGCCACCAGCTGGAGGAACTGCCGCTGCTCCATGACCCCCGCGGCGTTTACGCGCAGTGCCTGCTCAACCTGACCTGGTAGTCAGATAAAAAAGGGGGGGCATCCCCGCCTCTTTTTATTGGATCCTCACCTGGCCGGCGGCAGGTTCATGGTCAACTCCACCCACTCCCATGGAGCATCAAGGATTTTGAATCCGATCTGTATGGTATTGTTCCCCTTCTTCACTCGCCAACAAGGTTTGACCAGCATCTTATAGTGCTTGCCGCCACCGGAGAGAACAGCCGTATAGGCATGCTTGTCGGCGGAAAACGATTCAGGAAGGTTGGTGCATGCAAATCCGCCAGTGGAAATATCGCCAACGACACCGCCAATAACCTTGTTGTCGTCGGCAAGATTGCCGAGGAAGCCGCCAACCTCAGCCCGTTGATATTTTCGTTTGGCCTGACCAAACTGTCGCCCATGCCCTGTACTCTTTCGAGTCTCCAGCCAATGCATAGCAACCTCTCTCATCAAAAAACATTTATATTGCACTCTTGTTCATGAATTATTGTCGGCGAGCTTTTTCGCGTGGAAAATGATACCACATTTTTATTAAGCAGGTCACGACGATTTTCCGGGTGGTTTTTTTATTTCCAGCAAGACTTTTTGTTCTTTCGCCCGGTTTTCCGAAGCAACCCTGGCCACGGCGGCTTTCGCGTTATCCAGGTATACGTTGGCCAGCTCGTTGATTTCAGCTTCACTGATAGTGGAGTAGTCGCTGATAATTGTCCTCGCCCAGTCCAATTGCTGCGGATATCTTGCCGCAAGCGCGAGCACGGTGTTCAACCAGTACTGATTGTTCCGGGTATGTTCCATGAGGGAGGTGACAAGCGGCCCTCGAGCTCGATGCAATTCCTCCGGTCTTATGCCATCCCTCGCCAACTGCTCACTGATTTTGAATATTTCCTTGATGACCATATCTTCCGCACCCGGTTCAACCACCATTTGTGAAATTATATAGCCAAAGCCCTGATGGACTCTACTGTTAAAACTTGAAACACGCGGAGAATAGCTGGCGGCCAGCTTTTCTCTGATGGTCTTCCTCAATCGATCACCGAAGATGCTGGAGAGGAGCTGCAGGCGTCTTGTCTTGTGAATATCCCAGAAATCTTCTGTTGGCCAGGCAACTGTTATAAGCGATTTATCGTCGGAGGTGCTCACAGTCACCGCAAGTTTTTCACCGACGGGAAAATGCACTGCCGGCGACACCGGGATGGGCGGAGGCGTAAGCTCAATGCCGGAAAAATATTTCGTCAGCACGGCGACCACTTCATCCCGGTTAAAATCGCCGACCACGGATATTTCCAGATCTTTTGGTCTGATAAAGGAATTTGACCACCGCGCCAGGGCATCAAAGTTCAGTTTGGCTACATCCTCCCAGGCCGGCAATCCGATATGCGCGTTATAGTTCGCTAAAAACGGCTGAACCTGCAGCGGTACGGCCCCCTCTACCTGCCGGCTCATTTCCTGGTACATCAGCTCGAGATTTTCGTAGGCCTTGTTAAAAGCGTTTTCACGAAGCCCAGGATCGGCCAGCAGGGTGTACAAAAGCTGACTGAACAGCTCAAAGTCCTTGGTCAGTGTCGTCCCTGCCCAGGTGAAAGCCGACTCCTCTATTCTAAAAGACAGGGTGATCGAGCTCCCGGCAACCAAGGCATTGATCGCCGATTGCGGCAGCGTGCCGCTTCCGGATTCGTTGATGACCTCCTCGGCCAGCATGGCCATTCCCGGCATATTTTCCTGCTGTTTTCCGGCACCGAAATCGGCGCGGAGCCGTATTGTACTCTCTTCAAATTGTGTTTTTTTCAGGTTGACGATCAAACCGTTGGCGAAGACCAGTTTTTCAACATCGATATCTTTAAAAGTGTCCTGTTTCAAAAGAGTCTGCGCTGCAGAAGGCGGCTGCAGATAGGGAAAGACATGGGTGCCGCCGCTGACCAGTGCTCCCACCGCCACCTGGGTCGAGCTTTGATACCTTGAGGCAATGTCCGCAGCGCCCTTTTCGCCCAGCTGCACATCTCCTGTGACGGAGACCAAACGACTGTCATGACGCCATCTCTTTCTGAAATCGTCCTGCACACCAGCCAGGGAGACGGCGCTGACGAGAGGTCCATAGAGGTCCTTTTCCTGTTTTGCCGACTGATAAACGCGATTTCCATTCAGATGATCGATGATCCTGCGGCCAATGGTTCGGGAATCTTCCGAATGCGCCGTCAGAACTCCGGCCTCGAGTTGGGCAAGAATCTCTTTTTTGGCCCGTTCGACCTCGCTTTCTGTAAAACCATACTCTATCACCTGTCGCAAAATCTGTTCGAGAGAGGTCAGGGATTGCTGCCAGTTCGGTGCATCCACCTGGGCGGAGAGAGAACTGTAGCCTATGCGCCGGGCAATATCTCCGGAAGAATAGCCTGCCTGGGCAAATGGCACCTTTGCTTCTTCCTGCAACCGTTGCAGCCTGTAGTTAAAGGCCATGGATCCGATCATTTTATGCAGTTCTCTTTTTTCCAGCAACAGCGAATCATTTTCAATCGGCAGATCGGAAAAATTCTGAATGGCAATATTGGTTTTGCCGAGCTCCGGCTCATAGTGGTAAAAGGTTTCTACCCCTTTAAGTTCCAGCTTGCCAAAATCAGGACATGACGGTTGCGGACCTGCGGCGGTGAGCGCGGCAAAATGTTTTTTGATAAGACCGGTTGTCAACTCCAGGTCGATGTCGCCGACGATGACCAGAATCATATTTTCCGGCCGGTACCACGCATCATAGTAGGATTTGAGCAGTTCGCGGTCGGCACTCTTTAGTGTTTCTTCCGTGCCGATAACCATCCTCTCAGGATACCTTGTTCCGCGAAAGGCAAAGCTGCTGGTGGCGATCTGAGCCCGATATTCCGCGGAATCCCGCGCCCGTTTTTCAGCGAGAATCACTCCCCTTTCCTTGTCTATTTCAGGATCAAGGAGTAAGGCGCCCCGGGCATAATCAGCCATGACGAGCAGGGCGGAATCAAGATCTTTTTCGGTCCCGCTCGGCAAAATAATATTGTAGACCGTCTCGGTATGCGAGGTGCTGGCATTGGTGTCACCGCCAAAACTCATACCAAGAGACTGGAAATATTCAACCAGACTGCCCGGCGGAAAATGGGTCGAGCCGTTGAACAGCATATGTTCGAGAAAATGGGCCACCCCCCGCTGATTCTCTTTTTCCTGCAGAGAACCGGCCTGCACATCGAGGTAGACGGCGACCCGTTCCGCCGGCTCATTATTTCTCTTCAGGACATAACGGAAGCCATTCTTCAGAATTCCACGATGTAATGACGGATCCGGATCAAGATCACTGTGATCGGAAGGCCAACCCGTTGTAAAACAGCGGGCGGCAGAATCCCCGGTGGAAGAACATGCGCCAACGGGAAGGGAGACGACAAGAAGAAACAAACAGAGCGGACAAACTCTTTTTTGCAGGTAATTATGCCATGAACGTATTTGCAACACTTTTGCACCGTGGAGTAAAGGAAGAACCCGACCAAAAAGCACCAGCCATATCAGGAGGCCGCTTGCGTTGTCTTCGCCTTAATCCAGCCGAGGCGGATGAAATATTGCTGGCCGCAATTTTGCCACCGGCCGCAATCGTCGTTCGTTCCTTTCGGCGGATAATTTTTTCCGGTGTCCCTGTCGACACGGCAGACGCCGGAATCGACATTTCCCAGGCGGAAATATTTACAAGTCAAACAAATTTTCTTCACATCGTTCATATATTTTTCCTTACTCAGCCGACCCTGATCTTCTTTGCACATTCTGCCAGAGAGGCCGGGGTGTCAAACTGCAGCGAGAGCACTTCCGTCCCCTTAGGGGCAATTTTTCGTATCATCCCTTTTAATACGGCTTTCGGTCCGGCTTCAATAAAGGTATCGACCCCTTCGGCCAGCATACCTTGAATTATCTCGCACCACCGTACCCGCGAGGCTATCTGCCCGGCCATTATTTCTTTTATTTTGCCAGGGTCGGCCTCCCTTGCCGCCGTAACATTAAAATAGACCGGCACCTGAGGCGGTCTAAATTCAATTTCCGCCATAAAAGCAGCGAAATCCGGAACGGCATTGGCCACCAGCGGACTGTGATTGGCCACACTGACATTTAAGGGAATGACTTTGCCACCCAATGCCTCAGCCGCCTGGCCAACCACGTCCAGCGCAGGCAGGGAGCCGGAGATAACAATCTGCTCGGGCGTATTATGATTGGCAGCGGTGATATCACCTGGCCCGTCGTAGCTGCCGATAAGCTCTTCGATTGCCTTTATATCCAGCCCAAGAACCGCGCGCATACCGCCGGGATATATCTTTCCCTCCCGCTCCATGAGCGCCCCTCTCTTGCTGACAAGCCGCATGGTGTCTTCCGCACTGATCACTCCGGCGGCACATAGAGCCGGATATTCGCCCAGGCTGTGCCCGGCAAAACAGCTCACTTTTACTTCGCCGCCGAGCACATTCTGAAACGCCTGCCAGCAGATAAGATCGGTAACGGTGAGCGCCGGCTGCAGGTGGGCAGCTCTGGTCAACTCTTCCATGGGGCCCTCGGCACATAAGGCCCCGAGGTTGAGCTCACAGGCTGCCTCGGCCATGGCCATAAGTGAGGCACAAACCGTATCGGTGTTGATAAATTCTTGCCCCATGCCGAGATATTGTGATCCCTGACCGGGAAACAGGACTGCAATTTTCATTAACTTTTCCTCAATTCTTTAATTCTTGTCTCAAAGATGTTGATGAGTAAAAACAGGCCGACCCCAACACATATGGCCGAGTCGGCGATATTAAATGCCGGCCAGTGATAGTTGCCCACATAAAAGTCGAGAAAGTCGATCACGGCACCGAATCGTACCCTGTCTATCAGATTGCCGGCGGCCCCTCCGGCAATCAAGGCCAGCGACCAGCTGTACAAGCCGGTTATTTTCCGCAGTTTCCAATAAGCGGCAGTCAATCCAACCAGTGCAACCGAGCCGATACCAAGGAAAAAATAGTGCCGCCAAGGGGAATTCACATCGGCGAGCATGCTAAAGGCTGCACCTTTGTTGGTGACATAGACCAGATTGAAGACGCCGGCAATTATTTCTCTTGATTCATAGAGATGCAGCGAGCCGACAACCAGCGCCTTGGTTACCTGATCGGCGACAACGACCAGCAGTATTACCGCAAAATAAACCACCTTAGCCGCTTTAAACCTGTGCGGCCATAGTGGCAAGGACATCAGAACACCTGTCGCAGATCTCCGGATGTTCCTTGTTTTCACCGACTGTTGTTGATCGTAACCAGCATCGCAGACATTTTTCCCCAGGGGCCGGCTGTACCTGGATGGCAAAGCCCGGAATCTCTTCGCTGGCAAAGCGCACCCCGACTTCGGCGGTATTGTCCTGCAGGCTGGACAGCTCGGAGATGATGGAGATTTCCTTGACGGTCTCCCATTCACTCTTCAAGAAATCCGCCAGTTCCCCCTCGGTTTTGATTAATACCTCCGCCTCCAGGGGATGGCCGATAACTTTTTCCCGGCGGGCTATTTCCAGGGCTTTGGTTATTTCTGAGCGTACCTTGATAAGCTTTGCCCATTTATCCATCATCTGATTGTCGGATTCTATTTTTTCTGCCGGTGGAAATTCGGCAAAATAGACGCTGTCTGGACCCAGCTGGTCCTGTTCTGCAATACCGTGCAGTTCATCCCAGGCTTCGGCCGCCGTGAAACAAAGAATGGGGCTCATCAACCGGAGCATGCCGTCAAGGATTTTATAGAGAACCGTCTGTGCGGACCGCCTGAGCGGGGAATTCGTTCCTGCGGTGTAGAGACGATCTTTCAGGATATCCAGATAAAAGGAACTCATGGTCGTACCGCAGAAAAAATTCAAACCATGGTAAATGGCATGAAATTCATATTTCTCATAGCTCTTTGTCACCTTCGACTTCAATTCCTCGAATTTAACCAAAGCCCAGCGATCAAGCTCCGGAAGGTCGGCTACGGAAACGCTATCCCGCTGCGGTTGAAAATCATACAGATTGCCAAGAAAATACCGTATGGTGTTGCGGATTTTACGATAGGAATCGGAGATCTGCCGAAGAATTTCATCGGAAACCTTGATATCATCACGGTAATCTTCACTGGCGACCCAGAGCCGAAGAATTTCCGCGCCATATTTTTCTATGACCTCGGAGGGAACGACAACATTGCCGACCGATTTGGACATTTTTTTACCCTGGCCATCAACGACGTAGCCATGGGTCAAGACGCCTTTAAAGGGCGCCCGTCCCCGGGTTCCTACCGAGGTGAGCAGAGAACTCTGAAACCAGCCACGATGCTGATCACTCCCCTCAAGATAGAGATCGGCGGGTGAGGTGAGCTCCTCGCGTTGTTCACAGACCGCAGCGTGGCTCACCCCTGAGTCAAACCAGACATCGAGAATATCCTCCTCTTTGACGAATTCGCCCGAACCGCACTGCCCACAGGTAGTGCCTTTGGCGAGGAAATCATACACATCGTGACTGAACCAGGCGTCGGCGCCTTCTTTTAGAAAAAGTTCATCAATTCTTGCAACAACTTCTTTGGTTTTAACGATCTCGCCACAGGATATGCAGCTGATAACCGTCAGCGGCACGCCCCAGCTGCGCTGACGGGACAGGCACCAGTCCGGACGTCCTTCCACCATTGAATAAATTCGCTGCATGCCCCAGGCGGGAGTCCAGGTGACGGTCTTAATAGCTTCGAGCGCTTTTTCACGCAGCGCATTATTTTCCATGGAGATGAACCATTGCGGCGTGGCGCGGTACATAACCGGCTTTTTACAACGCCAGCAGTGTGGATAACTGTGGCCGATTGCCGCTTCATGCACCAGTGCACCGGATTCGGCCATATCTCGATTTATCACCTTGTTCACCGCCGGCACCTTCTGCCCAACATATGCACCGGCTTCGGCTGTGTACATGCCGTCGCCATCGACCGGAGAGAGAATATCCAGGCCGTATCGCAGGCCGGTTTGGTAATCGTCGGCGCCATGGCCGGGAGCAGTGTGGACGCAGCCGGTACCCGCATCAACGGTGACATAATCGGCCAGTACCAGGAGCGAATCGCGATCCATAAAAGGATGCCTGCAGGTCCGCTTTTCAAAACTTTTCGCGCCAAAGGTTCCCTTGACGGTATAGTCGTCTCTCCCGACCTCCGCCATTACTTTTCCGACCAGCTCGCGGGCAAGAATCCACGTCTCCTCCCCGACCTCAACCGCGGCATAGACAAATTCGGGATGCAGGGCCACCGCCAGGTTCGCCGGCAGCGTCCAGGGCGTGGTCGTCCAGATGACAAAATACACCCTCTCGCCGGCCAGGGAGGGATCGATGTCGGCCAGAGCACTGCCTGCCTTGAATTTCACATAGATAGAAGGTGAGGTGTGGTCATGGTATTCAACTTCGGCCTCGGCCAGGGCGGTAGTACAGGTTGAACACCAATACACCGGCTTCCGATTCCGAATGACCGCACCGGAGAGTAGAAAGGCATTAAATTCCCTGGCGATGGTCGCCTCATAGGCATAATTGATGGTAAGGTACGGGTTGTCCCAGTCACCAAGCACACCCAGGCGTTTGAATTGCTCTTTCTGGATTTTAATCCATTTGTCGGCGTATTTCCGGCAGGCGCTTCTCTTGGACAGCTTGGGAATGGTCTTTTTCTTTTCCCCGAGTTCCAGATCGACGTTATGTTCAATGGGCAGTCCGTGACAGTCCCAGCCGGGAATATACGGTGCATTGAAACCGGCCATCCTTTTCGAGCGAAGAATGATATCTTTAAGGATCTTATTAAAGGCGGTGCCGAGATGAATATTGCCGTTGGCATAAGGCGGACCATCATGGAGAACAAAAAGCGGCTTATCTTTGGCATTTTCCTGAACCCTGAAGTACAACTGCTCTTTTTCCCATTGTTTGAGAACAAGCGGTTCCTTCTGGGCGAGATTTGCCTTCATCTTGAACCCGGTGGTAGGCAGATTAAGGGTATCCCTGTAATCCATGTTCGTCTCCTTCATATATTTCTGATGGCCTTGATAATTTGTCCGAGTGGTGCCAAAATATCGACTTTCCGGCGAATATTCAGTCGATTTTCAGGCGATTTGTTTGCAATAACGCCCATGACGTTTCCAATAGCGAAACTGACAACAATAACAACTGCAGGTGAAGTTGCAAGAGTAAATTGACTGTTCCAGGCCGGACCTGACGGATCGAAGACATTCTGCATAGCAATTAAAACCGGGGGAACCTGTCAAAGTGCTTAAAACAGCCTCGTCTCATGAGAGACATTGCGTTTATCCAGGGAATACTATATATTTTTAGAGTATTTATCCTTGCTTGACAGCCGGCCGACAGGGAGAAAATTTTTTTACGTGACCGTTTACCGGAAATCCAAAAGAATCTCTCTCCCCCGAGCTATAAACATGTTTTTTTTCAATCTGTTGCTCAACTGGTAAAATGTTTTTACGACGCCATCAACCTCGATAATTGCCTAATAGATGAATAAGCCCTTGCATGACAATACCGCAACGATGATCGAAATGATCAAAGTTTCGAAAGGTTATCCTCCTGACGTCGTCGCCTTAAAGGATGTCTCCGTTTCCATTGACAGCGGCGAGATGTTTTTTATCATCGGCATGAGCGGGGCCGGTAAGACCACCTTGCTGAAACTCCTCTGCAGTATGGAATTGCCGAGCACTGGCCTGATCGAGATAGGCGGCCAGGCCATTCATACCCTGAAAGGCTTTAAGTTAGCCAGACTGCGGCAAAAAATCGGGGTTGCGTACCAGGACTTCAAGCTACTGACCGACAGAACGGCCGCCGAAAATATTGCCATTTCCATGGAGGTCTCCTACAAAAAGCCGCAGATCATTAAAAACAGGGTGCGAAATTTGCTGGAACAACTCGACCTTGCCGACAAACATGATACCATCACCGGGGAGCTTTCCCGTGGGGAACAGCAAAGAATAACATTGGCACGGGCCATCGCCAATTCCCCGACAATGATCCTGGTCGATGAACCCACCGGAAATCTTGACGCGACGACAACTGAAAGAGTGATGCGATTGTTAACAAATTGTAACAAGGCCGGAGCAACAATTGTTATTGCCACCCATGACCAGTCGATATATCGCCATACCTCCCACCGAGTAATGGAACTCCGGAAAGGTCAACTGCATAGCGTGGCACGAGGGACAAGTAGATGAGTTTCTGGTTTACCGTCATTCGGCAGGTCGGCAGAAATTTGCGCATGACCTGGGGTTCACAGCTTATGACCCTGCTGACCGTCAGTCTTTCCGTACTGATTTTCGCCTTTTTTTATCTTATCTACACCAATATGCTCAACCTCGGCCACAAGCTTGGCGATGACCTGAGCCTGATTGTCTACCTGGAAGAGGAGCCCGGCCCGGAACTTCAGCAGCAATTGATCAATAAAATAAACACCTTTGACGAGGTGGAAGAAGTACGCTTTGTCTCTCGCGCCGAGGCCTTTCAGCGGTTTGCCGACCAGCTGGGCAAAAATCAGGATGTTTTAAATGAAATGCCGCGGGATTTTCTGCCGCCCTCCATTGAAGTGCTGCCGATGAAAAACTTGAGAAGCCTTAATCAGGTAAAACTGTTTTCGGCCTATCTCGCCCGCCTTCCCGGCACAATCAAAGTACAGTATGGCCAGGACTGGGTTGAGAGATTTTATTACTTCACCAAACTCCTGTCAATTGTCGTCCTGCTCAGCGGCACACTGCTCATAATGACCACCATTTTCATGGTCGCCTATACCATTCGGCTCACCATTCTCGGCAGGCAGGCGGAACTCGAACTGCTCAAGCTGGTTGGAGCCACCAATAATTACATACGCACACCTTTTTTACTGGAAGGTCTGCTCCAGGGTCTCCTCGGATCCTCTTTGGGTATCGCGCAGCTGTATATATTGTACCAATGGATTAAACTGCGATTTTCCGGTCCGGGATTTCTCAATGTCTTTGAATTGTCTTTTTTCCCGCCAAGCGTCAGTCTCACCATTATCGGCGTCTCCATACTCCTTTGCACAATGGGGAGTTATTCAACCATGCAGAAATTTTTACGCATTTGAGCCCCTTGTCTCATTTTTACAGAAGACAGATTATGAGAATAAGTGCAAGCATCTCATCACCCGGAACAAGGCACATCATCTCTCTCCGCGCTCTTTTGTTCCTGGTCGCTGCCCTGGTGGTCACCTTTAGCACCCCGCTTTTCGGCCAGGATAAGAAGACAACCGACACCCCGGATACAAATCTTACAGAATTCAGGGGGGCAATCAACCGACTGCAGCAGGGCATTCTCCAGCAGGAAAACAAGATCACCGAAGCGCAGACCACCGAACGTAATATTTTTACCGAACTGGAAATCCTCGACAAAAAGGTTGTTGCCCAGCAGGAGAAACTGGCAACGCTGGAAAAAAAAAGGCACGAGCAGCAGATGATGATCGATAGTAAGCAAAGCGAGCTCGACACGATCCGTCTGGACAAACAGAGGGTAGAAGAGCACCTGAAAAAAAGAATCACCGCATACTATACAATGGGCGACATCGGTCTTCTCAATGTCACTTTTTCCACCAGAACACTTTCCGAACTGCTTACCTTCCACGATGCTTTTGATGTGCTGATCAAGTACGATCAGGATGTCATCAAAGCCTACCGGGCCACCATAGAAGACCTGGTCAGGGTAACGACGGCTCTTGGTCTGGAAAAAGCCGTTTTAGCCGACTTTTTCGAGCAGGCGGCACAGGAACAAGAAGCGCTGCAAAAGACAAAAGCCGACAAGAAAACCCTCCTCAGCCATGTGCGCACCGAGGAAAAACTGCATAAACAGGCGGTAGTCGAAATGCAGGAGGCATCGGAAAATCTTGCCCAGTCCATCGTCGCGGTAAAAAACAAAAATGTTGTTCGCGAACAGCGATTTCTCATAGATAAGGGCCGTCTGCCTCCGCCGGTGGTCGGCCGGATCATCACCCTTTTTCAGCAGGAAAAAACCAACAAGCTCGGTATATCACGTCAATCCGCAGGCATTGAGATCCAGGCTCCCAACGGAACAAAAATCGTCTCGGTAAGCGACGGAGAGGTAATTTTTTCAGGATATTTGCGCGGCTATGGCAATACAGTCATACTGCATCATGGTTTTCAATATTATACGGTGACGTCGAGAATCGAAAAAATTTTGGTTGAAAAAGGGCAAGAGGTCAGAACAAAAGAAACCATCGGGATCATGGGTGATACCGCGACTCTTTTTGACGAAGGGCTCTATTTTGAAATTCGTCACGGGCGTGATTCGCTGGACCCCGTATTATGGTTGAAGCCTGACAATCTGTAACGTACACTAAAATCCCATAGAATTGAGGAATTATATGTTTTCATCTACCTATTGTTTGCGCAGGCTGGTCTATGCCCTGCTTTTCCTCCTTCTTGTTCCCTGTTCTCCGGTTTTTGCCGAAATATCGGAAGAGGAAAGAATTATAACCTACAAACAGCTGGAGATTTTTTCCAATGTGTTAAGCATCCTCCAGGAAAACTATGTTGAAGAGATCGATACGAAAGAAGTGTTAAACGGTGCGATCCGTGGTCTCCTTTTCTCCCTTGATCCGCACTCTTCCTATATGCCGCCGGAAAGTTTCGAAGATCTGCAGGAAGAAACACGGGGATCATTCTCGGGTATTGGTATTGAGGTTACCATTAAAAACGACATGCTGACCGTAGTCAGTCCGATAGCCGATACTCCAGCCGATCAGGAAGGACTGAAGGCCAATGATATTATTGTTGAAATTGATGGTGTGAGTACTAAGAACATGGGCCCGTACGAGGCAATAAAAAAACTGCGTGGCCCCCCAGGCACCGAGGTGACGATATCCATTCACCGGGAAGGCTGGGAAGAGCTCAAGAAAATAACCTTCAAACGAGAGATGATTCCAATCCAGTCGGTCAAGGCGGAATTCCTTTCGCCCGGCTTTGCCTACGCCAGAATCACCAATTTCCAAAGCCATACCACCGGCGATTTTAAGGCCAAATTGCGAGAACTGCAAAGTGTCCACCGGCTGAACGGGCTCATTCTCGATTTACGCAATAACCCCGGAGGACTCCTCCAGCAGGCCGTGAGCATTGCCGATATTTTCCTCGACAAGGGAACTATCGTTTATACCAAAGGGCGGCGTGAGGACCAGAATAACGTCTATGTCGCCCGGGCCAATGGCGAAAAAGGCATGTACCCCCTGGTGGTCCTGGTCAATGAAGGTTCGGCCAGTGCAGCAGAGATCGTCGCCGGGGCCCTGCAGGCCCATAAACGGGCTATCATCGTCGGCACCCGGACTTTCGGTAAAGGCTCGGTGCAGACAATCATCCCTTTGCCGGACGGTGCCGGGCTGCGCATGACCACGGCCAGATACTACACCCCCGATGATCGTTCTATCCAGGCCCTAGGCATCGCTCCGGATGTAGAAATACCATTCATCACCTGCCTGCCCCCGGAAGACGCCGAGCCCCAAAGAAGCCTGTTGAAAGAAGTGGATCTTGCCCGCCACCTGCCGGGCATGAAGCCGGACCAGGACAATGGGCAAGACCGGGAAGCCGATAAACTGGAAGAGCGGATGCAGACCGACAACCAGTTGCGCTCCGCCTACAATATTCTCAAGAGCCTTGATCTTTTTCATGAGTTTAACGAAAACGCTCAGTGACCGGCCAGGGTTAAAAAAAAGAACCTGTCAGAAAGACACAAAAATCAGTAGCCGAGTTCCTTGAGAAACCGCTCGTCCTGCGACCAGTTCTTTTTCACCTTCACCCACAACTTGAGAAGGACCTTCTCGCCGATGAGGGCTTCGATATCCTTTCTGGCCGCGATGCCGATGCTTTTGAGTTTTTTGCCGCCCTTGCCGATGACGATTCCCTTCTGCGATTGTTTTTCGAGGACAATTGCCGCGTGAATCGTCACCAGTTTCTTGATGTCATCCTCCTTATAGGATTCTATCAGCACGGCTGTGGAATAGGGGATTTCCTGGCCGGTAAGAAGAAAGACCTTTTCCCTGACGATCTCTGCACATAAAAACCTCTCCGAGGCATCGGTCGGGATATCCTCGGGGAAATATCGTGGTCCCATCGGCAGCAGGGTGAGAATTTCCGCAAACAGGCTGTCCAGGCCGTCACCGCCAAGGGCGGATACCGGAATCACCGCGTGGAAAGGATAGAGTTTTGCATAGGAATCGATAAAAGGCAGGACCTTTTTCCTGTCAATCAGGTCAATTTTATTCAGCACCATGATCGCCGGGCATTTGATCCTCTGCAGATACTCGGCATGCTCCGCCGCTTTTTCCCTCTGTACCTTTTCCGGCAGCGGCAGGGAAACATCGACCAGGAACAGCACGAGATCAACCTCCGTCAGACTTTCCATTGCCACTTTGACCATCTCCACGTTCATTGGCTCACGGGATTTGTGCAGTCCCGGTGTATCCAGAAAAACGACCTGGTAGTCTGCATCATTGACTATCCCGACAATGCGATTCCGGGTCGTCTGGGGCTTGGCAGTAACAATTGAAATCTTCTGGCCGAGAAGATGGTTCATCAATGTTGATTTTCCAGCATTCGGCGGCCCTACTATTGCCACCATACCGGATTTGACCGGCTTCTCAAAAAGATCCATAGCGTTTTAAAAATAATAATAATTTCATAAGGACAATAATAAGTGTAGGCAAAATAACATTCCACACTATACTGTGTGACGTTTGTCCATTTGCAATGGACAAACCAACGAATTTGAAATTATAATACGCCGTGAATATATTGCTTCCACTATTTTGCTGTGACGCCGGAAAGTCCGGCAATAGAAGAGCAAAACAGATATTGAACAACTTGTGATTAAATGATTGTTACGGGAAAACTGATAGAATACCTCGATAACGGCAAGTTCATCTGTGCCCTGGTTGTAGAGAGCCAGCCGAAACGGCTGCGCCTCATCAACCAGAATGGCCGGGAACTTAACCTGCCGGAATCGCGTGTTATCCACTGTTCGACGGAGAGTCACCCGACAGAACTGAACAGGGATGCCATCACCAGGCATCTGAAAGACACGACCGAAAAGCGCAGCGCCCTCATGGCCCTTATTGATCTTGAAGAAATTTGGGAGCTCACCGCCGAAGATGGTGCGACGTCTTTTAGTCCGACCTTTCTCGCCGAACTCATCTTCGGCTCGGAAGCCACCGACGATACGGTTTCCGCATTTCTCCGATGTGTTTTTGAAGACAAGCTGTTTTTTAAATACAAGGAAGGCAGCATCCAGGCCAATAGTCCGGAAAAGGTCGAACAGCTGCAGCGCCAGCTGGCAAAGGAGGCCAAACGGGCCGAACTCGTCCGCGAGGGCGCCCGGGCCGTCGCCCGGATTCTCGAAGCAAATCCCTCGCCAGGGCAGCTGGATGCCATACAGATGGAACTTTTGCCGATTATCCGTGACTTCTATCTTTACGGCAACGAGGCCGCTGATGCGGATATCGCCAGAAACATCCTCCAATCCGCCGGCCTGCATAAAATTCATGACCCCTTTCACCTGCTCGTTAAGGCCGGGCTCTGGGGTGCCAACGAGAATATCCCCCTGCTGCGCAATGAACTGGCGGTCAATTTTTCCCTTGCCGCCAGGCAACAGGCGGAACTCATTCTCCAGCGCGGACAAAGCGAACTGTTCAATGACCCGGGGCGACTGGATCTGACCCATCTTTCGCCGATTACCATCGACGGCCCGACCACCCTCGATTTCGACGACGCCCTGACTATAGAGGAACAGGACGGCAATTACCTGGTGGGCATCCACATTTCCGACGTCGCGCATTATGTTCGTCCTGGAGATCAGCTGTTTGCCGAAGCCATGCGGCGCGGCACATCCATATATTTTCCGGAAGGTCAGGTGCCGATGCTGCCGCGTCATCTTTCCCAGGGGATCTGCAGCCTTATTCAGGATGAGACCAGAGGTGCTTTCAGCTTTATGATCCTCCTCTCAGCCGAGGCGGAAGTATTGCGGGTGCGCATCAACCCATCGATCATCCGGGTAAAAAGACGACTCACCTACGATGAGGTCGACAAGATGCTGGCGACGGATCGGGAAATTCGACTTCTGGATATGCTCCGCCAAAAGCTTCGGACAAGGCGTCTGGCCGGCGGCGCCCTTCTCCTTCCCTTTCCGGATGTCAATATTTTCATCGATCATCACGGCAAAGTCCACGTCAGTCTTGCCAAAAGCGACACCCCGGCAAGGACTATTGTTTCGGAAATGATGATTCTTGCCAACAGCGAGGCGGCAAAATATGTCGCCGACCGCATGGTTCCCGGTATTTACCGATCCCAGCCGACGCTGCAGAGGAGGATCGTGCACGGCGAAGATGACGATCTTTTCCAGAACACCCTGCAACGTAAAAACATGTCAAGGGGCGAGCTGTCGACGACCGCAAAACCCCACAGCGGCTTAGGCGTATCGCATTACTCAACGGTCACCTCTCCGATCAGGCGCTTACTTGATCTCGTTATGCAGCATCAGTTGAATAGTATCGTCCGAAGACAAGAACCGTGCTTCACTGAGGAAATGTGTAAGGATTTCACCTCTGTCCTGATCCGCACGTTGACGACCGCCAACAACGTCCGCCACCAGAGGCAACGGTACTGGCTGCTCAAATTCCTTGCCGATCGACAGGGTCAATATCTCGACGCCCTGGTTATTCAGTCCGGGCCGAAGCGGGTCAACCTGCTGCTCACCGACATTCTTATGGATATAGATCTTCCCACGCCGGGCAACAAAGCCATTACGCCGAACACCATCGTCAAGATTCGCGTGATCAAATCCGAGCCCCTCGACAATCTTGTGCGTTTCGACTGGTAGCTATTTATTCCGGTCCACTTTTTGGGTGTCCGACTTTATCTTTATCTGATTTCCCGTGCTAAACCCCCTGGTCTCTTTCTTACACTCTATTACCATTTGTGTTCCATCTACCTTTACGACGGTACATTTGCCGCTTGCCGCCAGCACACCTTCCACGGCAAATCCGGTCACCATCCAGAGACAGAACAGCGCCACGAGTATCTTCATCTTGCCCTCCACATTTTTTTGAGCGTTTCAC
Organism: Desulfopila aestuarii DSM 18488; assembly: GCA_945863875.1. GTDB lineage: Bacteria > Desulfobacterota > Desulfobulbia > Desulfobulbales > Desulfocapsaceae > Desulforhopalus_A > Desulforhopalus_A aestuarii_A. Next base: position 121,487 of record CAMBBS010000007.1, read on the forward strand.
TGATTTCTGTCTGTAAAATACATCGTTTCAGGGACAAGAACAGCCGACATAGGGGCACGTCGAGCGATGTCTACCAACACATGGCGCGTGCTCGGGGCCAACGGCAAGAATTTGTTCTTTGATGGGGCAGAGGAAATTGGTATAACCAGATGAAACAAATCCGTAACTCTCAACAATCATAAAAAGACAGATGACGGACAATTCATTTATCGGCCCAATGAGCATGGTGAAAATTGATGGGGCAAAAATCAAACTGCTGCGTGAACAGCAAGGCCTCACCCAATTGTACCTGGCGACAGCGGTCGAGGTAACCACCGACACGATCTCGAGATGGGAAAACCGCCGCTATCCGAGTATCAAGAGAGACAACGGTTTGAGACTTGCCGAGGCTCTGAATGTTGAGCTCGACGACCTTCTGGAAAAAATCGCCGAAGACGTCGAGGAAGAGGCAGCGGCAAATGAGACGGTCCCTCCGGAGCACGTACCGTCAGTTGATCTTTCTGCAGCAAAAACACCAGGCTTGCAGAACAAGTGGATTCTGTTCATTCTTGCCGCGACATTCGTCAGTGTTGCCCTGGTCTTCACCTGGTATTTTCTGCGCGCACCCTCCTTGGCCCCGTTTGCCGCTGAGCGCATCGTGCCGAGCCACTGCATCAGCGGACAACCCTTTCCGGTGGTCATCAAGGTTACCGGGGCGCCGGATACGGCCAACGCCCTGATCATCAAAGAAAACATTCCCGAAAGCGCAACCATTCAGGCGACCGCGCCGACCTTGCCTGCCGGCGCCCTGAAAAACAAGCAAATCAAATGGCTCAAAAAAATTAACCAGACAGCAGTCTATTCGTATCTCATCACTGTCTCCGGCAAAGACGAAGAGGTCATACCTTTCAGCGGCACGGCGGCCATCAGCAGCGAATCCGAATCAGCCATCCAGGGCGACAACACAATTACCCTCGGCCGGCATCATTGGGCGGATGCCAATAAGGACAATATCATCAGCGATGATGAGATTCTCGCGGTTTACAATCAGTACAGTGACATAACCGGCCTGGACGTCGACATTGATCTCATCGAAGAAATATGGATGGGATCGGCCTACCAGTGGGACAGCGCCAAGGCCACCTTTAAAATCATCGAGTAGGATTATTCCGCTTACCATTGCCCTGTTTTCCTTCCTCCCCACTGACTACAATTTCCGTAAACCCTCCAGCAGGCACGGGGATGTCGTGTAGCTTTATGCCCGACATCGTCGTCTACATCTGCATATGTCCTCTTGGTAAAGCGAGAGATTGAGCGTACAAATAAGGTAACAGCAGGAAGATGTACTCATCTCAATCAATGGAGGATAGTTATGAAACCAGTACATATGACCATAGCGATGATAGTAGCGGTGACAGCTCTTTTTGCACTCTCACTGACCAATGTTCAGGCCGGTGACAAACAGATCGGCGGCCTTATTCTCGGAGGCGGCACCGGCGCAATTGTCGGCCAGGCTCTAGGTCGTAATGCTGAATCGACGCTCGTTGGTGCAACTGTCGGAGGGGTCGTCGGCTTGCTGGTCGGCACTCAGTTAGAGAGACACCACGGCCCGGTGGCGCAACATTCGCCGGTTGTTGTCCGCTCCGCCCGGGGGTATGACGACTACAGGTATGACGATCACCGGTATGACAGACGGGATCGACCAGTATTCAGGGATCCTCCGAGAAAGCATTATGGTCATGACAGAGACAACTGTCGGAAAATTGTTACCATCCAGAAGGGACACTATGGGTCAACGCGGGTTGTCTCGACCGTCTGTGGCAAATCGCCTCGGCATCATCAGCCTGAGCGCCATCCCTTTAACAATAAGTACAGATCGCATGATCGATTCCATCGCTAATAAATGTCTTTGCAGGATGCCTTGACCTGCCGCCCGGGAAGACGCCGATCGTCTTGCCGGGCGGCACCAGTCCTGCTCGACACAATCCCGCCACCTGCCATGCTGTACCTGTGTTCACCCTGCAGCATCGGCCACGGACACCCTAAAAATGAGTGAAAAAACTCCAATTATGGTAGAATAGCGCTGCAATGGATGACACAAGCCACTGAATGTCCATTCTTTATGAAGACTGGGTGACCATGTTGCAGGGAAATTATTTTGTTAACCGATGCATAAGCGAAACCTTGAGCGGCCTACGAGATGGTTTGACTTTATTTTCCGGAACCAGCCGCTCGGCCGTCGTTTTTGCCTTACAACAAACAGATGAGCTGTCTATCTGCGATCCGCAGAATCTGCTGCGCGGTTACGAGCCGAAGCTGAAAACTCTCTATCTCGACAGTGATGCCTGGTGCTCGCCGATCGACAGACAGAGTTCTTATCTTGCATATAATCACATTGAACCCCAGGCCGATCTTCTTCTCGATGGACTTATTTCCAACGGCGGCAGTTCCAGTTCGGTCTATTATCAAATGTGGTTTACCGAACACCATCCAAACATGTGCTCTCTCTGTCCGACGGAATGCTGGCTGGAGCATGCCGTGCTGAGATTATCCCACGATATGGCCAACGACAGCACCCTCTACACAGGCATTTCCGGCAGCTTTCTGCGCGAATACTCGCTGCACGCCGTCCATGATTGCATCGTCGATATGGCCGGCCTTGTTCTGGGACTTGACGTTCAGGTACATATTTACCCGATACTCAATGCCCTCCTGGGCATTTCAAAAACCAATGAAGAGGGCGTACGCCCACACGGTTCCTTAACATTCATTGAACCAAGATTTCTTAAAGATATTGATTTCCTGGCACGATTTCAGAGTTCGGAACAACCTCCGCTGAACAATTTCAAACATGTCCGCAAACTCCTCCAGGCGGTGGAACATTCCCGGCGAACGCTTGTCTCTGATGGGACAAATATCCTGGGCATTGCCGAGAAAGATATAACTCCGTTTCATATCACCGCCGATTTTGAAGGTAAATTCGGATTTCTCTTTGTCAAGGATGAGATTATCTGCAGTTTCCAGGATGGCAGATACAGCTCCGATACCCACCGGGCAAAGCTGTTTGAAGTCGAAGAGGCGCTGCTCGATTACGACATCGATCCGTCGGTCAGAACAGGTATGTTTAAAATTATTGCCGCACTTGTCCACAATGCGGAAGATAAGATGTTCGGCTGCACCTTTGTCATTGATCTGGCAGCTGAACCAACGCCAATTGCCGGACAGGTGCTGACCCCCGCGGTGAACCTGCAGGAGCCAAAGATACTCAGGCTTGCCGCCGGCCTGTCAAAAGTAGACGGGGCACTGCATATCCGCTCAGACCTGCATCTGCATGGTTTTGCCTGTCTGCTCGACGGTAACAGGGTAGAAAATGAAAATAGAGCGCGCGGGGCACGTTATAATTCCGCTCTGCGTTTTACGGCGCAACATCACGAGACTATAGTCGTTGTCGTCTCTTCCGACCGGCCAGTCTCCATATTCCAGCAAGGCCTGGAGATCGTCAACAAATACTGCACCCCTTTCTCGCCACGATGCGCCATCTTTCCGCTGCCATTGCGCAAATGGCTGGAGGAGACAATATAAAACAACAAAGCAAAGGAAGGGTTTTTACGACGCCATCAAAGTTCGTGGACCCAATCCGGTATGTGGTTCAGGATATAATGCTGCACGGCGGCTTTTCTGTCACCCGCCGCAACGTCACCTACCGCAGCCTTCACCTCGGCAAAGTCAAACCAGCACAATTCGCGATCGTCTTTACTGTAGACAGTCAGAATTCTTTTGTCGGTCTGCTCAATATCTTCTTCTTCCTGAATCGCCCCGACTAGTTTCGCGGCCTCTGCATAACTAAGAAATGTTACCTTTTCTTCACTCATACCCTACCCCGGAAGCTCAAATAGGAAAAGGCGAGCAGGATGACATCCTCTCGCCTTACATCACTCATAATGATAAAATTTCAGGCAGCTTTTACAACTGCTCCGGACCGAATACAACGGGTACACACCTTCGTTCTCTTCGTGTTGCCACCGGTAGTGGCCATGCGCACCATTTTCAAGTTCGGCAGCCAGCGCCTTCTTGTCTTGTTATGGGCGTGGGAGACATTGTTCCCGACCATTGGTCCTTTTCCACATACTTCACATACTTTTGCCATTTTTTTCTCCTTATATCCCATTCCCCTGCCTTCCGGCCGGTCAAATGGAGAAATGCATGAATTGTGTGCTGGTAAGCGATTGTTAAGAATCTGACTTTTTACCCGCTTTTGAAATTTTAGGCAAGGTATTTCCACTGTTTCTCTGTCCCATCGACAATTTTTCTTGAACTCGTCACATACGAGCCTTACATCCTGCGCAGTTTTTTGATGAGGCACGAAGTGTAATTCTTGCGCCAAAAATTATAGAGACTATTGTGGTACCTGTCGCAGGTAAAATTATCTGGTTAAATTACACAATGAGGTTTATTGTTGTTGCTGTTTTGACCATCTGCCATGTACTTATCTTCCCATTTGCTCTCTCATTGCAATTTTGCATGATCTATTGTAAAAAAATCCTTAGTCAACAATAATTCTCATTATAAACTTAATTCAATGACACTACTTACGCAAATTTGGAATTTCTTCTCTTCCGTGAAACTGGCGATCTTCACCCTGTGCGCCATTGCTCTCACCTCAATCATCGGCACCATCATCCCCCAAGGTGAGTCCGCCGCCTTTTACATCAAAAATTATGGGGAGAAAACCGCGCAGTTTTTCCAAGTTCTCGACATCCCGGAAATGTACTACTCCTGGTGGTTTGTCGGCCTGCTCGGAATACTCAGTACCAATCTTATTATCTGCAGCCTGGATCGCTTCCCGTCCGTATGGAAAATAATAACGACAGACAACCTGACCTTCTCTCCCGAACGGCTTGAAAAGATGCCGAACTGCCAAAAGTGGGAGTTTGCTACCGATAAACTCGACCACATTCAAATTGCCGGTCTGCTCAAGGAAAACGGCTGGACGGCAACCTCCAGACAATTCGGCGGCAATGAACTCTTTTTCAGCCAGAAAGGGAAATGGAGCCGTGCCGGTGTCTACATTGTTCATTTTTCTATCCTGCTCATTTTTGTCGGCGCCATTATCGGTCACTTTTTTGGTTTCAAGGGAAGTGTCATGATTCCGGAAATGGGTTCCACGCAAAAGGTTTTTGCCTATAAAAACGCCGGCACGCTGGATCTTGGCTTTGAGGTGCGCAACAACTCCTTTGGCATCGAATTTTACGACAACGGCATGCCGAAGGTGTATCGCAGCAACCTCACTGTACTGGAGGACGGACAGGAGATAGTAACCCGAGACATTGAGGTGAACAATCCTCTCACCTACAAAGGAATAACCTTCTATCAATCAAGCTATCAAGGGTATCAGGATTTCATCGTCAACATTACTGAAAATACCTCCGGCGATGTAAAATCCTTCAACCTCCCCTTTCAAAAGCAGATGGCCTGGAAGGAAAAAGACCTGCAGTTCGGCATCATCAACGCTGAAGCCGTTGGGCAAAGAGTGGTTCGCGCGAAAATATGGTTCAAATCCGGTGAAAATCCCCCCTCTGCCGAATGGCTCAAAGACAACGACCAGGCAACGTTCACCAGCGGAACGAAGGAATATACTGTTTCCGCCAAACAGATGTATGCCACCGGATTGCAGGTAGCAAAGGATCCGGGCGTCTGGGTCGTCTACATCGGCTGTGGCATTATGATACTTGGTCTCTATATGGCCTTTTTCATGTCCCATCAGCGAATATGGCTGTACAAGAAAAATGGTTCTCCTGTTCCGCAACTCTGGCTGTCCGGCTCGGCCAACAAAAACAAAATGGCCTTTGCGAAGATTTTTGCACAACTGAAAAATCATATTGAACAGCAGGTTCAGCGATAAGATGGCGATTTATGGAATCCACTCTCATTTACAACTCTCAGCTCAGGGAATCAAACGGAGTCTAACGCATGGATAGTTCTCAGCTACTTGGTATTACTACCTTCACCTATATGTTCTCAACAGTATTGTACGTCGCAATACTGGTCTTTAAAGCGCCAAAACTTGGTGGCGTGGCCACTGTATTTACGGCCTTGGCCTGGCTTGTGCAAACGGCAGGCCTCGGATTGCGCTGGATCGAGTCCTACCAGATGGGCATTGGCCACGCCCCGCTTACCAACATGTATGAATCCGTGGTCTTTTTTGCCTGGACCATTGTCCTTCTCTATCTTTTGATAGAGTGGCAATTTAAAACGAAAATCATTGGCGCCTTTGCCGTTCCTTTTGCCTTTTTGGCCATGGCCTACGCGTCTTTTTCCACGGAAATCAGCAAGTCCATCAGCCCCCTGGTCCCGGCCCTGCAATCCAACTGGCTCATTGCCCATGTTGTTACCTGTTTTGTCGGCTATGCGGCCTTCGCCGTGGCAGCCGCCCTGGGGATCATGTATTTGCTGAAAAACTTGTCACCTGAACCCGGTGAGACCTCGACATCGTTCTCCAGTCGCTTCCCTCCCCTGGCGATCATCGATGATATTACGCATCGAGTCATGGTGTTCGGCTTTATCTGGCTGACTGCCGGCATTGTTACCGGGGCTGTCTGGGCCAACTCCGCCTGGGGCACCTACTGGAGCTGGGATCCAAAGGAAACCTGGTCACTTATCACCTGGTTCTTTTATGCAATCATCCTGCATGCCCGTTATACCCGAGGCTGGTCCGGAAAAACGATCGCCTTTTTAGCCATATTTGGCTTCGTCTCCGTCCTCTTCACCTATTACGGCGTGAACTTCCTCCTTTCTGGCCTGCACAGCTATGGTTCCAGCTAATCTTTTTTTCCGCCACAGTGTGGTGTTCCCGTGTCTTTACCGTGCCTTATCGGGTTTGACAAGTTTAAGCAAAAACTGTATATATGGAATGACAATGAAGCTGTACGACAACTTATTAAATTTTTATAAAAGGAGACATGTTATGCTGAAAAAAATTCTTGTCTGTAGTGTCGTGTCAATGTTTGTCCTGTGCGGTTCGGTTATCTCTTCTTTTGCCGCCGCCGATGCGGGTCCCGCCGACATTACCATGGTCGACAGCAAAAGTGCCAAGCCAAAACCCGCTCAATTCCCACACAAGATGCACCAGGATGCTTTTAAATGTGGCGAATGTCATCATGGCATGGCAGACGGCAAGGCGGTACCGTACACCGAAGGTATGGAAATCCAGAAATGTGATGCCTGTCACAATGCTGACGTTCTCGGCGGTAAAATGAAAGACAAACTCAAGCTCGACGAACTCAAAGGTGCCGGACACGGTAACTGCCTGGAATGTCATAAAGCAATGGCTGCAAAAGATCCCGCATTAAAAGAAAAGAAAATTGACAAGTGTGCGGCCTGTCATCCAAAACAGTAATTGTCTCGGGCCGTTTCATTAATAAAAAAAGGCGGGGCGTTCATGTAACATGAGCACCCCGCCTTTTTTGTTGCCTGCCGCTCTTTGCTTTTTGCTAGTTTTCCTGTAGTTTCGAAATATCACCGATCTGCAGTATAAGATCCCCCAGAGCAGTGAGCATATTGAGTCGGTTCTGCCTGATAGCCGGATCCTCCGCCATGACCATCACCTCATCAAAAAAGGTATCGACGGGTCCCTTCATCTGCAGCATTGCTTCGAGGGCCTTTGTGTAGTCACTCAGCGCAATATGTTGCGCCATTTCTTTGCTCACGTCCAGGAAAAGTGCATAGAGATTCCCCTCCGCCTTCTGTGCAAATAAATCCAGAGATACGCTGGTTTGCTGATTATCCTTGATGATGTTTCTGATGCGTTTGTATGAAGCGGCAAGAATCTTAAAAGCTGGTTCCCGACTGATCTTGACGATGGCCTCTATTCTCTGCAAACACTCATTGACATAATCAAAATGCACGGAAACAGCGGCATCAACCGCCTCGGCGGCAAGGCCTCGGCTGATACAGTCGTTGGAAAACCGCCCTTGAATAAACTGCAGGACGGCCTCGACTGTCTCCTTACCGCCGGCAACTTTACCGCCATACAGGGCAAGCGCCTTGTGGACAATTTCCCGGAGTGAAATTGTATAGTTCTTTTGTTCAATGATATGCAGTATGGCCAGTGAAATCCTCCGGAGTCCAAAAGGGTCTGCCGTCCCCGTCGGCACCTGGCCAATGCCGAAACAGCCGGCCAGCGTATCAAACCGGTCAGCCAGAGCCACCAAGGCACCCATATCGCTGGAGGGAATTTCACTCTCGGCCCTTTGGGGCATGTAATGCTCTTTGATGGCGGTGGCAACACTTGGTTTTTCACCATCGTGCAGGGCATAGGCGCCCCCCATTATGCCCTGCAGGGAAGGAAACTCGCCGACCATATCCGACAAGAGATCGGTCTTGCAGAGCAGCGCCGCCCGACAGCCATCCTCAATAAGCGAAGGATCGACCTTTTCCGCAAGGATGCGCACCAGCTTGACGATCCGCTCATTTTTCTCAAGCATGGTGCCGAGTTTGGCCTGGAAAATAATGCCCTGCAGCTTGTCGATACGGTTTTCCAGGCGGGTTTGCCGGTCACCGTCAAAAAAGAACAGGGCGTCTTCCAGTCTGGCCCGCAAAACCCGCTGATGTCCCCTACGGGTTATAGCCGTATCATTGACCCGGGTATTGTTGACGGCGACAAAACCGGGGAGCAGCTCCTCTTGTTCGTTGACCACGGGAAAATACTTTTGATTGACCCGCATTGAGGTAATGAGTACCTCGGCGGGGAGCTGCAGGAATTTTGCATCGAAGCTGCCACAGACACCAAAAGGTGTCTCGACCAGGTTATTCACCGTATCGACCAGCTCTTCATCAATAGCCACCCTGCCGCCGGCCAGCTCGGTAGATTCGCCGACAGCCTGTTTGATGGCGGCAACAACTGCCGCCCGTCTCTTGGCAGGGTCAACAAGAACAAATTTTTCCGCCAGCTGCGCCTCATAGGTCGCGGCACTTTCTATGGCAAATTGCTCTTTCGCCAGGAATCGGTGACCGCGGGTCAGGTTTGCCGACACGATACCCTCATGCTGGATGGGCAAGATTTCCGCACCGAACAGGGCGGCAATCCACTGGATAGGCCGGGCAAAGGTGTGCTGGTTACTGCCCCAGCGCATCGACTTTGGAAAAGAGAGCTCAAGGATGATCGACTGCAAAAGTTCGGGGAGCAGGCGCTGCGTGTCGTCGCCCTGCACTTCACGCCGCAGCATAAGGTACTCCCCTTTCGGGGTGTCGACGACCGTTAAGGCATCGACCTCGACGCCTTTCGACCTGGCAAAGCCGACGGCCGCCTTGGTCATTTTACCATCCGCATCAAAAGCGGCCTTTTTCGAAGGACCAAGCAGCTCCTCGCAAATATCCTGCTGCTTTTCGGCGACATCCCGGACTATCAGGGCCAGCCTTCTCGGCGTACCCAGAACGCTGACGGCACCGTGATCGATTTTTAGCTCTGCGGCCTTTCGGACAAACCGCGTCTCAAGCTGGGTAAGTGCCGGTTCAAGAAAACCCGCCGGAATTTCTTCAGTTCCTATTTCAAAGAGTAGATCACGCATGAGCATAGTGTAGGGTTAAAAAATTAATAAGAAGGATACCTGACGGTTTGACTGTCCCCGGCAAGCGGGTTTTTCTTTACGTTATGCCTCTTATCCGACAGGCTCTTCGCAGGATTCCAGGGTTGCAAAGGTCGAACACTCATCACCAAAGTTATGCACGGTGACCGAATACCAGTTTATCGCGTCAATTCCTTCGAGGCACGCCCCTACCCGCCTGGCCAGCGATTCCACGGAAAGAACTTTACGATCCTTTAATAACAAGTCATTCAGCTCCTCTTCCACCGTTTCTTCGATGAGGAGGATAATATCTTCAATCCAGAAAAACTGACGAAAACGGACACTGACGTCCGCCTTGCCCCACCGGCCCATGGAACCGGGTAACCGGTGGATGCTTTTTTCGACAATAGGCAGACTTATCGGCACCTCGACACTGAGGGTCAGCTCATCTTCCTTTTCCAGACTGCCGTGCATGGAACACTTATAGTGTCCAAGATTCCTGGACGTGCCGTTCCTGACTTTTTTGAGAAAATAGGGGAATTCGATTTCCAGGTGTGCCGCTTCCGCCTCCAGCCGATCCTTCATTTTCTGCAGAATGATGCGAAAACTTTTAAGATCGATTGCCCCGTGGAATTCATTGAGGATTTCAACGAACCTGCTCATATGCGTTCCCTTGAACTTATGGGGCAGATTGACATACATATTCGCAGTAGCGACCGTCTGCTGGCGTTTTTGAGCCTTGTCACGCACAGTGATGGGATAGGAGACGGTTTTGATGCCGACCTTTTTGATATTTATTCTTCGGCTGTCCTGTTGACTCTGGATATCTTTCATAGGGTGAAAATGTCAGATGTTATGCGTCCCCTGCACTTCCGCCGCAGGCGACAAAAGAGACACCGTATTTCTCTGCGTGCCTGAGCGGGTCTGCTACTCTTCCCCCAGCAGTCGTCGAACTGCTTTTTTCAGCTCATCCAGATTTCCTGATTTCACAATATATTCGTCGGACGCCCAGGTGCCCAGGTCACGCTTGAACTCCTGATAGGCGCTGCTGAGTATGACAGGAACAGACGCCTTAAGCATTTTCATCTGACGCAGAACTTCTACACCGTTCATGCCCGGCATCTGAATATCCAGAATAACCAGGTCCGGTTCCTCTTCCTTAAATTTTTCCAGGGCAGTGAGACCATTCAAGGCAGAAAAAACCTGGTACCCCTCGTCTTCGAATTCTTCCCGATAGACGATCTGAATAGATTCTTCGTCATCAACCAGCAATATCTTTTTCATCGTTTACACCTTCAGATGGTATATCCAGCGCTTCTCGCAGGTATCCGGCAGCTTCTTCCGGGGGCAGCGGATTAATATAGAATCCGGTACCCCACTCAAAACCGGCAATGGAGGTCAATTTGGGAACGATTTCAAAATGCCAGTGGTAATAATCCAAGCCCCCTGAACGTAACGGTTCAGTGTGCAGGACAAAATTATACGGCACATCGGTAATACATTTGCCCAATCTACGCAGAGACTCGGAAAAAAGTTGTGCCAGTGACAGAATATCCGCCTCACTCTGGGAATCGTAGGCCGAAGAGTGACGTTTGGGTAAAATCCACATCTCAAAAGGAGTGCGGGGGGCAAAGGGGGTTATGGTGATAAATCGGTCATTCTGACAGACAACCCGTTCTTTCTGCTGTATCTCCTGACGGATGATATCGCAAAAGATACAACGCTCTTTGTATTTGTAATGCGATTGAGCGCCGGCCAGTTCGGAAACAATCATTCTCGGCAGAATAGGCAAGGCTATCAATTGCGAATGGGAATGTTCAAGGGAGGCGCCTGCTGCGCGACCATGGTTTTTGAACACCATGACATATTTGAATCTTTTGTCTTTCGCCAGATCGATAGTTCTTTCCTGATACGCCTTGAAAACGAGCGCCATCTGCTCGGGGGCGAAATCAGCAAAATTTTCATCGTGCCGGGGGGTTTCGACAATAACCTCATGGGCGCCGATCCCGTTCATCCGATCATACAGACCGACCCCTTCCTTGGCGAGATCGCCTTCAATGACCAGAGCAGGATACTTGTTGGGGACGACCCTGACCTGCCAATCGGGGGCATTGCTCACCGAGTTCCTGTACCTGAAAGCGTACACTTCAGGTGGGGTAAAAGACTCGTTGCCAGGGCAGAGAGGACAGAATCCACCGCTTCCCTGAACCGGCTCGACGAGAAAATCAGTCGGCCGCTTCCGTCTCTCCTTGGAGATGATTATCCATCGGCCAAGTACAGGATCTCTTCGAAGTTCCGGCATGCGCCTTTACAGTCCTTTTGATTTTTCTCGAGTTTCCTGAATGGTCTTGCAATCGATGCAGAGCATGGTGACCGGACGGGCTTCCAGCCGTTTCAGCCCGATCTCTTCACCGCAATCCTCGCAGATACCGTAACTTCCGTCATCGATTCTGGCTATTGCATCCTCGATTTTCGAGACAAGTTTACGCTCACGATCACGAATTCTCAGCTCAAAACTCCTTCCCGACTCGATGGTCGCTCTGTCGTTTGGATCCGGTACATTCGAAGTCTGGTCGGTCATTTCCGACAGCGTCTTCCCTGCTTCATTAAGAATTTCTTCTTTTTTCGCCAGAAGCTGCATTCGAAATATTTCGAGTTTCTCTTTGTCCATTCACTCTCTCCTCAATACACGTATCAATCAAAAAAAGCTACCGGGCATCACTGCTTCCGGATATAGGTTCCACTCTTGCCGCCGGTTTTTTTCAACAGGCGGATGTTACTTATAACCATTGATTTGTCGACGGCTTTGCACATGTCATAGATGGTCAAGGCGGCGACAGACACGGCAGTCAAGGCTTCCATCTCCACGCCGGTCTTGCCGCTTATACCTACTGTTGCAAAAATATCCACAGAGCTATCGTCGTCTTGCAAGGAAAAATCGATAGTAACTTTAGTTATCATAAGCGGATGAGCAAGGGGAATAAGTTCATCAACTTTTTTTGCCGCCATGACGCCTGCGACCCGGGCAATCCCCAGGACATCGCCTTTGGCCATTGAACCGCTTTTTACCAGTTGATATGCCTCGGCGGACATGCTTATATTCCCGCCTGCATCCGCGACCCGAACGGTTTCCAGTTTTTCACTGACATCAACCATTCTGGCATGGCCCTGGGCATCAAAGTGTGAAAAAGCGGCTTTGTCTTCTTTTGCCATTTTAAAATTCCAGTGTGTCGGGGTTAGTTTTTACCTAACACTTCATTAAATAATTTCTTGAAGAACCCTTCCTCTTCCTCGTGCTGCCCATGCTTCTGGCACAGCGTGTCAAAATCCCGCAATACTTTCTTCTGTTCTTCACAGAGATTGGTCGGTGTCTGCACCTGCAGTTCCACGATCATATCGCCCCGGCCATGGCCGCGCAGACTTGGTGCACCTTCTTTGCGCAGGGTAAAGAGCTCGCCGGATTGACTGCCGGCCGGGATGTCCAGTTTTTTCTTCCCGTGTATGGTGGGAATCTCCACTGTCGTCCCCAGGGCCGCTTTGGCCATCGATATGGGATAGCGGCAGTAGATGGTGTCGCCGTCGCGCTTGAAAAACTCGTGTTCCTGCACATGGACAACCACGTACAAGTCCCCGGCCGCACCGCCGCGACGCCCGCCTTCACCCTCACCGCGCAGACGCATCCGGGCGCCGGTGTCGACACCGGCCGGGATCTTCAAGGAGACTTTTTTCGTTTTCTCGACCAGCCCGGTTCCGTGGCAATCATTGCAGGGGTCGGTGACGATTGTGCCTTCCCCATGGCATTGCGGACAGGTCGAACTCATCTGAAAAAAACCCTGCGAGCGGATAACCTGGCCCTGGCCATTACAGGTGGGGCAGGTTTGTTTTTTATGGCCCGGTCGACTGCCGCTCCCTTCACAGGTCCAGCAGGTGTCCCTTCTGGTCAGCTGTACTTCTTTGGAAACACCGTGTACCGCTTCCATGAAGGAAATTTCCACATCATAGCGGAGGTCATTGCCGGATATAGGGCCATCCCTTCGTGCCCGGGCCCGATTACCGCCGCCAAAGCCGAACAGATCACCAAAGATATCGCCGAAACTGGAAAAAATATCCTCGGCATTACCCGGTCCCCGGTAGCCGCTGTTCTTTAATCCATCGTGACCGTAGGTGTCGTAGATCTGTCTCTTTTTCTCATCACTTAAGACCTCGTAGGCTTCGGTGCAGGATTTGAACTTTTCCTCCGCCTCTTTATCGTCCGGATTTCGGTCAGGATGATATTTCATCGCCTGCTTGCGATAGGCTTTTTTTATCTCACCAGGGGTAGCGTTCCTGCTGACGGATAAGATTTTGTAGTAATCTTCACTCATAATCGTTTTTCAAGACTGTGCGTTATCAGGAAAGTACCGTGGAATTCTTGCCGACAGCGCCACCGTCGCTTCCGGTTTCACCCGAATGGTCCGGCAGGTCCTTGATGTTCTCGAAGGTAACCTTCCCGGCGGCTATTTCTCTCAGGGTCATGACTATTTCTTGGTTTTTTCCCTGAACGAGAAACGGCTCCCCCTGCCTGTGCTGTTTAATACGGTCTACCGCCAGATGAATAAGATTGAACCGATTATCGTCGCCAACCTTCTCCAAACAATCTTCACATGTAATTCTAGCCATTTATTACCAACCTCTCCTAGTATCCAATGCACGGCGGCAGGAGTCTATACTCCGACTGTCCGGCACTTTGGTTATCATTTATCAAAAGGATTCGTCAACAGCAGCGTTTCCGCTCTGTCCGGGCCTACCGAAACAATATTTGCCGGTACCCCGGTGAAATCTTCGATACGCCGAATGTAATCCTTTGCCTGGATGGGCAGATCATCGTATTCCCGCACATTTTCGATGTCTTCTTTCCATCCCTCAAGACTTTCATAGACGGGTACAACGGCGCCCGCCTGACTAATATTTGACGGCATTGCCGAAACCGTTTTCCCTTCCAGGGTATAGGAAGTGGCAAACTTAATGTTTTTCTGGCCGCTCAGGACATCCAGTTTGGTGATGGCCAGGCCGGTCAGCCCGTTCAATCTGGCGGCATCGTTGGCCACAACCCCGTCTAGCCAGCCGCATCGCCTTCGTCTTCCGGTAGTCGCGCCGAACTCGCATCCCTTGGCCTGCAGCTGATCGCCGGTTGCATCAGATAATTCCGTTGGAAACGGGCCGGCGCCAACACGGGTCGTATAGGCTTTCATGATGCCGACTACGGCATCGATATAGGCTGGACCAAAGCCGGATCCATTACAGGCATTACCGGCTATGGTGTTTGAAGATGTCACAAAGGGATAGGTGCCATGATCAATATCCAGCTGCGTTCCCTGGGCGCCTTCAAAGAGGATATTTTGGTTATTCTTTCTCGCCTTGTCCAGCTCAACTGAAACATTGCCGTAAAATGGGGTTAATTTTTCCGCATACCCCATAAAGAGTCGGTAAATTTCCTCGTATTGCAGCGGCGGGGCATTGTATTTTTTCGTTAACAGAAAGTTTTTTTCCTCCACCTCGACTTTCAGTTTCTCACGAAAAAGTGCATCATCGAGCAGATCTCCGGCCTTTATGCCGGTTCTGCCGACCTTGTCCATATAACAGGGGCCGATGCCGCGCCCGGTTGTGCCAATTTTATTATTTTCGCTGAGGGCGGCTTCTTTGGCCTGGTCCAGACTCGCGTGGTAGGGCATGATGAGATGGGCTCTTTCACTGATCATCAACCGAGCCGGGCTGACGCTCAGACCTTTTTTCTGCAGCTGATCGATTTCACTGATGAGGACCCCCGGATCAATGATAACTCCATTGCCGATCATGCACATCTTGTCACCATAAAGAATGCCTGAAGGGATTATATGAAAGACAAATTTTTTCCCTTCAACAACGAGGGTGTGTCCGGCATTGTTTCCACCCTGAAAACGCACGACAAAGTCCGCGTATTTGGTCAGCAGGTCAACTATTTTCCCCTTACCTTCATCTCCCCATTGAGTTCCAACTACCACAACACTGGACATTTATCATCTCCTCCCAGAGGTTTATATCCTAACCCCGATCCACGGGAATTAAGTCGAGATAAGCACCTTCACAATATTCTCAGGCACTAAAAATTCATGCATCGTCAACACCATGTGCGCCACGTGAAAATCATATCACATCCGCACAAGACAAACCGCTGAGTATAGCCAAGTGGCAGGCTCTTGTCAATCAATCAAATGATCCATCCTCCGGGACGGCAATTAAGTAAATAATGGACGCATAATCAGCATGTTACTCAGAGTATTCGGTTATTCAGCACAGGGGGCGCAGCTCTTCAGACATTGACACTACCGGCCAAATACCTTACATTGGCAGCGTATTCGAAGTCGCAGTTACCTTACACTTATAGAGGATACAGTTATGTTTGGCATTGGTTTGCCTGAAATGATCCTTATTCTGGCCCTCGCTCTCATCGTCGTCGGCCCGGACAAGCTTCCCGACCTGGCCCGCTCCATGGCCAAGGGTCTCATGGAATTGAAAAAGACCGCCGAAGGCCTCAAAGCATCTTTTGCCGAGGAAGGAAACCCTCTCAACGATATCAGGCCCGATCTGGAAGAGGCGGCAAAATCGCTGAAAAACAATCTCCTCGAGCTGCCGCAGAATAAACGAGACGAGACCATTGACGCCACCGGCGTATATCCTCCGGCTGAAAACGCCAAGATGGCCTATGAAGAGCTGCTCAAAAGGACCAGCGGTGCACACGCATCCGCGCCAGATGGAGCCGATACAGCAACCGCGGCAGCCGTGCCCGACGCTGCCGATAACACCGAAGTCTCCCCGCCGGGGGTGAACGGCGATACTGTACAGAAACCGGTGGACGGCGACAGTGCTGTCGTACCTCCTGAAACTCCTCAAAAACAAGGCGATCAGTAGGCGGTATCGACGACAATGGCAAAACACCAACTGCAAAGCACTATTCCGGTAATAGAGAGGAGTCTCGAATTTTTCAGGCCGCATCATCTGGAACTCCGCAGGCGGCTGATCACCGTCTTTGTCAGTGTTATCGCCTGTACCGGTGTCGCCTATATTTTTGCCGAACAGATCGCGGCGCTGTTTATCTCGCCGCTCTTTGCCGCAAGCCCCCTGGTGTACAAACTTGTCTACACCAACCTTCCCGAGGCTTTTCTGGCCTATATTAAACTTGCCTTGCTGATCGGTATTATCGCCAGCATGCCGGTAACCCTCTACCAGCTGTGGATCTTTGTCGCCCCTGGCCTGCGCAAAGATGAGAAAAAACTCGCCGCCACCATTGTCTTCTGGGGCACCGTGCTGTTTAGCGGCGGGGCCTGCTTTGCCTTTTTCGTCGTCCTGCCGAAGATGCTGGTCTATTTTATGAGTTACGCCGGTGACGGGCTGGAACCCCTGCCCAAGCTCGGCCTCTATCTCACCTTTGTCGCCCGGACAATTCTCGCCTTTGGTCTCTCCTTCCAGATCCCCTTTCTCATGGTCATGGCCGCCAAGGCCAATTTCGTCCAAGCCGCCTATTTCCGCAAGAAACGCGCTTATTTCTATATGGCCATTGTCGTTCTTTCCTTCCTCCTGACCGCCGGCGACTTCATGGCGACCATCCTGATGGCCTTTCCACTTTTCCTCCTCTATGAGGCCGGAATCTTCCTCAGCGCCCTCTTTAACCGGAAAAACCGTAACACCGCCTCATAATTGCAGTTCCTACCCCTTCAGCCGATCTCCTGCTTCAACAGACAACAGGAAATGCGATACAGCGGCACCCCTTTGTCGTCGTATTCGATGGTATCCGGCTGCAGCAGTTTATTCATGACACAGCCCTCGGCGATATTCAGCTTGAAAAAACTATCCTCATCCAGGCCTTCGTTTTTAACGAGACGGTTATTTTCTATCATATAGGCGTTGATCGGATGATCTTCACAGAGAGGACATTGGTAGACACGTCCGTTGGGAAAGATAAAATAGTTTTCGGCCACAAGCCCGGCACATTCAAACTTCTCTTCGGCCAAAAGAAACACCTTGGGATAGGTGACATGGATACCCTTTTCCGCCGCCAGACGGGCAACTTCCGGTACGGTATCGAGCCATTGTTCCCGGCTCACCCGGGAGACCTCCTCGCTGTCCGCCCGAGCGGATTTCCCCCGCAAGCCGAGCACCTGGATGAAAAACTTTTTCACCTGCAGCTTCTCAAGCAGCGGCACCATCCGATGCAGTGCATGCAGGTTTTTTCTGCTCACGGTATAGATGACACTGACATGAAACCCGGCGCTGACCGCCCGGGCAATGTTGGCCGTACAGATGTCAAACACCCCCTCGCCGCGGATGGGATCGTTGGTTTGACTATCCGGCCCATCGAGACTAAAGCTCAAAAAATCGAGCAATCCCGGCGTCGTTTTGTGCAGCAGCTCATGAAACAGATAGCCGTTGGAGTCAACGGTGACGAAATACCCGAGCTCTTTGGCCTTTTCAATGGCAAAGGGCAGATCAGGATGCAGTGTCGGCTCGCCGCCAAGAAATATCATATTGGATTTCTTGTCCGCATCGGCAAAAAGTGTCATCCACTTGACAATCTGTTCTTTGCTTAACTGCTCGGTCCCATGCTGTTTTTTGTTGATATAACAATGGCGGCACGAGAGATTGCAGGCCGTTAATATATGGAAAAATATGTTCCGCTCCCCCGGCTTGAAACCGACGGTTCTGGCTATGTTTTTCATGTGTTACCTCGTAGAAACGGCATTTTCAGACAGGCTCCTTACTGGTTCAGGGTATAAGTTGCCAGCAGAGTGTCGTGCAGGTAGTCGTTGTCCGGATTGCTAAAAAATTCCTTGAAGAGATCGAGACCCTTCTGCCGCAAGACCCCGCCGGTGATTTCCACCTCAAGATCGCGATACAGTGGCGACAGGAGGTGCAGCGGCAGGTTTGTCCCACCCCCCATGGCATCTTCATAACTATAAACAATCTTTCGCACCCCGTTGACCAGCAGGCTGGCAAAACACATCAAGCAGGGCTCCATGGTCGAATAGAGGGTAACCTGGCCCAGATCTCTTTGTTGTTCGCTGTCGAGCAAGGCGCGCAACCCAACCATCTCCGCGTGATCCATCTCATTGACCTTACCATGGCTGTTATAGCGTCTGCCGGTGGCGACAATTTCATCCTGACAGACGAAGACACAGCCGACCGGAAAATCTCCGGCGACCAGCGCGATACGGGCCTGCTGCAAGGCCACTTCCATATATTTCTCATGCTGCGACATAGACATCTCTTTGTTGTGGATTGAAAAAGAACCGGCTATAACACCCTGCCATAACGGAGTGCCGCCGTCTGCAGCGCGGCCCGGGTGTGTTCCTGCACCAGATCATGGGTCTGACCAACAAAGGGGAGATAGGTCAATGCAGCGCGGCAGTTTTCTAACGAAAGCTTCGGCAGCAAGGGAAATCTCTTTTCCTTACTGAGCGTTGTATAGGCCAGAACGGTTACAAGGGCCTGCACCGCCTCGGCCTGCTCCAGCGTCACCGGATAGCCGTTGCTCACCGGCCTGTTTTGTCCCTCAGGAATGCGCCCCTGGGCGACGGTGAGCTGGCCGGCCAGCTGCAGAAAGGCTTTCGGATTAATTTTAAACGCCGGGATCCAGAAGGCGAGCGGTTGCCGGTCGTATTTTTCCAGGGCGGCCAGCGGCTGGTTGGTGAAGCGCAGATAGTCGCCAAAACTTTGCAAGCCGCTGCCCGGCGCGGAAAAGCTTATGCGCCAGAACGGCAGATACCGGGCCCGGCGATCTTCCGAAGCCATCACCTGCCACGGCACCGGAACAAATTTCTGCTGCTGCTCCTGCCACAGCGATTGGCAATTGGTGCACTGCAGAACCATGCTGTCCCGTTCGCCGTCAAGCAGTCCACCGCATCCGGGACAAAGCGTGGTGATAAACCGAGGTTCCCAGGCTACCTTGCTCGAGCATGTTTTCAGCGCGGTGTCCAGACGTGCACCATGCCCGACCATTCGCCTGGTCACCGCATCGTGCAGCTGCTCATCCTGCATATAACACGGTTGATAGATGCGGCTGAGCGTCTCACCGATAAAGGCCTGATGGTAGGTGTGCCTGTCGCCTCGCTCCTGAAAAAGATCAATGACCATGGCGGCCTGGGCAAAAACGGTATTACTGGGAATCGATTGCAGAAAAAAACGCCCCGGCGTGGCGGAGACGACAGGTCGGATCCGCATCGCCTGGGGCCGCAGGCCGAGAGAGGCGGGAAAGAGCGTGCTCTCCAGCCCAAGGCGGGTGGTATCGACGATTTTATGCTGCACCTCTTTATCGCGGACATAAAAAATCGACCCTTTGAAGCGCAGATACGGCACATAGATGAGCTGCTTTCCCTCATCCTCGGCAGGCAGCATATAGCGACTGCCCGCCCCGGCAATACGGTAATTATGCACCCCGCAGAAGGCACACGCTATCAGCCGGTCATCCTCGCTGAGAACGATTGACGCACCGCAGGAAGGACAGCTCTGTTCTATCGTCACATCCATCAAAGGCCACCAGAGCTACTTCAAGCCAGACGCCGACAGTCGCGCACCGCATTCGTTGCAGTACATGGAATCGGGCAGATTTTCCGCGTTGCAGCCGGGGCATCTTGTCGGTTGCGGCTTGCGGTCGGCGGCCTCCCCGCACTGGGAACAGAATCTGGCCTTTGGGGTGAGATTTTTACCGCAGGTATTGCACCTGGCCAGCAGCAGCAGCTGATGTCCGCACACGGGACAAAAACGCGCATCAGCAGAAATATCGCTGGCGCAGTCCGGACATTTTACCATGGGAACGGCCACCGGTTGCCCGCCGGCCTGGGCCGCCGGCATCCTGCCCCCGGCAAACAAACCCGGCAGCATCAGCCCCATGCCCATGCCGAGCCCGGCCCCGGCCTCGCCCTGCGTAGTGGCGGCCTTTTCCATGGCCATGGCCGCTTTCAGCTGGAGAAATTTGTCCATGTCTTGAATGAGGCCCATGCGGCTCTTATCATCAATGGCGCTCTGCACTTCGTCCGGCGGGGTGATGGAGGTGATATACAGGTGACTGAGCCGAAGCCCAAAATGGGAAAAATCGTCGGCCAGGCGTGTCTGCAGCTCGTCGGACAGTGTATCAAATGTGCCGGGCAGGTCGAAAATGGAATCAAGGGTCTGGCCGAGGTAGTCATTAAACCGGGAGACGATGACCATTTTCAGGTAGTCGGCAATGCCGTCGGTGTCCATTTTGCCCATGGTGCCGACGAGGGAATTGATAAATAACACCGGCTGCACCACCTGGAAATTATACATGCCATGGGCACGCAGGCGGATGAGGCCGAGTTCATTATCCCTGAAGGCCACAGGATTCTGCGTGCCCCATTTCAGGTTGGGAAAATATTTCAGGTTCACCATATACATTTCCGCCCGGAGCGGACTGTCGCCCCGCCAGGGAATGGAAAGAATTTTGGTGAGCAGGGGGAGGTTGCCGGTCCTTAAGGTATACCGCCCCGGACCAAAACAGTCACAGGCCTTGCCCTTATAAAAAAGCACGGCTGCCTGGCTTTCCCGAACGGTCAACTGGGCGCCGAATTTGATCTCGCCCGAGCCCTGTTCCGGCAGACGATGAACAAGCTCCTTGCCGGATTCATCAAACCATTCAATATTCTCCAGAAACAGCCCGCCATCGAAGCGGTTCATGGCTCTCTCCTTGTATTATGCTTTCTTTCGTGAAAGCGTTATTGTAGAATTAGTGGAGACATATCATAGCATAAACGGCAGTTATTATTGCAGGAGAAAATAGACATGCAAGCAAAAGATCTCTGGGACCTGGAAAGTGCCATGAAGGTGCTGACCCACGACAGTGTCGACAGTAAATTATGGGCGGAGGCGGTGGAGTGGCTGATATTCCATGGGCCGCCGGAAATTCGTCAGTTGCTGCTCGACGCCTCGACCACCGCGACAACCGCATCCTTTCCGCAGCTCAAGCCAACCCACTATACCCCGGACGGACAGGCCTGTTATGACATCGGCGAGCTGGCGCAATCGCTGGGCATTGCCGAGGATGAAGCCAGGAAAATCCTCAAACAAAAGAACGAAGAACATAAACTCCTTGATCTCTTTGAGGAAGACGGTACCGGCACGGTACACTGACAACGAGCTCACCTAGAGATCATAGAGTTTTTCATCGTGTGTCGGTTGACTGCGCTGGCGCAAAACACCCTTCTTCATCGATTCGAGACTGAAATCCTCTTCGTTCAGCACCTCACCCATGTCTTTTTCGACCTGCTCCGGATCTTCGCCGGCTTCCATCCTCGAGATCGCCTCCTCCATCGAATCGCCGAGATGAATGCCGGTCTGGGAGGTGAACTTTCTCATCAGGGAAGCCATTTGCTTCGGATCATCTTCATTGATACGTTCGGCTTCACGCATGAGTGAGGCAAAAGCATGCTCCATTTTCGATTCATCGAGCCCACCAAGCTGATCGTCGCCGCCCTCGTCCTTGCTCTTGCCGATTGTGGCAAAGGTCGAGATCTGCCTGGCCAGTTCTTCTTTGCCGCATCTGGGGCAGGATGGAATCTTCGTGGTGTTTACCCTGGACGAGTAAAAATTAAAAATGACATTGCACTGGTCGCAGTAATATTCGTAGATTGGCATAGTTCACTGAATAATTGAGTAAAATTGTTTTTAATCCAAAACCTCATCAACCTGCAGCTCAGTCACCTTGTCGGTGATAACCGTCTTGCCGATTTCCGTAGGCAGCACATAAAAAACCTTCCCGCCGACAGTTTTTTTATCAGTGAGAAGATAGCGCTTGATCCTCGGCCGATCAAGATTTTCCGGCACCTCAACCGGCAGGTTATACAACTGCAGGATGCTGATAATCGCCCGGCAATCCTCTTCGGCAAGAAGCCCATTCAGTACCGCCAGCCGAGCTGCGGCAACCATTCCGATGGACACGGCAAGACCGTGGATAATGCTATAATCCGAAGCACCCTCCACCGCATGGCCGATGGTATGGCCGAAGTTGAGAATCCTTCTGTTCCCCCCTTCCCGCTCATCCGCGGAAACCACCTCCGCCTTGATCCTGCAGCAGGTGTGAATGGTTTTCTTGATCAGGTCCGCATCAAGATCGAGTATTCCCTGGTGGTTGTCCCGCAGAAATTGAAAAAAAGCATGATCGCAAATAACACCATACTTGATAACCTCGGCCAGGCCGCCCAGCAATTCTTCCCGCGGCAATGTGCCGAGCACGGAGATATCGATATAGACCGCTTTCGGCTGATAGAACGCCCCGACAAGGTTTTTCCCCTCGGGAATATCCACCCCGGTCTTGCCGCCGACGGAACTGTCGACCTGGGCGAGCAGTGTCGTCGGAATCTGCACAAAAGGAATCCCCCGCATGTACGCGGAGGCGAGAAAGCCGGTGATGTCGCCGGTGACCCCACCGCCAAGACCAATCAGGGCGTCGGTACGATCAAAACCGAGCCGGGCGAGTCTTCCGGCAAGATC
>CAMBBS010000008.1 GCA_945863875.1 Desulfopila aestuarii DSM 18488
CGTTCCCATTCCGAACACGGAAGTTAAGCTCTTTTGCGCCGATGGTACTGCACGGGCGACTGTGTGGGAGAGTAGGACACCGCCGTTTTTTATACAACAAAAGCCCCTGACACCTTCGTGTCAGGGGCTTTTGTCGTTTGCGGCTAGCACAGCCGCCATTCGGTTCCGCCGCTTCTTGCCGGGTACGCTCCTGTCACAGCAAAGTTTCCGCCCTTATCTACCTTGCCAAGAGGAACCAATTTAGCTATATACTTCGGTAGAGATGCTGGAACCCTCCAGCCATCGCAGCAAACACATAACCATTATCACTGTGAACCTCAATGACCTCTTTGCCCCTCGCAATCATCATTCTCGCCGCCGGTAAAGGCACCCGAATGAAATCGGATAAAGCCAAAGTATTGCACGAAGTCTTCTACGCCCCGATGGTGCATCATGTCCTGAAGGCCGTGTTACCACTTCAGCCGGCGCAGACCGTGGTTATTGTCGGGCATCAGCAAGATGCCGTGGCCGAGGCGCTCGCTTCTTTTGATGTTGCCCTCGTCGTGCAAAAAGAACAACTGGGCACCGGCCATGCGGTACGTGTCGCCGAAAATGGTATCAGTGAAAACGCCACCACGGTGATGATCTTGTGTGGTGATACGCCTCTTATTCAAACCGCTACCCTGCAGGAAATGTATGCCTCGCATCTTCGCCGGCAGGCCGCCCTCACCCTGATGACCACAATCCTCGACAATCCTGCCAACTATGGGCGTATTCTCTGTGACAGCGGCAACAAGGTCCAGGGTATTGTCGAACAAAAAGACGCCACCCCGGAGCAGCTGGAAATCAAAGAAATTAACGCCGGTATTTACTGTGTTGACAAGAAATGGCTTTTTGCTGCTTTGCAAGGTGTCGGCACCGATAACAGTCAAGGGGAGGTGTATCTGACGGATATCGTCAAACTAGCGGTTGACAGTGGTTTGCATGTTGAAAAATTCGCGGTTGCTGCCCCGCTCGATGTGCTTGGCGTTAATTCTCGAGTAGAGCTTGCCGATGCGCAAAGTGAATTGCAAATGCGCCGGAACAGGACTCTGATGCTGCAAGGCGTGACGATGCATAATCCGGCAACGATCAGCGTATCCCCTGAATCCTCTGTCGACAGAGATACGATCCTTGGCCCAGGTGTGAATATTTCCGAGGGGTGCCGTATTGGCCATTCCTGCAAGATCGGCCAGGGGGTGATTTTGAAAAATTGTCGCCTAGGGGACAACGCTATCATCGGCCCATACAGCTGTTTAGTCGACTGCACAGTTGCTCCCAATGCTACCCTCGCCCCTTTCAGTGAAAAAATTTAAGGAGATGCACCATGACCGATCTGAAAAAAATGTATTCGACAATCCTCGGCGACAGCTTTCCCATGGAAATGACCATTTCCTTTGGCGAACAGCGACTCATCTATAAGAAGAAAACCTGGAAAATAACGCAGGAAAACGGCACGGTTGAAGAACGTGGGGTCCGTTACGGGGAAAACCCCGATCAGGAGGCGGCTCTGTATGAGCTGACCAACGGCAATCTCACCCTTGGGGAATGTAAATTTATTGAGCCGGGCAATGGTCTGGTGTCGGCAATTAATGTCGAGGATATGCTGCAGGTCGGCAAACACCCCGGCAAAATCAATCTGACCGATATTGATAACGGTTTAAATATTATCAAATATTTGATGGATCGACCTGCTGCGGTCATCCTCAAGCATAACAATCCCTGTGGCGCCGCCTACGGAGACAGTCTCGCCGCCTCCTTTAACCGGGCCTTACGTTGTGACCGCATAGCAGCCTTTGGCGGCGCGGTGGTCCTCAACCGAGCCTGCGACATCGATACGGCGAAACTGCTGGTCAATAACTATCTCGAAGTCGTCTGCGCCCCTGAGTTTGAGGACGGCAGCCTGGAAATCCTCAAGAAATTGAAAAACCTGCGGGTTATCAAAATATCCGCTATCAACCGGCTGGCGGATTTTGAGAGATTTCGTTTTCTTGATTTCAAGAGCCTCATCGATGGCGGCATCATCGTACAGCAATCGGCAGTCAATTCCATTCGCAGTATCGACAATCTGACTCCAGCAACCGCCACATGGAAGGGCGAGGAATGCACGTGCGGCCGGCAGCCGACCCAGGCTGAAATTGATGACATGATTTTTGGCTGGGCCGTTGAACATGGCGTCACCTCCAATTCCGTACTCTACGTAAAAAACGGCTGCACCGTGGGCATCGGTACCGGGGAGCAGGACAGGGTCGGCGTGGCGGAGATCGCCGTCCACAAGGCGTACAAGAAATACGCGGACCGTCTCTGCTTTGATGCGCACGGCGTGGGCTATGCCGACCTTGAGCTGGCCATCCGCAAGAAGGAGAAAGATGTTTCGCTGAAGGAAGCCATTGACGCCCAGGTGACAAAGGACCGGGCCGACCTGCCCGGCTCGGTGATGATTTCAGATGCTTTTTTCCCCTTCAGAGACGGCGCCGATGTGGGCATTGCCCAGGGGGTCTCGGCAATTCTTCAGGCCGGCGGGTCGATGCGCGATTTTGAAACCATCCAGGCCTGTAACGAGGCCAGACCTCAGGTCGCCATGATGTTCACCGGTCAGAGATCCTTTAAACACTGATTTGGCAAACGCTCAGCAGCGGTCCAGAGGCGGACAAACAGGCAGCCCGGCTATCGTTGGCCTATGCGCGGCAGGCTGCCCGTGCGCGTATGGGACGCTGGGGATTGACTCCTGTTTTTATCAAGTCCTAATAGAGCACTTCCTTGACACTGACATAGTGCACACGCGTTTTATGGTCTTGTGCACAGGAAGAAATTGCGTCAAGCGTCTCCTGATGCGGATGGGCAATGCCGATACCCACGCCCCTCTTTTCCGCAAGAGTGACCAGCTTCTGAAGTTGCCAACAGATGTTTTCTTCAGTGAGTATGTTGTCGAGAAATACATGCCGTCCACCGCTCTTAACGTCGTGTTCCCGGGCAATGCGCAGGCCAACGCTGCCGGCAGAGGTATAACTGTCGACAAAAGAAAGCCTTCGCCTGGAGATTTCCTGCATCAGCCGGGTCATTGCAGCCGGATCCTCGGTGTACAATGACCCCATATGGTTGCTTACCCCCACCGCATGGGGCACCTCGTGGAGACATTTCTCGAATTTTGTTATTTGATCTTCAGGCGAGTCTTCAAGGGTCAATGCTCCGGGACCGGCATGCCATTGCCGGCCTTTCGGCTGCAGCGGCAGATGGAGAAAAATCGTTTTCCCGGAGCGGTATGCCTCTTCTTCCAAGGTTGCGGTATGGGGCGCAAAAGGCAGAAAAGAATAGGTTAACTCAAAAGGTAAGGCGAGCAGTTGCCGGCCTATCGTCTCATGATAGCCCATGTCGTCAATAATGATGGCCACTTTCGGCAACTCCGGTTTCGGCACAGTTTTCTCTTCCTCCGGCACCACCTGCACAAGAGGATCAGGCTCTTCAAAAACAATTCCATTTTTAATCGACGGCGGAATTTCCTCGGCAAAAACAGTCCGAAAAAAGATAACATATCCCGCAGTACAGACGGAAAAGACCAGGACGAGAAGTAAAACCAGCAGGGAGCACAGGCGTACAATGCTCCGAAAGGCCGAGCCGTTCTTTTTCGATGCTTTTTTCCGAGGTGTTTTTTTCTTTTGGGGAAGCATTCAGCAACACGAAAAGGTCAAAAGGAGCAGGTTATCTCAGTGTAGAGCGCGTCTGGCCGCTGGCGATTACTTTTCTCGGGTAAGGACGTACCGTGCAAGCCCGGCCAGTAAATTTCGTTCAAAACCAACGCTTTTCTCGGCAAAAACATCCAGCACCACCGCGGCCTTGTCTACGGCGGCCGCAGCTCTTTCCCGGGCTCCGGCAAAACCGCCGTATTTCGAAATAATGGTACAGACTTCGCTCAGGCATTGAGTTCTTGCGTCACTGTCGGCTAAAATTTGCATCAGGCGAATCCGATCGTCGGGGTTGGCCGTTTTCATCGCCAGGATCAACGGCAGGGTCATTTTGCCTTCGGCTAGATCGTTCCCCACCGCCTTGCCGGTTTTTCCAGAATCCCCGAGATAGTCGAGAAGATCATCGATGATCTGGTAGGCACAGCCCAACTGCACGCCGTATTCCCGCAGCGCTTTAACCTTCGGCGCATCCCCACCGGCGTATACCGCGCCCACTTCACAGGCGGCGGCAATAAGCAGCCCGGTCTTGCCCATAATTGCATCGTAATAATCCAGTTCGGACAGGTTATGCCTCTCGGCATTCCTCAACTGCATAAACTCGCCATCGACCATGCCGGTTGTCGCCCGACAAAATATCTCCAGACCGGCCTGGCCGGAAAATTTACCGACGATGGCCATGGCCCGGGCATGCAAAAAATCGCCGGCGAGGATCGCCGCAATAGTGCCGAATTTTTGGTAGACGGACTGTTTGCCGCGGCGTGTTGCCGAGTTGTCAATGATATCATCATGAAAAAGAGTGGCGGCATGCAGGTACTCAAAGGCCGCCCCGAGCCTGTAGGCGTCATCCTCTTTTCTTCCGCAGAGCCGCGCGGCAACAACCACCAGGAGCGGACGAATACGCTTGCCGCCGTTGAAAAGTCCGTAGTCAAGAACCTCGACAAGCAGGTCGTCGACATCGGCCTGCAAACGGGCAAGATCCGCCCGCATAAAGCTATCAATCTTTGCAGCCTCTTCTTTTACAGCGGTAAGAATCGACTCCTTGGGCATTACACGTGGCATTTCCTTGGCTACCTCAATTGCTTTTGACATGCACTGACTCAGCATAAAATTGTTCAATATCACCCATGGTGCGGGTAATCGGTGACGGCGGCAGACTTTTCATAAAAACACGCCCATAGCCTTTTTTAACCAAGCGTACATCCATAATGGCAATAACCCCCCGGTCGGTGACCGAGCGCATCAACCGGCCGACCCCCTGACGCAGGGCGAGGATTGCCCGGGGGACTTGAAAATCAAAAAAGGGCTTGCCCCCTTCTTCCCTGATACGTTCAAGGCGCGCCTGGATAACCGGATCGCTCGGCACCTCAAAGGGCAATTTTTCTATGATCAGGCAGCTCAGTGACTCGCCGGCAACATCGACGCCCTCCCAGAAACTGGCGACCGCCAGTAACACCGAGTGGGTCTCTTCCCGGAAAGTGCGCAACAATGCATTACGCGAGGCCCTGCCCTGCACCAGCACCGGATAACTGCGGGCATCTTCGAGAAAAGCAGCCAGGAAATCCATGCCCTTAAAACTGGTGCAAAGGACCAGGGCCCGTCCTTGACTCAATCGCAATATGTCCAGCACCCGATCGCCGACCCGGAACAAAAAATCGGCGTCGGTTGGTTCGGGAAAGGTTGCTTCCGGGATATAGAGAAGGGTTCGATTAAGATAATCGAAGGGCGAGCTGAATTGCAGGAACAGGGCCCTTTCGTCCAATCCCAGCCGTTCTTTTATATAGGTGAATGAACCACCGGAGGAGAGCGTTGCCGAGGTCAATATGCAGGAAGCGACTGTGGCGTAGAGATTTGCCCGCAACTCTTCCGCCACTTCAATCGGGGTGGCCGAAAGAATGACTGCCCGCTCTCTTTTCTCATACCAATGGACAAATGTGTGCTCCTTGCCGTCAAAAAAAAGCGCGATATCACGCAAGGTATCATGGAGCATTACTGCCCTTTTCTTCAGGACATGCCAGCTTTCACCGCCATGGGCATATCCGCCGAGCTGATCCGTCAGCCCGGATATGGCCACCGAGAGGCGTTCCACTTCTTCCCGCCAAACCTTCTGCGTCAGATCATCTACCAGAGATTGCAGAAAAAACCGCCCGGCTTTACCTGGAAAAATCCGCGCAAAAGCATCGAGGTGCATTTTCATAGCACTGCAGGACGGCAGCAGGCTGTCCTGCATGGCAGGCGACAAATCGGTCCGGGCCTGTCGTTCAATATCGCCAAGCAGATCAAGCAGCTGATACTGACTGAAGCTTTTACCGAAAAAAGCCGAGGCGACGTTTTCCAGATGGTGCGCCTCATCAAAGATGACCGCTTCATAGCGCGGCATTAATTCGCCAAATCCGGCTTTTCGAAGGGCGAGATCGGAAAAAAACAGATGATGATTGACAATGAGCAGCTGCGCCGCTCCGGCTTTTTTCCTCAGCTGATTAACAAAACAGCTGGAAGCCTCCGGGCAGTCGCCGCCCAGGCAATGGTTGGACTCGCAGGATATTTTCGACCACAAGCCGGATTTCTTGCTCAACCAATCCAGTTCGGCCCGATCTCCGGTCGCGGTACTCTTCATCCAGCTGTCAATTTTCTCTACCCAGGGATCATCGACCAGCGACAGCTGAGGATTGGCGCAATATTGATACCAGCGGTAATGACACAGATAGTTTTCCCGGCCCTTGATGCATAGCGCACCAATCTTTTGCGCTAAAACCTTTTCCACCAGGGGCAGATCTTTATCAATGATCTGATCCTGCAAATTAAGGGTCGCGGTGGAGATGACCACCCTTTTCCCGGATAACACCGCCGGGATGAGATAGGCCAGCGTCTTACCGATGCCGGTTTCCGCCTCAACCACGAGGATTCGTGCCTTATTTTCAGCACCTTCCTCTTCTGCGGCAGCTCCCAGTAAAGCCGTGGCAACCGCATCAGCCATGGCGGTCTGGCCAGGCCTGGCCGCAAAATTTGCCAGACAAGAGGCAAGCCGGCCTCCCTGTCCGAAAATATCGGCTAAATCAGTCATATCCGCCATATCCACCACATCCGCTCATTGCTTACTTCCCTCCACCAGCCCGATTATACACAACCCGTCCAGCAAACTGCCAACACTATACAATAGAATTACCGAGGCTGTAATACGATTTTCATTCTTTTCGCATGCATCAATCGGAAAAATCAGCAGAAACCATTGATTACTTTTGCACAGAGACAACCTTTTATGCTACAACACATACAGATTGATTATTTTTCAATTGTATGATTCTTTCGACGACTTTTTTCCCCACCTTTATCGGCATGGTTGAAATTTTCTTACCGCAAGACACGATATCGACACTCCCCGCCTCCGAGCTCCTTTTTCCCGGCGAGGTGGTCGTGGTGGTTGATGATTCCCCGGAAATTGTCCTGCTCCTGGCGCATTATCTCCGCCACCAGGGATTCAGTGTTCTCTGCGCCGGCAGTGCGAAAGAATTCTACGATCTTTTACATAGGGAAAAAATCGGCCTTGTCCTCCTCGACATTGGCCTTCCCGATCAAAATGGCAACGAAATCCTGCTGAATATTGCCCCGGCACACCCTGATCTCGGCATCATCATGGTCACCGGTACCACCGATATCGAAGTGGCCCTTGAATGTCTGCGCCAGGGGGCGGATGATTATCTGACAAAACCAATCGGCGTTGAGCGATTCAACTACACCATCAAGAATACCCTGAAAAAACGGCGATTAGCCATCGACAATCGCCGTTTTCAGCAGGAGCTGGAAATCACCAATGCCCGGATGCGTTTTCTGCATCATCTCAACCTGAAGATGAACACCGCCTACCTGAATACCGTCGAACTGCAGGGCATTCTCCAGGCTGTCCTGGTCGGCATAACCTCTGAAGACGGCCTGCGGTTCAACCGCGCCTTTCTCGCGCTCTTCAGCAAAGATTGCCGCTATCTTGAAGGAAAACTGGCCATCGGCCCGGCCTCGCCGGAACATGCCGGACAGGTGTGGGATTCGATAAAGGAAAAAGGGTTGCACCTCGATGATATTCTTTCGACAATCCGTAACAATACCATCACCAAAGATGTCGAAGTAAACCGGATCATTCAGACCTTGCGCATCGCCACCGAAGAAGAGGACCACGTCCTGCTGCACGCCAGCCGCATGAAAAAATCGATACTGGTGCAAAAAGGCCGGACGGAAGGCTGCAGGGTACCGGAAGATCTCATCCGCCTCCTCGGAGAATCATCTTTCGTTGTCGTCCCCCTCTTTTCACCCAGCAAGGCCCTCGGGGTCATTATCGTCGATAATTTTGTCACAGGCGCGCCAATTTCCAGGGAAGATATAAACGGACTGGAAATTTTCGCCAGCCAGGCCAGCCTGGCCATTGAACACAGCCATCTCTATGCGGAAATGGCAGAGAAAATCGCCGAGCTCGAGCTTGTCACCCAGGAACTGGAAAAAAGTAAAGACCTTCTTGTTGCCTCGGAACGGGCAACGGCCATCGGTCAGATGTCTGCGCAGCTCCTGCATTCCATCAGGAATCCTTTGACCTCGATCGGGGGGACATCGCGATTGCTGGTGAAAAAGATCCACGACCCCTATATCGAAAACTTTCTGCAGATTATCACCCAGGAATCTTCGAAGATTGAAATCATCCTCGAAGACCTGTTCAGTTTCGTCGAAGATACCGAGCTGACCCTTGGCTCTCATCCGCTCTATTCGCTGGTGCGCAAGAGTCTGATGATCTTCTATACGACGATGAAAAATTCGAAGATAGAATATGTCCTCGAGCTTGATGGACCCGGACCGATTTTACTGATCGATGAAAACAAAATCCGCCAGGTCTTTCTGCATCTTATCAGAAACAGCCTGGAAGCGATGCCCGATGGCGGCCTGCTGCGCATTGCGGCAACGGAAGATGATCAGCGTATCACCGTGTCGATCACCGATACCGGTACGGGGATAGCGGCCGACACCCTTCCGCGGGTGAAGGATCCTTTTTTTACCACGAAAACCTACGGCAACGGCATAGGTCTGGCCCTGGTGGAGCAGACAGTCCAGGCACATGGCGGCACATTTGTCATCCACGATGGTCCCGGCGGCGGAACCCAGGCCACCGTCACTCTGCCGAAGATTTCACCTCCGTCCAAAAGAAACCAGACAGCCTAAAAATGACAGGCCCGCGGCCATGGTAAAGGTGACGCGCAGGGCGAGAATGAAATAAGCACTCTCGGCCGGGCTATAGCTTGTCAGCGTTGCACCGCCACTAAAAAAACCATACCACCAGGAAAAGAGGGCGGCCGCCAGGGTGGCCCCGGCAACCATGCCGAGATTCCTCGCCGTGGCCAGTATTCCCGCACTCATGCCAAGTTTATCTTCGCCAACCCGGGACAGCACCGATGCGCTGTTCGGTGACAGAAAGATCGCCTGCCCGGCGCCGAGCAGGGCAAGTTTCACACCAATCTCTGCAGGGGAACTTTCGGCAGACAGCCAGGCCAGGCCGACAAGGGCCAGGCCACTGAGACCTAGACCGCCAGTGGCCAGATATCGTGCGCCGATCTTATCGTAAAGCCACCCGGAGCAGGGCGAGACGACAATGAGCGTCGCCGGAACAGCCATCATCAGCCGCCCCACCCTTTCCACCGGATAGAAAAAAATATACTCCAGATAAAAAGGAATCAGCGCCAGCACGGTAAATAACACGGCAAAGGAAATGGCCGCCGCCAGTACGGCCGTCCAATAATACCTTTGGCGAAAAAGGATGAGCGGCACAATGGGATTGGCCGCTTTTTTTTCGATACGCAGAAAAAGAGAAAACAGCGCACCAAAGCCAACAATGAGCAGAATGTTGGCCGGATTGAGAAATCGATCAAATCGGTGAAAAATAACCATGCCGAGAACAACCATGATGACCCAGCAGCAGCTGCCCCGCCAGTCAAACTTTTCCGCGCCGCCTCCCCTGGCCGCCTGATTCAATTGGCCAAGCAGGAAAAACCTGCCGAGCAGCACCGCCAGAATACTCACCGGCATGGTGACAAGAAAAATAGCCCGCCAGGACGAGACACCAAGCAGCAGGCCGCCGGCCAGGGGGCCGGTCAGCAGCCCGCAGGCGGTGGCAATACCGACCAGACCCAGGCTACGGCCGAGATGATCGATGGGAAAAACAGTTTTGATTATCGCCGGCCCGGATGACATCATCATCGCCGCGCCGAGGGCCTGGACAAACCGGCTGGCTAAAAGTACTGCATAACTGGAGGACAGATAACAGCCGAGCGCGCCAAGGGTGAAGGTGGCCATGCCGGCCAGGTAGATGTTCCCCCGGCCCAGCCTGTCGGCCAGTCGGCCCCAGAACACGAGAGTGATGGTGATGGTCAGGAGATAAAAGGTGACGACGAAGGCGGCGTACTCCAGGCTGAGATCAAAGGAACGCATGATCGTCGGCAGGGCGACGTTGATCATACCGCTGTCCATGGTCGACAGGAAGACCCCGGTCATCACCAGGGCCAGGACCATGCGGCGGGGAGGATTATGTTCGTCTCTCACCAAACAGCTCACGGAAAAAAATCAAACAAAAAAAAGCCCGGTGGAGAGATCTCCACCGGGCTTTTATGACTATGTGCGGCTAAACAGTAGCCGTTGTCAAACTAGAACTTGAGAGATACACGAACACCACCTTCCATGATGTCATCATCACCAAGTGCATCATCAGCAACCAGGTAAGCAAAGATGAATTCAGCATTCAGGTTGTCCATCAGGGCGTAGGTGAGTTTTCCGTCAAATTCGAGACCAAGCTCGTCATCGCCGGCTGCATTCTCTTCAGCAAGCTGTGCATACCAGACATCGAAGTCGAACTTCAGTTTATCCATTGGCTTGAGGGTCACACCGAGGTTAGCGGCCCAGATATTAGTGGTATCGCCTCCACCACCTGGAATTCCGTTAGGCACGGCGTTATCAAATACACCAAGACCCATGATCTCCGACCAGTAGTATGAAGAACCCTCTGGGCTGATGAATCCATCGATTTCATCGTCGGCAAGATCATCATCGCCGGAGGCATAGAAAGCCTGGCCGTGAACGAGACCGGCATCAGCACCTGCAGCTACCAGGAAAGCGCTGATATCTGAGGAATCAACACCTGCTCCATTATCAACTTCACCACCATTGTAAATGAAGGTACCCCATGCGGAAACGGCATCAAATTTCATATCAGCGTCAATACCAAGGAAGTAGACGTCGGTATCTTCTTCGGTAAGGGTCGCCCAAGTGACATGCGGCGTGAGCTTGATGGCATCGTTGACATTAAAGCTCGGCATTAAAGAGACGATATGGGTATCGTTGTCATTTGGATCAGCTACAGTACCATTATTCACATCATCCTGCGGGCCGGAAATATAGACAACAGGCAGCTTCACACTACCAAAATCGGCGGTTACCACAGCACCGGCGAAATCGTCATCGAACAGAAAACCACGGGAGATAACTGCACCTTGCAGACCTAATTTGGTGTTTACATTGCCAAGGGTGAAATCGGCATAGGAGTGTTTGACGACAAAGGTGTTACCGTCAGTTCCGATATCCCCACCGTTTGAATCACCGTAATTAGCGTTGAATTCAAAGGCATTGACGAATTTGAAATCATCGTTGAATTTTGCGGTATAGAACAGACGGGTACGGGTGTCAGTCCGATTGTAGGAACCAGCGCCGGTCCCTAAATCATTTTGGACGAAATCATCCTGAAAAAACATCCGGGTACGCCAGTAACCACCAAACTGGCTTTCCACTGCAGCGGCGTTGGTTACGGCAACACCGCCAACAAGGACAAGACCTACGGCTGAAGCTATTATTTTCTTCATTTTCTCTCTCCTGAAAACTGTTGTAACCCTCTTGACAAGGGTCATTTTTTCTTTGCACGGTCAATAAACTGACTATCAGTTGCAACGCCTTAAGTTAAGGAGCGCACCGGCAAAGATGTTTCAATCTTGATGCCATAATATACTTGCGGCCGACCCATGTCAAGAATTTTTTACCTTGAGGTATAATTTTTTATACTCTTCCGGAGGCGGGTGCTATTTTACAGTTTTTTCATGCGAAAATTCAATATCATAAACAGTCAATTCCGTTTCACCGCTGCCTGGTAGCAATTCTGCCAGCGAGCCGCTTTTCGGCAGATGGCCGACAAACAACCTGCCCTGTGTCTTCCCGGCAACAGCATTTGCTTTCCTTTCCTGGAGTTGCGTCTCATCCATCAGGGTGAAACCATAGCCGGCGACATAGCCTTTGAAATTGCCCGTCCGCCACGATTCGTCAAGCGTTGCCCCGTTCCAGGCCAGGCTGACGACGGCGCCGCCGACATAGAACCGCAGTCGGCTAAAATAGCCCAGGCCAACCTTGTCACCCTCACTGACGACAATCTCCTGCCGGCCGTCTTTATTAATATCCGTAACGACGATACGGCCCGGTACAAAAATCAGTTCGCGAAGAGCATCCTCTTCGACGGTGAAATTCCGCGTATCACTTTCGGACGTTGCTTCGCCGCGACTGGGACCGAGATAGATTTTACTGCTGGCAAAATTGTTCTTGCTCACCCACATCAGTTCATTACCGGGGCTATAGACGCGCAGCTTTTCTTTCTGATCGACGGCAACGATTTCATAAAAGCCATCGCCATCAAGATCGGCATAGGTAAAATCAAAGAGATTGACCGAGGGCGGCAGAGGCAGGCTATTCCCCTCGATAACCTTATAATCCGCATCCAGGCTGACGAGAGAGATGCCCGGACGAACCAGATCGATTTTTTCAATTCCTCTCTGCTGTCCAGCCAGCTGCCAACCTTTACCGGGAACCAGAAGCGGCCGCAGATACCAGGGGATATTGCGAGCGACGATGGAAAAACCTGCGCCCAGGTCGTATTTCATGATCATCGAGGAGACATACAGGCCATCGGTGGCACTGATATAGATCTCCTCTTTGCCGTCGCCATCAAGATCGGCCAGGTTGAGGGCATGGCTGACAAGGGTTGTCGGCAGGGAGGTTTCCGCTACCTGGACCAGACCATTTTCCCTGATGCCAAACAGCCGCAGACTGGAACCGGCCAAAAGGAGTATTTCCTTTAGCCCATCGCCGGTGACATCGCCGACCGCCAGAACGCGCATATCAACCGGGACTTTCGCGTTCATCCGGGCGCCTTTGCCCGTGGTCGTCACCCCGCTGCCGGCAACACCGATAATGGTCCCGGTATGGACATTTTTCTTATAGGCCGCCTCGGGATGGACCGTGACAAAACCCGAACTGCCACCGACCGTGCCGTCTTTCGTTTCCTGTCCGGCGAGAAAAGGCTTTACACCGAAGGCGGTCTGGGCGATATCCTGGGCAAGTTGCTCGACATCGGCGATAAGGGTATCCGGCGTTTTGCCAAGTACCGAGAAATGCAGTACTTCTTTTTCCGGAACAAGCGGATGGAGATCTACCAGAATTTCCAGGCCGCCGGTGAGTGCAAAGAGCTCACCGGTCAGCAGATAATCCGCTTTCTCGCCACCGATTGCCAGAGGGGTCTGCTTCCCCTTTTTCTTCAGGGAGTTCAGCTCTTCCTGACTAAAGGTCTTTTCCAGCACATTGACGCCATCGTTTGCCGCCAGACGGCCGGCAAGCATCGCCTGGATACTGTCCCTCAGGTAGGCGTATTTTCCAGCGGAACTTTTATCAAATATCGAAAAGACCACCTGATACTGTTTATCTCCCTGAGACTGCTCTTTTTTTTCTTCGCCCAACACTACGCTCACACAACCGAGGGTGAGACAAAACAGAGTGACTGCTATTAATTTGACTCGCATGACTTCTCCCAATCATTCAAACATTTAGTGCTCGTAACCGTACCTTGCAGTACATTGAGTACATTGCATTACAGGACCTTCCCTTACGGCTTTCATGGACAGCTATCTATATCGCAAATTGTCCGGACAAGCAAGACAAGTATCGGGGCAATGCGCAGGAATTTCCCTTGACTTTTGGTCCTGAAAGATAGAAAATAACCATATGATTTCGTACTTATCATACTCTACAGCGGTACATGAAAATGCGTATTCTGCAGACCATTATGACAAAGCAAACCGTCCTCCCGGTACTTATCATCCTGCACCTTCTCAGCTGGACCAGCCTGCTCTCTGCCCAAGACCTGAAAACACACCATGCCTACAAAGTGACCTCGTATAATCTGGGGGCCTTGCAAAGTTTTCACCACCATGGTGATGCACAGGCATCAGGGGATTTCAAACCACTGCTCATAACCGGCGGCACGGCGGACATTCTGAACAGTGAGCACCAGAAAACGGTGTCGCTGAACGAGCAATCCGGGACACCCACCCTGAGCGGCATGGCCCTTTCCGCCCAGTTTGATGCGACAAACCATATTTCCATCCAAGGCGCCTTCGGTGTAACACGCAATCTCTGGTCGCCTGATCTGATGGATAGCGTCAACGGGTCGAGCTGGGAAGCCAACCTTGGCGTTGTTTACAGATTACTCAACAATATTTCCTACGAGCTACATTTCGGTTATATGGATACCGGCAAGCTGTTTACCAACCGCAGCAGTTATTCCGATGTGGAAAATATCATTATGATATCTAATCAACTGACACTGAGCTTCTAACTTCGATTTACCGAAAATACACCAGCTTCCTGCTTGCCTGTTTTCTTGCTCATCCTCATAGAATAAAAATTTCTATGAGGATTTTTTTTGACAAGTTCCCCCGGTTGGAATAAGAGAATCATATCGTCGCACCACACTCCATTGACGGAGCAATATCGCAGAGAGAACCGTCCCGGCCATGCACACAGAAAACGATCCGCCCGCCTACAACATCCTCATGTACTCACATGACACCTATGGACTGGGACACATCCGCAGAACAATGGCCATAGCCAATCATCTGCGCGACGCCAACACCAATGTGCTCATCCTGACCGGTTCACCGATTGCCGGCCGTTTTCAATTCCCGCAGCATGTCGACTTTGTGCGCATCCCCGGGATGATCAAAAAGAGTAATGATGATTACCAGTCTTTTTCGATTCGCATTCATCCGGAGAAGGCGCTGTCTATTAGAACGAACATCATTCTGGCCACCGCCAGGACATTTCAGCCGAATCTTTTTATTGTTGACAAGGAACCGCTGGGGCTGAAACGGGAAGTGCTGCCGACCCTCGAATGGCTGAAAAGCGAATCACCATCGACCATGACGGTTCTGGGCTTACGCGACATCCTCGACGACGCTGCGGTCATCCGGAACGATTGGCGCGAAAAAAATGTCTACACCTACCTCGACCGGTTATATGATGAGATCTGGGTGTATGGGAACCGCGACATCTATGATCCGACCGAGATGTATGCCATCCCGGAACAAATCCACAACAGAATTCAATACACCGGATATATCCCGCGCAAAAAAATATCCGCGAGGACCCGAAACGCCGTCCGAAAGAAATACCGGGTCAGCGACGACGACAGATTTATTCTCGTGACCACCGGCGGCGGTGGAGACGGGCTGGAAGTGATCGAACATTATCTGGCCATGCACGATCATTTCCCCACCTCGCTGCCTTTTAAATCGATCATTATTACCGGACCGTTCATGCCGAAAAGCATCCGGGAAGCTTTCGCAAAAAGGGCGAAAAAATATAACATAAAAACCCTTCCCTTTCACCCGAGGATGGAGGAACTTATGTCGGCCGCGGACCTGGTCGTCTGCATGGGGGGGTACAACACTATCTGCGAGATACTCACCCAGCACACCCCGGCCCTGATCATTCCGCGAGAAACGCCGCGAAAAGAGCAATTGATCCGGGCGATACGACTGAAAGAGGAGGGACTGCTCGATTTCATTCCCTGGACGGAAGTCACCCCCCACCTCCTGCGGGAAAAAATTTTCGACCTGCTGCGGGACGGCCATCACTACGAAAAGAGAATCAATTCCTTTGCTCTCTCCGGACTCGATACGATGCTCGCCCGGCTGACGTATTTCAAGGAAAAGGGTTTCACCGTCGAAAATACGCTGCGGTGCATTGCGCGGTAATCAGCCTCCATAAATTTTACGCCCTTATGCCCGGGCTTTTTACGTCATGACACAACAACCGCCGACACCGACCCTTGCCTACATCCTCAAAGGCTATCCACGGATCTCCGAGACCTTTATCTCCAACGAAATTCTTCTGCTGGAAAACCTGGGCTTTACCATGCGTCTTTTCCCCATGCGCCAGCCGCGCGAAGACTTCAGTCACGCCTCGGTAAAAGAGATTAAGGCGCGCGTGGATTATCTGCCCACGGAACTGCTTGTCGATTTTTTCCGCCTTCTGCGGCCAAATATTTTTCTCGCCGCCAAGAAGCCGAAACAGTTCCGGGAAACTCTCCGCACAGCCGCACAGGGCATCAGCAAAGGCAAGGAACTGGCCACCCTGAAACATCTTCTGCAGGCGGGTTACCTGGCCAATAATCATCTTGAAAAAGATCCATCCATTGCCCAGCTGCATGGCCATTTTGCCCATTCCCCGACCTCGGTGACCATGTTCGCCTCGCTGCTTTCCGGCATCCCCTTCAGCTTCACGGCCCATGCCAAGGACATCTACACCTCGGACAAAGAAAAACTCCGCAGAAAAATAGCCCAGGCGAAGTTTGTCGTCACCTGCACCCGGCACAATAAAGAATACCTCGATGCTTTTGCCGGGGACTGTCCCACGCCGATTTATTGTGTCTATCACGGTATAGACACTGCTCTTTTCCAGCAAACCGAGGTGTCATGCGCAACACATAGCCCTTTTAAAATCCTTACCGTCGCAAGAATGACCCAGAAAAAGGGCTTAGCGACCATTTACCAGGCCCTGGCCGGTCTGCATGCACAAGGCGTCCGCTTTCAGCATACCCTCATCGGTGACGGAGACGACCGGGAGAAGATCCTCGCCCTGATCGCCGAGCTCGGCCTCAAAGAGCATTGCCAATGGCTCGGCACCCGGACCCACGAGGAGGTGCTGCTTCATTTCAGGGCCAGCGACCTTTTTGTCCTTGGCTGCGAAATTGCGGCAAACGGCGACCGGGACGGTATCCCCAATGTCCTGGTGGAGAGCCTGGCCATGGGTGTCCCCGCTCTGTCCTCCGCCGTCTCCGCCATCCCGGAGATTTTGATCGATGGCAAGACCGGCATGACGGTGCCGCCATCCCAGCCGGAACAGCTTGGCAAGGCCATGCTGCGCCTCCTTACCGACGAACAACTTCGCCGGCAATTGATCGCCGGCGGGCAGGAGCTTGTCAAGGATACCTTTGACAACCGCCGATGGATAGAAAAACTGGCGGAACTTTTTCGCCTCCATAACGTTCTCTTCCGACACCCTTCGACAACAATTTCCGATAACGCATAGCCCCATCATGAAACAGACAGCCAATGATATTGCCCCAACCACGACATTCGGCCTGTTACGCCATGGTCAGACGGAATGGAACACGCTGAAAAAAATACAGGGTTCGGCGGACTCGCCGTTGACCGCCCGGGGCAGGCACGAAACAAGCAGTTGGGTGCAGACCCTGCAGCCTTACCACTGGGACCGCATAATCGCCAGCGACCTCGGCCGGGTACGGGCGACGGTCGACATCCTCAACCGGGAACTTGGCCTGCCGGTGTCCTTTGATGCACGATTGCGCGAGCAGCACTGGGGTGACTGGGAGGGGCTGACCATTCCCTATATCCAGGAGAATCTTAAAGATGAACTGGCCAGCCGGATAGCAAGGGGCTGGCACTTTGCCGCGCCGGGGGGCGAAAGCCGGCTGGCCGTCAAAGACCGGGTGCTGGCAACTCTTCTGGAGAGCGCGACGACATGGCCCGGTCAGAAAATCCTCGTCGTCTGTCATCAGGGGGTGGTCAAATCTGTGCTCTATTTCCTCCTCGACCGGGAATTTCTTCCCGACGAGGATCCGCTGCTGCACCATAACAGCCTGCATCTCATCGGCTGCTCGGGGCAACGGTTTTCTCTGCTGGAACTGAACATTCCGCGAACAACCGGGCCATGAAGGTCTCCTACTATTGTCAGCATGTCCTTGGCATCGGTCACTTCCATCGCAGCGTGGCGATCTGCCGGGCCATAGCCCGCTGCCATCCGACCACCCTCATTCTCGGCGGCCCTCCGGTCGAACTTGCCGGGCCTGACATCGAGGTACTGCGGCTGCCGGGATTGCAGATGGACAGTGAGTTTAACAATATGGTGCCCTGTCGACCTGGGGTATCACTGGCCGAAGTCAAAACGGCGCGGCAAAAGCAGCTTTTTGCCCATTTTCACGCCAACAGGCCGGACGTTTTCATCACCGAGCTCTACCCTTTCGGCCGCAAGGCCTTCAGGTTTGAGCTTGACCCGCTGCTTGAGGCAATCGATGACGGTTCCCTGGCGCCGTGCGCCTGCTACTGCAGCGTGCGGGATATCCTGGTGGAAAAAAAAACCGGACGGGAAAAGTTTGAGCAGCGCGTGGTGCAGACAATCAACACCTCTTTTGACGGCATTCTGGTGCATGCCGACCCGGAAATTATTACCCTTGAGACAACCTTCAGCCGCCTGGGCGATATCCGCGTCCCGCTGCACTATACCGGTTTTGTCACTGTTGAAAAAAGCAAGGCGGCAAAAGACGATGCGGGCATCAGGGGCATCAGAGAACAACTGGGCCTCGCACCTGCCGACAAACTGATTGTCGGCAGTATCGGCGGCGGCAGTGTCGGCAGCGAACTCCTGACTGCCGCCATCGGCGCTTTTACCATCCTGCAGGACGCCATCCCCGCCCACCTGCAGCTTTTCTGCGGACCGTACTGTGATGAGGCGGCCTATACAACGCTTCAGAACAGGATGCGGGACCATATGACCATCGCTCGCTTTACCGACCGTTTCCCGGCCTGGCTGGAGGCGGCGGATCTGTCGATTTCCATGGCCGGCTACAACACCTGCATGAATCTGCTGCAGGCCGGAATCCCGGCCCTGGTCTACCCTTTCAAGCAGAACAGCGAACAGCGGTTGCGCGCGGAAAGGCTCGGCAGGAAGGCACCGATGACCATCATCGACGAGACCGACCTGACGCCGCATCTTTTCGCCAAGAAAATCGCCCAACAGCTCGACCGGCCCCGAATGACTGCCGAGATTAAACTGAACGGGGCCACAGAGACGGTCAAACAACTGGAAAGATGGCAGTCAGGGCAATTGCACCATGACTAAGCCTGGGTCCTCTCTCTACTTGATCAATCATGGAGATATTGGTGCCAGACTCGGCTCACATCTTGACCGGGGTTGCCGGCGAGCCGCACAGCGTCCGCTGGTATTTTTCCGAGCCGACGACATCGGCGTTCCCTCGCGCAGTTTCGCCCAGCTTATTACCTGTTTTCAAAAACATCGGCTGCCGCTCTGCCTGGCGACCGTTCCCGCCTGGCTGACGGCCGCACGACTGCAAGAACTGCGCCGGCTCACCGGAACCGGCAGTGCACAGTGGTGCTGGCACCAGCACGGCTGGGTACATCGTAACTTTGAAACAAGCGGCAAAAAACAGGAATTCGGACCGGCACGGACCAAAAGCGCTCTCTCCGCCAGCCTCCGCCAGGGGAAAGAAAGACTGACGAAGCTGTTGGACACTGACTTTCACCCGGTTTTTACGCCGCCGTGGAACAGGTGCGGCAGCGACACCCTGCAGGCCCTTGTCGATCTCCATTTCACCGCTGTCTCACGAAGCAAGGGGGCCCGGCCGGAGACACTCGCCGCGCTGCCGGAGTATCAGGTGAATGTCGATCTGCATACCCGCAAAGAGAGCATCCCCGAGCTCGCCCTGGAAAATCTTTTGCGCGAACTTGAGCAAGCTATCGCCTCGGGGCTGTGCGGCATAATGCTCCACCACCAGAGAATGAACAGGGCGGCTCTACTCGTGCTGGACATCCTGCTCGGACTGATCGCCGGTAACAAAAAACTGCTCCCGGTTCATTTCGGTGATCTGGCCGCAGGCAGGCAGGCGCAGTCAAACAAAAGTGCAATTGCATAAAATCGGCCAAGTGTTTACAGTCTCCCCGACACCCTCCTTGAAAAACTACTCCCAGAACCGATGAGGATACCCATGTCCGACGCCTATCTTTTGCTCGAAGAACAGTTTCGCCAGCTCGCCCGGCTCGATCACGCCCTGACCTTTCTCCAGTGGGACCATATGGTGATGATGCCCCCGGGCGGCAGTGAACCCCGGGCACAGGCCATTGCGGAACTGACCGCCCTGCGGCACGGGCTGCTCATCTCCGCCAAGACAGCAGACCTGCTGCACGGGGCGGCTGACCGGGTCACTACAGGCGGCCAGCTGCGCAGTCTGCAGGAAATGGAACGGGAATACCGGCGGGCGGTCTGTCTGCCGCTGGAGCTGGTCAAAGCCCAGTCCCTGGCCGGTTCAAAATGTGAGCACGGCTGGCGCAGCCAGCGCCAGGAGAACGACTGGAGTGGTTTTATGACCAATTTTACCGAGGTGGTCGAACTGGCCAGGGAAGAAGCACAGATTCGCCGCGACGTCACCCCCGGCCGTTTTCCGACCGCCTATGACGCAATGCTCGACCTCTATTGCACCGGGGACAGCAACAGCTTTATTGGTGATGTTTTTGTCACCCTGAAAAATGTCCTGCCCGGACTGGTCCAAGAGGTCGTTGACAAACAAAAGGGCGAGTTGGTCCCGGATCTGCGCGGTCAGTATCCCCTCGACCAGCAGCGGTTGCTGAACCTGGAACTGATGCAATGCCTTGAATTTAACTTCAACGAGGGACGCCTCGACGTCAGCTCCCATCCCTTCAGTACCGGGTGTCGCGGCGATCAGCGCATCACCACCAGGTTCCGGCAGACTGATTTTCTCGACGCGCTGCTGGCGACCGCCCATGAAACCGGCCATGCCGCTTATGAAAGCGGCCTGCCGATCACCTGGGATGGACTGCCCGCGGGCAGCGCGCGCAACATGTGCATCCATGAAAGCCAGAGTCTGCTCTTTGAAAAACAACTCGTTTTGTCCCGGCCCTTTCTCAGTTTTTTCAGCAGCAAGATACACAGCTTGCTCCCTGCCACCGCACCATTCGACGGTGCCCAGCTCTGGGCCGCGGCGACCAGGGTCCAGCCAAGCTACATCCGGGTTGAAGCCGACGAGGTTACCTATCCGCTGCACATCATTCTCCGCTACGAAATTGAAAGCAGCCTGATCAATAACACCATGCGGGTTACCGACATCCCCTTGCTCTGGGATGAAAAGATGCAGGAATACTTCGGCCTCTCCACCGCCGGCAATTACCGTGACGGCTGCCTGCAGGACATGCACTGGACCGACGGTTCCTTCGGCTATTTCCCGTCCTACACCATCGGCGCCCTGAATGCGGCGCAGCTCTTTGCCGCCATTGGCCGCACTTATCCGGACTGGCAGAAGCAACTGGCCGGTGGGGAGGTCCATTTTATTCGGCATTTTCTCGAGCAGGCCATCTGGAGCAAAGGTTCGACCATGGATTCCCAGGACATCATGCACCTGGCCACCGGCGAATCGACCAATCCGGACTA
Organism: Desulfopila aestuarii DSM 18488; assembly: GCA_945863875.1. Lineage (GTDB taxonomy): Bacteria > Desulfobacterota > Desulfobulbia > Desulfobulbales > Desulfocapsaceae > Desulforhopalus_A > Desulforhopalus_A aestuarii_A. Next base: position 21,300 of record CAMBBS010000008.1, read on the forward strand.
TTTTCTTCGCCATATACGGCAGCGGTATCTGCACGAAAATTATTGACGACAGAAACCATACCGCCTCCCGGTGTTGATAGTTTGTCTTAATACAAGCTGTCGACGAACATTCATTGACAAGCTATTGTTTAAAAACTAGATTTGACGCTACAGTGATATTCTTTCTCATACCGTAATAATTCTCTGTGCAGTGCCAAACAGAGAGCCGTTGCTAATAATACCCGGGGTTGAAGCCATGAGACGTCTTGTCGCGCTGCCGCTTTCGAAATCCTTCCAAATGGCCTACCAGTCGATCCGGGTTCGTTTTTTTCGCTCACTGGTGACCACCACCAGCCTGGTCCTTGCCGTGGCCTTCCTCACCTTCACCCAGGCCGGAAACGACATCACCGAAGGCTTGCTCATCTCGCAAGATCCTGCATTTCTTCAGATCCTCAGTAAAATCGGTTATGACGTGTCCCCTGATGCGCCAAGCATCAACAGCTCGCCCAAGCAGCGCTGGATCGTTTTTCTTTCTCTCCTGGTCTGCGTTGTCGGCATAATCAACGCCCAGCTCATGTCGGTGACGGAACGATTTCGTGAAATCGGCACCCTGAAGTGCCTCGGCGCCCTTGACCGATTCATTGTCAGGATATTCGTCATCGAAGCGACCATGCAGGGGTTGGCGGGTGGCGTTGTCGGCGCTCTGCTGGGAACCCTGGTCGCTTTGACTGCATCAATTTTCAGGTTTGGTTCGGCGGCAGTATCGGTTATGCCATGGACCGACCTGGGAGCGACCATCTTTTATGCCGTCTGCACCGGAACCGGATTGAGCCTTCTCGGGGTCTTGTATCCGGCAATTATTGCTTCACGCATGCTGCCGGTGGAGGCGATGCGCGTCGAGCAATAACATGTCAAGCTGCATACCCTTTGCATAACCTTTGCCCCAAGAGGCATGTAACGCCATATGACCGAAAAGAAAAAAATAGTCCGGGTTACCGGGGTCACCAAGGATTTCGATCTCGGGAAAATCGTCGTGAAGGTATTGAAAGGTATCGACCTGGAGATCGAAGAGGGAAAATATATCTCCATTATGGGCCCTTCAGGATCAGGCAAATCGACCTTATTCAATATGATCGGCGGCCTCGATAAACCGACCAGCGGCAAGGTGTTCATCGACGAGGTGGATATCGCCCAGCTTGACGCCTATGAACTTGCCTGGCTGCGCTGCCGCAAAATCGGCTATATCTTTCAGACCTTCAACCTGATCCCGGTCATGACCGCTCTGGAAAATATTACCATTCCCATGACCTTTGCCGGAGTCTCCAATGACGCTGCGCTGCGGCGCGGCATGGAATTGCTCGACCAGGTGGGGCTGACCGGCCGACATACCCATCGCCCCTCGGAGCTTTCCGGCGGCCAGCAGCAGCGGGTAGCCGTTGCCAGGGCCCTGGCCAACAGCCCGGCGATCATCCTCGCCGATGAGCCGACGGGAAATCTGGACCTGACGACCGGAGAAGATATTATCCGTCTGCTCAAGGAATTGAGCCTGCAGCGGGGGGTGACGGTCATTTCCGCGACCCATGATTATAAAATGCTCAATGTCTCCGACCAGGTTGTCTGGATCAGGGACGGCCAGGTGGACAAAATTCAGGAACGAGACGAACTGGATATACGAACAGGCGGGCTGGAAAGTGCCAGGCACTGACGCGACCATATCGCCATGTTTAATAGATAAAATCAACCAAGAACCCTGTTCACACAATGAAAAGAGCTTCCTCCATTCTTGGCGTCACCCTCTTTCTGCTTGTGCATCTCTTCGTTCCGGCACAGGCCCAGACAACGGTTGATAAACAGTCTCTGCGCGAAACGATCGAGACCCTCAGTAGTTTCGGCAGCAGAACCACCGGCTCACCTGGGTACGAGAAGGCTGCGGCGTTTATTGAAGAAAAGCTGCAGGTTCTCGGCCTTGATCCGCAATCGCATCTTTATGAACTGCCGATCCGCCGTTTTCACGGGGCGACCCTCAGTTTTGCTGACAAAACACTGCCTCTCGTCCCCCTTATCAATAATGCCGTTACCCCGCAGACCACAGACGGCATTCTTTCGGCCCCCCTCTATTATGTCGGCAAAGGTCAGTTGCAGGAACTCGATGGCAAAGATATACAAGGCAGCATTGTCCTGCTCGATTTCGCCTCCGGCAGGAACTGGCAGCTGCTCGCTTCTTTAGGGGCAAAGGCGGCGATTTTCCTGCAGGATGACGACAGCAAAGGACGTGTCTTCTACACGGAGAAACAGGAACTTACCCCGTTGCAGTTTCCTTGTTTCTGGATGAAAAGAGACGAGGCGGTACATTTTTTCGGCCCCCTGGTCAACCGGCAGACTCCCCTGATCCAGAGGGTTGAACTGCAGTCACGCAGTGTCTGGGAGACGTACCCGGCAAAAAATATCTATGCCCTTATTGAAGGGACAGACGCACAGCAAAAAAACGAACTGCTGATCATCGAAACCTTTTTTGATAACGAAGAATTTGTCTCCGGCAACTCTCCCGGGGCCGACGCCGCCTCGTCAATAGCCACCTTGCTGGAACTGGCCAAATCTCTGGTACAAGAGCCGCAGCAACGCTCCGTTCTGCTGGTCGCCACCAGCGGGCAGGCGCAGACCCTGGCCGGAATGCGCGAGATGATCTGGAGCAGCAATGCCAGGTCGAAGGACCTGCGTGATCAAAAACTTCTGCTGCAAAAGGAAATAACCAGCGCCAAATTTAATCTGGACCTCATCGAAAATCTCAATTTTCCACTGGTTGAAGATAAAAAAAGAGACGCCTTCATTGGCGCGGCCATCAAGCACAGCCTGGATGAAATTGTCGATCAGGTATCAAGAGAGCTGATGCGCCTGCGTCTCGCTGAACAGACAGGCGAGACGAAACGGCTCACCGCCGAAATCGCCGGGGAGCGCCTTTTTTTTCGAAGACTGGGATGGGCGGAGAGTTTTCACGATCTTCCGGCAAAAGAGGCCGAGCTTTTCAAACAGATACTGCCGCAGGCCATTGCCGGAAATGAGCGGATCGTCCGCGACGCCACAAGGCGCCTCGACGCCCTACAGTCCGCCTCGGCCTTTCGTACGCTTGTCCGGGACTATGAAATCGCGACGATTATCAGCCTGCATCTGTCCAGCCACGGTAATGGCGTGGGAGGCTTTCATCAGGGATGGCTCTACAATCTCAAACAGACAATCAACAGGATCTCGGCCTACAGTACCATCGCCGAAATTCTTGATGATCTCGGCAAAGAGGCTGCCGGCAGGGCGCAGTATCAGGACACCCTGCGCCCAAGCAACCTGCGCACATGGGATTCGTGGTTTCTCGACCAACCGAACCTCGGGGGAGAGGTCAGCGCGATGGCCGGTTATCTCGGCCTCAGCCTGGTGACGACGGGCGATAGCCGAATGCTCTGGGGGACGCCTGCGGATACAGTGGACCAGATAGACTGGGCCTATCTGCACGACCAGGCCCAGCTGGTGGAACGCCTGGTTCTGGGCCTGGGGCGGACCAAAAAGCTCCAGACCGACAATCCTCCCCGGGACGGTTTTGTCTCGGTGACCGCCCGCACCAATCTTTTACTGCAAGGGGAACTGTTTGCCAATTATCCGGCCCGGAACACAACCATTCTTGCCTACCAGGGCAGCAATAAATTTTACGCCATGGTCGATGAATCCGGTTATTTCCAGATCAAGGGCCTGGCCGACAAAAAGCACGTCCTCGACAAACTCATTATCGAAGGATATCGATTCGACGAGGAGAGCGGCAAGGCTATCTGGGCCATTGATAAGAAGGAAACAGGCAAGGACAATTATCGGCTGAAGCTGCTGCGCAAGTCAATGCAGGCGGATCTGGTGATGTTCAACTGCCGGGAAACGACGTTATTTGATCTGCTTGAACCGCGCAGTTTAGCCTATATGACTAAGCTCCATCTCTATGACGGCAGGCGCGACGCGCCCCCCGAACATTACTGGTTCAGCCGGATCGACACCAGGGACTCGATTATTTCCTCGATTTATACCGAGCCCGGCACGCGCCTGAAACTGACGCTTTCCGATACCGTGCTCACCAACAAGATGATCCTTACCAACGGGTCTGAGACTCATCGGCTTGGTCTTGGTTACCAGGTCGATGACTACCCGTCGATCCCCAACACCATTTATTACGCGGCAAAGGATGCCTGGACCCTCCTCGTCCCGCGCATCGATAACCTGCAGACCCACGGCATCTACGACGCACGAATCAACAGCCTGAAAAACAGAGGACTGGCGGCCCTGGCGACAAGTACGGAAAATTTTGACACCTTCACCTATTCGGTGGCCCGTGAAGCGGCGGCGGAAGCCCTTGCCCTTGCCGCCAGGGTCTATGTGCAGATCGAAAAAACCCAGAAAGATGTCCTTTTCGGCGTCCTTTTCTATATCGCTCTCTTTGTTCCTTTTGCCTTTGTCATGGAACGCTTTCTCTTTAATTTTGCCACGATCTATAAGCGGATTATCGGTTTTTCTCTTATCCTTGTCCTGCTTATCACCGTCATCTACAATGTTCATCCGGCCTTCAACCTTGCCTACAGCCCGATGGTGGTCATTTTGGCCTTTTTCATCATCGGCCTGTCCTTTATGGTGACCCTGATCATTTTCTTCCGCTTCGAAGACGAGATGATTCTCCTCCAGCGACGGGCGACCCACAAACGGCCGGAGGAGATCAGCCGCTGGAAGGCGTTTGTCGCCGCCTTTTTTCTCGGCGTCTCCAACCTGAGAAGACGGCGGATCAGGACGATCTTGACCTGCACGACCCTGATAATTCTCACCTTCACCATAATGAGTTTCACAACCATTAAATCGAGCCGGAAAGAGGTCAGATTGCCGTTCCAGACCGAGGCGCCCTACCAGGGGCTTCTGCTGAAACGACTCAACCGGCAGAGCCTGCCCCCCCAGGCCACAGATATCCTCGTCAGCAGCATGTCGTCCGTCAGCCGCCCGGCTCCCCGGGTCTGGCTTGAAGGCAAAGACCCGGCCCGTCCGGTCAACGTCCCGCTCCGCCGGGGCGATTCAGAAATTTACGTCCAGGGCCTCATCGGCCTGAGTCCGAACGAGGCCTACGTCACCGGACTTGACCAGCTCCTGAGCAGCGGTCGATGGTTCACCGACGAGGACCAGACGGCGATTATTCTCGAAGAGCAGATGGCCGTCCGGCTGGGCGTAGCCACCGGTGGAAGCATTTCGTTATGGGGGGCACCGTTCACGGTTATCGGCACCTTTACGGCAAAAAATTTCGATAAGGCCATTGACCTCGATGGCGAACCGCTCACGCCGGTTATCTTCCCCGAAGAGGCGGGAAAGGAAATGAGCGAGGAAGAGATGGAGGCCCTTGAATCCGGTGACGACCTGCGTTCCTTCCAGAGCAGATACCAGCATGTTTCAGCGGGGCAGACGGTCATTATCCCGGCAAAGACACTGCTGGCAGCCGGCGGCCGGCTGAAAAACATCGCCGTCAAACCAGCCGATACCAGCACGATAAGCACTCTTGCCGGCAGCTTGACCGACAGGTTCAGCCTGGCAATTTTTACCGGAGAAGAGGACGGCGTCTGGCTCTATAACATCAGCGATACGATGAATTACAGCGGGGTGCCGAACATCATCATTCCCCTGCTCATCTCCGTCCTCATTGTCCTGAATACCATGATCAGTTCCGTCTATGAACGTAAAGGAGAGATTGCCGTCTACACCTCGGTCGGCCTGGCACCCTCCCACGTCGGCTTTCTCTTTGTTGCCGAGGCAATGGCCCTGGCGGTGATTTCGGTTGTTATCGGCTACCTGGTGGCGCAGGTTTCCGCCGCTTTTCTGTCGACAACGCCGCTGTGGGCAGGGATCACCGTCAACTATTCTTCCATGGCCGGGGTAGCCGCCATGGTCCTCGTCATGGTCGTCGTCCTCATCTCGGTACTCTATCCGGCCAGGGTTGCCGCCCGCATTGCCATTCCTGACGTCAACCGCACCTTTGCCCTCCCCGCGCCGGTTGACAATACCATCGAGGTCACCCTGCCCTTTCTGATGAAGTACCGGGAACACGAAAGCATCGGCGGCTTCATCCACGATTATCTGGTCAGTCATCGGGATATCTCCCATGGAATTTTTTCCACGGGTCCGGTAGAGATAGTCTTCAGCTGTTCAACGATAGATGAGATTCATAAAATGGTCGCGGAATCGGATAGACCGAACGACGTGCGCTGCCTGCATCTTCGGTCAAACGTCTGGCTTGCCCCCTTTGACTTCGGCATTATGCAAATAGTCGACATCCAGTTCTGTCCAGCCCTGGAGGGGCAGGATTTTCTCGAGATCAAAATCACCCTGCACCGGCAGTCGGGCGAATCTGGGGTCTGGCAGCGAATCAATACCTCCTTTCTCCACGAACTACGCAAACAACTGCTCGTCTGGCGTTCCTATGACCACGAGGCCCATGAGCAGTTGAAAGATTCTTTCCAGAAGGTTCTGGCCGACAAGGGCCTGGCTCCGGAGCTCATCTGACATGCAGACTTCTTCTCCAGACCATGTGGCTCGGACCATCCGCAAACGTGCGCCGCTGCTTGGCCTCCTCCTGGCCGTGGCCATCTGTTTGCTGACCCCCTATAACAATATTTATCTTCGGGCCACGCCCCTTGGCGGCGGCCACTTCCCCCTCGCGCCCTTTTTTATTTTTCTCCTTCTCGCTATTGTCATCAGCCTTATCGCCAGAATCTTTCGCTCTTCGCTGCTGTTGACCGGCCCGGAGCTGCTGGTCATCTGGATAGAGATGGTCATTGGTTCAGGTATCGCCTACACCGGCTTTGCCCGTACCTTTCTTATCAATCTGACCGCTCCGATACATTTTGCAACCCCTGGCAACCGCTGGGAAGAGATTCTCCATCCCCTCATCCCCCCGGCATTGACGCCAACCGATCCGCAGGCCGTCATGCTGCTGTACAACGGCCTTCCCGGCGGTCGGAGCATGGGCTGGCTCGAGGTGGTCGGGGCCATTCCCTGGGCGGCATGGCTCTCGCCCCTGCTACTCTGGGGCATGTTTGTCCTCCTCTCCTATCTGGTTATGTTGTTTCTTATCAACATTCTTTCCAGACAATGGATCCACAATGAACGGATGAACTTTCCCCTGCTGAAGGTCCCGGAAATGATCAGCAAGGCGGTCAGTGAGGGGGAAACAGGCAGTTTCTTTTTCAACCGGTTTCTTATCACCGGACTGTCCATCCCCGTCTTTCTCCACCTCATAAATGGGTTAAACCTCTATTATCCGACGATACCACCCATCCCGACGCTCTTTCTGGCCGGACCCTATTTCTCCGAGAGCGGCCTGCTCACCGGTTTCCAGAAACTGAAAATCTCTATCTATCCTGCTTTTATCGGCTTTGCCTTTCTGACCTCACGCCAGATCTCTTTTTCTTTCTGGTTTTTCTTTCTGGCCGGGAGTCTGCTGTACGGCGTCCTCAATCTGCTCGGCTACTCTATTCCGGTCAGCGAACTCGGCGTCTCCTTCGGTCCAACCCTGGCCCGTCCGGAAGAAATGCAGATGATCGGGGCCTATGGCATCTTTTTCCTCTTTCTCGTCTGGCTGGCCAGGCTCCACCTTCTCGATGTCTGCAAACAGTCCTTTTTTCTCAAGCCGCCAGCCTCAGGAAGATCGGAGTGGTTTGACGTGCGCATCTCCTTCTGGGGGGCAATTATCGGTTTTGCATTGATTATCTGGTGGTATATCTGGCTCGGCATGGCCCCGGTCACCGCCGTCCTGGTGGTGGGTGCTTTTTTTATGATTATGCTGGTGGCAACCCGCATCATCTGTCAGGGGGGACTGGCCTACTTTACCCTGACTGCAGCTCCCACCGACGGCATGATCGCCCTTTTCGGCGCCAAATTGTTTGCCGGCGCCAGCGGCCTGCTTGCCGGTATGAGCCAGAAGGTTCTTTTCGTCGACCTGCGCGAATCCTTGATGCCCTCACTTTTGCACGGACGCCATCTGCAGCAGAATAGAAACCCGGCCCTGCTGCTTTTTTCCGGTCTGGCGATGACCATTGTCGCCTCGATGACCGTTTCCATCGTTGCCATGATGACCCTCTGTTACCGGTACGGCATCCGTGAGCTGCAACTGGACTGGGCCAGTCAGACAACGACTGCGGTCTATGAGAATATTTACCGGCTCATCGCCACGACCACCACCACCGGCAACTGGGTGTTCATCTTTGCCCTGGCCGGAGCGCTGGTGATGCTTTTGCTGGTCACCTGTTACCATCGACTCTACTGGTGGCCCATCCATCCGATCGGCTACCTCACCGCCTACAGCTCGGCCATGCGTATTCTCTGGGTCAGTTTTTTTCTCGGCTGGGCCTGCAACGCCCTGTGCATGCGCTACGGCGGGATCGTTCTTTTCAAGAAACTGCAGTTTTTTTTCATCGGTCTGATAATCGGGGATTTTCTCATGGGAGGCGGCTGGGCGCTGGTGGGACTGTTTACCGATGTCAGTTATCAGGTTCTGCCTGATTAGTGACCTAGAAATACTCTTCTTGCTTTTCCAAGAAGAGTATTTCGTTGAGGAACTTATGCCCGTGCTGTGCGGGGATTAGATATCTGGTGCCTCTACGGAATGTGAAATATGTATGACGATAAAGAACTAAAAGAATATCGCGACCTGCTGCCGACGCCGACGCACTTTGAAGAGGGGTTCGACTGGAAGACGATTATCGGGGCGATTTTCATCGGCTTTTTAATGATGCCCGGTTCGATGTATCTGCAGCTGGTCATCGGCCAGGGCATCGGCCCGGCCGCCCGCTGGGTGACCATCATTTTGTTTGCCGAGATTGCCAAACGGGCCCATTCCGACCTGAAGCAACAGGAAATTTTTCTCCTCTACTATATGGCGGGTGCCGCGCTTGCCTCGCCTTTTTCCGGACTGCTGTGGAGCCAGTATCTCGTCCAGTCCGATGCGGCACGGATGCTCGGGGTCACCGAATTTATTCCGACCTGGATTGCCCCCGGACCCGACTCTCTGTCGATGGTGGAGAGATCCTTTTTTCATCGGGACTGGTTGATTCCGATTCTCCTGCTGGTCGGCTCACAGATCATCCAGCGCATTGATCATTTCGGCCTGGGCTACGCCCTGTACCGCATCACCTCCGATGTCGAAAAACTGCCCTTTCCCATGGCCCCGGTCGCCGCGCTCGGTACCATGGCCCTGGCGGAATCGGCCGAAGAAAAGAAGGAGAGCTGGAAATGGCGTGTGTTCTCCATAGGCGGGGTTATCGGGTTGGCCTTCGGCTTCATCTATGTTGTGCTGCCGATCATCTCCGGGCTGATCTTCACCGAACAGATCCGCCTTATCCCCATCCCGTGGATCGAGCTGACCGGCTATACGGAAAACATTCTGCCCGCCGTGGCCACCGGGCTGCAGCTTGATCTCGGTCTGCTGTTTGTCGGCATGGTCCTGCCCTTCTGGGCGGTGATCGGCGGTCTTATCGGCTTGATTATCACCATCATTCTCAACCCGCTGCTCTATTCCGCCGGTATCCTCAGCCGCTGGCATCCGGGCATGGCCACGGTCGACACCGTATTCGCCAACAACTTTGATTTTTATATGAGCTTCGGCATTGGCCTGGGCCTGGCCATTGGCCTGATAGGTGTCTGGTCCGTTGTCCGCTCCTTTCGGGAAAAAGACGGCAACAGGGGGACGCTCCACGACCTGTTTCATCCACCGGCGGGCCGTGGCGATTTCAATTTCTGGATCGCCATTGCCATCTATTTTTTTTCCACCCTCGCCTACGTTGCGCTGTGCGTCTGGCTGGTACCATCTTTCCCCTGGGTCTTCTTTCTTGCCTACGGGTTTATCTATACCCCGATCATCTCCTATATCACCGCCCGCATGGAAGGTATTGCCGGACAGTTTGTCAGCCTGCCCCTGGTCCGGGAAGCAAGTTTTATTGCCGGCGCCCGTTTCTTCGGCTACCAGGGTATTGAGATCTGGTATGCCCCCATTCCCATCCACAACTATGGCGAAGCCACCGTTCAGTTCCGCCAGATCGAGCTGACCGGCACCTCCCTGCGGGGCATCATCAAGGCGGAACTGCTGGTCTTTCCCATCGTCATGATCGCCAGCCTGATGTTCTCGCAATTCATCTGGCGGCTGGCGCCGATTCCCTCGGCCAACTACCCTTTTGCCCAGGAACTGTGGCACCTGCAGGCCTTGAACACCCTGCTCATGCAGACATCCACCTTGGAAGGCAACTCGATGTTTTATCAGGCCTTAAACGGCACTACCGTTTTCAGCGGGGTCGGCTTTGGCCTGCTCATGTATATGGTGCTCAGCCTTTTTGGCCTGCCGGTGCTGCTCATCTACGGCGTGGTACGCGGGCTCGGACAATCCACGCCGCACGGCCTGGTTTTAGAGGTCGCCGGCGCCTTGCTCGGCAGGTATTTTTTCTATAAAAAATACGGCCCGATGTGGCGCCAATATGCCCCGGTACTGCTCGCCGGCTTTTCCTGCGGCATGGGCCTCAGCGGCATGTTTGCCATGGGTTTTGCCCTTATCATGAAGTCACTTGGTCATATGGCTTATTAGTACTTTGGTGTTAGCACTTTGCGACCGGTGTCTTGACAATTCTGCCGGGGAAACCGATATTCTTACCAAAAGAAACGTACACAACCGACAACAGATGATATGCCGAGAATATGAGAACAGTAAAAACCGCACGACAATGGATGATACTTTTCAGCCTCGCATTTTGCCTTCTGCCCTTCACCGCGGCGGCAGAGAACAACGTTCCCCATGAGATTGCCGGCATAGCTCTTGGCACCAACGTTGCTGACTATCCGGATATAATCCAGACAAATTTCCTCAAAGAAGTGGTGGTCACCGACTGGCATGGTTTCCGCAAGGGCGTTCTTTCCTACGGGACATGCAAATACATTGATCTGATCCTGAAGATCGACATGAAATACCAGGACAAGAGCAAAGGATTTTACCAGAAATTATTACAGGAATTTCGTAAAAAATTTGGTGATCCCGATTCATGGAACGGCGATTCCTTTGGTGTGGTACATATATGGAAATGGCAATTTATTGATAAGGATCGAAATCCGGTGAGCCTGGCACTGCAGCATAACGCCAAAGATGCCGATGAAACCATCGGCAATATGGTCAAACTCTCCTATCCGGCAAAAATGGAGGAAGAGCGGCTCTGTTTTATGGAAATGTGTCAACACGGCAAAAAAAACATTGATGAACAACGAAGAGAAGAGCTGAAAAAATCCGACTGGTCACACCTTGTCCCCAGGTAACATGTCTCACGCAGGACGGACAGAGCCAAAAAAAAATGGCAGACTCATCGCCTGGAACGGTCTGCAGCTGCATATTCCTCGCAACTGGGAGGTTCGTGTCTCCGGACAACGCCATCTTGTTTTTGAAAAAGATTTTCAGCCTCAGCTGCAGATCCGGTGGGAAAAACCTGCCCAAAGCCAACTCCGCGCTCTGCAAGAACGAGCAAGCCACTTTGCCTCCCGGATGGGGACCATTATTGAGGAAGATGATTTCCCACCGGCATGGCGGTATCTGAGGGATATTTTTCGCCTGGCGACCTGCTATCAGGGGGAGAGCGGCATGCTGGAAGGAGGCATTTTCCTCTGCACCGATGACCGCACTCTCGTTCTCTTTCAACTCTTTCTGCCCGACCCGGCAACGGGCACAGCAGCAGTTGACCGGGCTCCCTTTGTTGAAATACGAGAATGCCTGGCAACAATTGCATGCCGCAATGATCCGGACAACATCTGGTGCATGCAGGATTTTGCTCTCACTCTGCCGGTTTCCTACACGCTCCAGGACTACACTTTTGCTGCCGGTCTTACCCGGATCTCTTTCACCAATGGTGATCTTTTGGTGCAAACGTGCACGCTTGGCCCGGCGGACAGCCGTCTTGCCCAGCAGTCACTTCAAGGGATTCTCCTCACTCTTGCCGACACCGCCGATCTGGAAACGACCACCAGCGAAGAGAACACATCCTGCGAAGGTTACAGAAGCCCGACCATCGGCAGACAGGTCCTGCTGCGGCTTCGCCGGGAGAAATCCTTTATCAGGGCGAAAATATGGCACGAGGTCGCCGGAAACCGCCTCCTTGTTGTTATTCTTTTTTCCAATCGGCCGATTCCCCCGACGGCAATCCATGACATTTGCCGGCAATATGAAATTATTCCGTAAGAAAAAAGCAATCAAGGAAGCGGTCAGAGGGCTCACCAGGACCGAGGCCTTGGCCGGCGTGCCGCGGATATCTCCATCGGCCACATGGGTCACCCTTGAAAACGGGGATATTCTCATTGAATATCCTTTAAACATAAAGCCGTTTTTCATTCAGCTGGCCAATCGGTTTCAGAAGGGCGTGGAACCGAGACCGACGAAAAAGCTGCAGCTGGACGGTATGGGAAGCACAGTCTGGCAGATGTTCGATGGGAAAAAAGATGTCAAGGCGATTATTCGGGAGGTCTCCGGCCAAAGCGGCCTGTCCCTCCAGGAAGCGGAAATATCAGTCACCACATTTCTTCGCCAGCTGGGGCGACGGGGACTTATCCTTATGAGTTAAAAAACCGGATTTTTCGTCGTTCCTCACACCAGGCCCATCTTTTTCGCCAGCAGCTGCAGATCAGCCCAGGTTGCCTGTTTCATTTCCGGGTTCTGCAGGAGATAGGTGGGGTGATAGGTGGCCATAACCGGAACAGTCCTGTCTTTGTCCACCTCATAGTCATGAAACTGTCCCCGCAATCGCGACAGCGGCTGCGACCTTTCCAGCACCGCCCGGGCAGCAACCACGCCCATGGTACAGATCACCTCGGGCTGTAAGACGACAATCTGGCGGCGCAAAAAAGAAACACAGCTTTGTACATGCGTTGCCTGGGGCTGGCAGGTATCGGGAACCGCACATTTAATTACATTGGTGAGAAACACCTCCCCGGCGGAAAGCTTGATAGCCAGGAGCATCCGGCTGAGCATCTCATCCTGGGCAACACCAAAAAGATGGCCCGGGGCAAGGCTCCCTTGGCCGTCTCCCGCCAGCCAGTCACCGACAATCAACAGGCGAACCTTGTCGGCGCCACGTCCGGCCACAGGATACAGCCGTTGCTTATGCAGATCACAGGCATGGCAGGCGGCAACTTCTGCCGCGATATCGGTAAGATTCACAGGTGATTTTGCCGGTGCAGGACTATTTTTCCTGGAAGCCGGCTGCCGGTCGACAGTTTTTTGCTGCGCTGGTCCTGCTTTGGCGGCAGCCTGCGGCATATAATGGAGAAATGACTGCACATCCCCATTGCACGGATAGGGACCAATCCCTATTGAACGATGATACCCAAGCACAGCTTGCAGCTTTGCCGGCAGATCATTTTTCTCACTCTTCACAACGCACCAACCTGAATCCTCCTTGCCCCATTGACCTTACCTGAACCCGCGCGGTTCTTTATGAAAAAGATATTGAAACCTGCCCCAAGGCCCTGATCTCTAATCAAACGGAAAGTAAAAAATGTCCCATTCATCACCCCCCATTGCCACGGCACTCCCCCTGAACGTTCCATAGTAATTGAAAGCAATGGCAGCAGCAGCCGCTGGTCTGACGCCGGAAAACCTGATCATCAGCTCATCCGGCGCTTGGCCAAAAGAACTGAAGAGCGGAGAGATATCTACCGTTTCAATAACTCTCCCCCCGCCATCGAGAAAGCTCATTTTAAAAATAAACTTCCTTGTCACCGGGAAAGAATCGGTCAGGCTCCGGTCAAAAACAAGCTCCCCGGACAGGTTGAAAGCGGTATCGCTTTGTGCTATGGAATAGCTCAACACCATGTCCTTTGTTTGCCAAAGAGCATCCTGCACACCATCTTCCGCCAGCGTAACCCGCGCCTCCGGCCGGGCTATTGCCCCCGTCTCCGGTTTGAGGAAATTCGCACAACCGGACAAAAACAGCATGCCAAGACACAGAACGATTGAGAAAACCTTCACCACCTGTCGAATATTCATAGGAGCCGGAACCTGTTAAAATGAAAAGCTGAAGAGAAGAATCGGTGTACAAATCTCCCTGGTAATTTTATAAGATCATATTAACCATTACCAGAGAAATGGAACAATCTTTTCTCTGGGTTTGCACGAAAAATCAAAGCCATTTTTGAGAAAATTTGGTATTTATTGAACATATGATTATTATTATCAAAATTAGCTAAGTCAAATACTTGTACTGCTTTCAACCGCCCCGGTTTGTAAGCATAATAATTACACCATGATGAGGTACGGATCTTGACTAAGGAAGAATTCAGTCTGTCCAGAAAGAAACTTGGGAAAACGCAGAAAAAACTGGCAGAACTACTCGGAATGTCTCTAAAAACTATTCACAGCTACGAGCAGGGCTGGAGAACAATTCCAACACATATTGAGAGACACATCTACTTTCTGCTGATCAATCAGCGGGGCAGGGAAAATAGCCTTGCACCATGCTGGGAACAAAAAACCTGTGTGATAAAAGAGCAGTGCCCCGCCTGGGAGTTTCAGAGCGGGCATCTCTGCTGGTTTTTATCCGGTACACTGTGTGAATGCACCCTGGATGTCTCCCAGAAAGACAAACTGGAAATATGCAAATCATGTGATATTTTCAAAAATTTGCTCAAATAGGGATTTTTTTCCTGTTCCCGACACAAAACTTTGCCGGGTCAACCCCTGCTGTAACCTCAGATGAGCGTTTAAGGGACACCGGCGGAAAAATGCATTGGAGATAGAATAATGCCGATATATGAATATAAATGCAGCGATTGCGGCCACATATTTGAGATCCTGACAACGTCAAGCGACGATGCGGGAAAGGTGCAGTGCAGCAAATGTAAAAGTGACAAGGTCGCGAAGATCATTTCCGCCGGCAGCTTCAGGCGCACTTCAGGCATGTCACTGCCGTCAGCCCCCGCCTCCGGGTGTGGTGGAAAATCTCGTTTTTCCTGAGCGTCTTGACCAAAGGTTCCGTGAGAACCTGCCAATTATATTTATTTTTTTTCAGGTTTTGCTGTTGAGAAATCATAAACTTTCTCGTTCTTCTTGAGGAGACCGTGCTCTTTCCTGGCGATCTCCTCAAGATAGGAGAGATCATTATTCAAACGGTCAATGTCTTCTTGAAGCGTTTGAATGTGCTGCTCAATGCGCACCTTGTCCTGCTCTAATGCCGTTAATTCGGATCGTTTACTCAGAAGAGTTATTATCCCTGCTCCGGGAGAAAAAAATATCCACAGTACCGCAATAACCAGCAGGGCGACGACGATCTTCATCACCCGGCCTTCCTGAACGGGGGAAAGTTTTTGATTGGGCTTTGGTTTCTGCTTCTGTTGGATAAATGCCATACTCACTTTTTTCCTTGCCAATGCAAAATCAACATTCCACCTGTCTGGTCAGTGCCTGCCTGGTCGGCCTCTGCACCCGCTACGACGGACAAGTCAAAACCACCTCCGACTATCCGGCACCAATGCATACCATGGCCTGGATACCCGTTTGCCCCGAACAGCTCGGCGGCCTGCCCACGCCCCGAGAAGCCGCCGAGATCATCGGCGGTGACGGTGCGGACGTCCTTGCCGGGACGGCCCAAGTGCTTACCAAAAGCGGTCTCGACGTGACGGCCGAATTTATCCGGGGAGCCCGGCAGGTACTGCATATTGCCCAGTTGCAAAACAGCAGCACGGCTTTCCTCAAAGCCCGCAGCCCGTCATGTGCCGTGCACGGCAGGATCGGCGTTACCGCGGCACTGCTTCAGTCGGCCGGTATTGAACTGATCGAATTATAATACGCCAGACAAACCACCATTACCCCTGGCGCTCGGCCGGCACTGTTTTCTCTCATAGTCCGATACGCAAAAACCGCAGGATAAGTATACCCGATTCATAGAGCAGATAAAGCGGCCCGCCCATAAGGAGCATATTGACGATATCCGGCGTTGGCGTCAACAGCGCTGAGGCTATGGCGATGAGTAAAAGGGCATACCGTCTGTTTTTCTCATAAAAACTTCGTTTGAATACCCCGACCTTCGAAAGAAACACCATGAAGATAGGCAATTCAAAAATAAGGCCAAAAGCCAGGACGAAGACTGTGGTGAAATTCACAAACCGGCTAACGGATATTACCGGCCTCAGTTCCTCGGAGCTGAAGCCAAGTAAAAAGTTTATGCCAAACGGCAGGGTTATAAAATAGCAGAACACCGTCCCGGCGTAAAAAAGCAGACAGGTAAAAAAGATAAAGAAAAACAATTGTCCTCCGGAGACCCCGAACGGCTTGCCCAGAGCCCGCCAGATGACCACCGCAAACCAGGGCATAAGGATATATAAAGCGGCAAAGAGTGCCAGCTTCACATGGGCGAGAAAAGGCCCGGCCACGGAAAAGAAATACAGTTTCTCGGCCAGATGACCCTGGACGAAATGCAGCAGCTGCGGCGAGAGAAAGAAGATCCCCAGGGTGCTGCAGCAGAGTACCAGCGCCAGATTGCGAATGGATTTTCGCAATTCAACGACGAAGGTAACGATTTTTGTGTGTGCCGCCATGGGAATATATCAGGGGTGCCGCTGATTGCAGTATCGGAAAACGCCGTTCGTTTTATTTTCTGCAGGACAAGGTAGCAGAAGCATGGCTAAATTGCAATTTGATAGAGGTTCGTTTCATCAATCACAGGTTAGATTTCATCAACGACGAGATTGACGGATGGGGCGATCGACGGCTGGAGCATGGCAAGCAGTTGGTTGAATTCCGGCAAAAACTGGTGGTAATGGTCCTTTTTCAGATAGCGGCTAGCGCCGCTACTGGTTAATTGCACTATGTCGTTGTGCCAGACATAACCGTTTTCAGTAAAGATGTTCACCAGGTTGTCGTTGAGTTTCTGCGAGTTATGCTGACTTCCCGAGTGCGCGAGAAACCAACTGCGTGGCGAATAGGAACGGCGATGAAGCAACACGTGGGCTATGACTTCAGGAAGTTGCTCATCCCGGCCGACCTTACCTGTCTGTGCGTTGCATATCGTCATATCCACTCCGGCCGTGGCCGACGAGATAACACAGGGAATGTCGGCTCGGAAATATTCGTAAACACAGCGACAGCTGTTTTCATAAAGGGACAGATGCACGCCTGTTTTACAGCGGGCAAGATATGAAGGTATATCTTTACGGCGCACATTAGACAGGACGATGACACGATCGCTCAAGCCCTGCGTCTCGACCAGTCTTTGAAACGCCCGCATATGATGCGGAGAGCCTCGGCCTATAAACAGCGCTTTTTTTGTGACAAGGCGCCGGTCCTTTAAAAGCTGCAACATGAAAAAATGACGTTTGCGCGCCATGTCATCAAACGTTGCATTAAAGACAATATCAATATCTTTTACCGTTGAACGATCCGGTGGAGCGGCTTCCTGTAAGTAATCACCATGGGCGAGAGAAATAACATGGGTGTTGGTCTGCATGGCGACAAAACGCCTATCTTCCTCACCGCCAAGACCAAAAACACAAGGGTCTTGCAGTTCGGTGAAAACACGCCACCAGGCGTGCCGGAAAACCACACCCATCGGAGGTTCCACATAGAAGACATACTGGTCGGCGATTTTTTTCAACACCTGCTTGTCGAGAAAGAGATAGGGAAGGGAAAAAATTCGCAGCACCCCTTTTTCATGCGGCAAGCGAGGGGGTTTCAAAATTTGCACAAAATGTCTCAACTTGAAGGTGGATTGTGGCTTTTCTGAAAGTTTTGCCTGGATCGTCCGCCGTTCGGTTGTTAAGAAGTTTATAATTTCGGGTTCATCGTGCAGGAGGTCGAGAGCCTTGGCCAACCAGCGCCATTGGTTTGGAACCGGCAAAAATGATAGAAAGAGCAGGGCTTGTTTTGCAACTGTTTTGTCGCCGTGCTGATGATACATCCGTTCGAGGGCGGGGGCGATAACGGCACACTGCTCATATGGCCATTGAAGACCTCGAGTTCTTTCGAGGTGCGGCCGTCCCCAGACCAGGATTTCATTCAATGTTGTCCGCAGCCGCGTGCGTATTTGACGAAGAGTGCCGCTTGACAAATGCAGCAGACTATTATTGTGCGCCGTATCAAAAAAATTCTCTAACAGAGCAACATGGTTGTCAAAATTGTCTGAAGAATCCATTGGTGTCAACTTTTTTAGTGGTTCTGAAAGGGGAAAAATACGGTTTGCGATTGTCTCAAGATAATCGGCCGGACAAAAAAACGTCAAGAAATATAATGGGAAGCACGTGGCGTCTTATTTTTGTCGGAAAATTCCATGCAGTTTAAAGGAATTACCACAACCGAAGCGAGGATGATCACTTTGCCGTAAAGTAACAATTTGATAGAGGTTGATTTCACCAATCAGCCATGATAAACAATAGATCTCCCGCTGTTCACTATTCCTATAAACCCCATAAAATATTATGCTTGAGCTACGATTTATACGAGAAAACCTTGACCTGGTAAAAGAGAAATGCATTCGCCGGGGTATGGGAACAACCCTGATCGATGATTTCGCCGGTACCGACCAGAAGAGACTGGTCCTTCTTACCGAGGTTGAAGGACTGAAGAATAAGCGTAATACCGTCTCCGATCAGATTGCCGTCCTCAAGCGTGGGTCCGACGATGACCGGCAGAAGGCCGATCCTTTGATCCTTGAAATGCGTGAAACCAGCCAGCGGATCAAAGAGCTTGATAATGAACTGCACACTATTGAGCAATCCTTGCAGGAAATCGTCATGGCCATCCCCAACCTCTGCCATGACAGTGTTCCCGTCGGCCAGGACGACTCGAATAATATCGAAATCAAAAAATGGGGCGAAAAGCCGACCTTTTCCTTTCCCCCCAAACCCCACTGGGAGCTCGGCGAGCAGCAGGATATCATCGATTTCGAACGGGCGGCGAAGATCTCCGGGGCAAGATTTGCCCTGTTGAAGGGCTTTGCGTCAAAACTGGAACGGGCGCTGACCAATTTCATGCTCGATCTGCACACCCAGCGACATGGCTATACCGAGGTGCTGCCGCCGTTTCTGGTCAACACGCCTTCGATGACGGCCACCGGACAGTTACCTAAATTTAAAGAGGATCTTTTCAAAATCGAAGACCGGGACCTTTACCTCATCCCCACCGCCGAGGTGCCGGTGACCAATATTCATCGTGACGAAACGCTTTCTGAAAAAGACCTGCCGATAAAATATACCGCCTATACGCCCTGTTTCCGCTCCGAAGCCGGAAGCCATGGCCGGGACACCCGGGGGTTGATCAGACAGCACCAGTTCGATAAGGTTGAGCTGGTCAAATTCACCACCCCGGAAACCTCGGAACTGGAACTGGACAAGCTGCTCGCCGATGCCGAGGCGGTCCTGCAGCTCCTCGGGCTGCATTACCGGGTGGTTATCCTGTGCACGGGGGATCTTGGTTTTTCCGCCACTAAAACCTACGACATTGAAGTCTGGCTGCCCGGCCAGGATACCTACAGGGAAATCTCATCGTGTTCCAACTTTCTTGATTTCCAGGCCCGCCGAGGCGGCATACGATACCGGCCGGAGGGTCAGAAGAAAAGCAAGCTGGTACACACCCTGAACGGCTCAGGATTGGCGGTCGGCCGAACGCTCCTGGCCATTCTTGAGAACTATCAGCAGGCAGACGGCACTTTCAAGCTGCCGCAGGTACTTGAACCCTACTTTGAGACCCGCTTCTAACTGAGGGTAACCGAACCAAAGAACAACCTTGGACCCAAAAGAGATTATGATCCAGCCACGATTGTTTTTTCCCATGCTGTTCGTCTGCTTTTTTTTGCTGTCCTTTTTTATTTCCCCGGGACACGCCGCAGCTGACAATGGTGCCGCTGCAGAGCTTCAGGGCAAGGCTCATTCTACAGGTTCGGTTCACGCCACGCTTTCCGGCCTGAGTGACGAACAGGTCCGGCAACTGCTCATTAGTGAGCTGCTGAAAGATGTCCCCGCGGGAAACGAGCCGTCTGCCAAAGAACCGGCCATGAAAGGCCCGGCGGCACCGCTGGCAAGGATCTTGGAGTCACTGAGTAAGGATTCACTGCAATCCGAACACCAGCTCCGCAGGCTCCTGGCGCAAGCCCCCAGCCTGCCGGCCAATCTGCACAAGGTCTTTATTTCCCTGTGCCCCCTCGGGACAGCGTCGGGTGCGCTGCAAAACTTTCTGTCGGTGCTGTTCTTTATTTCCATCGGTTTTGTTATCGAGCTGCTGGTGAAAAGAAGGGTGCTGACGAAATATTTCCAGGTCGATGCGAAAAACCTGCCGGAAATGCGCTGGACCGACCGCTTCAGTGCCAGCATGTGTAATGCGCTGCCTGATGTCATCGGTCTCTGCTTATTCTTTGGCGCATCCTTTGCCGCCTTCTTTCTCTTCGACCAGACGAACTCACCCGTTGCAAAATTACCTTTTCTCGCCATTGTTATCGCCATTGCACTGATCCGCACCGCCTCCATCTTGCTCCGTATTTTCCTCTCCCCCGAAGTAAGCGCCTTCCGTATCGTGCCGCTGGACTGCCGCACAGCCGCTCATATTTACCGGATCATGGTTATCATCCTGAGCTACATCATTACCGCGCTGATGTTTTCGGTTGTTGTCTTCAAACTGGGGGCGGAACGTCACGCCGTCCTGCTCCTGCAACTCTTTTTCGCAACGCTGCTCCTGGCGAACACGGCAATCGCTGTTCTCGTTTACAAGACCAGAGTAAGAGACCATATCGGGGCAGGTGCAGAGCAGGACCAGCAGACCAGCGGGTGGGGCCGCAGGCGGCTCGCCTCGGTCTGGCACATCCTCGCCCTGCTCTATCTCGGTCTGCTCTGGTTTCTGCTGATATCGAGTATCGCCGGCCCGGACAAAACCAGCGGCGGCGCGTTCCTGCTCAGTTTTTTTGCACTGCCGATCTGGATGATTTTCGATAAGCTCAGCCAGTGGGTCGTTCTCTATGCCATGAGCACACTGAAAATCCATCGGCTCGACTACGGCAACGGTGAGGATGCCGGGGAAGAGATTGTCCGGGTGCGGGAAAAAGGCCGGGCGTTCTATCACAAGGTAAGGTTTTTGGCCAGAACAGCTGTTGCCCTTGCCCTGCTCATCTGGCTGGCCGGTCTCTGGAATATTGAAATCCCTTTCGTTTCCATGCTGGCGGCAGGACTCATGGATTCCCTGATAATCATGACGGTGGCCCTGGTCTTTTGGCGATTCATCGACGCATTGATTGAAAGAAAAATGCGCGAGACACTGCCGGAAGTGCAAGACGAAGGTGAACATAAGGAAGACAGTGAATGGGGAGCCGCCGCAACCAGAGGAAGATCGTATACCCTGTTGCCGATGGTCCGCAAGTTTGTCGCTTCTGTACTGGTCGTGATGGTAACGCTGACCATTTTGTCATCCATCGGGGTCGATATCGGGCCGTTACTGGCCGGGGCCGGGGTTGTTGGCCTGGCTTTAGGGTTTGGCGCCCAGAAACTCGTATCAGACATGTTTTCCGGTTTTTTCTACCTGCTGGACGATGCCTTCCGGGTCGGTGAATATGTTACCGCAGGCCCGGTGTCCGGGATGGTGGAATCCATTACTCTGAGAAATGTCATGCTCCGCCACCACCGGGGCATGTTGCAGATTGTACCGCACAGCGAACTGGGAGCCATCACGAATTTCATGCGCGGCGGCATGGTCGTCAAATTCAATCTCGATTTCCCCTATGACGCCGATATCGACAAAATTCGTAAAATTATCAAAAAGGTGGGGATAGCCATGCTCGAAGACGAAGAATACAGCAAGGGTTTTATCCACCCGATAAAATCGCAGGGAGTCCGGGAAATTGCCAATTCGGTGATGACCATCAGGGTGAAATTTACCGCAAAACCCGGCACCCATTTCATTATCCGCCGGGAAGCCTATAAACGAATCACCGAAGCACTGGCTGCCGCCGGCATCCATTACGCCCATAAGAGGGTCATCGTCGACGTTCCCGGGTTGAGCGAGCAGGTCAGCAGCGGCAAGTTATCCCCGGAGCAGGCCACGGCAATAAGCAGTGCTGCCGGTGCAGCAGCGCTGGCATCGATTAACGCGGAAGAAGAAAAGCTGAAAATGCTCGCAAAACAGAAAAGTTAAAGCCGGGACATCCGGCAAAGGGGCAGAAATTATTTTTCCAAATCCTCGACCTGGATGCGCAGTTCGATCTCTTTAATATCTGAATGACACTTGAGCGTCTTGACAAAACCATACACGGTTGCGGCCAATGCCTCCTGAATAAAACCTTTCAGGGGAATTTTATTGCCATTCACCAGCAGCGCCATGACCTCTTTGCCTTCTTTGTTGACAAGGAATCTTTTTTCAATGAAAAGAGCAATTTCCGGTGCCTCGTCCAGACGAAAGACATAATTGCCGGCGACTCCTTCCAGGTTGGTGGCGACGGCAATAACCCCGTGCACCTCGTCACGAAGTTTCTGGTCACGGTTACGGAAGACTTCAATTTTCGGAATTTTTTTAGCCGTTTTAAATCCCTCGCCGATAACGATATCCACATCAGGGAAATATCTATGGGCCAGGGTCCTGAGAGAGAGTCCGCTGTTTTGCGTCTGCAGGACCATCTGGTCCGGCGCCACCAGCATGACACTGTCCGCCCCGGCTTGTTTGTGCATGAACGTATCCGTGCCCGGGGTATCGAACTGTATGCCCGAATCATTGCTCGATTTAATGACGGCAACCCGATAACCCATCTTTTTCAGCTCGGCAACAACCTGTTTCACCAAGGTGGTTTTGCCACTGTCATGCCAGCCGATGAACGTTACAATAGACGACATAAATTTCCCGTCCCTCTTTAAATTAGCTCCCTTCGAACTGCCATCGGTCTATTTCCATACATCCATTCCTGTAAAGGCAGCACGGTCATTCCGCTTTGAACATACCGAGTTGTATCGTATTTGCAAAGGAACTTTTCCGACAATTGATCCGCGCTACCGGCTGGTACGTGAAAATAAAAAGAGCGGGATCATATACATCAGCCGCTCTTGTGCCATGCACTGGCGCTCGACCTCAAAAACGTCGTTTTGCTTCCTGTCCCTGCTGATACTTATAGCGACTGTGCAGAATATCCACCTCCTCTTTTGGCTTGTAGCCGCTTTTCATACTTTGCAGAGAGCCGGCAATGGCAAATACCGCCATGTAGAGATGGGTGAGATAGAATGCCAGGAGGCCCATACCAAGAGTATTGTGCATAATTGCGGCGAGACGGACGCTCTCCACATCCGCCCCCATACCCCAGATGACATACCCGGTAAAGGCCATGACGGCCCCGCCCAAGGTAACAGACCAGAAATACATCTTCTGGCCGGCGTTGAATTTTCCGGCGGGAACAGGTTTCTTCCGCCTGCTCAGATAACCGCCGAGAAGAACCAGCCAGGCGATATCATGCCGCCGGGGCAGCATGTCTTTTGGCCAGATGACCAGCATCATGCATGCCGGGACGACAAATACCATGGCGGAAAGCAGGTGGACATACCGGGCCGATCTGATCAGGGTTCCACCGCCGATATATTTGCCGAAAACAATCATCAGCCCGGTGAGTACAAGGAGAGAAAAACTGAGTGCACCAAAAAAATGGACGACCCGGGTCAGCAGCGGGAAAAACAGCACCTGTTCTCCGCCCTGGTCAAAATGTTTTGCACCGATGACCAGATAGTGCAGCAAAAACAGTCCGGGAACCACGGTGATGGTGAGCAGGGACGCCTTCCAGAACCATTGTCCCTGCAGGGTGGTAAACAGTTGCCCGTAGTTCTGCCAGTTGCCGGCAACCTCTGCTATCAGGGCCTGATAGTAGTCAGCCGAGGAAACGGTCAAAAGATCGGCGATTGGGCCGGCGGCCGCCGGGTCTTCCCTGGCGTAGACAAAAGCGGCAAACCCTGCCGTAAAAAAACCGGTGAGCAGGAGGAGACAATAAAAAACTCTCTGCATGATGTGCCCCGCATAATGGATAAAAAGCGCCGCCTATTCCTTGCCGTAGGCCTTGCTCCAGCCCCAGGCATTGACGCCGGAACCGCGCTGAAAAACCCGCTCGCGGTAGACATCGGCGACCACGTCGGCATCCCCGGCGAGCAGCGCTTTGGTCGCACACATGCCGGCGCAAAGCGGCACTTTACCCTCGGCGATCCTGTTCTGGCCATAGAGTCTTTTTTCTTCCGTGCTGAAATTTTCCTCGGGCCCGCCGGCACAGAAGGTACATTTGTCCATGGCGCCACGGGCGCCGAAGATATTGCCTTTGGGAAACTGCGGCGCGCCGAACGGACAGGCCATAAAACAGTAGCCGCAGCCGATGCAGGTCTTTTTGTTGACCAGGACAATGCCGTCGTCACGCTGATAAATGGCATCAACTGGACAGACGGCGATGCAGGGGGCGTCGGCGCAATGCATACACGAAACCGAAATGGATTTCTCGCCGGATTTACCCTGATCAAGCGTAATCACCCGACGACGGTTCACCCCGACGGGGACATGATGCCCTTCTTTGCAGGCGACGACACAGCCGCTGCAGTCAATACAGCGTTCGACATCGCATAAAAATTTTACCCTTGCCATTTCACATCCTCCCCATCAGGCCTTGGCAATTTTGCATAATCCATCCTTGGTCGACTGCATCTGCGTGACAATGTCATAGCCATAGTTGGTGACAACGTTGCCCGGTTCGCCGACGGCAAGCGGTGCCGTGCCCTCAGGATAGTTCTCAACCAGGGATTCGCCGAGCAGGACGCCGGCAAAATGATAGGGCAGGAAGAGCGTTTTTTCATCGACCCTTTCGGTAAAAAAGGTCTTCACCTTGATCCGGCCGCCTTCAGGTGATTCTATCCATACCATCTCGCCGTTGCGAACGCCGATATCGTTGCCGAGGCGAGGATTGATCTCGACATACATATCCGGCTGCAGCTCCACCAGATATTGATTGCTGCGCGTCTCGGCGCCTGCGCCCATGTGCTCGACCATACGGCCGGTGGTCAGGACATAGGGGAAATCCTTGACCAGGTCAGGAATCTGTTCACTGAGAAAGCGCGTATCGACGCGGAAATGGTTTTCCTTGTCGACGTAGGTGGGATATTTGAGAATGAGATCCGGCCGGGGCGAATGCAGCGGTTCCCGATGGATCGGCACCTGATCGGGAAATTCCCAGACAACACAACGGGCCCGGGCATTGCCGGACGGCGCCATGCCGCGGGCGATGGCCGCCTTTATTGTTTTTTGCGAAAGATCCGTCTCCCAGTTGGTTCCAGGCTCGACATCCTTGAATTCCGCATAGCCACCCCTGACCTCGCTGCCGGGATTGCAGACCCCCTCGGCCGCCAACTGGTTCTCCGTTCGGCCACTTGCATCGTAGGTCTTCTCGTTACCGAAACGATTCCTGAACGGCAGGCCCCCCTCGGCCACGGTTTTCGAGACATCGTAGAGGATCGGCGTCCCGGGATGCTCTTCGGTCCAGCATGGCCAGGGCAGGCCATAATACTCCCCGTCACAGACGCCGCCTTTCGCCTGCAGGTCGTCTATATCAAAGGTGTTCCAGTTTTCCATGTGTTTTTTGATACGTTCCGGCGTCTGGCCGTTGTAACCGATGCTCAGCGCCCCGCTGCCAAGTTCCCGGGTGATGTCTTCGGGTACCTGCTTGATGTTCTTGTAAAACATATCGGCAAAGCCGAGCTTTTTGACGAGTAACTCCATGATCTGATAATCGTCCCGGCTGTTATGCACGGGATCGACGACCCTGCAGCGCCACTGCAGCTGCCGGGAGGTGGAGGTCACCGACCCGGAGGTTTCGTACTGGCTGGCGCTCGGCAGGAGATAGATGTTGTCGGTATCGCAGGTGGCGGCGATCATGGTCGGGAAAGGATCGACAACCACCAGCAGGTCGAGCTTGTTATAGGCCCTGACGACTCGATCATACTGCGAGTTGGAGTTTGAGCCGCATCCCCACTGGATCAACGCCTTGATCGGCGTGTACTGGTGGCATTTTTCCTCTTGCAGGACGCCTTCATACCAGCGAGCGAGAGAAAAGCCTTTTTTGTTCATCCACTCTTTTTCGTGAAAGCGGGAAACCATCCAGTCGTAATCGACATCCCAGACACGGCACCAATGTTTCCACGCGCCGTCGGCCAGACCGTAATAGGCGGGCAGGCTGTCGGCAAGAACACCCATATCCGTGGCCCCCTGCACATTATCATGGCCACGCAGAATATTCGTGCCCCCGCCGGATTTGCCCATATTGCCGAGAACCAGCTGCAGGATACAGAAGGAGCGGGTTATCGAACTACCGATGGAGTGCTGTGTACTGCCCATGCACCAGGTAAGGCTTGTCGGCCGATTCCTCGCCAGGAGCCCGGCGACCCGGAGCGTCTGTTCGGCGGGGATACCGGTAATATTTTCCACCTCTTCGGGCGTGTAATCCTTGGCGGCCGCGACCATCTCCCCGTAACCGGAGACACGGGTCCTGATAAACTCCTTATCTTCCCAGCCATTGGCGATTATGACGTTAATCAGGCCAAGGACAAACGCGGCATCGGTCCCCGGTCGAATACGTACATACTCCGTGCCCTTGGCGGCCATTTTTGTCCGGCGCGGATCGACGACGATAATCGGCGCATTGTTTTTTTCTTTCGCATGCAGAATATGCTGCATGGATACCGGATGCGCCTCGGGAGGATTTGAGCCGATAAAAATCATGCTTCTGGCATGGCGCATATCGTTGAGGCTGTTGGTCATCGCCCCGTAGCCCCAGGTATTGGCCACCCCGGCCACCGTCGTCGAGTGACAGCTGCGCGCCTGATGGTCGACATTGTTCGAGCCCCAGAAAGCGGCAAATTTTCGCTGCAGGTAGGCCATTTCCGTCGAGACCTTGGCGCTGCCGTTGAGATGCAGTGCGTCCGGGCCGTCTTTTTCGCGAATCGCCACCAGGGTATCACCGATTTCCTTGATGGCCTGGTCCCAGCTGATGGGCGTCCACCTGCCCGCCACTTTTTTCATCGGATGCTTCAACCGCTTCGAGCTGGTGACCATGTCAATGGCTCCGGCCCCTTTGCAGCAGTGCGCGCCGAAAGAGACCGGGTGATCGGCGGCAATCTCCTGCCGCACCCACACACCGTTGTGCACTTCAGCAATAATACCGCAGCCGACGGAACAGTAGGTGCAGATCGTTTTGATCTTCTCGGAACCGGCATATGGCTCCTTCGGGCCGGATGCCGCCTTTGCCGTACCGGTCATCCTGGAGGTCATGGCAGCCCCGGTCAGGGCAGCGGTTGCCGCCGCCAATTTCAAAAAAGACCGTCTGGCGACTTTAGGATTGAGGGTTACCCTCTGCCCAGCGGCAACGGTTCCGTCCCCGGCGGATATCATTATTTTGCTTCTCGCCATTGCACCTCCTCCTTCTTCGACAACATTCTCGTGACGGAAAGTTTTAAACTGCCGCCCCGAAAAAACCTCCCCGCTGGCTTATGATCGCAAGTTTTTGTAGTATTTCCTGAAATTCTCGCTCTCATGGTAAAGCGTTTCAACCGAGCGGCCAACTGGAGGTGCGGGTTTGGCCGACGCAGATCCGGCCATAGCCGCAGTCCCGGCCACCACCGCCGTGCCGGCCAGGATATGCTTGAGGAAAAAACGTCTTTGGTCCTCTTCTTGTTTCATTGGAAACCTCCTGTTCAATGTTCTTCAAGGCAACCCTCAACCATATGCCTGGTTCTTGACACGCGGCCCTGAAGCCGTTGTCAAAAGGCCACAGGGCCAGCGGTACCCCCGGAACGGCATACTAAGCTCTTTTCCAGGTCGAGATAGCCGCCAAGAATTCGGCAGCATAAATAATAAAAATCGGCCTGGGCATTATTTTTCAGCGCTGCGGTAAATTCCTCGGTAAACGGTTCGAGAAATTCCTCAAGCAGCCTGGCCTGCAGCCGCCTCATGGTCTCGCCGCCTCTGGCTTTTTCCTCTTCAAGAAGAGCAACAAAGGTGTCAAGCATGACGACGAGGGAATCTTCCGGGTCCGTCACCCCTTCGGCTTTTAGCACCCCAGCCTCCCGCATCAGTCCGCGGATATCGACCAGGGCCTGGGCGTAACCGCGGCCATTGAGGTAATACGAGGCCGTGGTCTCCACCCTGCCGCCATGAAAAGGATTGACAAAGAGCCGGTAGTATTCTTCCTGCAGCCCCTTCAAGGTGGTGTTATTCAAGGCTCGGCAGATTTCCTTGACCCCATTGTCAAAACGTGGGCTTATCTGCTCCAGGGCAAGGGCGGAAAAGGTTCCTCGCCAGCGGCTCATGGTCTCCGCGTCAGGCGCCTCAAGGAAAAAGGATTTGAGGAGATCGAGGAAACGAAAACGTACCTGGAAAATCTCCCGTTCATGCCGCTCATGCATGGCTGTCCGATTGAAAAATCCTGATGACCCGGCAGGTATCGCAGTATGCAAAATGACGGGTATCGACCGTTTCTTTTTCGGACAGGATGGCCATGACCCGCTCAAAGCTCTTTCTGGTGCCAAAGACCTTGCCGCAATCTTTACAGGCCATTGGTTCAGCCCTGGCAAGTTCAACCGGCGCAAAGAAATCATCACTCAAGCTGCATTGAGCAAAGAGGCTCAGGGCATTTTCCGGGCATATACGGACACAGATCCCGCATCCCACACACAGGGCCCCGAGGTGATTCAGCGTCAGCTCCTGCGGTTCGGCTTGCATGGCCGCAATACGGCAATAGTTGAGACAGGCCATGCACTGGGTACACCGCTCGGTGTCGCAGCGCACGGCGGCGAACGGCATGGCGTCATCCGGCTGTATGGTCACCTCGCGTCCACTTTTATGCACCAGTGTGTGCAGCGCCGCCGCCAGGGATTGGCGGCGATTGATAAAGACTGCCCCCGGCTGCCCCACGCCAAAGCTACCGGCCGGCGGTTTGGCCATCACCGCATCAAAGTCTTCCAGGCAGCAGCTGACCACGGCATCGCCCATATCGAAAAGCCGGTTCACCAGGGCATTGAGCAGCCGCCACTGCCCTGGCGCCGCATCTGTACCTTTGGGCGATCCTGCAGGCAGGCCTTGCATCCCCGATGTCTGCAGCAGAACTATTCGCCTTGCCCCCCTGCTCAGCAGGAAGGCAAAATGGAAAAGAGACAGATACCCCAGCGTATCATACTGAAAAAATACAATATTTCCCCGCCGTTTGCCTTGCTGACGCCACCACAGCCGGTGCAGGCCGTCCTGGTTGCCGACCACAACGGTCCCATCCCGGGGAATGGGTACCGTGTCGAAATACTCAACAAAAGCAGCATCGTCAAACCGTTCATTCTGCAAGGCTCCCGTGGGACAGACGGCAACACAGGCACCGCAATCCTCACACTTTACCGCATCAACGGTCGTGCCTGCACCGTCCTGAACAATTGCCCCGCAGGGGCAGTTGGACAGGCACAGGTCGCAGCCATGACCAAGATTAGCGCTGAACTGGCACAGGGTGTTGTCACAGGTGACAACCTCATCGATGCGGCAGGGAAAAAGTGTTGAAAAATACTCGGCAAGCGTCTCGCGGTAATAAATATTTTCCGAACCTGCCGGCGGAGCAACCGTGCACGGGCCAAGGATGATGACGGCGGGGATATCCAGAACCTTGTTCAACGCACTGTACACATCAATTGCCCCGGCAGCGCAGGCCTTTTCACATTCTCTGCAGAAGGTGCACCGGCCGTAGTCGACAAGCAGCTTCTCAGAAATGCACTGTCCGGGGCAGGCCATCCCGCAGTGTCCGCAATAGGTACAGAGACCGAAGTTGATGGGCGAACGGACCTGATAGTCAATGCGGTACCCCCGGCCGCGACGGGCTGGATGTATTGCCGTCACCGTCGGCACTCCCGGGTCGTAGCCTTTGTGCAGCAGGGGCTCAATTTCCAGCAGACCGCCGTAGGTATCTATAAATGTACGCAATTGCCCGGCGCTGTCGCCGATGACACAGACGCGTCTGTCGACTTCCAGCGTATAACTGCGATACTTCAGCCGGTTGATGCGTCGAAGCTCCGCCTGGGCAATTTTTTCCAGGGTCAGGGCATTGCACGTTGTCAGATCATCATTGAGCTGAAGCGTTGACGACAGGGGGAATCCACTTTCCGGCGTGATAGAGGAAAAACCCCCGGCAAGAAGAATGGTTTTCCCCTGATCAGGAGGAAAAGCCTTGCCGGGGTGGAGGTTGACCTCAGTCCTTTCAAGCCCGGTTACATTCGAGCTGTGCTGAACAAGCAGACATGTGGAAAAGAGTTTACCCATAAATTTAAAAACCTTTACCTCACGTCATGCAGGATTCGCCCCTGCCATCAACTTTTTTCGTGTTGCGTCCCCGAGAAGTCTCCTGCGGGTGCCCCGTATCGCCGCAGACAAACCGGAGACTCCGGGGGGACAGGAAAGGGCAGCGCTGACCATCCTTGCCTGGGAAAGCAGCGTCAGCTTGCTGTCGAGTAGCGGCAGTATAAGAAAATTCAGCAAAGAAAAGAATCAGCTCCGCCCCTTTTGTTTCATAGGGCAAAGGCAACTGTGCCTGTAGGTTTCTAGCCTACATTGTTCGATCCGGGGGAATTGGAAAACTCCTGTTCGGTCCACAGCACAGCCCGACGGATAAGCTCCGCCGCCGTTTTAACGCCGAGCTTTTGTTTGACACGGTCCCGATAGGTACCGATGGTTTTCACCCCAAGCTTCATCCGTTCTGCTATTTCACGGGTGGACAGACCGGTGCCGAGCAGCCGGAACACCTCAAGTTCCCGATCGGTGAGCAGGTCGACGCGGGAGCAGGTCGGCGACTCCGACTTCATCTGCAGCCGGTCAAGCAGCCGTTCCATAATGCTCGCACTGACATGGATCCTGCCGGCGCGAATATTCCTCAGGGCAGAAATAACATTCTCACTGGCCTCTTTTTTCATGATATACCCGCGGGCTCCCGCCCGGATAGCCCGTTCCGCCCAGACCTGCTCGTCATGCATGGACAGGACTAAAATAGGCAACGGCATTTTCCGGGCGGAGAGTTCCTTGACCAGGTCGAGCCCATTATCGCCGGCAAGCGTGATATCGACAATGGCCAGGTCGGGAAGCTGGTCCTGGATCATTTTTCTGGCGCCGGCTATATCTTCCGCCAGACCACAGACATGGAAGTCCTCTTCCTGGTTGAGCAGCTCCGCCATGCCCATTCTGAAGATGGGATGATCGTCGACTATTATCACTCTTGATTTCATTCCAACCCCTCGCCGGTCACGGTGATCACCGTGCCGCCCTGCGTATCCGAAATGATCGTCAGTACCGCACCGATCGCCTTGGCCCGATATTTCATGGTATGAAACCCCATGCCGGTTGCCGCCGGGGTGCCGTCAAAGCCTGTTCCGTCATCGACAATCTTCAACGAAAACCCCTCCTCGTCCAGCCGCATATATACCCCAATATTCTTTGGTTTACCATGGCGCGCGGCATTAAAGACAGCTTCCCTGATAATATAGTGCAGATGCGTGGCACTATTTTTACCGAGGGTTTTGTCGCCACCTTCCCATGAAAGATCAAAATTAACCTTAAAAATATTTTCCACCTCGACAACCAGCTCCTCGATAGCCGATTGCAGCCCATACTCATGGACATGCACAGGGTAGAGTCCCTGGGAGAGCCGCCGGGTCTTTTCAATGGCATCCCTGATGAGATTGCGGATCGTGCCAAGCTGTTTTTCCCGCTCCGGCGCTTCATTCTTCAGTTGCTGATGCAGCACCTTACTCAACAGTTCCACGCCGGTGAGGTGGGAACCAAGATCGTCATGCAGATCCCGGCCTATCTTCGACCTTTCTTCTTCACTGATGGCAATAATCTGCCGCTCCAGGCGGGCAAGTTCCTCCTCGGTGCACTTGTTCTGCACATGCAGCCACATGCCCTCGAGCAGCATGGTCATCTGGCGAATATCCGAATTGTCATATTTTTCCTTATTATTGCAGACGCCGGCAACAATGACGATTTTCCCGTCATTGTAGACAGGCACATCAAGATGTCGCGTGACAGCATTGCAGTAGGGATAGATATCATCTTCCTGGCCAAGGGAGACACCATTGGCTATAACGGCGGTTTTTTTCATAACCGCCCGGCCGGGAAGACCACCGTATGCCACCGACCTGGCGGGGATCAGCTCCGCTTCACGCTCTGCTGCATCCTGTTCATTGAAGACAAAATAGGAACAGACGGTGATATGCGTCTGGGCACCATTCACCAGCGCCAGGTATCCTTCTTCACTTCTGGTTATCTGGACAATACGGCGGAGGATAAAATCGTACTTATCCTGCAGGGAATATTTTTCCATCATGCCCAGGCGCAACAGGGTATCAAGACGCAGTTCATCCCGATGCAGGAGGAGTTCGTTTTTTACCCGTTCATCGACCATCCGGTTGGCCAGGCGGCCAAGATCTTCGAATTCGCGAAAGACCAGATCATCATTGCTGATCGTCACGTTCGCATCGGCCGCCTCCCGAAAAAAATTGGTGAACGAGTTGATGCCCTGTTTGATTTTAAAAGAATAGAAGAAGGTACTGAGCAGCAGAAAAGCGACGGCAATTGCAAAGAAGATGATAAAGGCAAAAACATTTTTAAAGGAGATTTCTTGATACATTTCGGTTTCGGTGGCAATGGACTGCTCCATGGCGTCCATAAACATAGCCGTCCCCAGCACCCAGTCCCAATCCTCGTAAGCCTGAACAAAACCCAACTTCTGATGCGATGCTCCAGTCGACACCCTGTGCAGCGAGTAGTGGACGTATCCCTCCCGGTCGTTATTCTGCACCGTCTGGAGAAAGGCTTCACCATATTTCAGGCCATCAACATCAACGAAATCTCTTACCGAACGGCCGATAAGCCGCTCGTCCCGGCTGCTGAGGATGGTCCCGTCGGCACGGAAACAAAAAGCCTCTCCTTCCTTGCCGAATTCCATATTACGGATTCTCGCCAGGATCTCATGCTGCAAGGTTTCTTCAAGCTCTTCCGTATAAATGCCCGCCCCGATATACCAGTCGAGCGGCTCGAAGTATTTGACAAAGGCGATTTTTGGAAAAATTTTGCCGCGAAACATTGGCTTGACGAGATTATAGCGGTACAATCCGGCTTGTTTATCACGAACGATGCTGACAATATCACCAATAACATCCTGCCCGGTCACCTTTTCAAACTCCGCCGCTGATTTACCTTCAAAAAAGGGCTCGTCGGCAAAAAGGTCGATTAAATCGTCCTGCAGCCTGCCGGCAAAATAATAGCCGCGTCCGTTATCCCAGCGCATCGGCCGCAGAAGTTCAATGACCTTGGAGCGTATTTCAGCAATACTTTTCTCATCCTTGTAGAGCCGATATTTGTGCGAGGCAATGGTATAGGCAGCCTGTACTCGCTCGCGAATATCAAGCTCCACACTTAACTCATTCTGCTGCCGCCGGTAGTTTATCAGATCGACGACATTGGCCAGCTCCTCTTTTACCCGCACTTCGTATTGGAGCTTGTAGGTATTACGAATATTGTCGATACTCTCCTCATACGCCTGGAACTCGGTAATGGCCCAAAAAACGCCAATAAAGGCAGCAAGCGAAGTAACCACCACCAGTGACGCGTAGAACGGTGCGGAAGACAGGGTGATTTTTCTAAAGAGTCGCATTGAAGGTCTTTCCATCCTGTTTATCTCTTTCGACGCATCATTTGTCGTCCTTCAGTCTTTCGACAACCGGATAGATCTGGGTCAGATAAATGGTATCCATGCCCTGGTGATCCTGCGGGCCGAATTCCAGGAGGAGTCCTCCGAGGTCAAACTGCCCAATCTCTTCCATGGTCGAAATAAACTTTTCCCTGGTCAGCTCCCCCCTCACGGTCATGGCAATTTTACCGAACAATTTCCCGGCGATAAAACCCTCAAGAGAGGTAAAGCTTATCGGCGCATCATGCTGATATTTGGCCATGGCCCTTTTAAAATCGCCGATCAAGCTGATATTGGTATCCAGGGGCGAGGGCACCACCTGGGAGACAATCACGCCCTGGCCGTAGCCGCCAAGGGCCGCCCTGAGGCTTTCGGTTCCGACAAAGGAAATATTGCAGAACGCCACCTCCCCGGCAATCTTGTTTTTACTCAATTTGATAAATTCGGCACAGGCCGAATAGGCACCGACGAGCACCACCGCCTCCGGCTTCTCCTGGTA
This sequence comes from Desulfopila aestuarii DSM 18488, assembly GCA_945863875.1. Taxonomy (GTDB): domain Bacteria; phylum Desulfobacterota; class Desulfobulbia; order Desulfobulbales; family Desulfocapsaceae; genus Desulforhopalus_A; species Desulforhopalus_A aestuarii_A. The sequence continues at coordinate 55,542 of CAMBBS010000008.1, forward strand.
AATATCGCGCAGAGCGCCCATGACGGCAATGGTGTTTCGTTCGTAACTCCCCTTGGACACCAGGGTCATGTTCCTTTTGGCCAGTGCAATCTCAATGCCGCGCAGCCCGGCAAAGCCATAACTGTCATTTTGATAAAAACAGGCGACCCGGCTAATCTTTTTCTTATCAATCAGGTAGGACGCAAGTTTTTCCATCTCCTGAAAATAACTTGCCCGCACATTGATGACGTAGGTATTAAATGGTGTGCGAAGAAATTCAGCCCCGGTAAAGGGGGCAAAAAAGGGAATCCTCGCTTCACTGACGATAGGAGCAACCGCCATCGACGTCGGGGTGCCGACGGCGCCGATGAGGGCGAACACCTGCTCATCATAGATGAGGGATTTGGTGTTCCGCACCGCTTTGTCCGGCTCGTATCCGTCATCACGGCTGAGCAGGATTATCTCCCGCCCACGAATGCCGCCCTCGTCATTGATCAAAGAAAAGGCGGCGAGCAGACCGGCCCGCATCTCCAGCCCAAGGTTTTGCGCAGGACCGCTCAGGGCGCAGGATTGTCCGAGGACAAGCGGTTGAGCAAGCGCCGATACGGCCCCCTGCCCCGCGACAACGACAAAAATCAGGGCATGCAGTGAAAAAAACAACAACCTCATCATACGATTTCTCCGAGACCTTTTTTTTGGGAGAGATGGTACCAGGGGTACCGGCGCAAAGAACAGGGGAAAAATAATCGGTAAGATGCGCAATTGCAAGGAAGTTGCTCGTCCTTGTGCACGGAGAAAAGGGGTTGACAAGGACGTGATCCGAGTCTACCTACTCTATATTGTCCGTGGATGAAAAATATGCGTTGCCCGTGCACACCCTCCCTCGATGATCCAAGGACAGCTCCAGAGCAAAATGATGCTTGAAATTCATCGCCACTCCTTTTAGGGTGTCGAGGGGAATAGGCATAACCGACGAACCGACAATATACCAGAGACGACAGACAGACATGAACACACCGCATCCAGTCAGCACCCGGCTCACCATGAGCCACACAACAACCGTCATCACCCCCGATGGTTCGAGGCAACAACTCGAACAGCTGGCCATCGAAACGCCCTATGCCATTGCCCTCAATGATGAAACCATCGGCTCCTCGATGGTCCTGCCAATCGGCCTGGAGGAGTTCGGCGCCGGTTTTCTCTTTGGTCAGGGCTATATAAAAGAGCCGGGGGAAATCAGAGAGATCCATGTCTGCCCGGAAGGCCGTATTGCCGTCTATGCCGATGTCGAACACTCCGAACCGAAAGAGGTCATCATCACCTCCGGTTGCGGTGGAACGGGGAAAATTTCCAAGGAGATGCTTGAAGGCGCCTTTGAACCGCTGCAGGAATGCACGATAACCTTTCCGGAAATCAGCGACTTCATCCGCCAGGCCCTGCAAAGCTCCCCTTTAGGCCCGCAAACCCACTGTGTCCATGGCTGCGGTTTGTGGCAGGATGGCAGGCTGCAGCTTTTTTACGAAGATGTCGGCCGGCATAACGCCGTGGACAAGGTTCTCGGGGCCATCCTGCTTGGCCGGGCATCGGCGAGAAGTGCAATTTATACCACCGGCCGCCTTACTTCCGATATGGTTTTGAAGTGTGCCCGGATCGGCATCCCGATAATCATGTCCCGGACGGCACCGTCCTCGCTCGGACTGGCCATTGCCCGCAGAGCGGGAGCAACCCTTGCCGCCTATGCCAGACCGGACCGCTTGAACGTTTTCAACGCTCCCCACCGCATTGTCATTTAAGACTCAGCCATGCACAGCCCGGAAGGCTATTTTTTCGATCGCCCCTCCATGCCCAGCTCGACCAGACGCTCAAGAAACAGCGGGAACGGCAAGCCGTGTACGGCAGCTGCCTGGGGCATAAGGCTGGTGGCTGTCATGCCGGGGATGGTGTTGGTTTCCAGCAGATATAAAGTGCCCTCGTCGGCCAGGATCATATCCGTTCGGGAATAGCCTCTGAGGCGCAGGGCCCTGTGGGCGGCCACCGCATGCCGCTGCGCCAGTCTGGTGATTTCTTCACTGATCCGGGCAGGACATATTTCCTCCGTGGCCCCGGGCTTATATTTGGCATCGTAATCAAAGAAACTAAAGCCCGCGCCGGGGACGATTTCGATTACCGGCAGCGCCTCCGGCTCATTATTGCCAAGCACCCCGACGGTCAGCTCCCGGCCTTTAATATATTTTTCCACCATGACATGGGAATCATGCCGCAGGGCCCTGCCGATTCCGGCAAGCAGCTCTTCTTCGGATCTTGCCAGGGTGAGGCCAAGACTCGATCCTTCATGGACCGGCTTCACCACCACCGGCAAACCGAACTGCTGAACCAGCTCCTTCGCGTCGGCCTTCTCCCCTTTGCTAATAATCCGTGACTCCGCCACCGGCAGGCCATGTAACGCATAGAGCTCTTTTGCCAGCTGCTTATCCATGGCAATGGCGCTGCCCAGCACCCCGGAGCCCTGGTACGGCACGCCAAGGAGTTCAAGAAAGCCCTGCATGGTACCGTCTTCTCCGTATAAGCCATGGAGGAGAATAAAGGCAAAATCGATCTCCGGCGCATCGCCTGCCAACCTGACCAGATCGGTAGCGGGATCATACCGCCGCACGATGAACTTTTCCGGATCCAGGGCTTTTTCGACGCTCGTAGCGCCGCTGAGTGAAACTTCCCGTTCCCCCGAGACCCCGCCCGCCACTAAAGCAATATGTAGTTTTTCTTTCTGCATAGTTCTCTTCCCTCATATTTTCCATTCGATCTCATGCGTATAACGCGGCACCCCCTGTACCCCGAAACAAGCCGCTGATTTGCGCAGACAGCCACAGCAGACTGCATAAGTAAAGTACTCTTCCCCGATGGCAAGATCACGAAAAAACGTCACAACCGCTCATTCATGGAGTGCACCGCAGGCAATCCGCTGGTCACGGCAGCGCACCGGCAGGCAAGAGCGGCGAGTTTCAAGCGAGCATAATTACGGCATGCGGTACAGGCTGCTGATTGTCTTCGGCAGGTCTCCTTTCGGCACCAGGCGGCCATCGCTACCCACCTCGTAGAGGCCGAACCACTCTTCCGGGTCTTGCCGCTCATGGCGGCTCGAATCGGTTGGGTCCTCGCCACTCTTCCACCACTCGTCGTGCAGTTCAAAAAAGGCCACGCCGCAATATTTCTCCTTTCCTTTGGCGGTACGGATATCCTGCCAGACGGCGGCAAAATCCTTTGCCGCCGTCTCTACCTGGTGGCCGCCAAAACCGGGCACCCAGGATTTTGGCTCAAAAGGTGACGTGGACAGCCCCACCTGGGTGATAAATATTGGTTTGTCCGTTCCGGCAGCGAGTTCCTCCAGATACCCTTGATAGCTGGTGCCGGTGACGGACCCGGGGGGGGAGGTCCGTACGCCATTGGCGTAGGTATAGACGTTCAGGCAGACCAGGTCACCCAGATCAGGATTGAGGATGTGCTCCTTGGGTACTTCAAGGTCGGGCCGATCGGAGACGGGACCGATATGCGTCCAGCTGGTGTGGCAATAGAGATGCCTTTGACCATAACGGCTCAATTCATATTCCATGGCCCCGTCGATCAATCGGGCAAGGGCGATTTCGGTCGGCGTCCGGTTGCTTACCTGCAGATGTTTCCCCTTGTAGCTGCGCACTTCGGGATGGCGACTGTTCGTTCTGACCACGGCATCGGCCTGCAGCTCATCCCCGACGGAAAAGAAGACCAGCCGATCGGGCCGGCCAACCGTGTAGGTATGATCAATGACGCCCTTGATGTCCTCAAGGGTCTTGGCGAGAAACGGTTCCGCCAGGAAATCCTCTTCATAGGCCCAGATCCAGATATCCTGGCCGTAGACCATCTCGGTCTGATCAAGCGCCGCGAAGAATTTTTTTGGCATGTTCCTGGGGAAAACATGCACATAGGAAACTGCCATATCCTGCATCAAACCGAGGTGTTCCGTATACCGGTCATCATCTCCGGGGGGCGCACCATACAGCGGGGTTTCGTTGGGCAGATAGGGGGAATAGCCTATCCCCCTGAAAAAGACCGCTTTCTGTTTCTGCAGATCAATGAGCTCGGCACCTCGCGTCACAAACCTCGTTGGCGCAGGTGTAGCCGGCGATATCCCGCCACTTTTTTCCGCGCCTTGGCCGGCGGCCAGGGCAAAACCGGCAAGCTGGGAAACACTTGTCCCGAAAAACCAAATGAGAAGAAGTCGACAAAGCATATTTTCAGGTCTTTTAAAAAAATGGGTAAGAGGCCGTCAGGAGTTTGGTAGCCGTTGCCAAGCTGTACAAAAAATTCCGTCGTTTATTCACTGCATATTTGACATTCTCCCCGGCCTGAAGGCCGAGGATGCCACCAGCAGCTTCGCATGAGCAGACGCCTCTGGGCAGTTGCCTTGGTGGATTCCTGCTGCTGATCTTGTTTGACCTTCAGTCTCTATTTATATGCCTTGCGTATCTTCATAAGGTAAATTATACATTGGTCTATCGAGAAAGACAACGAGATTCGAACCGGGGGACATTGCGTTTTCTATATGCACGTCCACCAGGTCTTTGTGACCAGATACCGGAGTAACAGCTTACCCCTGGTGGCCCCGGCCAGAAGGACCGGGCTTTACGGCGCGTTTTTGGTAAAAGGCAAAAAGGCCGTCCGGTTTATGCAGTACCGAACAGCCTCTTGCTCTCCTTTTTGACGGCAGAGCGCCGAAAAATGACGACAAGACCAGGGGAGATATTTAAAAAATGTTCCAAGGATCCTGCTACTCGATCTTTTTCAGACTGATCGGATTCGGCGCCATGCGCGCATAGCCCTTTCCCTGGGCAATGATGTCGAGAGGGAGGCTGGACAGATCCGCCAGGTCCATCGTCATTTCATGGAGAACCGAGTGCTCCATGACCTTCACATAGGTTTGACACGCATCGCAGGTGACCACCCGGAACCCAGGTTCATCGTCGGAGACGATGCTGTTGAGTTTGGCCGTGTCGATGGTTGCACAGTTTGGACAGCCGATAAAGCGGTATGGGCCGGAGGTGCCGCAGAAGGAGCAGTGCAGGTTGCGTTTGGGACCCTCGATGACGGATGTCAGGGCCGCCCGAGCTGAGCACAGGGGACAGCGGCCCTCCTCCCAGGGGCTGCCATCCAACGGGAAGGTCTCGCCCAGGGCGAGAAAGTAGGGTCGGGCCAGCAGGAAAAGGATCCCGGCCTGCTCTTCTTGGCTATATGGCAGGGAAGAGAGCAGAGGAAACTCACCAATCGGCAGGCGCATGAAATCGACATCACCATCTTCCAGGGCCTGACGCAGCGGTTTCATTTCCTCACCGGGCAGGCCGAAGATGTCGACAAATAATTGCCAGACGGCAGCGGCGCCGTCCCGCGGATAGGCCTTGGACTCCGCCGGCGGCACCGCTGATGTCTTTTTTTGCATCAGCTCGGTAACTTGCTGTTGAAAGCCCTGCCATTTGGCATACAGCTCGAGTGGGTCTTTCAGGTGCGGTCTCTTTTCGATCAAGGCCGGTATATCAATGGTCATAATGCTCCTTATGGAATTTTGGGGTAGATAAAGTCGACCGGCACGCCGGACAATCCTTCTTCGAGAAAAACCCTGAGCTGCTCTTTCTCTGTGGGTGAGAGGTGCAGGGGCTTCAGCACGGTGTTGTCCTTGCCGCCTCCCGCGTTGAAGAATTCAATGACCTCATCCAGGGTCTCATAGATGCCGTTATGCATGTAAGGAGCGGTCAAGGCAATTTCCCTGAGCGTCGGCGTTCTGAATGCCTGCCAGTCTTTCCGGTCGTTTGTAATGAGGTATCTGCCGGGATCCTCGGCGAGCGTCCTGTACTCCTCGAAATGAGAGACTTTGGCGACAAACCGGCGCGTTGCCGCAATCCGCGGGTCGTTTAAGTGCTCCGGATTCTCCTGGACGCCAAGGACGTAGAAACGGTCATCGGCCAGGGCGGCACCGCCATGGCACCGAACACACTGCCCTTTGCCGGTAAATATCGCATACCCCTGCAGCGCCTCGGGCGAGAGTGCGTTTTCATCTCCTGTGAGAAACCGGTCAAGGGCGGCATCGCGTGAGACAAGGGACCGCTCGAATGCGGCGATGGCCATAGCGATGCGTTCCCGGCTTGTGTCCCCGTCGCCAAAAACCTCGGTGAACGCGGTTTCGTATTCCGGTACGGCGCGGATCTCTTCTTCCATATAGTCGAGGTTCTGGTTCATTTCGAAGGCGGACATCATCGGAAACAGCGCCTGCTCCTCAAGACTTGACGCCCGTCCATCATGAAACAGCAATTTCTGGAAGGCGACATTTATCAGCGTCGGAGAGTTGCGCCAGTTCCGGGTTGTCGGATAGTTGAGGGAAATTTCCAGGCCATCACTGTAGGCCAGATTCGGATCATGGCAGGTCGCACAGCTCATGGTGCCGTCACCGGACAACCGCCGGTCGAAAAAAAGCTTCTTGCCGAGTTCTACTTTTGCCTCCGTCTGCGGATTGTTATCCGGGACGGGGACTTTTCCGACCGGCAAAAGCGGGCCGGTCATTCCACAAACCGGCAGACAAAGCAGCATGAGAATCATGCAAAATATTTTTTTCATCCGGCTACATTCCTTTCTGCTTCAATAGTTCGTCGATTATCTTCTTGAAGTACTCGAAGGGGCGTTCACCGACAATTTGACGGCCATTGATATAGAAGGTCGGTGTGTTGTAGAGATCTATTGACTCGGCGTACAGCACGTCGCCGTCAATCTCCTTGCTGTGCCCACCGCTGTCGATGGATTCGGTGAATTTCTTTACGTCAAGCCCCAACTCTTGTGCATAAGAGATGAGACTGGCCCGGTCGAGCTTGGGTGAACGGGTCAGGAGAATTTCATGCATCTCCCAGTATTTCCCCTGATCCCTTGCGGCCAGCGACGCCTCGGCAGCTGTTTTTGAGAAATCACGGTATTTGTAGGGATAATTCTTAATGACACGTCTGATCTTGCCGGGGTAGGTCTGCATGAGCTGTTTGACGGTCGGACCGGCCGCCACACAATGCGGTCATTGGAAATCGATAAACTCAATGATTGTCACCGGGGCATCTTCAGGCCCGAACGTGGGAGAGTCGCCAATGGGAATCTCGATCTTTTTCTCTTCCGCCTGAGCCATACCAAAGCATAACAGAAGAACAACACCTAGCAGTAATTTTTTCATCATCATATTATTTGACGAACCCGTAAAATTTTCGGATGGCTACCACGCAGATGAACAGTTTTTACCACGCCATCATCATTTAAAAAGGGGATACCGCAGTATCCCCTTTTCTCCTTATATTACATCGTCAAAAAGCATGGATTACATCTTTCCAGCTGCTTTCATCCACTTGGGATAACGTCTCTTTGCTTCACTGAGCGGCAGGGTGCCGCTGACCATCAGCTTGAACGTCCCCGGATTTGCCAGTGTCCCTAGATAAACGTGCACCGGCACGGCGATAACAAAGACGATGAAGGCAATATTATGCACCAGGTGGGCAAGAAGCAACATCGACGCATTGTCTTTCATAAACCAGAGGGCGAAACCGGACAGGGCAATGGCAATACCGGCACCGACAATGGCCAGATAATAGAGCTTCTGCCCCGGATTGTATTTGCCCATCGGCGGAACCGTCACCTTGTGTGACAAATACCCGCCGGCCACCTTGAACCATTGCACATCGTCGGCGTCATACTCCAGGGCATCCTTGAAATAGTGGCGCATGGAGTAGAGCAGGGACAGACTGAAAACCACCCCGCCATAATTGTGCACTGTTTTCATACCGTTCACTCCGCCGAAAACGGAACTGACCGCTTCCCAGTGGAACAGGAAGGCGAAGCCCGTGATCATCAGCAGGATGCAGCTTCCGGCGAGGATCCAGTGGTTCAGGATCTCGTCGACACTCGATTTTCTTACCATCTCGGCCATGTTACACCTCCTCTTCCTTTTCCTTGTGGGGGCCAATGGCCAGATAGTGAATCGCCGCCGCGGCAACCACACCGCCCAGACCAAACAACGAGAGCGGCTTCAGATACGTATGCCAGAAGACGACGCTGCTCGGAATGGTTGGATTTTCTTTCATACCGTACAGCTTGGGCTCATCCTTGAAGGCGAAGATCGTGCCCAGACCGCTCAGATCCTTTTCGCCATAAATGGTATTGAAACCGTCCTTTTTAGCGAGACTGATCAGCTCATCCCGATCACCGTATTTCAGTGCGCCGGTGGGGCATGTCTTGACACAGGCCGGTTGCATCCCTGCAGTAATACGGTCGTCACAGAGGTTGCATTTGGCCACCTTATTTTCCGCATCGTAGCGGGGAACATCGAACGGACAGGCGGTAACGCAGAGCTTGCAGCCGATGCACTTGTCCCGATCGTAGGCCACGGCACCCTCCGCCGTCCGGTACAATGCCCCGGAAGGACAGATGGTCATGCAGCCCGCGTCCTCGCAGTGCATGCACCGCCTGCTGACAAAGAGCCAGCGCACAGGATTCTCCTGTGACGGCACTTCGTTGTACTGAATAATGTTGAATGCCGCACTGGCCAGGTCCGGTGGGTTCTGGTACGTGCCGTTGTTTGTGGTCTTGATAGCCGGCAGCTGGTTCCAGGACTTGCAGGCGACCTGACATGCCCTGCAGCCGATGCAAGCCTCTGGCGTAACCAGGATTGCTTTGCGGTTTTTCGTAGTATCGTTTGCCATATTCCCCCCTATGCCTTTCGGACGTTGACCATGAAGGCCTTCGACTCGGGTATCATTGTATTCGCGTCGCCCACGTTTGGCGTAAGCAGGTTAGCACTGTCATACCCGCTGCCATCCTCGGGAAACTGCCATCCGAAATGCCAGGGAAGACCGACCTGGTGAACCGTCGTGTTGGATATCTTGAATGGCTTGAACCGTTCGGAGATCATCGCGACCGCTTTTACCTCGCCACGGGCGGAGGAAACGATAACCGTCTCCCCGTTGGTCAAACTCAACTCTTTGCCAAGTTCAAAACCCATCTCCACGAAGTTCTGCGGCTGCATTTCCAGCAACCAGGAACAGTGCCGTGTCATACAGCCGGTCTGCCAGTGTTCCGACACCCGGTAGGTCGTCCCGACAAAGGGGAAGCGCAGGTCACAGGAAGCAAAGACATCCATCTTGTCGCCGAAAATCTTGATGGTCGGATTAATCCGCTGACCGGACATCGCGTTTACCTCGACCGGACATTCCAAAGCTTCATAATGTTCCGGGAAAGGACCTTCCGCAAGGCCGGGGCCAAAGATCGAGGCGACACCGTCTGGCTTCATGATGAAGGGGAATTTCCCTTCAGTGCCCATCGGCGGTGCGGGACCGTCGGGAATGTCACCTTCCCAGACGCCTGGTTTGCCGGTTGCGGCGGCGAGCTTGGTCGGATTCCATTTCAGGAGCGGTCGTTTCTCGTCCCACGGTTTTCCCTGCGGGTCTACCGAAGCCCGGTTGTAGATTATCCTCCGGTTTACCGGCCATGCCCATGACCAGCCCGGGTAGAGTCCAAGTCCGGTTGGGTCGTCCTTGCCGCGCCGCGCCATCATGTTAACTTCCTTGCCGTCCTTCAGGATATACGAATTGCAGTAGATCCAGTTGCCGCTCGAGGTGCTGCCATCCGCCTGGAGCGAGGGAAAGCTGGTGACCAGGTCACCTTTCTTACCGATGAGCTTCGGCGGAGTGACCTTCATGTCGTAGACATCTTCAAGGAAATAACCGTTGATCTCTTTGGCAACGGCATGTATGTCAATGTGTTTTACCTTACCGGCGGCATCACGTTCCCCATACTCCCAGCTGAGGTTGACAATTGGATCCGGGTAGGCGCCGCCTTCTTTCTTGTAGAGTTCCTTTACTTTGAAAAACAACTCATTAATGATCTCGGCATCGGGCTTTGACTGACCGATCGGCTCAACCGCTTTATAGCGCCATTGCGCCCAGCGTCCGGAATTGGAAATACTTCCTTCTTTCTCCATTGAGGAGCAGCAGGGCAGCATGAAAACTTCGGTCTGGATATTCTTCGGGTCCATGCCGGGGCTGCGCCAGAATGAGCCGGTCTCGTTGTCGAAGAGGTTGACGTTGACCAGCCATTTGAGCTTGGTCATGGCCTCACGGGTCTTGTTGGAGTTGGCTCCCGAACATGCCGGGTTCTGCCCCCAGGCGAAAAAGCCGTCGAAATCACCCTTCAGCATTTTGTCGAAGATCATCAGCCACGAGGCGTTTTGACCAACGTCGGTCTTCGGCAGCCAGGAGTAACCGAAATCATTCTCCTTGGTTGCCGCTTCCCCATAGATGGCCTTGAGGTAGCTGGTGATGTACTTATTTCGGTTGGACCACCAGTTGACGCTTCGCGGTTCTTTGGTTGTCGGGGTGGTCTTGTCGATATAGGTCGCGAGGTCGACAAGGGACGCATTCGGCGTCGGGTTGTAGCCGGGCAGGATATGGAACAGGAGGCCCTGATCCGTGGATCCCTGAACATTGGCCTCGCCGCGCAGGGCGTTGATGCCGCCGCCTGCTATGCCCATATTGCCAAGCAACTGCTGGATGATGGTCATGGTCCTGATATTCTGCGTACCGACGGTGTGCTGGGTCCACCCCATGGCATAGCATTCGGTGCCGGCACGATCGGGCTTGCCGGTCGAACCAAAGATTTCATAAACCGCCAGCAGTTTGTCCTTGGGCGTCCCGGTAATATCGACTACCTGTTCCACGGTGTACCGGTCATAGTGCTTTTTCAGAAGCTGGAACACGCAGTTCGGATCTTGCAGGGTAGGATCCTTCAAGGCAAGGCCGTTCTCGTCCTTCTGGAAGGTCCAGGATTTCTTGTCGTATTTTTTCGTCTCCAGGTTGTATCCGGAGAACAGTCCATCCAGATCCGCCGGGCCTTGGTAATCGAGACTTACCAGGTAGGAAGCATTGGTGTAGTTGACAACGTATTCCTTGAAAAAGAGGTTGTTGTCGAGGATGTACTTGATCATGCCGCCGAGGAAGGCAATATCCGTTCCGGAACGGAGCGGGGCGTAGAGATCCGCCTTGGCGGCGGTTTGCGTAAAGCGTGGATCAACACAGATAAGTTTTGCACCCTTTTCCCGGGCACGCATTATCCACTTCATAGAAACTGGATGGTTTGATGCTGGATTTGAGCCCATTGCCAAGATAACATCGGCGTTTTTCAGGTCAATCCAGTGGTTGGTCATTGCACCGCGTCCGAACGACTCTGCCAGAGCCGCAACAGTTGCACTGTGTCAGATACGCGCCTGGTGTTCAACGTGCACCAGGCCCCATGACCGAACAAGTTTTTGCAGAATGAAGCATTCCTCGTTGTCAAGGGCGGCGCTGCCTATGTGGGCGATGGCGTCGGTCCGGTTGACCACGAAATCTTTTTCGACTTCAATCACGCTGCCGTCCGGCTGCGTCTCTTTGACTTTAGCCTTGCTCACCGTCTTGAAGCTCTTGTCACGGGAGTCTTTGACAAGGCGGGCGATTCTATCCAGCGCCCAGTCCCACTCCACTTCTTTCCACGCCGTCCCGCCGGGTTCGCGATACATCGGTTTTTGCACGCGATTGTCGTTGTTGACGAGCTGACTGACGGAAGACCCTTTGGAGCACAGGGTTCCTTCATTTATCGGATGATCAGGATCGCCTTCGGTGTTGATAATCTTGCCGTTCTCGGCGTAGACGACTATGCCGCACCCGACCGAGCAGTACGGACAGATCGTCGTCGTCTGCTTTGCGTTTTTGATCCTCAATTCCCGGGCATACGCCTTTGCAGGGTCGAGGTTCACGCCAAGCGATGCGACCAGAACGGTGCCGCCTGACAGTTTAAGAAAATCCCGCCTTGATACTCCCATGTAAAACTCCTTTCTTGTTTATCACAAGTGAGGTGAGGTAAGAAGTGTAAAACCCGGTTGACATAAACCTGCATTTCAACCGGACCGTGTCCCATATGTAGCCGCGCCTTCCAACCCCTCCGTTTCCTGGTGTAAGGAAACCGGAAAAAGCGCACTGGTCATGTACGCAAATCAAGTATCTGTCCATGACGAGAAAATAAAGAGACCATATCCTGTCACGCAATTGGAACGGTCCCCATGCTAATCTAGTAGCGACAGTATAGAAAAATGACGGCAAATAGGGAATCAGCCGGATGCTTTTTTTTATGTAAGGAAATGACCCAGGCGAACGCTGGAAAACGGTATTACGGGAGTAGGGTTTTTACTGAAGAAAATGTAGGTCAGATGCCTACATGGCGTAGCGGGGAGATGTGACAGATTTTTTTGCAGCAGATTCTTGATGCAGCATATTGTAAACGCTCTTTCCTGCCTGTCAACACCGAAACCGAAACAAACCACAACACACCAAGACCGACAAAAAGGACCAGGGAAAATGCCGGTCGATCCATGCGGCATGATCTGCCGTCGCTGACCATTGTCCGGACTTGACAGTTCGCACGGCGGTGAACGTTCAACGATGTTCCATGGCGAATGGTCCGAAAAGGCTTCGAAAAATCCATTGACAAACGCTTCCGGTGTTTAGTATATAAACGAGATTGTTTTCTTGAAACTAGAGCTATTTACTAAAAAGACAGATAACATGCTGATCTTTTTATAATAATCATGACTAATTCCCTAAACGGAGCCACAAATGATAGAAGTTGAAGTCCGAGGAGATCTTGAGTACGCAATTCGTCAGCTGAAAAAAAAGCTGCAGATAGACGGTATTAAGAGAGAGCTGAAACGTCGTGAGTACTACGAGAAACCGAGTGTGAAAAAGCGCCGGAAGCAGGCGGAAGCCCGCAGAAAACTCCGCAAGTTCAACCGAATGAAAAAATCATTCTAACAGGCTGCCCCGTTCAAAGCCTGACTGCAGTCAGGCTTTGAACCATGTTCAGCTTCCTGACAAGGCAGCCAATGCCTGACAGCTGAGGCGCCATTAAAACGACGACAATACCCGCACAATTTACCGCAGCACAGGAACTGTATCTGCACTACCTTATTTCCGAAAGAAGGTTGGCAGAGAACAGCGTCGAGGCGTATGCCGCCGATATCAACTTTTTTCTCATCTTTCTCACCGCGCAAAAAAAAAGAACGCTGAATGCTGTCGACCTGGCGGCGATTCATGGCTTTCTCGAGCAAGGCCGGGAACAACACCAGGTGGGCAATCGAACCAATGGTCGGCGTATTTCCGCATTGAAGTCATTTTTTGCTTTCCTGCTCCGGGAAAAGCTGGTCACGCACAACCCCTTCAGCACCATCGACCTGCCCCGCAGCGGCAGAAGTCTGCCCAAAGCCCTTTCCCAAAATGAAGTGCTGCGATTACTTGCCCCGCCAAACAGCCCGACGCCGATCGCCGGAAGGGATAATGCCATGCTCTTTCTGCTCTACTCAACAGGGCTCAGGGTCTCCGAACTGGTGCGGCTGCCCCTGTCCGGCTGTAATCTTGCCGCCGGTTTTGTCCGGGTTATCGGTAAGGGCAATAAAGAACGGTTGATTCCCTTCGGCAACCAGGCAAAAGAAAAGATTGAACAGTATCTCAAATTATCACGGCCACTTATCCTCAAGGGCAAAAGAAGCAACTATCTCTTTATAACTGCTCGCGGCAGTTGCATGACCCGTTTGAGGTTCTGGCAGATAGTTCGTAAGACGGCACTGGCCGCCGGTATAGAAAAAGATATCTCCCCCCATATGCTCCGCCACTCGTTTGCCACCCATCTGCTCAGCCACGGTGCCGATCTGCGTGCGGTGCAAATGATGCTCGGCCACGCAGACATCGCCACCACCCAGATTTATACCCATATCGATCAGGACAGATTAAAAAGTATCCATAAAAAGTTTCATCCCCGGGGATAGCCGGGAAGATTTTTTGCCCTGCTTGTGGCATATTCCCGAAAAACGCCCTATAATATATTATTATTACAACATTTTTCACTCAGGATCGACAGCACACCGCAATGCGCCTCATCACCACACATATCAACGCCGACTTCGACGGACTCGCATCGATGGTCGCCGCCCGGAAAATCTATCCCGATGCCGTCATGGCCTTCCCAGGATCCCAGGAAAGAAATGTCCGTGAGTTCATTGCCGAGAGCCTGCTCTACATCTATGATTTCCCGAAGGCCAGGGACATCGATCTGCCGGGTGTCGACACGCTGATCCTCGTCGACACCCGTTCGTCCGAGAGAATCGGTCTTTTTGCACAGTGCCTGACCAACCCCGGCCTGCAGCTTCACCTGTACGATCACCATCTGCAGCACAGCGGCGATCTGCATGGGGATCTGGAAATAATTAACGATCTTGGCTCCACCACCACCCTTCTGGTGAATATCCTCCGGGAAAAAAAGATCGCCATCAGCCCGGAGGAGGCAACAATCTTTGCCCTTGGCATCTACGAAGACACCGGCTCCCTCACCCATTTATCAACCACCCCGGAAGATCTCATGGCCGCGGCATGGCTGGTGGAGAAAGGCGCCAAACTCGACCAGGTCGCCCAGTTCATTTCCCACGAACTGACCTCCGGGCAGATTTCCATCCTGCATGAATTAATGCAGAGCGCCAAGCAGTATATGATTCAGGATATTCCCATCGTCGTGGTGACCCACTCTCTTGACGACTACGTCGATGAATTTGCCCTGATCGTCAAACGATTCATGACCATGGAAAATATTAACGTCCTCTTTGCGCTTATCTCCATGGGAGGCCGCATTTACCTGATCGCCCGCAGCCGGATTGCCGATGTCAATGTCGGCATCATTGTCCGTGACCTCGGCGGTGGCGGCCATGCCACGGCGGCCTCGGCCACGCTGAAGGAAATGACCCTGATCGAGGCACAGGAAAAACTGATCCATACCCTGCACCGACATATCCACCCCCAGCCCATCGCCAGCGAAATGATGTCCAAGCCGGCCATTACCATCACCCCGGATTCGACCATTTCCGAGGCCAATGCCCTGCTGACCAGGTACAATATAACCGCAGCTCCGGTACGGGCGGACATTCGCACCGCCTCCACCGACAACCACGCCATCCTCGGCATCATCACCCGCCAGATAGTCGAAAAAGCAGTCCACCATACACTTGGCGACCGACCGGTTGGCGAGTACATGACCAGCGACGTGAAGTGTCTACCGCTGAAGGCAACACTGGCGGACATCCAGGAGCTGATCATTGAAAACAGGCAACGGCTCATTCCGATTGTCCAGAACAAGGCACTTATGGGTGTTATCACCCGCACCGATCTCCTTAACCGGCTGGTGAATGATCCGGCCCATCTGCCGAAAAACCTGCTGCACGAAGCGGATCACCCCTCGCTGGAGAGAAAGAGAAACCTGAACGCGCTCATTGTCGACTGCCTGAGCAGAGAAATGATCCAGCTGCTCCAGGCGATCGGCGGCGTCGCCGATAAGCTCGAGCACAATGCTTTTGCCGTCGGTGGCTTTGTCCGTGATCTGCTGCTGAAAAAACCGAACCTTGATCTCGACATCGTCATCGAAGGGGACGGCATCGGCTTCGCCAAAGCACTGGCGGCACATCTTGGTGGCAGATACCGCACCCATGAACGATTCAAAACCGCCGTTGTTCTCTTGCCGGACGGCTTCAAAGTCGACATCGCCACGGCACGGCTGGAATACTATGAATATCCGGCGGCAATGCCGACGGTGGAGCTGTCGTCGATAAAGCTCGATCTCTACCGCCGGGATTTCACCATCAACGCCATGGCGATACAGCTCAACCAGGAACATTTCGGCACCCTGATCGATTTTTTCAACAGCCAGAACGATCTGAAACAAAAATCCATCAAGGTGCTGCACAACCTCAGTTTTGTCGAAGACCCGAGCAGAATTTTCCGGGCGGTACGCTTTGAACAGCGCATGGGGTTCCAGATTTCTCCCCATACCAGACGGCTGATTATCAACGCCGTCAAGATGCAGCTTTTCGGCAAAAGCCAGGATTCGCGTTTCTTGTCGGAATTGAAGATTATCTTCTCCGAGGAGAATCCGCTTCCCGCCATTCAGCGGCTGGCGGAGTTCGACCTCTTCCAGTTTCTCTGGCCTGACCTTCGCCCGCATTATGAGGTAGACCGAAGATTCATGCATATTCTCACCCAGGCCCAGCTGGCCATTTCCTGGTTCCGCCTGCTCTACCTCGACGAACCCTGCCGCAACTGGGTCGTTTATCTGCTGGCGATCATGTCAAGATCCGGGTTGAGCGAGCTGTCGGCCTTCTGCACACGATTTGAGGAAACGGCAAAGGTGAAGGAATACCTCCTGGACCAGAAAGATCGGGCGGACAAGGCCCTGCAGCAGCTCTCCTGGGAAAACAACCACAAAAAGAGCAAAATAGTCGCCTGTTTTGAAGAGATCACCATTGAGGGACTGCTGTACATCATGGCCGTGGCCAGAAAAAAACATGTGAAGAAAGCTGTCTCGCTCTACGTCACCTCGCTGCGACATATCGAAGCCGGTCTCTCGGGCAATGATCTGATGGCCATGGGCTACACGCCGGGACCACAATTCAAGAAAATACTCAGTTATCTGAAAGACCTTCGCCTCGACAATCCGGCGGTCGAGCCGGAAGAGGCCGCCGAACTGGTGAAAAAGAAGTTCCCGCGGTAACACGGCAGTTGCTTGCTGGAGAGGAAAAAATGCTTAGGATATGGCTGACGTCACATGACACCGCATAAAAACCGGAACTTTTCAGGTATGGATATACTCCCATGAACCACTTTATAACAGAGCTGCTCCTGCTCGCCCCGCCGCTGCTTTTTGCCCTTACCTTCCATGAGTTTGCCCACGGTCTTGTCGCCTATCGCCTCGGTGACCCCACCGCCAAAGCTGCCGGAAGATTGACGCTGAATCCGTTGAAACATCTCGATCCACTGGGGACAATCGCCTTTTTCTTCATTAAGATCGGCTGGGCCAAACCGGTTCCGGTCAATCCCGGCTATTTCAAGAATCCGAAAAAGGATATGCTGTGGGTGGCGCTGGCCGGTCCGGCAACCAATCTGGTCCTCGCGGTAGTGAGCGCGGCACTGACCAAGGGTGTCTGGCTGCTCGCCACCCTTCTGCCTTACTCGGCAGCGGCCGAGGCGGTCCTGGTGCCGCTTAACGCGATGCTGATAGCCAGTGTCTGGATCAATCTGGTCCTGTGCATTTTCAACTTCCTGCCCATCCCTCCCCTCGACGGCAGCCGTATCCTCACCGGTCTTCTGCCCAACCACCTGGCGCTGTCCTATATGCGGCTGGAGCGCTTTGGCTTTATCATCATTATCGTCCTGGCCTTCAGCGGTCTTTTGTCCAAGGCGATCGTGCCGATTATCAGCTTCGCCAATTCCCTTTTGCTCTCGTAATCTTCTCTTATCTCTTTTCCCGCTCTTTAGCGGTCAGTGACACCAGGGATTCATGGAAGGTCGCCCCGCCGCCCATGTCGGTGAGCTTTTGCGAGGTAAGATTATTTATCCCGCCCAAACCCTCTTCCTGGCCCGGTTGCGCCACCGACCAGAAGATACCTTCGGCGACGAGCACCCCCTGTTGGGTATCCGCCGTAATCCTTGCCGGGCGGATCGTTTTTCCCCGGCTGTTTTGCAGTACAACCTCCTCGCCGTTGTGGATATTCCAGGCGGCGGCATCCTCCGGGTGCAAAAGGACCGTGCCGCACGTATCCGGATACAATTCCCCGAAGGTGCTGTTCAACAGGTCGGGATGCGGCGGGGTGATCAACTGGAAGGGAAATCTCGACAACAGGTCCGGATCGGCGAATTCACCGGCGGCGGTGAGACAGGCCATGGTCGGCTCTGGCCCCGGATCCGACGACAGGAAATGAAACCTGCCCCTACCGCCCGTCATGACCCTGCCATCGGCGAAACTGTTTTGCGAATGCACCAGTTCACCGGCCAGCACCCGCTGCACGTCGCACTGGTCCGGCAGTCCCTGCATCCCATCCAGGTAATCGACAATTCTGTCGGCACAGCTCTGATGAAATGGCGGCTCGTCAAAGCCCATTTTCAGCGCCAGGCTCTGGAACAATTTGAAGTTGCTCCAGGCCTCCCCCATCGGTTCAATGGCAGGTTGCGCCACACCGAGATAAAAATGGCCGTAACCGGTATAGATATCGAGATTTTCCAGAAAGGTCGTCGCCGGAAGAAGG
This sequence comes from Desulfopila aestuarii DSM 18488, assembly GCA_945863875.1. Taxonomy (GTDB): domain Bacteria; phylum Desulfobacterota; class Desulfobulbia; order Desulfobulbales; family Desulfocapsaceae; genus Desulforhopalus_A; species Desulforhopalus_A aestuarii_A. Next base: position 73,714 of record CAMBBS010000008.1, read on the forward strand.
AGATCGGCGTACCTGGCCGTAGGGGTCATGACCTGTTCGTGCACGACCGTAAAGAGATCGTCGCGGGCCAGACCCCGTCGAACCATCGCCCCGTCGGGATTGACACTTAACGGATTGGAATTATAGACGACCAGGGCTTTTACCGGCGGCTCGAGGGTGGTCAGCGCGTGACCAAGGTGGATCATGTTCACGGTTCTTGTTACATGGCCGGCCAGAGACGGGTAGGTCAGCCTGGCCTTATCGCCTTTGAAGGCGCCTGAGCTGAGCAGCACCCCCCGTCCTTTCCCTCCGGCAAAAAGACCGAGGCAGGCGGCCAGGGAAGAGATCGCCCGAACAGCCATGCCGCCCCGGCTGTTGCGCGACAGACCGATACCTAGGCGGAAAAAGGTTCTCGGAGACTGGGCGAGCAGGGTGGCAAACTCGTCCATTTGTTTTTTTGAAACGCCGCTTTGCTGCACAACATGCTCCCATGCCATGCCGTGCAGATAGGCCGCCTGTTGGGCAAATCCCGTCGATTCATACTCGATAAATTGATGATCGACCATGTCTCTTTCAACCAGCGACTTCATCACCCCAAGGGCGAGGGCACTGTCTCCGCCCGGTTTCACCTGCAGAAAGCTGTCTGCCGACTTTACGGTCTGATTGCGATACGGATCGATACAAAGCAGCCGGGCACCGTTTTTTCGCGCGGCGGCAACGTATTGCCAGAAATGGACATTGGTCACCTTGATGTTGATGCCCCAGGCGACAATCAGTTCGGCATCGGCGGCATTTTCCGGCGGACAGCCGGGAAGGTCGCCGCACTGCTTCTGCCAGCCGGCACCGGATGCGGCCGAGCAGATGGTCTGGTCCAGCTGCGAGGCCCCCAGCCTATGGAACAGGGGATAGCCGGCAAACCTGTTCACCGCCCCCATATTGCCGGCATAGGAATAAGGCAGTATAGCCTCACCGCCGTATTGTTGCCGGGTCTCTTCCAGCCGGGCAGCGAGGATATCCAGCGCCTCCGCCCAACCAATACGGCGAAATAGCCCTGCCCCCTTTTTGCCCACCCTCTGTTGCGGATACAAAAGCCTCTCGGCGGAAGAGAGCCGCTCCGGATACCGGCGCATCTTGCGGCAGATAAAACCATTGGTGTAGGGATGCCCCTTGTCGCCCTGCAGGGCAGTAATCCTGCCGTCCTCAACGGTGGCGATCATGCCGCAGCTGTCGGGACAGTCCAGGGGGCATATGGTCCTTTTCTGAAGTTTCATCGTCTTTTTCAACCGAGCATGGCATGCCCGGCGTACAGATAGCGTTTGATCTTGTGCGTGGCCGTTTTGATAAAGGGTTCTCTTCGCTCAAAAACCTGGGCCAGCCGGGAGGATTTGGGCAGTTGCCTGTTCAGTTCCGTCCGCATCGACTCAAGCAGGTTTTCGATATAGGCACGCCGATCCGCCCGGGAACTCCCGGCGGTCTGCTCATCAATGAACTCATAATCGGGGTACACCCAGGCTTCAATCTGGCCGCTGTTCTCGACCAGCAGGCTTTCAACGACCCAATGATAGGTGTTTAATTTATGCTCGATTGCTTCCGGATAGACATTCTCCCCACTGGCCAGGACGATGACATTCTTTGATCGGCCGCTGACATGCAGATTACCCGCTTTGTCAATAAAACCGAGATCCCCGGTCGAGAGCCAGCCATCTTTTGTCAACACCGCTGCAGTGGCTTCGTCATCATCATAGTACCCCCGCATGACATTGGCGCCACAGACGGTTATTTCCCCGATGCCTGTCTCCGGATCCGGATCGGCTATTTTAACCTGCACCCCGGGAATCGGTTTGCCGGTCGAACCGATAGCGATTGTCTTGTCTCCCGCCGGCCCACCGGCGATCAGGGGAGCAGACTCGGTCATGCCGTAACCGACGAGATAAGGAAACCTCGCTTCATGGAGAAATTTTTCGACATCGGGGTTCAGCGCCGCTCCGCCGATGCCCATTAACTGCAGGTTACCGCCAAAAAAAGTGAGCAGTTTTTGGCCGATCTTCCGGTAAACGAACCTCCTGCCCATGCCGAATCGGCACACCCCTTTCAACAGGCTGCTTTTTTCAATCTGCGGCAAGACCCTTTTTTTGTATATTTTCTCCATCACCAGGGGAACGGCAAAGATGGCAAAAGGTTTTTCATAGGCGCACAACTTCTGCAGGATGGCCGGGGTCGGCGTTTTTCCGGCGTAGGCGATGCGGGCACCGCACAGCAGCGGCAGGATGAACCCGCAGGTGAATTCATAGGTGTGCGACATCGGCAGAATAGACAGCCAGACCGATCCCGGTTCGATCTTTTTTAACCCGGCGGCCGCATAGGCATTCGCCGTCAGGTTTTTATGACTCAGCATGACCGCTTTCGAATACCCCGATGTCCCGGAGGTGTACAGAATGGAAGCGAGGTCATTTTCATTTACCGGCGGAAAAAAAGGATTGTCCGTATTGTCCCTGAACGTGGCGAGGGCCTCGGCAAGATAATCGGCAAAGGGAATAACCGCGATGACACTGATCTCCGCAGTGTAGTCATCCAGGGTGATGACGGGGCCCTTTAGTTCCTGGCGCAGTTCGTATATTTTTTCGATCTGCTTTTGCGTGGTGAACAACACCTTCACCTGCATCTCATTGAGGATGTGGTGCACGTCGCTTTCCGGCAGGTCAGGAAGGATAGGCACGGCAATGGCACCCAGACGGACAATGGCGAGATAGGCCATGCCCCAGTTATGCGAATTTTCGCCGAGGATGGCGACATGATCGCCCTTGCCGACCCCCTCCTGCTGCATGCGTGTGGCCAGGGCGAGGATGCGTTCATGAAATTCCCCATAACTGAGAGGCTCTTCCATGGCCATGCCTATGGCCGGATTGTCTTTGTACTTCGAACAGCTGGAATCGATCACATAATTGAGAGTCATGCCGACTTCTACAATTGAATTCATAGCTTACCTCGTATCTATCGCCCCGGCACGTTGTACTCTCGCGGCAATGCAAAGTTATCGTTTCTGACGTTTATGGACAACCTTTTGGATACTACACAATACGGGTTTTGTCGTCAATCGCCAAGGATCGCGGCACGATACAAAAGGTCATGCCGAAGGGAATTTCCGGGGGAATGCTGCAGGGATTTTTGGGCAGGAGCTACAGGTCGTCGGAACTCTCCAAACTCTGTTTCTGCAAAAGTTTTTCGACGGCCTCGACAATTTGCTCTATGGCAAAGGGTTTGGCAATGGTGATCACCCTATCGAGATACCCGGCCACGGCAAGATAGCGCTCCTTGGAGATAGTCCCGCCCCCCGAGATGGCGATAACCGGAAGCTCAGGTGCCTCCAGCCGCAGATCGAGGATGGTCTGCAGACCATCCTTAACCGGCATAACCATATCGGTTATAACCAGATCACAGGGATGCTGCTGAAATGACTCAACTCCTTCCTGGCCATTTTTCGCGACCGCCACCTCGTACCCGTTCATTTCCAGAATCCTGCGAAGCAGGTCGAGGGCCGTCGGCTCGTCATCTATCACAAGGATACGCTTCGGGTTGGTCATTGGAATATTTTATAATTTTATATGCATTATATACGACAGGGGGATGCCTTTCTCCTGTTATACGCTACTTTAATTTTTTTTCAAATCAAAATTAACATGAATGGAGCGGACGTACTGCATCGACGGTGAGGGTCAGCGCACCAAAATCCGCCTCGACCATACCGGTGAGCAGATACCCTCGGCCACTCTGCAACATATGGGCGTGGCTTCGATAGACTTCAGGAAAGAAAGTCGTTTCAAGTTGTCCGGTCTCATCTTCGAAGGTGAGAAATTCCATGGCCTCGCCGGTGCGTGTCGAGACCAGCTTGCCGGTCAGCAACCAGGCCGCCAGCTGCACCCGCTGGCCGATGCGTTCCGCCAGAGCGGCCACTTTCAGCGCCCCTTTGTGCTGTTGATTAAAAAATTGCAGGGGATGGTGGTCGCAGAGAAAACCGAGAACCGCATACTCCCGGCGCAGCCGGCTCTTCAGATCCGGCGGCGACAGCGGCGGTGCCGGTGGCAGCCGTACCTGAAAAAGCGACAGCCGCCGTTTATCCTGCAGCAGCCGCTGAAAGCTTGCCCATTGCCAGAGCAGAGCGGTGCGGTTCCCCTCCGGGTGCAGGCCGTCCAGGGCCCCGGCGTGGATAAGCGCCCGGGCTTCATTATCCGCCGGTTGCGTCCGTCGGAAGAAATCGCCGATATCGCCAAAGTGTTCCCGGCCGCGTTCGAGCAGCAGCCGCTGCAAAAAGCCATCCGACAAGCCGTGGACACTCTGCAGGCCGACGCGTATCCGCTCCTTTTTCCCCGCCCAACGGATGGTGCTCGTTTGTACATCCGGGTGCAGAATCTGCAGCCCCAGCCTCTTTGCCTCGGAGACATAGGCAAAGGTTGAATAATAGCCTCCCTGATTGGCGATCACCGCGGCCATGAATTCCGCGGGATAGTGGCGTTTCAGATAGGCGGCCTGAAACGACACCCTGGCATAGGAGGCAGAATGCGGCTTACAAAAGGAATAGCCGTCAAAACTCATCATCATCTGCCACATACGTTCCACTTCGACAGGATCGACATGACGGCGGGCACAGCCGGCAAAAAACATCGTTTTGTAATGCTCCAGGCGGAGGATCTTGTCCTTTTTCGACAGCACCTTGCGCAGGCCATCGGCCTCGCCATGGCTGAAACCTGCCAGGGCCACGGCAACCCTGGAAACATCCTCCTGATATACCATCAGGCCGAAGGTATCGTCGAGGACATCGCCGATCTCCGGGCAAAGCGGCTGCCAGGTCCCCCCGTGCAGCCGCCGCACATATTCCCGGACGAATGCATTGGCCGCCGGGCGGATGATCGAGGACTGGATGACCAGTTGCTCAAAGTCGCCGGTTCCGGCTTTCTTCTCCAGCAGGCGCATGGCCGGGCTCTCGATATAAAAACAGCCCATGGTCGCCCCGTCGGCAACCGCCATCCTCGTCGCCGCGTCATCTTCCGGCTGCCAGCTCTCCTCGTCAAGGCAGATGTTGTCCGCGTTAATCGCCGCAATGCTGTCGCGAATAACGCCAAGACTTCTGTTGCCGAGCAGATCGATCTTCACCAGCCCGGCCTCCTCGGCCCCGTCCTTTTCCCACTGGATGATCGGCACCCCCTTCGCCGCCCACTCCACCGGCACATAACAGCTGATCGGTTTCGGGGTAATCACCACCCCGCCCGGATGCACGGAGAGATAGCGCGGCACGCCGATCAGTTTTTCGGCCAGCGCCAGGATCTCCGGCCAGGGCGGGGAGAGATCCTGATCCCGCAGGGACGGCAGGGAAACAAGAGACTGCTGCAGGCTCTCCGTCCCACCGGCATGCAGCCAGGGGATACGTTTGGTCACCCGGGAGATCTCGCCGCCGGGCAGGCCGAAGGCCTTCGCCGTTTCCCGAATGGCCATGCGGAGCTGAAAGAAGACATGATTGCAGACCATTGCCGCATGGCCTTGGTAATCCCGCAAGACATCGGTGAGGACCTCGTCGCGCTCATCCCAGGAAAAATCGATATCGATATCGGGCGGGTCGGTCCGGCCCGGATTGAGAAAGCGCTCGAAATAGAGGTTGTATTTGATCGGACAGACATTGGTGATGTCCAGGCAGTAGGCGACCAGCGATGCCGCCCCCGACCCCCGGCCGCAGATCCGCCTTTTTTTGCGCCGACCGTCCGCAGCCTTGCGGTGGACGATGTCCCGCACCACCAGAAAATAGGCGGAAAAACCCATCGCCTCAATCACTTTCAGTTCATGCTCGAGCCTTTCGACGACCGGTTCGCCCAGGTCATCGCCGTACCTGTGCCTGGCCCCGAGATAGGCTTTTTGCCGCAGAACCAGCGCCGGCTGCCGCCCGTCCCCACCCCGCCAGGGCGGCATGACGACACCAAAGTCCGGGCCGGTAAAGGTGCAGCTTGCGGCCAGTTTGGCCGTGGCCTCCATCATTTCCGGCCAGACGGCAAACCTTGTGCGATACACCTCTTTCCCGGCCAGCCAGTTGCCTGCCGCCGTCTCCTGCCGCATCGCCTGACTGATGGTCTTCCCGTCCCGGACCGCCTGCAGCAGGCAGTAGAGCTGCCTGTCGTTCTCCTCCCCCATGGCGCTGTCGGCCGTGACAACGGCAGCAAGTCCCAGCCCCCCGGCAACGGCGCGAAGCGTGCGGCCAAGGGCATCGGGCCGGGCACCGAGATCGGCCGCCGCCTCCACCCCCTGCTCTTTATATCTTCGCAGCAGATCGGTATCACGGCAGAGCACCAGCAGCCCGCTGGCCAGCGGGGCCACATCGTCGGCAAGACTGAAACTCCCGGCCGAATTTCCGGCCAAACCCCCAGCCTTATGCCGCCTGGTCAGCAGGGCGCACAGGTTGGTGTAGCCGTCTATATTCTGCACCAGGCAGGTGATGATTTTCCCCGAGCCGGGCTCGGAAATTTCCGCGCCGACGATCGGCCGCAACCCTTCACGCCGGCAGGCTTTGAGAAAATCCCACAGGCCATAGAGATTGTCCCGGTCGGTCATGGCCAGACCGGCATAGCCCAGCTCTTTTGCGCGGCGGCAAAGGGCCGCGGGCGAGGTGGTCGCCTGCAGAAGCGAATAATAGGACCGGACACGAAGGGGCAACATAAGTGGCTATACAAAGGCTCTGGTTACAGGTTTCCTGAATACTGCCGGCCGACACCGATCACCCCGTGACCAAAGCGCCGGCGCAGAGTGTCCATGGCCCCGGTGACCTGCTTCTGCCGGCATTGCCCATTTTCCGCCTCCACTTCGGCAAAGAGTGACAGCTGGGACGACCTCCGCTGCAGGCGATCACAGACCAGACAGCAGCTGCGAATCCTCGTCCGCCTCGTCCAGGCGCGCTGCAGGGCAGCAAGAGCCAGGGTCTGCAGCAGGACATCACCGGAGGTCCCGGTCTTGCAGGAGGCCTGACGAACCACCTGCCCGCCGTCCGAATATCGCAGCCAGATCCCCACCCGTCTGGCCACCTGCTGCCGCGTGCGCAACTGGAAGCCGGCCCGGCTGACCAGTGCGGCAACCACCCCGTGCAGCTGCTGCTCATCGTTGGTATCGTCGACAAAGGAGTGCTCGCAGGCGATACTCTCCCCGTCCGCGGCAGGCCCGCAGACCCTGCTGTCATCGACACCGCGGCTGGCGGCGTGGAGATAGTCACAGCGACTGCCGAAGGGGACCATCAGCTGGTCGCGGTCCAACCCGGCCAGCGCACCAATGGTGGTCAGGCGAAACTCCTGTAATTTCAGCAGCTCGTTAGCGGACAAGCCGGGGAGGAGATGGATGGGCAGGGGGGCAAGAAAGATCGCCTCGTCACCGGCAGTGACAATATATTCCCCCACCGGCTTCACCAGCCTGGAGGCGACCTTGGCCACCAGTTTGCTGGTACCGAGGGTCCAGATCGGATTGATGCCGAGGCTGGTGCGCACGTGGCGGCGTACCCGCCAGCCGACATCCGGAGCCGGGCCATAGAGCCGGTGGGTTCCGGTCACATCGACAAAAAAATGGCCGTCCGCCCGGCCGTATTCGATAAGCGGGGAATAGCCCTGCAGCTCCTTCAAAAAGGCCTGCATCGCCTTGTGGTACAGACTGACGCGGGGGGCAAGAAGCTCCGCGCCCCGACAGATTCTCGTCGCCTGCCTGAGGGGCATGCCCTTGCGCACCCCTTCCCCGTACGCCTCCTCACTCATGTCGTAGACCACCGCCCGTGTTGCCTGCAGCGGGGCAATAATGAGCGGCCGCTGCCGCAGACGGCTGTCGCTGACCCGTTCAACGGCAACGGCAAAATCGGCGACATTAAAATGAAGCACCGCCCGCTCGCGGAGTCTGAATCCTTCAGCCATCAGCGTGCCCCGGCCGGTAAACCGGCAAGGATCGCCGCCAGTTTCCTGCCATTTCTCGGGGCCTGGGCCCGGACATGGTTGTTGAAAAAGAGGAAGCCCCGGCCGGCCCGGGCGGCCATGGCATAGAGATACCTGTCGCACCAGGCGCGCAGTTCTTCGTCGGAATAGTCGTAATTGAACTTTTTCTGCATATTGCCCGATCGCCAACCCTCATTGTTCCGGCCGTGAAAACGCACATAGAACAGGGCCGGATTGGTCACCACATCAAGAGGAGGGAACAGCCCCGGCAGCAAGGGTTCATCGACGGCAACCAGGGTTATCTGGCGCCGCTCCAGCTCGGCAAAGACCGGATCGATGGCCCAGGAGCCGTGCCGAAACTCCACCGCAACCGGCACATCATGCAGCCCGTCGAGCAGCGCGGCCAGATACGTACGGTTGGCAATGGAACGATCAAAGTCCGGCGGCAGCTGAATCAGCACGGCGACAAGACGCTTGTGCAAAGGGGCGATGCCCTGCCGGAAAAGACGCAGCTGCTCCTGCCAGTTGTCCGCCCGCTCGTGGGTCATGGTCCGCGTCAGCTTCGCGGCAAACAACAGATGCGCCGGGGCCTTTTCCACCATACGGGCCAGGGCGTCGGCCCGGGCCATCTGATACCAGGTATAATTCAGCTCGACCACCGAGAAGCAGCGGCCGTAGAGCCCGAGCATCTCCGCGCTTTTCGTCCCTTGCGGATAAAAGCCGCTGTCCAACCACTCGGTATAGGAATAGCCGCAGGTGCCGACATACACGGGACAGCTTTGCGCAGAAGCACCTCCGGCCGGTCCGGGAGCAAGGGCGAGCTCCACCCTGCCCGGGCGGATATCACTCTCCCCGCGCACCATCGAACTCCTCATGTCTGCCCCGGATCACCCCGACCACCTTGCCCTGGATGAGCAGCTCGCTGAACGGATAGCACATGACCTGATAGTCATCATTGGCCGGTCGGAGCTCAATATGGTCGGCATAGAGGAAAAGTCGTTTGACCGTCGCCTCCTCTCCTTTGATGAGAACGGCGACGATTTCGCCGTTCTCCGCGTACTGCCGAGGTTCACAGACGACCAGATCGCCATCGAGGATCCCGGCATTTTGCATCGACCGCCCCTTGATGCGCAGACAAAAGAGATTATCACCGGGAAAAACCGAACTGTCGACCACCACCGTGCCCTCCCACTCCTGCTGGGCATACATGGGCAGCCCGGCGGTAATCCGGCCGACAATGGGCAGCTCCCGCCCCGCCCTGACACTCCTGCTCTCCCGGGGCTTGGGATAAAGGCAGACAGTCCGGCCATAGTAGCCTTCCCGCTCGAGCACGTTTTTCTTTTCCAGCTGATTCATCAGCTGGGCCACCGCCGTATGGCTGACGCCCAGATCGACGGCGGCCTGGCGCAAGGTCGGTATGCGTCCTTCCTCATCCATTCTCTCTGTCAAATAGTCCAGTAACTGTCTCTGCTTGTCCGTAAGTTCCATATCACCCCCGAATGTAAATGTACATTTACCCCAATTGTACATTTACATATTTTTTTGTCAATATACAATTTCTGTCGGGAGACGGACAGATATGCAGCAAAGGGACAAACGGCTTTTGCCTGGAAAAAACGGAGGACTACTTGAAATTCCGCCCCCGCCACGAAGTGGCCGGAGGAAGGGGGGGGGACAACTGTCGGAGCCGGCAAGAGCCGGGCGGCCCAATCATCTCTTTTTCAGAAACACTCTGCAACGCACTGCCATTTACCCTTGGCCACCCACTGAAGCTTTTCAGAAAACAGCAGATCGCTCTGGTAATATTTGCCGGTACCCTCCCTGGCGAGAAATTTCCGGTACTGACCTGGTCCACCGTTATACATGGCATACACAACCCGGGAGAGGAGATTCGTGTCGGCACCCTTTCCCCAGACCGGGTCCTTCAACGCATAATTCCGCAGATACAGCTCGACGATTTCACTCCCGGCCAGGGCGTTGTACCGAATATCCCAACGCAGACGGCCGCGATCATATATCCCCCGCCAGACCCTTTCGTTAATCTGCATCAATCCCACCGAGGTCCGATTATACGAAAGCAGATAGGTAAGTTTGTTGTTTTTTGAGACGAACTGGCGAAAGCAGCTTTCCTGCCAGGCGAGTGCGGGGATGAGGCTTGCAAACATTTTCCGGAGATGACTGGGAACGCCGCCCCTGGAAGAAACCGCACCGGAACCCTCGGCAAGAACGGCCTTGACCCTGACCATATATTCCGCCACGTTGTCCTTCGGCGCCTTCCATTGCAGAATCTCGGCTAAATTCGGCGGCTCCACACCATAGGCCGGGCGGAGAAAAAAATCGAGCAGCTGGGAAAGAGGTCCCACATCCGGCTCTTCTTCCGGGATATCGATTTCCTGTAAATCGTCGAGGGGATTGACTTCTTCCTCCATCGGCGGCAACTGCAGCAGCTCCCTGAGCTGATTATCCAGTTGCGAACCGTAGGGGAGAGCCGTCTGTTCTCCCACAAGCATTCCGGCCAGGCGCAACAAGCCCTGTTGACTGATCTCCATGCCGACAGTCGGCCCCATCCGGTCAAAAACCGCCAGGGCATCGGCGGCGGCAAAAAAGGCCAGATAGCCAAGACTGCTTGCCGAAGGTTGCCGATACAGCTGCCTTCGGAAGACAGGTGCCAGCTGTTGCCAGGCCTGGACAAACTGCAACCTGACAAAATCTTTTTCAAAATCCTCCCGGTCAAGGGCGGCAATAAAAACAGAACGGGTATCAAGCAATACCTCGACAAGGGTCTGCCGGTCTTCCGGATCGAGCGGCCGGGCGGCCATGGTGACAAGCAGCCGTACCAGCAAGGCGTCCCATGTTTCCCAGAGCTGGACCAACTGTTCACGTTCTTCCGTCGTCAAACCAGCTTCCGCCTGCTCCTCATCGAGCTCAAAAACCTCCTCAACCTCGGCATGCAGTTCGACCACGACAGCCTCTTCGCCGACCTCGATCCGTCCCCCCCGCACACTGTCGAGCACGGCCTGGGCCGGCCGTTGCGCATCCCCATGAAAAATCCGGTCCAGAAAAAAGCGCAACTCCGATACCGGTGGAGCGAGATCGAGATGTATCCGGTCGAGATGTGCATACACCCGGGGTTTGGCAAATTCCCAGAGGATTCCGGCAATGGTCGCAGGCGTGCGGGACAACGTCAGAAGACTTGAATCAACCGTCTGAAAAGAAAGGGCAAAAGTCTGACCGTCAAAGATCGGCTGCTGCAGCAACTCCAGATAGCCATGCCACTCAAGAGGGGTAAGGCAGGTCTCACCGAGTTTGGTGCCGACTTTAATATCCAGCTTTACTTCAAGGCGCAACAGTTTCTCCGCTGCAGAGAAATTCGGCTCCGAGATCCTGACATACGTGCAATCTCCAGGTTTCCCAGCTATCTCGGCGCTCTGTTCATCGTTTAGAAAAAAGTTGTGCAGCAAAAGCGAGGTCAGCAGGCGGTGATCAAGGGTCAGCGGCAGGGCAACATCGACCGCCTGCCCGGAAGAAGCGGACAGAACCAGCCAGAGCAACGCCGCGACAAGAAATTTCAGTAATTTTTGCATATTTTTTTTGCTGCTGCTCCAGCCCCCTCGATAATAACCACCATCCATCTCTTATATGCCTCGCCCTCTTCTCCTTCGGTAACCAGAAGTAATCTTTTACCATATTTAACGCCAAGAGACGGCCCCCTTTTCCAGCACGACCTCTTTTTATATTATTTTTTTGTCAAAACCCTTACAATCCTTACTTATTTGATGTAACTTTGACAGGTTATAATACTTTAGCAGCCGACAGTTCATTTTCCGAGTGCATAGCAATGACCAACGACAAGAAAATTAAATACGGAGAAATTGTCTCCCTTCTTCTGCAATCCAAAGCGGTGAACGAGAAACAGGTAGAGCATGCTGTGCGAATACAGCAGAAACTGCCGACTCCGACCTCTCTGGTTAATGTCCTCAAGGACCTGGGCTTCGTTTCTGATGATCTGGTGCGAAAAACACTCTTAAACACCGGGCTCTCTCTCCGCATTGGGGAACTTCTTGTTGAGCTGGGACATCTTTCAGAGAATGACCTGACCGCCGCTTTCAATATCCAGAAAGAACGGGAGCAGGAACTGAAACTTGGCGAAATCCTCATTAAATATAACTTTATTGACGAAAAGATATTTAACCGGATTCTCTCCATTCAGCTTGGTTTTCCTCTGATAGATGTCAATATGTCCATCGTGGACAAGACTCTTATGGGCAAAGTTCCCATAAAAACAATTATTGAATATCAGTTTGTCCCTGTCAAAACCACGGACGGCAATGTTCTTGTGGCTTTTGCTGATCCGCTTGACAAAAAAAGCATCGAGGTCGCAAATAAATTTTTTGGCGGCAAGGTTAGTCCGGCCATTGCCGAGAAAAAGTCTTTAGGCAATACGATTAAACTGCTGACAAACCTGGCTGCCGGAAAAACCGTCAATGTCGATGGCAAAACAGTGGCCGGTATCGTTAATTCCCTGATTGTTGCCGCTATCAAAGAGGACTGCAGCGATATTCACATAGAACCTCAGTCCGATCGCCTGCAGGTCCGTTTTCGTGAGGACGGTGTCCTGTGTCACTATAAAGATTTTCCGCCGGATATCATACCGACACTGACCAGTCGAATAAAAATCATGTGCGGCGCCGACATAGCTGAAAAACGCCGACATCAAGGCGGCCGGATTCTTTTCGACTACGATGAGGGCAGTATTGATATCCGAGTATCCTTTTACATCACCATATATGGCGAAAAAATTGTTTTCCGGTTGTTGAAGCAAAAAAGGGAACTGCTGGACATCCATACCATCGGCATGGCCCCGAACATGCTGGCCAGATTTCTCGAGGATGCCGTCTATCAACCCAGCGGGGTGCTGCTGGTTACTGGTCCCACCGGATCGGGGAAGACATCCACTGTCTACAGCTGTATCAATCACATAAAAAATCCGCAGATAAGTATCATAACGGCGGAAGAACCGGTGGAGTATATCATTGACGGCATTGCCCAGTGCTCCATTGACCCCTCGATCAATATGACCTTTGAAGAAACCCTGCGGCATATCGTTCGCCAGGATCCCGATGTCATCCTCATCGGTGAAATCCGGGACAATGCTTCAGCGGAAATGGCCATGCAGTCCGCATTGACCGGCCACAAGGTCCTCAGCACCTTTCACACCGAAGACAGTATCGGCGGCCTTATCCGTCTCCTGAACATGGATATTGCACCCTTTCTCATTTCGTCAACGATTGTCAGTGTCCTCGCCCAACGGCTCTTACGTCAAATATGTGAATCCTGTGCCGAAGAGGTGAAACCAACACCGATCCAGCTGCAGAGAATGGGAATTTCGGCAGCTGATCTCCAGGGAGCACGTTTCAGGAAAGGGCGGGGATGTTCTGCCTGCAAGCAGACCGGATATAAAGGCAGAGTAGGCGTGTTTGAATTGCTGGTGCTCAACGAGCTTGTCCGGGATGCCATAATTGAGCAGAAAACCAGCCATGAGATACGACAAATAAGTGTCCAGCATTCCGGATTAATCACCTTATTTGAGGATGGCCTGGTAAAGGCTGCCGCAGGTGTGACCACTATTGAAGAGATACTACGCTGCTTGCCAAAACTGAGCAAGCCCAGGCCATTGGCGGAAATCCGCCGTCTTTCCGGAGAATAATACCGTGCAGCAGAACCTTTCCTTCCTTGATGTCATAAAGCAGCATATTGCCGCAGGCAATATCGTTTTGCCTGTATTAAGTTCAGCGGCCATGAGGATCCAGCAGGAGCTGGTCAAGAAAGAACCTGATATGCGAGTGGTGGAAAATCTTATTTCCCAGGACCAGTCCCTCGCCAGCCAGGTGCTGCAAATTGCCAATTCTGCATTTTACCATGGACTCGTTGAGGTTATGACCATCAGAGCGGCTATCGTCCGCCTGGGTATGCAGGAAGTGGGACGCATAACGCTGCTGGCTGCTACCAAAAATCAATTCCGGAGTAAAAATAAAGAGCACAATAGTATCATGCACAAATTGTGGCAGCACTCGGTAGGCTGTGCCCTGGGCGTGCAGTGGTTGTCAAAACGCTGTAAGTTTGATGAATTGAGAGGCCATGCCTTTTTTGCCGGCCTGTTTCATGACGTCGGCAAACTGTTCGTCCTCATGGTGATAGAGCAGATGAAAGAAAAAAACGCCCATATCCCCATCACCCATGCCCTGCTTATGGAGGCGATGACCGTTCTGCACACGCAACAGGGATATAATCTCATGAAACAATGGAACCTGCCGGAAGACTACTGCGTCATTGCCAGAGACCACCACAGTAAAGATTTTGACAGCAAAAACATTCTCCTGCTGCTGGTTCGGCTCAGCAACATGGCCTGCATCAGGCTCGGTATCGGTGTAGAGCAAGATCCATCCCTGGTATTGTCGGCAACCGAAGAGGCACATCAGCTCAATCTTTCTGAAATCGACCTTGCCGAACTGGAAGTCCTCCTGGAGGATACGGCTATCCTGGCCGGTTGATACTTTTTTCCCCCGTCAGCCGCTCCGGAAGAGGAGCTCTATCCATATCCACCAACCGGTGTAACGAGCCGGAGAGCGAATCAACCAACCGTCCGCACCAACCTGCCGAACCCTCCGGGGATAGTTCCCGAGGACCAGAAGGCCCGACCCTGTTTATAATCAACAAACCAGTACCCGCCCGGTTTTCGCTGGGCGGCGACGAAAATAAACGGTTGCTCCTTGGAAAAGCACGGCTGCAAGAAAACATCCTTGCTGTTTTTCTCCGGTTCCATCAGCGACATGGCCTCTTCCATGCCCGGCAATCGCCAGTCGGAAAATCCGGCAAAACTCTTGTTGTTCAGGTCTTCGATATTTCTTTGTATGGTGCGGATGGAATTGATATCAAGACCATCCCGCTGCCACATAAGCGACGTCCGCTGATCAACAATCACCGCAGGATCCGTTGTCCTGACAAAAGAATTGTCAAACCTGCCGGACGGATTGTATTCCGAGTCAAAGAAATTCCATCTCTTAAGCACATCGGCAATCTGATCGTCATTGATAATGACAAAATCCGGCTGCGACGGCAGAAGGACCTTCTCCCCGGTAAACACCTGTTCAGACGCAGCGGGAAGCGGCAGGCCCATGTCCTCGGTGGAGACGATTGCAACGCTCGGCACGATAAACCGGGAATCTCCCCCGTCGAGGACGTTTGCTATGAGCCACTGCTTGATCTGTTCGTCAATGGCATAACTCTTCTCAAAAGTGGATGAACGGCCCTGGCTCTTCACACACTCTTTGATAATTTCCAGGGGGGCTTTTATTTCGGCGATAATCTTCGCGTGTTTTACCGCCCTTTCCATAAGACAAAGCTTGGGTTCATCCCCCCAGTTATCAACGAAAAAATAATAGACGCACTCTTCATTGTTTCTTACTCTTTCACGGCCGCCCCATGACTCAAAGGTGCCAAAAGAAATATCCGGACTCATCTCCCAATCGATGGGACTGATGACCTGATCACCGATTTTTACCTTGTGAAACATACCCATAGTTCTCTCCATATGCTTGCATGTATGCCTAATGTATCACCGCCGGCCATATATGGTTTCCATATTATCATGGCTGGAGTAACATTGTCCGACCAGCCTGCAAATTTCTGCCTGCTCCCACTCATTATCCTACAAAATAGTAGTAACCATTATTGATATGTCTACAGAGAAAAGACCGGAAATACGAAAAAGAGGCTATCCGCTGCCCGCAGGCGTCACCAGGTTCCAGGAGGGCATAAACTTTGCCATCTTTTCCCGCCATGCCACCCGGGTAACCCTGGTCATCGACTACCAGCCCAAAGATGCCAAGGCACCCAAACGCCTGGAATTTGAGCTCGATCCCACCGAGAATCGCACCGGCGACATGTGGCATATTCTTCTCACCACCCATCAACAGAACTTCAGCTACGGCTATCGTATAGACGGTCCGCCACACAAGGCCGGCAATGGCCTGCTCTATGATGACGCAACAATCCTCATCGATCCGTACAGCATGGCGCTCCTGCCAAGAAAATGGGGCGCCGCGGCCGCATACGGCCGGAAACCCTGCTGTAGAATCGTGCAGCATGATTTTGACTGGCAGAAGGACCGTCCGCTGCGAACGCCGTTATCCGAAACCATCATCTACGAGCTCCACGTACGCGGTTTTACCAACGACAGCAGCTCCGGAGTCACTGCGCCGGGAACCTACCGGGGAATTACCGAAAAGATCCCTTACCTGAAAAGCCTCGGTATAACCGCGGTCGAGCTCATGCCGGTCACCGAATTCGACGAAAATGATACCGTTTTCCGCAACCCGGATAGCGACGAAGCCCTGAAAAACTTTTGGGGCTATAACCCGATATCCTTTTTTGCCGTCAATTCCGGCTACGCCAACAATCCGGCGGAGGCCATCAATGAATTCAAGACCATGGTACTGTCCCTGCATCAGGCCGGAATCGAAGTCTATCTTGACATGGTCTACAACCATACGGGAGAGGGAGGGCACGGCGGAAAAACCAGCAGTTTTCGAGGCATCGACAACCCGATTTACTACCTCCTCGACGGAAAGAGCAATTACCTCAATTTCTCCGGCTGCGGCAACACCATAAATTGTAATCACCCGGTGGTTCGCCATCTCATCCGTGATTCTCTGCGCTTCTGGGTCACCGAGATGCATATCGATGGTTTTCGGTTCGACCTCGCCTCGATATTCGGCCGGGACCAGCAGGGGCGCGTTCTCGCCAACCCGCCAATGATCGAGGCAATCGGCGAAGATCCGGTGCTGCGCGACACGAAAATGATCGCCGAAGCCTGGGACGCGGCGGGCCTCTATCAAGTCGGTTCGTTTTCCACCGACCCCCGCTGGGCGGAATGGAATGGCCGCTTCCGAGACGATGTGCGGGCATTCATGATCGGGAGGGGCAATACGGTGACGCACCTGGCCACCCGTATCGCCGGCAGTTCCGACCTGTACCAGTCAAGCGGCCGCGGTCCCCTATGTTCGATTAATTTTCTCACCAGTCACGATGGTTTTACTCTGCGTGATCTGGTCAGCTTCGACCATAAACATAACCGGGCGAACGGCGAAAACAATCGTGACGGCGATAACCACAATCTCAGCTGGAACAGCGGCCACGAGGGCCTTGCCTGTTCTGTCAGGATCGAGCGGCTCCGCCTGCGCCGCATGAAAACCTTTACCGTCCTGCTGCTTCTTTCCCAGGGCGTGCCGATGATCTGCGCCGGAGACGAATTCGGCCGCACGCAAAACGGCAACAACAACGCCTGGTGCCAGGACAACCGGACCAGCTGGCTGGACTGGTCCTTTTTAGAAACAAACAAGGAATTCCATCGATTCTTCAAGGAATGCATCGCCCTTCGCAAAGGTCATGCTCTTTTCCGAAGAGAAGACTTTTTCCAGCCCGTGGACGGGGTGATTGATGAACAGCAGGCGGTATCGACAGTCACCTGGCAGTACCTCACTCCCGGAGTGCAAAACTGGTCACCCGACTGCCATGGCCTGGCTTTTCTCCTGAGTCCGGCTGGCGAAGGGGAAAAATCAAGCTATTTCTTTATCATGTTGAACGGCAGCAAGGACCAGACATTGTCTTTCAAGGCCCCCGAACCACCGGGTAAGGGAAGGGCCTGGTATACGATCATCAACACAGCGGCAAAATCCCCAGACGATCTGGTCTCCCTCGTTGATGCACCGCCCCATTTGGCCAAAAAGAACATCGCCATCCCGCCCTTCGGCTGCGTTGTTTTGCAATCGGATTTTTAGAGACAGATTGCTTTCTCTGAACAAGACGATTCCATGGCGCTCGTTGAGAAAATCTTTGGCAGCATTTTCGCCATGTGCTACTGTTGTAGGGAGTTCGACTTTTTACGATTGATAAACTGGTAAAAAGCCGGATTTCAAGATGGCCGCGGTCGATGCAGTTGTCCAATGGTTTTTTTTCCCTTAAAGCAGAACGGATACGATGACACAGATATTACTCCTGGGCGATTCGCTCGTCGCCGACCATGACTGGCAATCGCGTATGCCCTCCTACAAAGTCGTTAATCTGGGGGTTCCCGGAATGATGGCCACCGAGCTGCTTGCCCTGCTGCCGAATATCAAGCGGCAGACCCATCCTACGGATGTGATCATGGTCATGGTCGGCACCAACGACCTGCTTGCCAATAATTTCGAATTTATCAACACCCTGAAAAAAATATTCGTCCAGCTCAGCCATGACTTCCCGACGGCGGAAATTATCGGCAACAGCCTTTTTCCCATGAAACTGCCCCACCTGCCAGAACAGACCATCGCCAATCTCAACAGTCACATTGAGACGTTCACCACCCAGACCGGCTGTTGTTTTCTTGACACGCACAGGCGACTGCGCGATACAGACCAGGCAATTTTCCTGGAAGACGGGGTGCATCTCACCGAAGCGGCCTATGAAATATGGACACGGGCCCTGCTCGAGCATATTGCCTTTCTCATTGAGAATGACTAATATGCTCCTTCGTCAGTCGAGCAACCACAACAATTTGGCCATTTCAAAAAGGAGCTTTTTGATGCATCGCAAACTTGTCTTCCAGATACTTGCCGTACTGTTTTTTCTCAATCTTTTCTTCCTGCCGCTGCTGGCTGCGGCGATGCCGAAAGGTGCATCTCCAGGCGACACACCGGCAATTACCGGAACCATCACGGAAACAATGAACGCCTCCGGCTATACCTACATGCTCATTGACAGCGGAGCCCGGAAAACATGGGTGGCGATTCCGGCCACCACCGTGAAAAAGGGCGCTACCGTCAGCTACTACGACGGCATGGTCATGGAGAACTTTACCAGCAAAACCCTTGCTCGGACCTTTGACGCCGTGGTCTTTAGTCCAGGACTGGCCGATGAAAAAGTACCACCGGCCGGACAGGCAGCAGCGGACGATTCTTTTTCCGCCGCCATCAAGGCGGAGAAATCAACCGCCATACCGGAAGCGGCAGGGGCCCTCTCCGCCGGCAGTGCCGGAGCAATTGCCCCGCTTGAAGAAATTTCCATAGAAAAAGCGGCGGCTGAGAACGGCTATAGCGTCAAAGAAATATTTACCAGGGCGAAGGAACTTGCCGGTAAAAAAGTACAGGTACATGGCAAGGTTGTTAAATTCAGCCCGATGATCATGGGCAAAAACTGGGTGCATCTGCAGGATGGCACCGGAGACCCAATGCAGAACAGCCATGACCTGGTGATTACTACCGGGGAAACTGTGGCCGTAGACAGTATCATCACCATTGAGGGGATCCTGGCCGCTGAAAAAGACTTTGGCGCGGGTTACAAATACGCCGCCATCGTCGAAGATGCCGCCGTCAGTAAATAACGCAGCATAAACAACAAAAGAGAAACAGGGGAAAAGGCGGGAAATGCACTTTCTACTCGTTGGTCCAGGGGCACTCGGTTGTCTGCTCGGTGCCATTGTCTTAAAAGGAATGACCGGCAGTGACCGACTGACTGTTCTTGATCACAACGCCGATCGGGCCGGTCGGCTGAGCAGGGACGGCATTGGCTATCACCTGGAAGACCAGCTGGTGCGGTTCCCCGTCACCGCCATCGCCGACCCGCAGCTGGCCGATCCCGTCGACATTGTCCTCCTCTGCGTCAAGTCCTACGATGTCCTCAGCAGCCTGGAATTCTGCCGACCGCTGTTGTCAGAACGAGTGCTGGTCCTTTTCATGCAGAATGGCATCAGCCATCTGCAGCTGCAGGTCCATCTCGGCGAGGCCAAAGCGGCATTCGGCACGACCACCGAGGGGGCAACCCTGCTCGGTACGGGCGAGGTCAGGCACGCCGGCAGCGGCGCAACGTATCTCGGTTTTCTGAATACTCCGGAACCACAGGCTGCCGTGGGCCTGCAAATGACCCGCGATATCCTGTCCGCCGGAGGCCTGCAGGTCCATCTGACCGACAATATCCTCGCCAGACTCTGGGCGAAACTGTTTATCAATGTCGGCATCAATGCCCTGACGGCGATTCTTGGCTGCACAAACGGGGAACTGCTGTCTCTGCCGGGGATCGACAGACGCATGGATGCGGCAATTGACGAAGCGATGCACATTGCCGGAAAGAAAAATATTCCCATCCTCGACGAGCCGCATCACGCCACCCGCCAGGTCTGCCTCAAGACGGCGAAAAACATCTCTTCGATGCTGCAGGATGTGACCAAAAAACGACGCACGGAAATCGATGCCATCAATGGCGCTCTTGTCGTTCTCGGGAAAAAACTCGGCATCGATACGCCGGAAAACAGCCTCCTTTCGAGGCAGATAAAAGCAATGGAAGCCGGCTATGTTCGATAGTACGTATGTTCTTCCCCAGCAGGCAATCATCCCGGCCATTCCGGTGCAGGAGATCGGCTTTGATTTTGACGGGGTCATCGCCGACACCGCCGCGGCATTTATCCGCCTGGCCTGTTCCGAATACGGTTACTGCTCGTTCACCCTGGAGGATATAACCAATTTCGAACTGGAAAATTGCCTGAATATTCCCGGCGAAGTGGTGGAAAGGATTTTTACCGACATCCTCACCGACTCGCTCACCACCCGCGTGCTGCCGATGGCCGGTGCGCTGGAATGCCTTGAACAGTTCTCCTTAACCTCCAGGGTGACCATCATCACCGCCCGCCCGCTGCACAACCCGGTTTTTGACTGGCTCGACCGTTACCTCAGCAGCATCGCCCGGGAGAATATCAAGGTTGTCGCCACCGGTGACCATAATGATAAAGTTCGCCACATCCATGGGCATAAACTGAAATATTTCATCGACGACCGGGCCGAAACCTGCAAACAGCTGGTCCATGAAAACATCACCCCCTTTGTTTTCACCCAGCCCTGGAACAGAAACCGGCACAGCCTGCAGATGGTTGCCGACTGGCAGGAGATAAGGGCTCTCGTTGCACGCTAAAAATCAGAAGAGGAAAAACTGAACCATGCAATGCCCCCACTGCAAGGCCGAAATAGGAGGTCACAGGAATCCTACCCCGACCGTGGATATCATTATTGAAATCGGCGACCGGATCGTCCTCATTGAGCGAAAGAATCCACCCTATGGCTGGGCACTGCCCGGAGGTTTTGTCGACTATGGCGAGTCCTATGAAACAGCGGCCCTGCGCGAAGCGGAAGAGGAAACCGGCCTGAGAGTCATGGGGCTCCGCCAGTTTCACACCTATTCCGCGCCGGACCGGGACCCGCGTGGCCACACCGCCTCGACCGTTTTTATCGGCACATCCGACGGTTCGCCCCGGGCCGGAGATGATGCCGCCCGGGCGGAGCTTTTCGGCCAAGAGACTCTCCCGCCCCTGGCCTTCGATCATGCCAGGATCCTGGCAGATTATTTCCAAAGCAAAAAATAAAAAAGCCGTCCAGGGCGGAATTTTCTCCGCTCTGGACGGCCCACCCTACAACACCGTCCGCAACAGCCAATACGTGAAAAGACCCATACCTATGGACCCGTAAATCATCATTCACGGCGTGCAGTTACTGCCGTACTTCTTGGCGATAAAACCAAAGGTGGCCAGGCCGATCAGACCGGCCCCGGCCAGAAGCAGTATTTCTTTCATAAGAATGCTACCCCCTTATTTTCGTCCCCGATCTCTTGCGCAGACGGATTGAGGCCGGGGTCACCTCGACGAGTTCGTCATCATTAATATAGGCAATACATTCCTCCAGCGACATGGTCACCGGTGGCGTCAAGACAACCGCATCATCGGTACCGGAGGCGCGCATGTTCGTCAGTTTCTTGCCTTTGGCCGGATTAACCACCAGATCGGTTGACCGGCTGTGTTCGCCGATGATCTGTCCCGGGTACAAAGGCGCCCCCGGATGGATGAACAGTTTGCCGCGCTCCTGCAAATTAAATAAGGCAAAAGCCACCGCGGTGCAAGGTTCCTTGACCAAAAGGACCCCGCTTACTCGATTGATGATATCCCCGGCGTAGGGGCCGTATTCGGAAAAAACATAGGACATCATGCCCATTCCTTTGGTGTCGGTCATGAATTGCGAACGGTAGCCCAAAAGACCGCGGGTGGGGATATTGAACACCATCCGCACCATGCCGTTGGCACTGTTCATTTCCTCGAGCTGACCTTTTTGCTTGCCAAGTTTTTCTATAACCGGCCCCTGGTACAATTCATCAACATCGACGGTAAGTTTTTCGTATGGTTCGAGGACCTTACCATCTTTTTCCTTAAGAATAACCTGGGGGCGAGTCACTTGAAACTCATAGCCTTCCCGTCTCATTTTTTCGATGAGGATGGAGAGGTGCAGCTCGCCGCGGCCGGAGACCTTGAAACCTACGGCATCTTCCAGTGGTTCACACTGCAGGGCAACATCGGCAAGGATTTCACGCTGCAGGCGGTCATTAATATGCCGGGAGGTGACAAACTTGCCCTCTTTACCGGCAAAAGGGGAATCGTTGGGGATGAAATTCATCGAGATGGTCGGCGGATCGATGGTCACCAGCGGCAGGGGACGTGGATTCTCCGGATCGGTAAAGGTTACCCCGACCGTCACATCCTCCATACCGGCGACCGCTACAATTTCTCCGACCCCGGCCGATTCCACGGCAATTTTCGCATCACATTCAAAGCGGAAAATTTTTGAGATCCGCACCGGTTTGATAGTGCCGTCACGGCGGGCGACGACGATCGGCTGATTCAGGCGCATGGTGCCGTTGACCACTTTGCCGATACCAAGCCTCCCCAGATACGGTGAATAATCGATGGTACCGACCTGCATCTGCAGCGGCTCGTCACTTGAGCCGGTCGGCGCCGGGGTATGGTCGACAATCATCTGGGAAATATGCACCATGCTGCCGCCGTTAATCACCGGATCTTCCGGGTCGAGCAGGGAATAGCCGTTTTTCGCCGAGGCATAGACCACGGGAAAATCGAGCACATCATCAGGGGCATTGAGTTTGACGAAGAGATCAAAGACCTGATCGACGACCCACTCGCAACGGGCGGCCGGTTTGTCAATTTTATTGATGACGACGATGACCGGCAGCTTGTTTTCCAGGGCCTTCTTCAAGACAAAATAGGTCTGGGGCATTGGGCCTTCCTGGGCATCAACGAGCAGCAGTGCGCCATCGGCCATCCGCAGGACACGTTCCACCTGACCACCAAAATCGGCATGTCCCGGGGTATCGATAATGTTGATCCAGTAATCATTAAAATTATAGGAACCGTTTTTAGCCGTGATGGTGATGCCGCGCTCACGTTCCAGATCCATGGAGTCCATTAATCGCTCGGACACCTCCTGGTTGTCACGAAACATTCCGGATTGTTTAAAAAGTTGATCAACCAGCGTTGTCTTGCCATGGTCAACATGAGCGATAATGGCCACGTTACGAATTTTACTCTGTTCCATCTTGTGCCTGTAAGGCCTCCAAGTACTGCAGCTTTATCCTTCCACTCCAAACGATGAAAAATAACTGCTTGATTATATAAACAAAAAAAGCACTCGCTTCAACTAAGCAGTGCCTTTACTCCACAATTCCCAAGTTGAAAACTCTATAGCATACCCGACTGTTCATTTAAAAGCAAGGGTGGCAGCCGGAATGAACAATAACCATGATTTTGCCATAAGCCATTAAAGTTGCGATAAAACAACACTGCGGGCCCTCGCCGAGCGGAGCAAGGCCGGTACATTTTCATCGATATAGTCAAAGACCCGGGGGCGTTTATTTTTTGCCGGACGCATTATCCGGCCAATAACCTGGAGCAGCCGTCCCTCAAAACTGATAGGCGTGGTCAGAAAGAGCGTGGCAAGACCGGGGCAGTCAAATCCTTCGCTGATCAGCTGCAGGGTCGCGACAAGTACCTCCACCTCCCCCGCCTGAACCGCCGCGACAATGTCCTGCCTGTTTTCCGGGGTAAGCTGTCCATGGAGCAGCTGCACGCCAACGCCTCTTTGCTGCAATTTTTCGGCAAAGAATCGGCAATGATTTACCCGGTCGGAGACCACCAGGACGGTTCCGTTGTCCGCCTCCCGGACAACACGAAGGACATCGCCTAAAATCTGCATATTCCGCCCCTCATGGCGCACCAGGGCCTTGATCAACGCCTGGTAATCACCGCGATACCCGTACGAAAAGGAAGTGGCGGTGCGGATAACCTGCGGTGCCAGA
The DNA here is from genome assembly GCA_945863875.1 of Desulfopila aestuarii DSM 18488. GTDB lineage: Bacteria > Desulfobacterota > Desulfobulbia > Desulfobulbales > Desulfocapsaceae > Desulforhopalus_A > Desulforhopalus_A aestuarii_A. The sequence goes on from CAMBBS010000008.1 coordinate 97,857, forward strand.
ATTGCCCCGGTCGCCTTCAGCTCGTCCTGATCGACCTGGTGCAGCCGGTCGCCCATATAAAAGTAGATCAACTTCGTCAATTCGTTATCGCTGCGATAGGCGGTCGCCGAAAGCCCGAGCAGGTAATGGCAGTCAAATCGGGAGACAACGTCGGTAAAGAGATGCGCCGGCACCCGGTGACATTCATCGACAATCAGGTGGCCAAAATGCGGCACAAGCTCGGCGACACGCTTGCGGGCACTGTTGACGATGCCGATGGTAAGAGGTGCCAGAACAAACTTGCCATCCCCGACCAGTCCCGGCTCCACCCCGAGAAACTGCCGGGCACGCTCCTGCCACTGGTACAACAGCTCTTTGGTATGCACCACGACAAAGGTCGGCTGCCGCCGCTTGGCGATGAGGGCCAGGGCCATGACGGTTTTACCGCTGCCGGTACCGGCCTCGATCACTCCAAAGGATTTTTTTTCCGCCGAGGCAACCGCTTGCTGCTGATAGGGTCGTAAGGCCCCGCCAAAGACAAGGTCAATCTCCGGCAGCAGCCGTCTTTGATCGATTATTGCCGGATTTTTGCCGGTGAATTGCCGACAGAAAAGCACCGCCCGGTTGGAAAAGCCACGAGGAAACCGCAGTCCTCCGGGGACGGGATTGTAGTATTGCAACTGGGGTTTGAGTTTTTTGCCTATCCAGCGGCTATACTTCTTGGCGGCGATATACTGCGGGTTGTCAATGGTCAGCCTGCCTTTCAATTCCTTTTCCAGTTCGACATCTATGCCGGTGAGAAGACAGTCTGCGCTTACGATAAGTGTCGGTTCCATGGCAGGTAGAGGGATGACAGGGCAAGTTGTGAAATAACAGCAAAAGACTTTTCTGCGAATGTCCTTTATAAGGAAGTACCTCGGGACTCTTCATGGCGCACCTTGACACCATTCATTCTTTTTTACCATAAAATTTGTCTGTTACCTGTTCAATAAAACCACCGGGTCGACCGAAGAAAATTTTCATTTGCCCACTATGCCTGCCGGCGGCGGGTGATTCCTGCCGCACGGATTTCTCTGCTTTCACCCCCTTTCACGGTTCTTTTATGGCTTGCACTTTCCCGCCGCAGTCGTTATTACTAGCGCAGTTCACCGTGAGACAAACTCAACCAAAAACCACTCTTAAGAATAGAATAATGCGAAAATATTTTGCTTTGTATTGCATCACCCTGCTCACTGCGGCCACTTTGTCCCGTGCGGCGGCGGCAGAGGATTTCATTACCCTTAATCTGCCGCAAACCGTTATCGCTAAAGCGACCGCCGCCATCCTCCCCCTGCGCATCGATGCCCATTCCAAATCCATTGAGGGAGATCTGCGCATCATCAACATCAGCGAGCTGCAGCTGACCGACGACCATCTTGCCTGTCGCCTCCATCTTGCAGGCAACAACCTGGTCTTACTTACCGAAATTGCCGGACATGAAATAAGACTGAAGGTGGGGGCGGTAGAAATAGATTTCAAAACCGAGGCGGCAATTCGCTTTGATGCCAAGCAACAGATGCTCTATATCAAGCCAATGGTAAAAGACGTCACCACCAGTGGTGCCGATTCCGGTGCCGATATAGGTCAGGTCCTGGTAGCACTGTTGAATGAGCAGGAGTTCCCGGTTGCAATACAAGACCTGGAGCCACTCATTGCCAGGGCCGGCTCGAAAACGATCACCTTTAACAGCACGATTGTTGACATCGAGGCAAAACCGCAGTCGATACAACTCCGTCTGCGGGCTTTAGTTACCAGCCGTTAACCGGGGCCGGGATGAGGATGAGCGAGGTCATCTCGCCACCCACCCACCTGCCTGTTTTACCACACCAGGTCATCAGGCACCTCGTACCCGGCATAGGGATCGTCGGGATCTTTCACTGCGCCTGAAGATGCGGAAATGATGCTGACAAAGACCCGATCGCTGATCGACTGAATTTTTTCAATTGTAGCCCTGGGGACCACTTCATACTGGCCGGCAATACCGACTATGCCAAGGCGACCGTCGCTCAGTTGATCGGCGGTCGCCGTGGCAACGAAAATACGCTGGATCTTATTGCTTACCGTAAAACGATAGGCAATGCCGCGGTCATCCTTGTCCAGCCGATGCTGCTCGACAAGCTGCTTAACCTGGGCATCTTCAGCTCTTGCTTGCAGCTTGGCCTCCCGCTGCAAATTCAGTTTCCGGGCCCGGGCCTTCTTTTTCTCCTCAATCTGTTGCGCAAGCAATGCGTTCTCATCGACCACAACCACATTTTTTCCGGCCTTGGCGTTCTGCTTTTTGTTTTGATGCTGCTCTTTTTTAACCTGCCCGGCCTTCTTTTTATCGACCAGCCCCAGCTGCAGCAATTGTTCCTGAAATGTTTTTTTCATGAAGTGCTCTTTCTGATGCTCTTGCAAAAGTAAATTGTTGAAATAGTCCTTTTAAACCGATTTTTTTGCCCAATTTCCTGGGAGCCTGACCGCATAGGTAAGATCGGAACCATTTATTTCCCCTCAAGCATGGCCCTGCCGGTTGCGACCAGGTTATTGAAAAAAGAATCGATATCTGCCCGTTCGGCGGCAGGATTGGCAATCAATAAACGCATTACCAACCGGCCATCAATATATGCGACACCGACGAGACTCGTTCCCTCATGATAAAGCCGGTTGCGAAGATCAAGATTAAACGCATTGCTCTGTTCTTTTGCAACCTTGAAACGAAAGCAGACATTAAAAGATGTCCGGGGAACCGCCATCTCCAGTTCCGGGCTGTGCTCAACCCAGCTTTCGGCGTATTCGCAGAGTTCAAGGTATTTCTCCACCCTGCTTGCCAGGCCTTCCCGGCCAAAGAATTTCCAGTCGAGGAACCATTTCAGGCTATCGACCCGTCGTCCGCACTGCAGAGAAACAGCCCCGAGATCTTCAATTTCACTGGTGTGTTCATCACGAAACAGATAACTCCCGTCACCTGCACTGAGGACAGGCCCCAGGGTCGGGCTTCGCTTATTTATCAAGAGAATATTGCACATCAGCGATGAACCGAGCATCTTATGAAAATCACAGGTAAAAGAATCCGCCTCGGCAAGGCCCGGCAGGTATTTTTCCTTGAGCCCTGGACTGAGGGCGGCTGCCCCTCCCCATGCGCCATCGACGTGCAGCCAGAATTTATATCTATCCCGGAGTTCCAGCAAAGGCGGCAGAGGATCATAGGCCCCGCGTACCGTCGTTCCTGCCGTTGCCGAAACAAAAAACGGCAGACCGCCATTGACCAGAACCATGTCAATGGCCTGGGCCAGCTGGTCAAACTCCATGGCCCCAAGGCGGTTCAACGGCACCTTAATCAGCTGATCGGTACCTACACCGAGAATATTTGCTGCCTTATCCATCGAATAATGGGCATCGGCCCCGACAAAGGCAAAAAGTTTCTTCTGGCCGAAGAGTCCGGCCTGTTTCACCGAATCGCTGCAGAGGTTTCTCGCCGCCATCATGGCAATCATGTTGGCGTTGCTTGAGCCGGTGGTCATCTGTCCTTCCCCCCTCGTAAAGCCAACCAGCTGAAGCATCTGGCGAATCATATATTTCTCAAGCAGGGTCGAAACCGGCGCTGACTCAAAGGTACAGGCAGAAGAATTGGATATTGCAACAATAATTTCCCCAACTATCGACGGGAGATTGGCACCCACCCACATCCGATTGACAAAGGCCGCGTGATTGGTCTTCGGCGAGTAGGCGAGATAGGTATCGACCCAGTGAAAAATCTCCTGCCAGTCCTGGGTTTTTCCCGGTCGTTCCAGGTCGAGGATCCGGCCCAATTCCGCGGGGCTGCGATAATCAAGAAATTTTCCCTTCCTCTGCGATGCATGATACTGCTCAATCACTTTCAGGAGGTGCTCAAATATGTGCTGCTCATTCATGGCTGCAGGGTCCAGGTACACGCTGTTCATCATCGGTCATTCCTTGTTGTAAAAACACCGCGCCAACCGCTTTTTCACTATCGCGCGCGTTCTTTTTTGACCTCAGTTAATTCGGAAATAAGAAATTATCAAGGAAATAATAGGTTACGAACTCCTCCGGGCGAGCGCGGCGTTTGCTGCTAAAATGAGCAAAGCGCCGCACCAGCCGACAACAGTCAAGGGCGGATCAGCAACCAGCAGGGGGCCAAGAAGGGCGGCCAGCAATATCCGGCTGGAAGAGATTATTGAACCATTGACCACGGTGACAACACCAGCCATATACCGGCAAAAGCCACGCCGACGATGACAAGGGAAAACACATCGCGCTGGTTTCGCAGAAAAAACCAGGAAAACAGGGCGACAAAGAGCGGATAGGTCATATTAAGAATATTCGCTTCGGCAACCGATCCCACCGCCACGGCCTTATAAAAGCAGAACACCGCAAGAGTGTTGGCCACGGTACGGCCGATAAGATAATGATAATTTTTCGGCTGCAGGCGCTGTCCTTGCACAATCATGGTGGTCGCAACCACGATAAAACCGAGGAGAAACCGGCTGAAAACAAAATACGCCGGGGCTATCTCCGCATACGGCGCAGCCCAGCGGATGATCAGCGTGGCCAGATAAAAGAAAAAGGCCGAGCCAAACACCGCAAGCCAGCCGACCGCTTGCCGGGAAGCAGCCGAACCAGATGCAACATTCGGGATATTCATCAAAAATTCTACTGTTGAGAATGACGAAAAAGATATTTTCCAGGCACTGCTCCGCTGCACGTCGACAAGCCAATACAGTGCGTACCTGCCTATGACCAGAGAGAATACGAGTGGGCTATTCTACTCGCCAAAGTCATTACGGACACCATTTTCTGACATCCGCTAAACATTCGCAAGGGAAATGCACACCAATGCCAAGAGTGACACCGTAGTAAAACAATGGCGGGAAGACGCCATGGATACCACAGGGTAATAACAAAATATCCCAGGTATAATCAGCACCTAAGCTGCCGATAAGGGTTTAACAATATCAGTTTTTGCGGTATGATCTCCTTGTTATTCCTAACGTATGGGAACAGGTTTCAGTGCGCTCTTTTCAAATCATCCAAACCATATGAGGTTACCATGGCAAATTTTCTCTTTGTATTGCAGTCAAATGACAATGAAAAAGCAACCCGTTGCTTTCAATTTGCAAAAATCGCCCATTCTAAAAACCACCAGGTCAACATTTTCCTGATCGACAGCGCCGTTGACTGGGCCATCAAGGGGCGGGACGGTTCTCTGAAGACAACGACCGGCGACTGCGTCAACGACTACCTGCCGTATCTGGTGGAAAAAGAAGTTACCACCGGGGTCTGTACGCCCTGCGCCAAAAACAGAAACCTTGATGAGGCGAATTTTTACAGCAATATGGCGCTTGATGGCGGTCCGCACCTCATCGACATGGCGGCGGAGGCAAAGGTTTTCAACTTCTGAGACGAACCATGCACACCCTGCCGGCGGGCATTGATCGGTTCCATGAAGATACCGACAAAATTAAACAAAATAGCCGGGCTGTTTGCGGCCCGGCCATTTTGTTTAATCACTCCTTGCTGATGATACGGGATATCAGTAGCTGCCGTAATCCTCGCGCATCTGTTTCTTGTTCATCTTGCCGACGCTGGTCTTGGCTATCTGCTCAACCAGATTGACAGTCTCCGGCATGGCATATTTCGGCAGAACGCCTTTATCGATAGAGACCTGAATCGCCGCCCTGATATCATCTTCCGTAAGCACTTTTTCCGTCCCCTGCTTCGGCACCACCAGGGCCATCGGCCGTTCCCCCCACTTGGCGTCCCGTACACCGATCACCGCTACCTCACTGACCAGCGGATGCTGGCTGATGATATCTTCCAATTCCAGGGAGGAGATCCATTCCCCACCGGTCTTGATGACATCTTTGAGGCGATCGGTAATCTGCAGGTACCCTTCTTCGTCAATGTAGCCGATATCGCCGGTATGCAGCCAGCCGCCCGCCCAGAGTTCCCTGCTTTTTTCTGCATCCTTAAAATATCCCTGGGTCAACCAAGGCGCCCGCACCACCACCTCCCCGGTGGATTTTCCATCGCGGGCAACCTCTCTTCCCTCGGGATCCAGCAATTTCAATTCAACGTTATTGATGGGCAGCCCGGTGCGGCAACGGATCTTTATCTGCTCTTCCTCCGGCCATTGCAGCATATGCGGCTTAAAGTTTGCCAGGGTGAGTATCGGGCAGGTTTCCGACATGCCGTACCCGGTAAAAACATTGATGCCATGCCCCAGAGCCTGCTTACACAACCCCTTTGACAGGGCGGAACCGCCGATGATAACCTTCCAGCCGGTCAGATCATACCCTGCCGCCGCCGGATGGGAGAGCAGCATATGCAGGATGGTCGGCACACAGTGGGAAAAGCTTACTTTATATTCGGAGACGAATCGCAGCAGGGTCGCCGGGTCGTATTTCCCCGGATAGATCTGTTTAGCTCCAAGCACGGTCATGAGATAGGGCATCCCCCAGGCATGGACATGGAACATCGGCGTAATCGGCATGTAGACATCGTCAGAGGTCAATCGAGACTGGGCATCATAGCCGCAGACGGCAGCCAGCACCCCATAGGTGTGCAGCACCAGTTGCCGGTGACTAAAGAACACCCCCTTGGGCATACCGGTGGTCCCGGTGGTATAAAAGGTTGTGGCAATAGTGTTCTCATCAAAATCCGGGAAATCGTAGGCCCGCGGCTGACGTTCGAGCATGGCCTCATATTCCTGCTCGAGGTCCAGGCTGGTTGTGTATGTCTCTTTTGCATCGGCCAGGACGACGATTTTCTTGACCGTCAGCAGTTTATCCCTGATAGGCTCGAGCATCGGCAAAAATTCCGTATTCACCAGCAGGACATCGTCTTCGGCATGATTGATGGTGTAGAGCAGCTGTTCACTTGATAAGCGGATATTCACCGTATGCAGCACGGCACCGATCATCGGCACGGCAAAATAACATTCGAGGTAACGATGTGAATCCCAGTCCATGACTGCCACGGTATCCCCGGCCTTGACCCCCAGAGCAGTGAGGGCGTGGGCAAGCTGCGCAACCCTTTCGCCGAACTGGGTATAGGTAAATTCCTGCTGATCGCGGTAAATAATCTTCTGGCCCGGATAATAACGTAAAGGGGTGAGAAGCAGATTTTTGATAAGCAGTGGATAGGAATAGGCCTCTGGAGTCGGATCGATAAGCTTCGTCTTCATGTATGCTCCTTCTGGTAAAGAATTATGGATGAGCTGACCTGTTGTCCTCTCTCTCCCTGGGAGACCACGATGGAGAAATAGGGGTATTTTCCGTAAACGTTAATATACACCGAAGCCATTTTACCCGGCAACATAATTTATCTGCTGCAACAGACGAGTATGCCGCGGATAATCGGCCAAGCCGGGGTGACGATGGCGAATCCTCTCGTTTTAGTACACCATATTTTGCCAGGAATAAAGGGGCATTGCTGCACGGGTGTCTGGTCTTCGTTGATTTTTCCCATATCCATGTTACCTTGGGGGCCGAAATGATTGAGCGGAGGGGCTGTGGAGTTTATTTTTTCAGAGAGGTTTCCAATGAATTTGAATGATCCCTTTGGCCGGTTGGCGCATCGTCGCCAGACCGGTTATGAATCGGTGCGCGACAATTTGCGTAACAGCCACATCGACACGCCGCAGGCGGCTTTAGAGGTCATCGGACAGATAAAGAAACGTGCCCTGAAATATATCGCCGTCGGGCTGGCTCTGTTCCTGCCCGTGGCCTTCTTGCTGCCAAAAGCGTTGCCCGTGACCCTCAGCCTGGCACTTTTTCTCATCGTCTGGGTTGCCAATTCTGCGTCCAGCGGCCAGCGCTATATCAAGCGTTATATTGAGGAAGAGCTCAAGAAACCCAAAGAATGACAGGTGCCCTCCCCCCCCTAACCGTTGCTGCGCGTTTTCGGAAAGAATGCAATAAGAGGCAGGGCACAGAGGGGAATAAAGGCAATCACCGTAAGAACGGGGCGGATGGCAAAGGTATCGGCGAGCTTTCCGACAAGCGGCGTAATGACTCCGCCAAGGCCGTAGGCAAAACCCATCATCAGGCTGGCAACCATGGAACGGCCTTTCGGCGCCAACGTCTGGGCCATTGTCACTCCCAGGGGAAGAGGCGCCAGGACGAAGCCGCCGGCCAGGGCCGCGCCGAAATAGACCCAGCCGCCGCTCAGCTGCATGAGCAGCCAGAGGGCCGGGGCCATAAGCAGATAGGAAAAAAGAAAAACCGGTTTAAATCCGATGCGATCCGAGATGTGCCCGGCGAGCAGGCCGCTGACGGTTCCGGACACAAGAAAGAGCGCGTAAATCCCCCCTGCCGAAACCACGCTTAAACCCTCCTGGACATAAAGCACCGGCATGAAAGTAAGAAATGACTGCCCCACCACCGCCCGCAAAAACATGACCAGCCAGATTAAGGCCACAGCTTTCCAGGCGCTGCCCAGGCTTTCCTTGAGTGCTCCGAAAAAACCGGCGCGACGCAGTCCCTCGCTCTGCGGTTTTGGCACCACTGTCAACAAATAAGCGAGCACCAGCAGGCCGCCGATCATCGTCACAGGCATGGCCGTCAAGCCAAAAAAGGCGACATACCAGGTGATGAAGAGGGGACCAAGGCCAAACGCCAGCGTGCCGCCGGTGTTGAATACGGACATGGAAAAACCGGCCTTTGTTCCGGCATACACCGGCACCATCCCGGTGACCGAAGGATGGAACATCGAGGAACCAACTGACCCGAGTGCGACACACAACAGCAGGACCCAGAAATTAGGGGCTATTCCGGAGAGCGGTATAAAAACGATAGTCAGCGACAGACCGATGAAAATGAAGGCCCGGGTCTGATAACGGTCGGCCAGGTAGCCGACGGTTGGCTGGATGATGAAAGCGAGTAAACGCATCGTACCGGCAATGATGCCGACCTGCGTCAGCGACAGACCGAGTTTGTCGACAAAAACCGGGAAAAGCGGGTTGATGAAGGAGGAGTAAAAATCGCCGGTGAAATGAATAAGGGTCAGAGCGAAAAGGACTTTCAGATTGGCAGACATAGGGCCGGACCAGGGAATTCGCGCAGGTTGGACAGTGGCCTGCCGCGTCTTTTATTTATGATGACATGTGCATTGACCATGCCTTTTACCAGACCCGCACCTTTCGTACCATACAGATTTTCTCTTGTTTTCTTTTGCCAGAAAAAAATCTGTTCCAAGGTACTTCTCCCTGCAAAGCACAGGGACTGAGCTGAGTCCCTGCAAAGCACAGGGACTGAACTGAGTCCCCGCAAAGCACGGCCACTGAAAAGGCAGCCCTCAAGGGGGTATTGGCAAGAATCCCGGCTTATTTCCCGTTTACCGGGGTTAGTCAATAGGCAGAATCCTCACGCCTTTCTCATGATCCTGCAAGGCCATGATCCGGCGGCCGCAATCGGACTTGTAGGAATAATCCAGGCCATTCACCGACTGCAGATGGTCATCGGTGAGGAATTCGGCGGTTGAATAATCGCGGATGATCGTACCCTGGTGCATGACAATGGCCCGGGTACTGAGCCTTTCGATAAAGAACAGGTCGTGGGTGATGAGGATGGTCGTCAGCCCCAGACTCTCAAGGATCTCGGTGAGCAGCTCCTCGCCATGCGGGTCGAGGCTGGCCGTCGGTTCATCGAGAATGAGCAGCTCCGGATGCATGCTCAGGGCGGCGGCGATGGCCAGCCGCTTACGTTCCCCGCCGCTCATATTCAGCGGCACCTTATCCTCAAACCCCTGTAGGTGGACCCGGGCCAGGGCGTCATTCACCCGGTCGTTCAGCTCATCGCCTTTCATCCCCATCTGCTGTGGGCCAAAGGCGACTTCCTCGCGGCAGGAAGGGGTAAACAGCTGGTCGGCGGAATTCTGGAAGACCATGCCGACCCGGCGCCACAAGCCCCTGCGCAGAGCGTTGTTCACCGGCTTGCCATTGACGAAAAAATACCCTTCCCCACGATTGAGCCCGAGCAGGCAGGCGGCCAGGGTCGATTTACCGGCACCATTCTCTCCGACCAGGGCCAGGGTGTCACCCGGGCGAATGATCAGATTGGCATTGGAAAGTCCAAGTGTCCCATCACCATACCGAAAGGAATAATGCTGCAGCTCCATGAGCGGCGGCACCGGGAGAACGGAAGGCGCATGGACTGCGCCGATCGGATGCTCATGGGTATGTTCGTAATGCTGATGGACATGGACACTCTGCTGATCGCCGCAGCAACTGAAACGAAAGGTAAAATCCAGCCCGTGCTCACGCAGCGATTCCCGCTGGGAAACCAGCTGGTCAAAGGAGTAATTGTGGTGGATTGCGCCATCGCTCATCACCACCGCCCGATCACAGAGATCATAGAGAAAGAGCAGGTCGTGGTCGATAACAATCAGGGTTCCCCTATACTCCCGCAGCAGTTCCTTGAAAATCTTTTCCTGGCGCGGATCAAGATTCGCGGTCGGTTCGTCGAGAATGAGCACCTCGGGGTGCATGGCCATAATGGCCGCGAAGGCCGCCCGTTTTTTCTGGCCGTAACTGAGCAGGTGGGCAGGTTTGTAGCACAGTTTTTCCAGGCCGACCGCCGTCAGCTGTTCGAGAACCCTGGAGATCACCGTATCCTCGTCAAGTCCCTGATTCATCGGGCCGAAGGCCACGTCATCAAACAGGGAATTACAGAACAGATGATCATCGGGGTCCTGAAAAAGAACGCCGGTGGCAAGCCGCAGGCCCGGCAGCATCGCCTCGGTCAATGGCTCGCCTTTATAGCTGATGCTGCCCTGCTGACAGGAATGCAGGCCGTTGAGGTGCTTGACCAGGGTGGTTTTGCCGGAACCGTTTCGGCCGACCAGCCCAATCCGATCACCCCGATGAATTTTCAGTGAGATGTCCCGCAGGGCGTAGGTGCCGTCCGGATAGCGAAAAGAGAGAGAATCGAGATCATACAGCGGTAATTCGCCTTCCCGGGGAATGTGCTCGTCGGACATGAAATGCATGATGGATTACCCGTAGCAGAGTGGCAGAATACCCTTCGCCGAGGCCCCCTGCTGCATCAAAAGAAAGGATTGCCGTACATTCGGTCGATAAAGAGCAAGAAGAGGCCCATCATAATCCAAAGGGCGCCTTTCGCCCAGTCTTTTTGCGTCGTAGCGAAACGGACAAAGGAAGGAAACTGCCCGGCATAGCCCCGACTCAACATGGCGTCGTAGACCCTCTGGGTGCGGTCGAAGGAGCGGACAAAGAGCATGCCGAAAAAATTCCCCATGGCACTCATGGTGGCCATATTGGTCCCCGGGACAAAGCCCCGGACCCGCATCCCCCGATACATCCGGGTAATTTCATTGACGAAGACAAAGATATAGCGATGGGACAAGAGGACCATCTGACCGATGGAATCGGGCAAACCGAGGCGGGACAGGCTCTGCAGGGTGACCGCCAGGGGCGCGGTGCCGAGGAGCGGTTCCATCATCAGCGCGATGGCGCAGGCCTTGACGACAATAAGCAGCGCGACAAAAAAGCCGGCGGTATGAAACGGAAACCCGGGCAGGCCGGGGAGATAAATGAGGGTCTCGGAGCTCTGCAGCGGGGAGGTAAAGGGGACGACCAGGAGAAACATCGACAAAAAGCCGGCCATGGCCAGCAAGCGTTTTCCCGCCCGGGCAAAAGGGATGTTACAGGCGACCACAGCCAGCAGCGAGATGGTAAAAGCAACCGTGCTCCAGCACAACGATTGCAGCGAGACGACCATGAAACAGTAGAGAAAGAGGCTGACGATCTTGATGCGCGGGTCCCATTGATGAAAAAAAGAAGACCGGTCGGCATAGGCATCGATGGTCGGCACCGACCAGTCCGGATCGCCGGTTCGAAAAGAGTCTCGTTTAGCCCGTTTTCCGCCGATACTCCAGTAAAACAGCACAAAGAGAACAGCAAGGCCGCCGATGATGCTGGCCAGTGTTGTCAGGGGGATATGGATTTCCGGATGTGCCGTCATGTGCGAAACCGCCCGGTCGTAAGGAGTTCCGGCTTGACCCGGAACAGAAAAGAAACCGTAAAGGCGGAGACTCCGGCCTCGACAAGGAAGACCGGCACATGGGCGGCGAGGGCAAGTTTCGCCACCCCGACAAAATTTTCCCCGGCGGTGGCCAGCAGGCAGGCCAGCACGGTCGCCGCCATGGCCGTCCCCAGACCGCCGCAGACGGCTCCGGCAATGGTATGGCTCAAGACGGTTTTTCCACGGATACCCTGAAAGAGCAGGCCGCAGAAAAGCGCCGGCAACCCCATCATCAGCGCATTGGCGCCCAAAGCGGTGAGTCCGCCGAACTGAAAGAGAATGGACTGGAGAAAAAGCCCCAGTACGATTGACAGAAAAGCGACTGGCCCGAGCAGTGCGCCGACGATTCCCGGCAAAATGAGGTGGACACTGGTCGGACCAAATGGCAGATGAATCAGCGAGGCAACAAAAAAAGCCGAGGTCACCACGGCTACCTTCGGCAGGTCCTCATTTTTCATGCATCGCAGGCTGTAGGCCGCCCCTCCAAAGGAAACGGCCCAGGAGGCTACGGTTATGGAGATGGGCAGCACCCCATCGGAAATATGCATGGCTCAGTGCTCCCCCGAGATATTTTTCTTACGCGACATGACATAGGCGGCCACGCCGAAGAGTCCGAAAATATAGCCGATACCGCCCATGATCTCCGCAATCCCGGGATTCTCCAACCGCTGGCCGAGGGCGGCAATTTCCCGCTTCAGCTGCCGGAATTCCCGACTATTGTTCTTCTCCTGTTCCTGCAGAAGAGCAATAATTTTTTCATATCCTGCCGCCTCCCGAGAAACCGCCGATTCTCCGGCCATGACCGGCAGGGTCAGGGCCAGGAACAGGGCAAACACCAGGACAACAGCTGAGGGTCGACCAGTCTCTTGATTTCTCCCGCTCACCATGCTCACTGCCCTCCTCACATCTCGGATTTTAGTAACAGATAGCTGTTCTTATGCCCCATGGACGCGATGACGACAATGGTCAGATCTTCTTTTTTCTCGGGCAGGGGAAAGGAGAACCGACCGTCCTGGCCGGTCTTGCCCTCGAGCAGCTTGTTACCGGAGACGTCAAGAACCTCGATGGTACCGTTCTCAACCATTTTCCCGTCCGGAAAATAGCTTTCCGTATAGACGACACCGCCTTCGACATAGGCAAAGATATTCACCCTGTGGGCCATCGCCGGTGCGGCAAGGACAAGAAATATGCCCAGCACCATGGCCAGACACGAAATTTTAGCCGAGTATCGACGTCGCATGCGCCAGACTCCCCTGTTAATTTTTGATAGCGTCGTAAAAAACCCTGGTACCACCCTCCCGACTGACTTCTCGTCTACCGGGAGGGTGGTATTTATGGTAAATCAGTTGTATGTACCCAATACACTGCCCCGATTTCAATACCTTTCTCGACGCCGTCCTGTTTCATTGTCCAGGAGGCCTCGTTCAAGGCGGCAAAACCCCACCAGCCGGCCTTCGGCATGGCATAGGAAAAAACACCATTTACATCGGCCTTGACCAGCTGGGTAACAAAGGGATCGCTCGGCGCATGGAGAATTTTCGTGTTACCGGGCGATTCATTCAGGTATTCCACCTCAACCTCGGCGCCGGGCACCGGCTGACCCTTGACGAGCACCTGACCGGTGAAAATATTGCCGGTCCACAGGCCGTAGGGCCTGGTCATCGGGATGATTTCGGTCTCCAGGCCCACGGGTGCATCCCAGCCTTCTTCCAACCCCAGGGCATTGACGCAGACCTTGGTGTAATGAATAATAAAGACATCTTCGGCCGGTTCCCAGTACGGGGCTGGTTCTACATAAAAGGTGTAGTCCCCGGGACGTTTGACCTGATATTCGTTTTTCCAGAAAGTAAATTCCTTCTCCTGGCCGCCGCTTTTACCCTTGGCGGCGGTCAGGGTGGACAGCAGATCGATCTTCTGCATATCATGCAGCACGCCGAACTGTTTCGGCTTTACCATCTCCATGTAGTGACCTTCCAGGGGATGCAGAAATTTCGTTTCCAGGCCGAGCTTTTTACTGTCTGCCTGACTGATGATGTCGTCCGACGGCACGATGGCGCCAAAATGGGCAAATACGCTGGTTGTCATTGCCAACAGGCAGGCCATGGCCGCCGTTCCGGCGATAAATTGCTGCACGTTCATGCTTTTCTCCTTTTTCTGCAATTATTAAATGATTTTTCTCTCTCCATATTGCGGGAAGTAATGTTACATTTTCCAATTTCATCACACCCGGCAGCCGGCAAAAATTGGTACGGCAATGTTTTTTCTGGGTGGTCCGATTGCCGAAACTTCCTTTTGCCTGACAATACCGACAGCACAGTGTGACAAATATTTTTTTTGTAACACCAAAATGCATGATATATCCGCGCCTGTCAATATTTTTTTATTTCACAGCATAATTACAATTACCCAGACTTTTCTTGCCGTTTAATCCGTTCCACCTTATAGTCCCGAGCCATTACCTTTTTCATAAAAAAATACTCCATACCAACGACATACATCTGACATCGTGGGACTCGTGACTTCCTATCTGGCAAAAATGCTCAGCGCGGGCATAATAACAACCACCCTCCTGTGCTGCCAGACACAACCGGCACGGGGGGGCAGCGCCGACCGCCCGATCAGTTTCGCGGCAGCCTGGCAGCAGCTTTTGGCGGAGAATGATACGCTTGCGGCAGCAAGGGCAAACGTCGAAATGACAGCCCATAAACAACATGCGGCAAGGGATCTGTATCTTCCGGAAATTGCCATATCAACAAGTTATCTGTACCTCGACGACGAGGTGACACTTTCCCCGGCGGATATACTCGAGAGTATGCCCGCCGGAGATCAACTGGCGCCGGTCATTGCCGGTCTGTCGAAGAGTTACGGCAGGTCCATGGAGGAAATAAACCGCGGCCTCACGTCAACCATTGCCGAACGGGACAACCTCACCAGCTCCATCCGGGCGCAGTGGCCGATCTATACCGGTGGCAGAATGCGCGCGGCGCAGGACATTGCCGCGGGACAACTGGGCGAGGCCGGCCAGCATTTGAAAATGAAGGAGGAAGAGCAGTTTGAAAACCTCGCCCGCTATTATTTCGGTGTCGTCCTGTCAAAAACGATCCTCGACACCAGAGTTGACGTTGAAGCCGGCCTGCAGAAACATCGCGACCATGCACTGCTGCTTGAGGAACAGGGACAGATAGCCAAGGTCGAAAGAATGCAGGCGGAGGCATCCTTTGACAAGGCAGTCGTTGAACGGCGCAAAGCGGGCCGCGATCTGCAGATTGCCAGGCTCGCCCTGACACGGATGTTGAAAAGTACCACAACGGTTATCCCGGCAGATGCCCTGTTTATCAATGACACCCTTCCGCCCCTGACCTCATTTCTCGACAAAACCTTAACCGACTATCCCGGACTCGGTATTCTCGATGCCAAAAAAGAGCAGGCCACTGGTCTCCTTGCCGTGGAAAAGGGCAAATATCTGCCGACGGTGGCGCTCTTCGGCAATTACAGCCTCTACGAGGAGGACGACCTGGCGACCACGCTGCTTCCTGACTGGGTGGTCGGAGTCGGCGTCAACATACCTCTGCTGGAAAGATCCGGACGTTCGGGCAAGCTCAAGGCGGCTAAAAGCATGGTGACACAATTGAACGCCCTGCAGGCCCAAGCGCGCAGCGACCTTTCCGTGCTGGTGGAAAAGAGTTATCGGCAGGCCGAACAGGCCCTTGAGGAATATAACGGGCTCGGTTCAAGCCTTGAACTGGCCCGGGAAACCATCAACCTGCGGACGAAGGCCTTCAGCCAGGGACTCTCGACCTCTCTTGATGTGGTCGATGCCGAGTTGTTTCTGGCCGGAATAAGGACCCAGCGAGCGGTGGCTCTTTACAATTATGTCGTCACCCTGGCAAAACTCACCGCAATCAGCGGCGAGCCGGAAAGTTTTTTGGTTTATCAGCATTGATGGCTCAGTAAATATAGACAAGGAACAGAGGTATAATAATGCGTTTTTTCAGAACCTTTCTGGTCGTCATCGTTCTCGCAGCCGGAGTCGCCTGGCTCAGCTACACCTTCTGGCACACCTACCAGCCGAAACCCATGCGACTGCAGGGCCAGGTCGAGGCGCAGCAGTATAATATCAGCTCAAAAGTCGCCGGCCGCATCGACCGGGTGTTTGTCCGCAAAGGGGATCCGGTGGAAAAAGGCCAGCTTGTTTTCACCATCCTCAGTCCGGAAATCGACGCGAAACTGGCCCAGGCTCATGCCGGAAAGGATGCGGCGGACGCCCAGGCCAAAGAAGCGAAGAGCGGGGCAAGAAAACAGCAGATTGCCGCAAGCCGAGATCAGTGGCAGCGGGCGAAGGCGGCTGCCGACCTGATGGAAAAAACCTTTCAGCGCATCGACAACCTGTATAAAGACGGCGTCATCGCCGAACAGAAGCGCGATGAGGCCGCAGCCCAATTCCAGGCGGCGCGTTTTGCCGCCGACGGTGCCTTCCAGATGTTTAAAATGGCCGAAGAGGGCACCCGCGACGAGACGATAGCAGCGGCGGAAGGCAAGGCTCGCATGGCCGCCGGGGCGGTGGCGGAGGTGGAAGTCTATGCCGCTGATACCCGGATCGAGAGCTGGCATGACGGCGAGGTAGCCCAGATCCTCCTGCAAAGCGGGGAACTTGCCCCCCAGGGATTTCCCGTTGTCACCATTATGGATATGCACGATGCCTGGGTGGTTTTCCATGTCCGGGAAGATCGACTGGCAGACTTTCAAAAGGGCGCCGAGTTTAACGCGGCAATTCCGGCTCTTGCCGCCGCGAACCATCGCTTTCGTGTCGACCATGTGGCGGTCATGGGGGATTTTGCCACCTGGCGGGCGACCAATGGCGATAAAGGTTTTGATATGCGCAGCTTCGAGGTCGAGGCCCGGCCGATCAGCCCTATTGCGGGATTACGGGTGGGAATGAGTGTGCTGGTAGAAAAATGACCGCCCCCTCGTTTGCATCAATGGCAGCGCGGGAATGGCGGGTCCTGGGGTGCGACCCCTGGCTGCTCTCGCTCGTCAGCTGGGTGCCGCTGCTGCTCTTTTTTCTCATGTGGGCGATCTTTTCCCAGGGCATTGCCAGAGACCTGCCACTTGGCGTGGTCGATCTGGACAAAAGCCGTATTTCCAGGGCCCTTATCCGCCACTACGACGCCAGTCCCACCCTGGCGACAACCGGCCATTACCTGGACGTGCAAGAGGGAGCGGCCGCCCTGCGCGCAGGAGAGATCTGCGGCCTGGTGATCCTGCCCGCGAACCTTGAAAAGAGAACTATGCTCGGCCGGCCGCCTGCGGTCGATGCCTTTGTCAACAGTCAATTTCTGCTGATCGGCAAGCTTATCAATTCCGCACTGCTGCAGGCACAGGGCACCTTTGTCGGCAAAATCGAAATCGCCAAAAATCTGGCAACCGGGACCCCGGTCTTTGCCAGGGCGCTTGCAACGGCGATGCCGATAGCCAGCCAGGTGACGCCCTTTTTCAACAGCAACAACAACTACGCCCAGTTCCTCGTTTCCGCCATGCTGCCGGCGATCTGGCAGATTCTCATGGTCGCGGTCACCGTGCTCTCTCTTGCTGCCGAACAGCGCAGAGACGGCTTGCGGGAATGGCTGGGAGCTTCGCCGGTGAAGGCCCTGTCTGCAAAATTTCTGCCGCTCATCCTGCTCTTCTGGCTGCACGGCATGCTCTTTCTCTGGGGGATGTATATCTTTCTCGGCTGGCCCATGCATGGGAACTGGACCCTGCTGCTTTTTGCCCAGCTGATTACGGTTTGCGCGAGCCTTGCCGCCGCCGCCCTGTTCTTTTTTCTGACCCTGGACGCGGCGCGGGGCCTCAGCCTTGCCGCCGCCTATACGGCACCGGGCCTGGCCTTTATGGGCGTGACCTTTCCGGTGACGGATATGACCCTGCCCGCAACACTCTGGCGCGGTCTTTTGCCGATAAGCCACTACATCGAGATCCAGTTCGGCCAGGTAAACTATGGCGCACCGCTGCAGGCGGCAATGGAACCATTACGGCATCTCGTCTTTTTCGTCGTGCCGCTTTTATTTGTCTGCTACAAGGCCAGGCAGCTCGGCGCCGTTCCCGTGGCATCCGGGGTGAAGCAGTGAGCTGGTGGGCTCTCTGCAGACAGGAACTGCGGGCAATATTTACCAATCAGGCGCTCCTGCTCACCGTCTTTGGCGGGGTGCTGCTGTATTCTTTTCTCTATCCGCTACCTTACACCAGTCAGGTGCCAAGAGAGCAACAGGTGGCCGTCGTCAATCTCGACGGCAGCCAGCTCAGCCGGCGCCTGGAAAGAATGATCGATGCAACGCCGCAGGTACAGCTCAGCGCACGGGGTTTGAGCCTTGAAGAAGCACAGAGCATCTTTCTCGAGAGGAAAATGGCCGGGATTGTCGTTATACCGCAGCATTTCTACCGGGATCTGCTCCAGGGCAGACAACCAACCCTGGCCTATGCCGGAGATGCCGGCTATTTTCTCGTCTACGGTACCGTTCTGGAAGGGCTGGCTGGCCCCGGCCAAAGCCTGGCGGCAGAGGTGAAGGTCTCACGGCTGGTGATGTCCGGGCAGGTACTGACTCTGGCCGCAGAACAGCACAGTGCGATACAACTCAACCTTCATCCGGTATTCAATCCGACCACCGGCTACGTGAATTACGTTATTCCGGCGGTCTTTATCCTTATCCTGCATCAGACCCTGATCATGGGCGCCGGCATACTAGGCGGCGGACAGAATGAACAGCGGTTGATGGCGGAAAAAGGATACTGGCTCGAGGCCGCGCCGTGGAAACTGCTGCTGGTGCGCAGCTCTCTTTTTCTTGCCATCTACTGGCTGTTGTGCATGTACTATTTCGGGTTCAGTTTTTCCTTCTATCATATTCCCCACGCGGCAGATTTTTCACAACTGAATCTCCTTATCCTGCCCTTTCTGCTCGGCGCCACTTTTCTGGGCATCAGCCTCGGACTGCTCCTGCCGCGACGTGAACTGGCAACCCTGCTGGTCCTTCTCAGTTCAATGCCGCTTATCTTCGCCTCCGGCTTTATTTGGCCGGTCGCGGCGATTCCCGGACAACTGACCGCCATCGTGCAGATTATTCCGGTCATTCCAGCCATCAAGGCCTTTGTCGGGCTCAACCAGCAGGGTGCCGACTTTGCCGACATCCTGCCGCTCTGGCAACAGCTCTGGCTTTGTGCAGCTTTCTATGGCTGTACCGCCTGGGGGCTGCTGCGTCGGCTACAGAGACTCAGCCGTTCGTAAAAGACATGAAAAAACCGGAATTGCGCAAAGGACAATCCCGGTTTCCCGTCCCTCTTTCTTTGGAGCGGAATCTTATGAAAGTAATCGGAACGGCAGCCTGGTGTTCCAGATCAAATACCCTGCTTTTCACCTCTTACCTGGGCCACGAGAAAACTGTTGACCGCCTCCTGCAGCGTCGTCACCGCAAGATGCGCACAATGCTCTTCCGCTTCCGGGAAGGTGCCGATCAGCTGCAGGACATCGGCTCCTGCCAGGTCGAGCACTTCCTCAAAAGTTTTGCCCGTGGCCAGTTCAGCGGTAAAGGAGCCGGCGATGGAACTGGAACTGCACCCATCGGTGAAATAGCTCACCTGCTCAAGCCGGTCATCTTTTACCCGAATGTACATCTCCATGGTATCGCCGCAACTCCCTTTCAGGCGTGCATGACTATCCGCACCTTGCATCACCCCGCAATACTTTGGATTACGCCATCGCTCAAAACCTTTTTCGCCGAGGACACCTTTCGCCTCGGTAAAAACTTCGTCCTGGATTTTGTTTATCAGTGCATCAAATTCCTGGTCATTCATTATAACGTCCTTCAACACAGAGGCCGTGGGGGAAACCCAGACCGGTAATGCCCATTGCCCCCTTATGACATGCCTACCAATGCCCTTCGGTATTGGCGTTCTCACTGTACTGTACCTTGCCGCTGAGAAATTTTTTGACCGCCTCTTCCACGGTCCCAGTGACATCACTGACCACCTTCATCCCAGCCGCCTGAATAGTTGTGAACGCATTCGGTCCACAGTATCCGGTGAGGAGCACCTTGGCTCCCTTGTCGGCGACCATGGTCGCCGCCTGGATGCCCGCCCCTTTAAAGGCATTGACGTTGGAACTGTTGTCCAGGGTTTCATATTGCATTGTCTCCGTATCAACGAGCAAGATATAGGGCGCCCTGCCGAATCGGGGGTCCACCTCGTCGGAGAGGTGCGTTCCTTTTGCCGTAACCGCAACGATCATGACATCTCCTTTTGATTATTTGAATTTATCGTCCGACGGCTATCAGTGACCACCACCGCCACCGCATACCTGATCGTCACCGATCATCGGCAGGATACCGGTAATCATATCTTCGACCACCGGTCGAATATCCCGACGTTCGCCATCATAATAGACATCGATACCGACCTGTTTAAAGCCCATCAGCGGACGCATGCCGATACCGCCGACGACCAGTCTATGGACTTTATTTTCGGCCAGGAGCTGCACAGGCACCATACATCCGCCCTGCACATGCTCTTTATTGGCGAGGATAGTCACCTCTTTTATCTGACCGTCCTCGATATCCACCAGGGTAAAAACATCACAATGTCCGAAATGTCCTGCGCGCAGACCGTCAAGGCCACCTTGTCCCTCAGAGGGTACTGCAATACGTACGAGTGCCATTCTGTTCTCTCCTTTTTACTTTTTATTGATTTATTGAATTATTGCTGAAAAATCTTTGATCCCCATCGCGTTCATGGATGGGAATGTTATTATCTTTTTCCAGACCTCTTTGATGGACGCCGCTACCGGTGAATCCGGCGCATATTCCAACACATTTTTTCCTTCGATCATCGCCTTGGTAAATATCGGATCAAAGGGAATACGACCCAGGACGACCATGTTGTGCGCCCTGCCAAAGGCTTCAACCTTTTCGGTCATGTCCATATTCAGATCGTATTTATTGACGCAGACAAGCCCGGGCACCTTAAAATGCACAGCAAGCTCGGCAACCCGCTGCATATCATGCATGCCGGACACGGTTGGTTCGACAATGATGGCCAGCGCTGTCGCGCCTCCGATGGAGGCAATCACCGGGCAGCCGATCCCCGGAGGACCATCGGTCAAGATCAGCCCATGGCCTCTCGCCTCCGCCAGTTTTCTTGCTTCCTGACGCACCAGACTGACCAGTTTACCGGAATTCTCTTCAGCTATGCCGAGGCGGGCATGCACCATCGGTCCAAAACGCGTATCGGAAATAAACCATTCACCGCACTTCTGAACCGGAAAATCAATGGCCTGCTCCGGACACAGGTCAACACAGACACCGCATCCTTCGCAATCGATCGCATCGACCACATAGTCTGCCGAGATAGCATCAAAACGGCACAATTCGATGCACCGGCCGCACTCGACACAGTCCTCTTGTCTGATCTCCGCCAGGCAGCCACCCATGAAATCACTTTTTTTCCGCACCGTCGGGGCCATGAGGAGGTGGAGATCCGCAGCATCCACGTCCGCGTCACAGAGCACACTGTTTTGTGCCAGGGAAGCAAACGCGGCAGTAATGCTCGTTTTCCCTGTGCCACCCTTGCCGCTGACAATCACTAACTCTCTAATCATGAGGCGTTCCTTCCGTTTTGGACCAGTTTTTCAATACGCTGATAGAGTGCCCGAAACTCGTTTTTCCATTCGGGCATAATCTCGACAATCGGTTTGCCGCAGGAATATGCCTCGGCGATTTTCCGATCAAAGGGAATTTCCAGGAGAATAGGTAACCCTTCCTCCTTGGCATACTCAAGTACCCCATCATCCCCCATATCCGAGCGGTTAATGACCAAACCACTTTGAATACCGAGAACCCGGACCGCCTCGACCGCCAGTTTCAGATCATGCAGCCCGAAAGGGGTCGGTTCGGTCACCATTAAAACGAAATCACTGCCTTTCATGGCGGCAATAACCGGACAGGATGTTCCCGGCGGCGCATCGATGATTATCGTTTTCGCGCCAGCATGATGCGTTCGCACCTTTTTAATAAGCGGCGGCGACATCGCCTCGCCGACCCGCAGGCGACCCTGGCTAAAGCCCAGTTCACCGCAGTGCCCTGATTCCATCACGCCCAGTTCCCGCGCGCCTTCGGTAATGGCATTTTCCGGACAGACCACAACGCAACCGCCGCAGCTATGACAGAGTTCAGGGAAAACCAGCACCTTCTTTCCCACCACGGTCAGGGCGCGAAAGCGGCAGATTTCCGCACACTTTTTACAGGCTGTGCATAATTCGTCGCTGACAACGGGAATGCCCGTGGTCACCACTTCCGTCTCGGTTATCTCCGGGTAGAGAAAGAGGTGGGCATTTGGTTCTTCGACATCACAATCCAAAAGCCTGGTTCCTTTTCCCAAAGAAAGAGCAAGATTGGTGGCCACAGTGGTTTTTCCCGTGCCGCCCTTGCCGCTTGCAATACTTATGATCATCGCTGTTCTTCTCCCACTGTCCGCTGTCACTTCCCCATAAGAAGGGCATATATTGATTCGAGCAGCCGCAGCATTTTCGCAGCCTCCTCAGCCCCCGGAGAAACCGGCAACTGCATGAAAACGCCGAGCCCCTCGGTCACCTCGTGAAATTCCTCTGGATCAAGAGGACTGACCATGGCGCAATTGACAAGAGGTTGCCGTTTGGTCAGTTCACGGACAAAGGGCAACGCCGGCCCATCCGCCAGTTCTTCGTCGGCGACGACGACATCGACCTTGTTACCGCCAAGGAAATCCCAGGCCTGCTGCCCGGAACCAACGCTGCTTAGCCTGATCCCTTCATCCCTGGACAATTCGTCGGCAAAAACCGCCAGCGAGGCAGGATCTTTGCCGACCAACAATATACTCACCATGCTCTTCTCTCCCCTTTATCCTTACCTTCCTGTGCGGCTGGCAGCCTGTCGGATTATGCCCTTTCCCCCCAGCTCTGCGTACTTTTCGACAATGCCTTGATCTGAGGTGAAATTGCGGTAATCCGACAGCCTCCGAGCTATTTTTGACTTTCCAGTGCGGCTATTTTCGCCTCAAGCGAACTGAGTGTCTGTCGCGCTGCCTGGTACTCCTCCCGCAAATTTTTCAATTCATCAGACACATTTGCGGGACCGGTTACCGGCGGGTTCACGCCACTGTCAAACCTGCGACCCATCCTCAGGCCTTGTCCCAGACCTGAGCCTCGGCGCATGCCCATTCCTCTTCCACCACCGAATCCGAGTCCAGCCCCACGGTCAAATGCAAAAGATTGATCTTCCGTTCTCCGGCACATCCCTCGCTGCCGTCCCGTCATCGGTCCCATCCCTTCAGGGCCTCTCTGATTTAATCCTGGCATAATCTGCCCTCCTTCTTCCGTTGTATTTTAGTACCTTACAGATTGTTTCCTGGTTGTTTTTTTCCAAGAAGTCAATCTATTTCAAGGTACTTATGCCCCCCTTGCGGGGTGCGAGTGTCCGCCTCGGCACACCCAACCGGCGTGCTTTGCGAATGTCTGCTATTCATCTTTTATCTGGGTGAGCCCTCGCTCTCTTTTCCTGCCCTCCCGCGTTCGACAACATCTCCCACGGCCACAGCCGGGCATGGCAAAGTCCTGCAAATCGTTCCCCTGGACAAAACATTGCAAAACTTTCTCCGCTTCCCCGGTGATAAAAGGAATCACCTCGATATCGTGCGACTCGATGAGTCTGGCCGGCCCTTCACAGAGGGCGCCGCAGATGAGCACCTTGACGTCCAATTCTTCAAGCAGTCTCAAGCACCGGTTAAACATCGTCGCCTGAAACAGCTGTATTTTTCTATCAACCACCTGATCGTCCCGGATTTCTACAACCAATAAGGTCTGAGCCGAGTCGAAAACTGGCGAAATGCGATTACCCCATACGGTAATGGCGACATTCATAACCGGAGCTCCTTTTTTTCATTATCACAATGATACAAGCAAGCAACGGGCCAGTTCTAATATAAACTATACATTTATTTAAAATCAGAATGTTACGAAGAAGTCGTCGTGCAACAGGAGACCGGGATGCACCGTACAGTCGCGTAAATGAGACTGCGTGCGACCATATACGGTCGCGATAGTGCAACCCTAGTGGAAATCTTTATGACCGGAACGGCCATCACTTTCCGGCAGGACTATCTGATATTTTTTTACTTTGCGGAAAAAAGTACTTTTATGCACGCCGAGCTCTTTAGCCGCCGCCAGCCGGTTGTAGTTATTTTTCTTCAAGGCCTGGACAATGGTTTCTTTTTCACTCAGCCCGACACTCTCCTCCATGGACAAGCGGCCGGTAGTGTGGCCGCGGTCTTGCTGCAGCAGGTAGGCCGGCAGATGGGCCGCCTCTATTTCTCCATCCGGGCAGAGGACAAAGCCATGCTCGATAATATTCTCCAGCTCGCGAATATTACCGGGATAGTCATGTGCGAGCAGCAGCGACATGGTTTCCTTACTGACCGAAGATACGGATCGCCCTTTGATATGATTCAATTTTTTGATAAATCGCTCCACGAGCAGGGGAATGTCCTCCATGCGCTCGCGCAGAGGCGGCAACAGGAAGCGGATAATATTGATCCGATAAAAAAGGTCGCGGCGAAACCCACCGTTTTCAACCATCTGGCCAAGATCCCGATTGGTCGCGGCAACTATTCTCGTATCGGTCTTGATCTTTTCCACGCTGCCCAGCGGCTGGAACTCCTTTTCCTCAAGTACCCGAAGCAGTCTGACCTGAAAGGCCGAGCTGGTATCACCTATTTCATCGAGCAGAATCGTTCCCTTGCCCGCAGCCTGAAACAAACCGGGTTTATCCCTGTCGGCATTGGTAAAGGCTCCGGCTTTATAGCCGAAAAGCTCGGATTCGAGGAGGGTATCGGGGAGGGCGCCGCAATTAATGGCGACAAAGGGTTCCTCCTTGCGCAGGGAGAGATTATGCAGCGCAGAGGCCATTAATTCCTTGCCGGTGCCGGTCTCCCCTTCGATCAGCACGGTACTGTCGCTCTCGGCCACCTGCTGCAGGATATTAAAGATCTTTTTCATGCCCTTGCTGCGGCTGACCATGTCCCCGACCTCAAAAGTACCGATCAGCTCGCGGCGTAACTCTTCCACCAGGCTGTGATCACGAAATATTTCCACTCCCCCGAGGATCTCGCCTTTATGGTTTTTCAACGGCGAGGTTGACACACCGATCGGGACGCGCTGCTGGCGGTTATTGATGATGTAGGTTGAGCTGGAGACAAACGACTTGCCCTCCTTCATCGTCCGCTTCAGGGCACAATCTCCCTCGCACATATTCGAGCGGAAGACCTCCCAGCAGTAACGGCCAATGGCCTCATTACGGCTGGTGCCGGTAATTTCCTCGGCGGCCCGGTTAAAACTCATGATCCGCCAGTTATGGTCAACGGTGAACACGCCATCGGAAATGGATTCGAGGATTATTTCATTGGCCGCCTTGGCTATTGTTTGCGAATCTTTCATCACCCTTCTCTTCTTTCTATCGCTTCCAGGACATACGGATAGATGTTTTCCGTAATCTTTTTATAACCCTGACTATTGGGATGGATGCCATCACCGAGGTTCAATTGACTCTGCGTGGCCACTCCCTCTAAAAAGAACGGGAGAAAAACCACATCAAAATCGTCGGCCAGCTCCGGATAAATGCGATTGAACGCGGCAACGTACTCCGGCCCCATGTTCCAGACCATTTTCATCCCGGCCAGGACCACCACCACATCCTTTTCCCGGAGGATCTGCAGCATCTGCCGCAGGTTTTTTTCAGCCAGCCGCGGATCAACACCACGCAGTCCGTCGTTTGCCCCTGTCTCCAGGATGACGATATCCGGCTCGAGGGTCAAAATCCACTCCATGCGGGACAGCGTGCCACTGCTGGTCTCGCCACTGACCCCTCCGTTGATTACGCGGTACTTGTGACCGGCCGCCTGGAGTTTTTCTTCCAGTAAGGCCGGATAGCCCTCGCTTTCATCAAGACCATATCCGGCGGTCAAGCTGTCCCCCACCGCGACGATTGTTTTCATCGGCTCCCCTGGTTCCTGCGCCGCAACATCCGGTTCTCGATTACAACCGCTGACGGACATACAAATTATGAACATAACCACAAAAAATGCCTTTGCCATCTTTCTCTCCAACCTGTTTTTCGCCGAGCGACATTCTTGGAACTCTCCCCTGCAGACAAGGGTATTCTACAGCTGCTCGCGCAGAAAGCGCACCGGTTTCTGGCGCAAAATCGACAGGGAACTCAATAGCCCGAGCGAGACGACCAGGCAAACCGTCAGCCCGAGCATGAGAAGAGTTGGCAGCCAGTTCGCATCGTAGGCGATATCCAGAAGGAAACGACAGAGTCCCCAACTGCCTGCCTGGGCGACCAAGATTGCACATCCGCCACTGAGAAGGGCAAGCAGGAGGTTTTCAAGAAAAAAGACCTGCAGGACAAAACGCGAATCGGCACCGAGAACTTTATAATACACAGCCTCCTTCATTCTGGCCATCCTGGTGGCGTAAACCGAGCTGATCAGAATCAACGCCCCGGCCAGAATGGAAAAAGAGGCAAAAAAATTGATGATTGTCGACAGCTTCTGCATGATCTTGCCGAGTTCCACGGCGGTTTCGCTGACATTGATGGTGCTGATATTCGGAAAACTATTGACTATGGTATTTTCCATCTGCGACATCTTCTCTTTTTCCACCTTCAGTGCACCAAAAAAGGTCTGCGGGGCGGCCTGCAGATTTTTTTCCGGAAAGACAAAGTAGAAAAATGGATAGAGCATGGATTTGTTGCGGCTGCGTATGGAACTGACTTCTGCCTGCAAGGGGACGCCCTGAATATTGAAGAGCAACACGTCGCCGATCCGCATGTCGCCCATCTCCGCCACGGAATCAAGAACGGAGACCGGCACCATTCCTTTTTGCAGCGGCTCTTTGCCGAAAAGCGAGCCGCCCTTAACAAGGAGTTCATCTTCCAGCAGTTGCTCGCGGTAGGTAAGGTTGAATTCACGGGCGAGGCTGTCACCTCGTTTTCTTGCTTCTTCCCTGCGGTTGATCATTTTGCCGTTGATCGAGGAGAGACGGGCGCGAATAATGGGAAAGAGCTCCACCTCCTCTCCCACCAGTTCCAGAAAACCCTGCTGCTGGTCTTTTTGAATATCCAGACAGAACAGATTGGGGGCGTCGGCGGGATAAGAAGCAATATAGGTGCCATGGAGATTGTCCTCCACCAGATAAATCGTCATCAATACCGAGAGGGCAGAGGCCAGCGTCACGACTATGGTTCGCGTGGCATTACCGGGCCTGAGCAGGCTTCTTGCGGCCTGGCGCAGCGGCAATGCGGCAATGACGATACGGGAGAGCGGAGCAAGCATTGCGCCGACAAGTACCGAGATAACCGCAATCAGGGCGAGGACGCCGCCGATAAAGTACAGGCCGATGCGCACATCCTCCAATTGCCGCACGACAAGGCCGGCGAGCAGGATGACCCCGCAGCCGATCAGCACGGAGCCCCCCCTGGCCGGCAGGCCAGGGTCGCCTTCCTTGCGAAAAACCGCCGCGGGTTTGACATTTTTTATCCTGCTCAGCGGCAGAAAGGTGAAAAAACCGATCACCACGATGCCCAGGCCTATTCCCTCCAATACATCAAAAAGTGTCCCGCCGAGGACTATTTTGTCCGGCAGCAGCCCGGCAAAAAGACGGGTAAAGCTCTTTTCGAGCAGCAGTCCGGAAAAAATGCCCAGCCCACAGCCTATGGCGCTCAGGATAAAGACCAGCAGCAGATAATGGCGCAGCAAAAATGAGCCGGTTGCCCCGAGGGAGCGGAGAATGGCAAAGCTTTTTTCCTTTTGCCGCAACAGGGCGGCAAGGGAGCTCTGCATGCCGATACCGGCAAGCAGCATGGTAAAAACAGAGACGAGGGAAAGAAAGAACAGCAGGTTATCAAAAAAACGTTTCACCCTGGAGTTGGCGGTCGTTGCGGCAGCCACACGTTCCTGACCAAAAACCGTTTTGTCCTGCAGCGAGGCGACGATACTGTCTATCCGGCCCGCAGCGGCGACCTTTAGCAGCGTCTCGAAATTTACTCGGCTGCCTTTTTTGACCAGATCCATTCGGGCAAGATCGCCGGCGGAGACGAATATGCGCGGCCCGAAATTAAAAAAATCAACAGGCCGCAACGATTCCCGGCTGACAACATCGACGATCTGAAAGGAACTTTCCCCAAGCAGCAACCTCTCCCCGACGGCAAGATCAAGACGCTGCAGCAGAGATGCGGCGACAATCGCCTTTCCCGGCTGGAGGACTGCGGAAAAATCACGACCGGAGGCTAACTCAACCACGCCATAGAGGGGATATCCCTGTTCCACCGCTTTAATGTTACTAAACAGGGAATCCCGTCCGTCTTCCCGCCTGGCAACGGAATAAAATTCCCAGGTTCGAACTCGTTCTATACCTGCTTGCCCGGCTAAGGCGTCAAGTTCCTGCTGCAGGGGTTGCGAAAAATCATAATGCGAATGGGCGATGATATCGCCGCCATGCAAACCCCGCGCATCACTGACGATGGACTGCCGCACATCGCGCCGGAAACTGTTGATGGCGACGATGCTGACAAGTGACAGGATGACGCAGAGAACAAACACAACCGCCTGGCTTTTGCTATGCTGTAGTTCCCGAAAAAGAAACCGAACGTTCATCACTGGACGGAACTCCCCGGCGTAATCCGGCCGTCATGCAGATGAATAACCCTGTCGGCGCGAGCGGCGAGAGACATGCTGTGGGTAGCCATGACCAGAGTCGTCCGGCGGTCTGCATGCAAGTCGAGAAGCAGCGTGATGATACCTTCACTGTTTTCCGAATCAAGGTTGCCGGTCGGTTCATCGGCAAAGACTATGTCCGGTTCGTTGATCAGGGCCCGGCAGATGGCAACGCGCTGCTGTTCTCCACCGGAGAGCTGCTCGGGAAAATTTCGTCCCCGGTGGCCCAGCCCGACCCGGTCAAGCAGGACCTGCGCCTTATCAAGGGCACGAACATCTTTTTTCAGCTCGGCCGGGAACATGACATTTTCAAGACCATTCAGGGAGGGAATGAGATGAAAGGCCTGAAAGACAAAGCCGGTAACCTGGTTGCGGATCGGCGCCAGCTGGTCCTCGGTTAAATCGGTTATATCGCTGCCAGCCATGCTGATTCTTCCGCTGCTCGGCCTGTCAAGACCGGACAGCACGCTCAGCAAGGTTGTTTTGCCGCTGCCGCTGCTCCCCGCTATGACCACGAACTCGCCCTTCTCGATAGTCAGGGAGATGTCCTTGAGCACAGAGATCTTTTGCCCACCAAGGAAATAATGTTTGGAGACTTTTTCGGCCGTGAGAATAGTCTTTGTCATACCCATCCTGTCATCATCTTTTTTTTACGAAGGCTTCACCGGCTGTAACCCTGCCTTCCGGTGAAGGTCGGTATCGGTTGTGTTTTTAACTTACGGAGAGGAACACTTCCGGCTTATGATAATCACTATCAATGAAAATTCGAGCCAGCCCGCTCTCTTTTATTGCAGAGAGTTGCCTTTACACAGTAGCGGTGAAAAGAACGAGCTATCGCCCATCACATTAAAATTGCAGGAGGAGGACAATATGTGGAACGGCAAAAAAACAGTTCTGACAAAATCTCAGCGGATGGATTGTGCGGTGGTTTAGGGATCGAAGAGAAAAAATGAGGCCTTTTCATTTTCAGGATAACCTGCAATGAACAGACCTCAGCTTTTTCTTTCTTGCTTTGCAGGATTACTGATCAATGAGAAAAGTATCGAGAGATTCGCCGGTTTCGATACGGGCCTTAAAGACATTAGGCATACGCCCCTGACCAGTCCAGGTAATATGTTCTCCCGCTTCATTCCAGATCTCATATTTTGGCTGACGCATTGCCCTCCTGCCCTGTTTCTCGGAAGAGCCATCAAGTAATTCGTCTGGTTCAATGCCTTCTGTCGCTAACAGTTCACGCAGCTTGCGGATTTTCTCATTTCTTTCGGCGTTCTCAACCTGCGCTGCCTTTTCCTCGGCAATTCGATCGTCTATAATTTTTTGAAGTTTGATTTTAACTTCTTCTAATTGCTCAATACCCAATTCTTTCAGCGCACTTTTAAACCGGCGGGCATGGGTGATAATCCTTAAAAAATCATTCATCGACAGTCCTCTTTAATTATTATTAAGTGGTATTTATAAAAATACTTTATAAATCTTTTCCAATAATAATAATGTCCAATCATTTTTTCAAGGCTGAGATACAATTAATTCATTTTTAACTTCCATTCTTAACTTCATCCAGATTGAGCAGTTTATTTTCGCCCATCAATAACGAGGTAATGGACAGCGTGAAAAAGCATAAACCTAACATATCCGTTTTGCTAATAGAAAAACATGATAACCTTTCTTAGTTCTGCTTCAATTATCGGGCCACTTCAGTTGATACAGTAAAGACATTCCCGTCTGCAGATCTTTTATGGGTATCTGCCCCGGAGCGGAAGCCTGCAGGCCAATGGCAAATGTAATGTCCGATCCGAACAGACCGCCGGCTAATCGACTGATTGCGCCCTCCTCTCCCATGGACATGGTGACAAGGGGCACCTGCACCCGTTCGTTTCTCGCCCTGTTGGTTGCGCTGAGAAGAGTCAAGACATCGGCATAGCTGTGCGGCATTGCCGCGAGTTTGGCGATATCTGCACCCGCTGTCTGCGCCTCGACCAGTTTCGAATATATAAACGCTTCGCTGGGTGTTTCTTTAAAATTATGATACGAAAGAATGACTTTGACATTACTCGCCGCAGCCCGTTCTTTTATTACTTTAACGAATTCTTCCCCATTACACAGTTCAATATCGACAATATCAATATTGCCGGATGCAATTGCGGCGCAGAGCAGCTGTAAACGTTTTTCCCGGGTGATTTTTTTTAATCCACCTTCCAGGTCTATCCGGCAGGTAAATATCAGAGGGATTTCGACAATACTTTGCCGTAATTCCTGTAAAACAGCCAGACAATCCGCGGTATTTTCCACCTTATCGTAGGCATCGATGCGCCATTCCAGCAGATCGGGACGCAAAGCAACCAACAATTTGGCTTCCTGCAGGATCTCTTCTCTGCCCTCCCCGACCAGCGGCAGACAGATAAGCGGCTTTGTTCCGCCAATCACAATTTTTCGCACAGTTACCTGCACCTTGCTTTGTTGCCTCATTTTTCTCCCTTGGCCGATTACAAGCAAACGCCTTTGTTGATTTACGTACCTGAGATCCGGTTATGTCCAACCCCGGTAGACGGGAAATAAGCCGGAATTCTTTTCAATACCCCCCTGAAGGGGTGCCCTTTTCAGTCCCTGCAAAGCACAGGGATAAGTACCTTCACGCAACATGACAAGATTGTTGAAACTGCAGGACACGTCGCATACGTCCCGGAAGAGTGCGGTTGAGGGTTTTTTCCAAGAATCCAACCGCACCAATCAGGGTCTGCAATTCAATACCGGTATCGATGCCCATCGACTCAAACATATTCACCGCGTCCTCTGTCGGCACATTGCCTGCCGCTCCCTTGATAAAAGGGCAACCGCCCAGGCCGCCGGTGCAGACGTCAAAAACCCGCACGCCGGCCTCATAGCCGCTGAACAGGTTGACCAGGCCCAAGCCTCTTGTATCATGAAGATGCAGAGAAAGGCGCGTTGCAGGAAATTCCCTGCGCACAAGACCGACCAGAGACCTGATGGAGGCGGGCGTAGCCAGCCCGGAAGAATCGGCCAGGTTGATTTCATTGACGCCAACCGAGGCCATTTTTTCAGCCGCTGCCAGCACCGCGCCTTCCGGGATGGCGCCTTCATACACACAGCCGAAGGCACTCTGCAGACCGGCTCGAACTTCAAGTGCCTGTGCCCTGGCATTTTTGATAAGATCAACCATTGACACCAGGGCCTCCGCTGCTGGTCGGCCTCCATTTTTTCGGCTGTGGGCATCGCTCATGGATACCGACATGCTGACATGGGGCACCGCACAGGCCAGGGCACGGTCAAGCCCTTTTTTGTTAAGGATCAAGGCCGAGATTACCGTTTCCTTCTGTTTGCCGAGGGTTCGGATAAATTCATCGCTGTCAGCCATTTGCGGAACTTTCTTCGGATCGACGAAAGAACCCACCTGGATGCGTTTTATACCCGCTTTTTTCAGCAGATTGAAGAGCTCAATTTTCTGCTCCACCGTGAAGAGTTGCGGTTCTATCTGGAGACCGTCGCGCAGAACCTCGTCCTCCAGAAGGAGCCCCGTTTGTTGATGCGTATTTTGCATAGCCATCCCAATTTTCAGGTTTTCACAGGTTTGTCAAAGTAAATTCGTAAGTTTTACGGCTTTCCGATAAAGCTCAGCTTGAAAAAAGTTGCCAGGAGAGGCACTATAGGAACCGTTCATATTACGGCATACTGTCTGCAAATGTAAATTACTCTCTACAAGAAGACATATCCGCAGCAGAAATTACGCCTTTTTACCTTGTGGGCAACAACCGGCAATAACCGACACAATCTGCACAATCGACAGTTGGACTCATCCGGAAAGACAAGAGAAGCGACCGAAATGGAAGTAATCATCACCATCATACCGATTTTTTTTATCATCATCCTCGGATGGGTCGCTCGAAAAAAGGGCTTTATCACAGCTGAATTCCTCGTTCCGGCAAACAAGCTGGTCTATTATTTGTCAATTCCGGCAATGATCTTCAGCGCCATCGCCAAGTCTTCCTTCCACGAACAGTTTGTCGGTATGGTCCTTTTCCTCACCCTCCTTGCCGCCGCTGGTATTTATGCGACGGCCTATCTGGCCACGAGGCTTTTCACCATGGATCCGGCTCGTGCCGGTGCCTTTATCCAAAGTTCGGGACATGGGAATGTCGGCTACATAGGACTGCCCATCGCTTTTTATTACCTTGGGGAAACAGCCCTTGGCAAGGCCGGAATTATCGCCGGTTTCCTGATGATCCTGCAAAACCTGCTCTCGGTTGTCGCCCTGCAGCTGCACGACACCTCGGGCAAGCGTCATCCCGGCGTCAAACCCCTGCTCCTGAAGCTAGTCGGCAATCCGGTGATCATCGGCGCCATGGCCGGCATTTTGGTCTCCGCCCTGGAGATTCCCCTTCCCCGGGTCATCGGCAGAAGCATTGACATTCTCGGCGGACTCGCCCCACCGATGGCTCTTTTGCTCATTGGCGCCTCGCTTTCCCTGCAGCTTATGCGCGAGTACCTGCGGCCCACCCTGGGTGCCGTCGTTTTCAAGCTGCTCCTGCTCCCCGCCGGCGGTTTGCTGCTGTTCAACCTGGTTGGTCTGGGCATGGAAGATTACCTGCCGGCGCTGATTCTTTTGTGCACGCCCACTGCGACAATATCCTATGTTATGGCCAAAGAGATGCACGGTGATGCCGATTTTGCGGTGGCCACCATTTCGGCAAGCACTCTTTTCTCGTCAATAACCTTTATGCTCTGGCTGGCGGGTGTTTCTTATTACTGCAAGGTGTAATCCCATGGGGCAAAACAACGAGCAGATGCTCCTGAACGTCAAGGTGCTTGACCTTTCGAACCTAATCGCCGGACCGGGTATTTCAACCATTCTTGCCGATTTCGGCGCCGACGTCATCAAGGTGGAACACCCTCAAAAAGGCGACTATATCCGCAACTGGGGCCATAAAAAGAACGGTATTCCCCTGGCCTGGAAATCCCACGGCCGCGGCAAACGACTCCTTTCCCTCAATCTCAACACCCCCGGAGGCCAGCGGATAATCCGCCGCATAGCCGCCGGCATGGACATTTTGATTGAAAGCTACCGGCCGGGGAAAATGGAAGAATGGGGGCTCGATTACGAGACGCTGGCGGTAGATAATCCCGGCTTGATTCTCATCAGAATCACCGGCTGGGGACAAACAGGTCCATACCGGGACCGCCCCGGATTCGGCACCCTGGCGGAGGCATTTAGCGGTTTTGCCCATATAACCGGCCAGGCGGACGGGCCGCCGACCCTCCCCTCGTTTGCCCTGGGCGACGGCATTACCTCGCTGGTTGGTGTCAATGCGGTGATGATGGCCCTCTACCACCGCGACGTGCACGGGCAAACAGGGCAGGTCATCGATCTCAGTATCTTTGAATCCCTTTTCTCCATCCTCGGCCCCCAGGTTATTGAATACGACCAGTTGGGAAAAATTCAAAACCGCTTCGGCAATCGTTCGCCCCGTGGCGTACCGCGCAACGCCTATAAGACGTCCGATGATCACTGGGTGGCCATTTCCGCCTCTGCAAGCGATATGGCCTTCAGACTGTTCAAAGCAATAGGACGAGACGAGATGGTGCACGACCCGAGGTACGCCAATCCCCAGCAGCGGCTGGCCAACGGCGATGAGGTCGATGCAATGGTCACAGAATGGATCAAAAGCCATCCTTTAGATTTTGTCATGGCCCAATTTACCGCATTCGAAGTGCCCCTTGCCCCGGTGTACGATATTGACCAGATCATGAAGGATCCGCACTATCAAGCCCGCGAGACCATTATTCAGCTCGACGACGAGGATTTGGGCCCGATAAAGATGGCCAATATTCCGGCCAAATTCTCAAAAACTCCCGGAAAAATCCGCCATACAGGGCGCACGGCCATTGGTCACGACACCATTGATATCCTCAAGTCTCTTGGCCTGTGCGACAGTGAGATCAAAGAATTGCTGCAAGAAAGGCCATGAGGCACGGGAGCAGTTGCATCTGACCGCCGCACATTGCCGCAAAAGAACAACGGCGGTATACTTTTAACTTTTCTTCAATCTCCCCTAAAACGACATTATGCCAGATAACAACAATACCAACATCATCTTGACCGGCTTTATGGGAACAGGAAAAACCACCGTGGGCAAATTACTCGCCAAGAAGCTGAAACGCGAGTTTGTCGATACGGATCAACTGATAGAAGAACGGCAAGGGCTTGCCGTTCCAGAGATATTCGCCAAGCTGGGCGAGGCGGCCTTTCGTCGCATGGAAGCGGCAATTGCTGGGGAATTAGGCGAACGGCAAGGGCTGGTCATTTCAACCGGCGGGCGCCTTATGCTTGATCCCGCCAACGTCAAAGCACTCAGCAGCACGGGGCATGTCTTTTGCCTGGTCGCTACGTCCGAGGAAATATTGTCGCGAGTAACAAGCGATGCCGACAATCATCGGCCCCTTCTTGATGGAGCCAATCCCGGCGAACGTATTGCCGCACTTCTGCAGGAAAGAAAACAGGGCTATGAACGTTTTCTTACACTGGATACGGGAAACAAACAACCATCTGATATAGCCGAAGATATACTTAAAATCCTGCCAACCCTCTAAGCGCTGTCCAGCACAAGAAAAAGCAGCGCAACAATGGACCAGGGGCCTGCCATCATCACTTTTCCTGGGTCAATATTCTCCACACGGCAAGCGCCAGGTCCTTCGAGGAAAATGGTTTCTGGATAAAATGTATGCCATTATCAAGCACCCCATGGTGGGCGATAACATTGGCGGTATAGCCGGAGGTGAACAGACAGGGCAAATCCGCTTTCATGCCAACCAGCACCCTCGCCAGATCCCGGCCATTCATCTCCGGCATAATTACATCGGTGATCAGCAGTCGAATCTCATCCATGTGGGCGTGGGCCTGGCGAAGAGCTTCGCTTGGGGAAGCGGCTGTCAGCACTCGGAAGCCGAGCCGTTCCAACATCTCCTTGCCGACGTTAAGGATAGCCGCCTCATCCTCTACCAAAAGGACCAGCTCGCCGCTGCCCTGTGGCACACTGGACGTCTTTTCAAAGAGTTCCTCCATGTGCCCGCCGGAAAACCGCGGCAGGTAAATCTTGAAAGACGACCCTTTGTCCGGTTCACTGTAGACATTGACAAAACCATTGTTCTGCCTGACGATACCATAAACGCCGGCCAATCCGAGGCCGGTGCCCCTGCCCCTTTCCTTGGTTGTGAAAAATGGCTCGAAGATATGCTCAATAACTTCCTTGTCCATCCCCGCACCGTTATCGCTGACGCAGAGCTGCACATACTCTCCGGGCATAAAACCGGTGTGCACGGCACAATAGGCGGCATCAAAGGTGACATTTTCCGTTTCGATGGTAATCTTGCCCACGCCATCGATCGCGTCCCGGGCGTTGACGCAGAGATTGGCGACAAGCTGATCCACCTGCGAGGGGTCAATCCTGATCAGCCATAATTCGGCGCCCGGTTTCCAGACAAGATCAATATCCTCATTGATTAAACTCATCAGCATGGGCAGCATGCCGGCTATATAGTCGCTGAGCTCGAGGATCTTCGGCTCGACCGTCTGTTTACGGGCAAAGGCCAGCAACTGGCGGACGAGATCAGCCGAGCGATAGGCTGCTTCTATGATGATCTCGAGGTTTGCATGGACCGGGTCGGACTGCTCGAAATTTTTTATCGCCATTTCCGCATGGCCGAGGATAACCGTGAGCATATTGTTGAAGTCGTGGGCCACACCGCCGGCCAGTCGCCCTATCGACTCTATTTTCTGAGCCTGCAGCAATTGTGCCTGTAGCTTTTCCCGTTCCGCTTCAGCCTGTTTCCTCTCGCTGATGTCAAGGGCGGTGAAGGTGACCCCGCTCACGAGATCATTCGGGTTGATCGGCGAAGAACAGAGCAGTATCTCGATGATTTCTCCATCCTTGCGCCTCCAGCGTGTTTCAACGGAGCCTGTCTTGTCTACACTGATCTGGCGGTATTTCTCCGTCCCGACGTACTCATATTCCCTGTCGTCTGGATAGAGCATGCGGGCGTTCTTGCCGACTAATTCGTCCTGAGCGTAACCGGTCATCAGACACATACGCTCGTTGACCACCAGGAAGACCCGGTTGCTCACGACGCCGATGGCGGTGGGCGCTGTACGTAAAATGCTGTCAAGCAGGTTCTTGTTGCTGTGCAGAGCCTGCAGCGCCTCGGTTTGTTCAGTGACATCTCTGGTGACGGAGATGATATGGGGAACGTTCTTTAGCGTGATGACCCGCGCCGACATGCGCCCGTGACCGACACTGCCGTCCTTCCTGCGAAATCTGGCTTCAAGGTCATTGCAGTAGCCCTTGGCCAAGATTTCCTGCACCAATTTCTGCCTGTCGCTCAAATCATGCCAGATATTGATATCAGCCGATGTCCTGCCGAGCACCTCCCCGGCGTGGTAGCCGGTCAATCGGGTGAACCCTTCGTTTACGTCGACATACATTCCATCGTCAAGACGATTGATGTTGACCGAATCGGGGCTGGCCCGAAAGGTCAGTCGGAAGCGCTCTTCACTCTGCCGCAGTGCCGCTTCCGCCAGCCGGCGCTCGGTGATATCAGTAAAAACGGTAAAAACCCGCCAGGGCCGGTCCTGCCCGCCACGAAACTCAGGCATGGCGTCCACCAGCAGCCAGCAATGTCGGCCTTGCTCAGGTTGCAAGACCCCAATCACCGTCCCCAGAACCGGCCGTCCGGAGGCCAGTGCCAGCAGAGCAGGATGTTCCGTTCCCGGCAGGTCCGCCCCGTCTTCACCCACTGTTCTCCAGTCAGGATCCATTGCCTTGCGGCCCTGCATCCGGGCGAAAGGGAGACCTAGAATACGTTCCGCCGCTGGATTGGCGGAGAGGATTTGTCCGTCGGCAGAATAATACACCACGCCTTGCGTCATGGTCGCAAACAGATTTCGGTACGTTTCCGGCCCTTCTTCGTTAACCGGATCGCTTCCGGCACTATTCTTTTTATAAGAATTATTCATAAAATTGAAGGCATTAAGTGATGTAGCAGGTCATGACGTCCAAGGCACGGTCGAAACTCAATCAAACCCTATCATGCTACTCTTTCACCGGGTATTTATCAATTTCTTTTATGCCGAAAATCAGCTTCAAGAACAGAAGATACTTGTTGTGAATAGTTCCAATTGCCGTGGCGAGAATATAATGCAAAGGTGTCAGGGTGTGTTGCCTTCGCCAGCCAGCACATTCTCCTCTTATGGAAATTTAACGAAAACCAAATATCTGCACTCTACCCTACCGGGTGATACCGTACTGAACCAGCCCAAAAGCTCGTAACGTAAAATATTTCAGAACAAATTCAATATAATAACAGGAAATTCATTGCCCATTATGAATCCGCCCAAGATTGATCACAGGAAAAACTATCGTATGCCCGAATTAAAATTGATTTCCGAAAAAGACATCGCCTTACGAACTCCAGCCGCACCTGCCAATGAACCGGACACAACCAACCGGAACATACTCCGGCAAATCATAGAAAAAAACCAACTGACATCCTATTTCCAACCGATTGTCTCACTCAAGCAGGAGACCATTTTTGCCTACGAAACACTGTGCCGGACCGTCGGCCCGAATCCTTTTGAGACAATCGACAATCTCTTCCACCAGGCCCGGCTGCATGACCTGATCGTCCAGCTCGATATGCGCTGTCGGGAAAACGGTATTCACCTGGCCGGCCGACAGGGGATTGCCGAGCGGGATGCCCTCCTTTTCGTCAATATCTGTCCAGCCAGCCTGGCCCATCCGAACCGCAGCGACGGCACGACGGAACTGCTGGTCAAACAGAGTGGCATCGCAAAAGAAAATATCGTGCTGGAAATCACCGAACAGGATGCCATCTCCAACTACGGCCTGTTCCGAAAGGCTATAGATCATTACCGGAACCAGGGATTTCGTATCGCCATTGATGACTTCGGCGCCGGATACGGCGGGCTGAAAATGCTTTCCGTCATCGAACCGGACTATGTCAAAATTGATCAGCATTTTTTCCGGAACCATCAAAAAAACCATATAAATTACAATCTAATCGACGCCATCGCCACCGCCTGTCACCGCATTGGTATCGATGTTATTGCCGAAGGCATAGAAAACGAGGACGATTTGCAAGTATGCCGAGAGGTCGAGATCGACCTGATCCAGGGCTACCATTTTGCCAAACCCGGGCCGAACCTGGTCGAACCGCACAGCCTCAATCTACAGACCAGACCAGCCCGGCGCATATCCGGCACCAAGCTGTTTGATGAAATAATCTGCATCGGCGACATCTGCGAACATGTCCTGCCCGCCTCGGTGGACGATCGCGTCATGGAGGTTCTCAACCGGTTCAACACCACCCCGAAACTTGTGTGCATCCCCGTCCTGTGCCGGGGCTTGCTCTGCGGCCTTATCAACCGCAACCGGTTCATGGAAAATCACATGGTCGGCCGCAATGGCTATGGCCTGAGCCTGAACTATTACAAAAAAGTCGGTGATGTCCTTGAGGAAAGCTTTCTCCAGGTACCGCATTACATGTCGGTGGAAGACGTCGCCCGAAAAATTCACCTGCGTCACCAGTTAACCGTCTATGACGACATCTGCGTCACCCGCAGCGGCA
Source organism: Desulfopila aestuarii DSM 18488 (assembly GCA_945863875.1). Lineage (GTDB taxonomy): Bacteria > Desulfobacterota > Desulfobulbia > Desulfobulbales > Desulfocapsaceae > Desulforhopalus_A > Desulforhopalus_A aestuarii_A. The sequence goes on from CAMBBS010000008.1 coordinate 137,357, forward strand.
AATACCTCGGCACCGTCTCAGTCAGCGCCATCCTGAACGCCGTTACGGAAAACTCGATGATGCTGGCGAAAAGCGCCAATCCGCTCACCGGTCTGCCCGGCAATGAGTTTATCCAGCGGCAAATCGCTCATATGCTCTCGCAATCCCTGCATTTCGATGTCTGCTATATTGACATCGACTGCTTCAAACCTTTTAATGACCGGCACGGCTTCGAAATGGGCGACAGGGTGATCAAAAAAGTCGGCGAAATTCTCGTTGATGCGGTGCAGAGGTGGGACAAAAGCTCGATCGGCTTTGCCGGCCATATCGGCGGTGACGACTTTATCGTGGTGTCCCGCCCGAAGCATTCCATTACCATCTGCGAATATATCATCGACCAGTTCGCCCAGGCGGGAAAAATCTTCCATACGCAGGAAGAGTGGCGCAGCGGTTTTTACTGCAGCATCGATCGCCAGGGCAAACGGGACAAGTTCGGTCTTCTTTCCCTGTCGATCGGCATCGTCTCAACCGAGATCCACCATATCGCATCCTTTGCCGAGGTGTCTTCCCTCGCCTCCGATTTGAAAAAAAGGGCGAAGAAAATTGACGGCTCGGTCATTATCCGAGATCGGCGCGACAAATGAATTCGACCGGTTAGCAAGAGGTTTTATTGCTCCATGCCTTCATTCTGGTATAATGGGGCGCATGAAGACCAACGAAAAATATAATTGTATCATTGACCTGGAATATTTTTTCCATCAGGACGCCGACGAGGACCGTGCCACGCTGCAGCAGCGCGACAGGAATATCTATCTTGCCGGCCGGGAGCAGCTGAAAAACCCAGACGAGCCGAGCAGCCAGGAACTCATCCGGCTGTGGCTTAGCAAGAGAAGACATGGGGAATTCCCTGATCCCGAACAGAAAAGTCCGGGAACCATCTTCGGCGACGCCTCACTTCTTTTTAGAAATCTCGCTACCTTCAAAGGGATATTTGTTGGACTGCTTGGAGGCTTCTCCTTTTTCACCTACACCGGCACGACTCCGGTGAACGTTTTTCATTTCCTGCTGCTGTTCATCGTCTCGCAACTTGCCTTCGTCGCCTTTCTCCTTGCCGCCTGGCTGCTTCATTCGCTGCTGCCCGGCTTGAAACTTCCCTCGTTTTACGGAGCGCTCTTTCGCGGCATGCTCGGCAGACTTGTGGCATTTCTGCACAAACAGTGGCTGCGCAAAATGGCCGGAAACCAGCGCGCCGGCGTACACCACGCTTTCGGCATGCTCAAGGCGCGCAGCTCGGTATACGGGTCCCTTTTCTACTGGCCGCTGTTCGTCCTGTTCCAGCTCTTTGCCATCGGCTTCAATCTCGGCCTGCTCGCGGCTACACTGATAAAAATCTCCACCAGCGACCTGGCTTTCGGCTGGCAATCGACCCTGCAGTTCAGTGCCGAAGCCATCCACCGCGCTATCATGCTGATCGCCCTGCCCTGGTCCTGGTTTGTCCCCGGCGGCGGCTATCCGACACTTGCCGAGATCGAGGGCAGCCGGATCATTCTCAAGGAGGGTATTTACCACCTGACCACGGAAAACCTCATCGCCTGGTGGCCTTTTCTCGTTTTCTGCCTGTTGTTTTACGGCCTCTTTCTCCGCCTGGCCTTGCTGCTTATCGGCAAGGTGATGGAAGGCAAGTCGCTGCACAATATAAAATTCGACACCCCGGCCTGCCTCGACCTGCAGAGGCGCATGCAGACCCCTCTGGTCTCGACCCAGGCCGCACCGGAAGCGCAACCGGCCAACCGGCACAACCACCCCGGACCACGGCCGCAGCCCCTCCCGCCTTCAGCTCCAAACCGGAACGAGCAGAGCAACCAGGCAAAACAGACCGTCCTTATACCCGAGGATATCGCCACCCTCTGCCCGCTTAACGAGCTCGAGGCCCTGCTGCAGCAAAGGGGCCTGACCATAGAGGCCGTGCACGGTTTCATGAGCAGTTACGAAGCCGACCGGCAGCTGCTGCAGCGCCTGAAGGAAAAAGAGTGGCAACCCGGCGAAGGCGTCTTTATCGTCATGGAGGGCTGGATGGTTCCCCTGGTCGATTTCCTCAGCCTGGTAAAAGAGCTGCGGGAAATTTTGCAGAAAAACGCCATCATCCGCATCGGCCTGGTGGGACGGCCGCATGCAACCGCTTTTACCCCGGTTAGCCCGGAGGATTTTACCATCTGGCAGCTAAAAATCGAGGCCGTCGGCGATCCCTACCTGACCCTCTTTTCTCTCACCACCTGACAGGAAGACCCCATGACACCGGAATTTGCCATATTGGGCCACCCGAACGAAGGAAAATCCTCCGTTCTGTCCACCCTTGCCGAAGATGATTCGGTACGCGTCAGTCCGATTCCCGGCGAGACCACCGAATGCCGCACCTTTCCAGTGGTGATCGATGGGCGGGAGGTGGTGCGGTTCACCGACACGCCGGGCTTTCAGAATCCGGGCCGGGTGCTCAGTGAATTACAGAAACGAGCAGAAAAGGACGCAAATCCGCTGAAGACATTTCGCGAATACGCGGCAACCGTCCCGGAACTGCACGATGACTGCGAGCTGCTCGGCCCCGTCGAGAGGGGGGCAGGCATCATCTATGTGGTTGACGGCTCACGGCCGGTGCGCAACGTCGACAAGGCGGAGATGGAAATCCTGCGCCTTACCGGCAAACCGCGCATGGCCATCATCAACTGCAAGGCAGATGCAGCGGAGCACCTGCCGGCCTGGAAAGCCGAATTTCGCAAGAATTTCAATTCCAGTCGCCTGTTTAACGCCCACCGGGCAACCTATGCCGAACGTCTCCTTCTGCTCGAAGCGCTGAAATCCATCGATCAGGACTGGCACCAGGTTCTCTCCGAGGTGGTCAGTGCCTTCAAAAAAGACTGGGCGGCCCGCAACACCGCCACGGCGGACATTATCACCGGCCTGCTTTCCGCCAGCCTCACCCTGCAGCTGACCGATGACGTCAGCTCCGAAGGAGAGGCAGAGAAGTGCCGGGAAAAGCTCTTTGCCCGCTACAGCGAAAAAATCAGCCGAATGGAAAAAGACGCCCACCAGCGGATCCGCAACCTTTTCAAGCATAATATCTTTCATTACGACCTGCCGCCCCACTCAATCCTCAACAAGGATCTCTTTGACGAACAGACCTGGCAGCTCCTCGGCCTGACCCGGCAACAGGTTGTCATTGCCGGCGGACTGGGCGGGGCAGCCATCGGCGCCGGGCTGGAGATGGCCACTTTCGGCCATGGCCTCGGCGTGTTCACCGCCGTGGGCACCATCGCCGGGGCGCTCAGCGCCTTTTTCGGCGGAGAAAATATCTCCGACAGGGCCACCTTCCTCGGTCTGCCCCTCGGCGGCAAACGGGTCCAGGTGGGCCCGGCCAAGTCGATCGACCTGCTCTTTATTCTGCTGAACCGCACCCTGCTTTACTACCAGCACATCATCAACTGGGCCCATGGCCGAAGGGACTATGAAAAAGCGTCGCAAGTCCTTCTGCAAAGCGACTCACCGCAGGGATTTACCAAGAACTGGTCGGCCGGAAACATAAAAATCTGCCATGATTTTTTCAAAGTCATCCGCGATGACAAAGGCGACAACGGCAGAAAGGCCCGGGAGAAATTTAAACAGCTGCTGCTGACGACGATGCAGGAGATATCAGAAAGCGACTAGTACCTGGCCGATTGGTTAAGGGACCTGATCATTTTGCCGGCTGCCACTGGCCAGCCTTCGTGTCCTGCATTAGAATAAGTCCGTGATGAAGATAACCCCGGCAAAAGGGACATATGCCGGGACTCTTTTCAGTCCCTGTTCTTTGCAGGGATAAGTACCTGCAAAAAATTCATTGCCAAAAGATAAGCAATGAATTCCCAAGGTACCAAACAGCACGCGGCAAAAAAACAGTCAACAGTGCATGGCAACAAGGAGGAGCGGATGGCTCAGGTTATAAAAGGTATTTTCCCTGAAAGCAGCAAAAGCGAAACGAAAAAAGACGACAAGCAGGTGTCAAGCTACATCCTGCATATTTCCATAACTTTCTCCGACCCACTCATCTGGCGACGCATCCAGGTGCCGGGAACATTCACCCTGGCGCAACTCCACGATGTCATCCAGCTGAGCATGGGCTGGAGCGACTCCCACGTCCATCAGTTCCTCGTTGGCAAGATCAGCTACGAACCGACCATAAAAACCAACGCGCTTCGCGAATCCAAACGATTCGACGAGCATAAATACAAACTGCACACCCTCGAAGAAGGCATGCGCTTCATGTTCAGCTACCTCTATGGCGCCGGTGAGGGCTGGGAGCATGAAATCCATCTGGAGGAAGTCGTCCCGCCGACCAGACAACTCAAACACCCGATCCTTCTCTCTGGGGAAATGGCCTGTCCGCCGGAAACGGTGGGAGATATCCACCACTACCTGCAGCTGGTAACCGCCCTTGAATCCCCCGGCAGCAAAAATCACAACAGCCTCTATGAGCTCAGCGGCCACGACGATTTTGACCCTGGCTATTTTGACCTTGAGGCGGCAAAAAAAAGGGTGAGCGCGTGGCGATAAGCCACCCCGACGCTCACCACCTCCCGCACCCTCTTCCATCGGTTACATCTGCAGCAGCACAGACGGGACAGCGTCTTTCCTGGTGCCGAGATCAGTAATCGATTGTGGGCGATACCGTATTTCTCTTTGAGCAGATTCTGTACCGCCTCAGCCCGCTGCTGACCAAGGTGCAGCAAGTCGTTCTTTTTTGCATCATCGACAACAACGCCCCCACCCTCTACCCCACTTTTTTCCTCCTCGGTCATAAACTCCCAGGAGGCAACCCGGGGACAAATCTGTATATCGCTCTCGGGACGATCCTCTCCAGATATGGGGCATGCTCGTCGTTAACAGTCGTTTCCTGCTGCGCTAACTCACATTCCCCACCCTTATTTGTTGATCCGAGTTATTTTTATACTTACGTAAAAGGGACGTTTCGTTAAATTCGCAGCTGCCTTAGAAGGTACGGCTGTTGCAATTCGTTTTTATTCCCCCGCCTCGTGTGCATTTCCTGAATTATTTCCACTTTTTTTATTTTCAGCAATATACCCATTGCACTCCTCTACTAACGTATGTACTATTACAATTAACATTATTTATTACATACGTCATGCCAGGAAAATAATTATGGAGAAACAAGCGATTCGCCAGGTGATTCTGGAGGCCTTTGAGGCCATGTTAGAGGTGCAGTTAAAGAGCGTTCGAAAACTTCGCGGCAGAGAAGAGGGGGGCGAAATACCACCGCAGCGCAAGGCCCGTAAACGTCAGTCACTGGTGGATTTATCTGTCATCATACTTACACAGGAACAGCGCCCGATGCATGTCGACGAGTTGGTCGAGTTGCTTAAGGAGCGACACAGCCGTCTCACGGATAGAGATTCGCTCTCCAGCGCCTCGGCCAAAAAAGATCATCAGGGCATCCTTGTGCGTCGGGTCGCGCCGGGAAAGTTTACCGTTCGCCAGTAAAATCGAGGGGGAACATATGCAAGAGATCG
>CAMBBS010000009.1:2500-129441 GCA_945863875.1 Desulfopila aestuarii DSM 18488
CAAATCTTCCAGGTGTCTCTGAATTGCCCTTTTTAAGGGGCGCGCACCATAGGAAGCATTGTAACCGGTATCAACGAGAAATTCCTTGGCGCTTTTTCGAACGTGCAGAGTGATGTTTTTAGCCTCAAGACGGCTGGTGAGTTTTTTCAGTTGGATGTCAACTATGGCCAGCAGATCTTCACGCTGCAGGCTGTCAAAAATTATTATTTCATCAATTCTATTGAGAAACTCCGGCTTGAACTGGGCGTGCAGCAGTTCATCGATCTGCTGCTGGACAATTTTCTTCTCCACCCCGTCTGTCGCCATGCGCATGATCAGCTGACTGCCGAGGTTGGAGGTCATTATTAATATGGTATTCTTGAAGTCTACCGTTCGTCCTTTACCATCGGTCATTCTGCCATCGTCCAAAAGTTGCAGGAGCACGTTAAAAACATCCGGATGGGCTTTTTCTATCTCATCGAGCAGGATGACCGAATACGGGCGGCGCCGGACGGTCTCGGTCAGATACCCGCCCTCTTCATAACCGACATAGCCTGGGGGGGCACCGATGAGCCGGGCGACGGAGTGTTTTTCCATATATTCCGACATATCGATACGAACCATTGCCTGCTCGTCATCGAAGAGAAAGTCGGCGAGCGATCGGGCAAGTTCGGTTTTGCCCACACCCGTCGGCCCGAGAAAGATGAACGAGCCAAGGGGGCGATCGGGATCCTGCAGACCAGCCCGGGCCCTTCTGACGGCATTGGCCACCGCATGTATCGCCTGCTTCTGGCCGATGACTTTTGCGGCGAGAATTTCTTCGGCGTGAACGAGTTTATTTTTTTCCCCTTCGAGTAATTTGACTACGGGGATTCCGGTCCATTTGGCCACAACAGAGGCAATGTCTTCCGCATCGACCTCTTCTTTCAGCATCATCTGGTGCGCTTGTATTTCCTGAAGCTTTATGTTTGCCGCCTGCAGATCTTTCTCGAGCTGTACCTTCTGGCCGTATCTGATTTCCGCAACACGGCGCAGGTCGCCGGCTCTTTCCGCTTTCTGCTCTTCGATCTGCACCTGATCGATGCGTTCTTTGATGTTTTGGATGTCACGGATGGTATCACGCTCTCTTGACCAATGCGCCTTCATTGAGGTGAGACTATCGTTGAGGTCAGCGAGTTTTTTCTTCAACTCCTCGAGCCGTTCTTTTGAGACACTGTCCTTTTCTTTTTTCAGCGCCTCCTGCTCTATCTCAAGTTTAATCTTTTGTCGTTCGAGTTCGTCTATTTCCACGGGCATTGAATCTATTTCAATGCGTAATTGCGATGCGGCTTCATCAATGAGATCGATAGCCTTGTCCGGCAGAAATCGGTCGGTTATATACCGGGCCGAGAGGATAACCGCGGCTACCGTGGCATTGTCCTGAATGCGCACCCCATGGTGGATTTCATATTTTTCCTTGATCCCGCGCAGGATGGCGATGGTGTCATCTTCCGAGGGTTCCTGGACGAGTACCGGCTGAAAACGTCTCTCCAGGGCACTGTCCTTTTCAATGTATTTTCGATATTCATCAAGAGTTGTCGCGCCGACACAGTGTAACTCGCCCCGGGCCAGGGCGGGTTTGAGCATATTGGAGGCATCCATCGAGCCCTCTGCCGCACCGGCGCCGACCAGGGTATGGATTTCGTCTATAAATAAAACAATCTCACCGGCTTTTTCTTCGACTTCTTTCAAGACCGCTTTCAGTCGATCCTCGAATTCTCCACGGTACTTGGCACCGGCGACAAGGGAGCCGAGATCAAGCGTTATGACCTGCTTGTTTTTCAGAGTTGCCGGTATATCTCCATTGACTATGCGCTGGGCCAGTCCTTCGACAATGGCGGTCTTGCCGACGCCGGGTTCGCCAATGAGAATGGGGTTGTTTTTCGTTCTCCGCGACAGGACTTGAATAATACGTCGAATCTCTTCGTCGCGGCCGATAACCGGATCAATTTTGCCAAGTTTTGCCAGTTGGGTGAGATTGCGGCCATATTTCTCAAGGGCCTGATATTTTTCTTCCGGGTATTGGTCGGTTACCCGGTGGCTCCCGCGTAAAACCGACAGTGCCTGAAGAAAGCCGGTTTCTTCTATGCCGCGAATCTTCAGAGCCCTGCAGAGCTCACTGTCGGAACTTTTCAGAATTGCCAGGAAAATATGTTCCTGGCTGACATATTCATCCTGCATCTGCTTGGCAACAGCAAAGGCATTATCCAGTATCTGCTGCAATTCGCGGGACACGTAGCTTTGTCCGGCGCCCTGGCCGGAAACCCGCGGTATTTTTTCCAGAAGCTGGTTGATGTCCATCAATATCAGCGAAGGATCTGCGCCCATTTTCTGCAGAACCGGGACAACGATACCTTCAGGCTGGGTTAGGATGGCTTTTGCCAGGTGCGCAGTATGGATCTCCTGGTGGTTGCTGTCCTGGGCAAGCTGTTGAGCGGTCTGAATGGCTTTCTGTGATTTCAGGGTAAATTTGTCAAATTGCATTATTTCTCCTCTTGGCACTCTTTTTCAGTGCATCTCTTTCATGCAGATCTGTCCCAGGCCAATGGCATCCCTTCAGGGGGTATGGTAATGAATCCTGGCTTATTTCCGGTTGACCCGGGCTAGCAGTATAGTTTGAGAGTTACGCAAAGAGAATAAGAATGGCAGTTTGTCGCGTCAAGTTTTTGACAGAGAGCGGCGGGTAAAAAAAAGGCCGACTCCTGGTGGAGTTGGCCTTTTTAATTTTTATCAACATTATCTTTTGCTTCAATCTGCATCGAAGCAAGTGAAACTTGACAGGAAATATAAGCGATAGTCTACTGCCTCAACCGCAACTTCCAGAACTGCAGGAACCTGAACTGCATCCGCCACCGGAGCTGATCGGGTTAACCGATGTAATACCGAAACCGGAGCGTGGACCCGCGTCAACATAATCGACGGTGATGCCACCACAGGTGACCATCAGGCTATCTTCAACCAGAAACTTGAGTGTATCGTTTTCGAAAACTTTGTCGCTGTCTTTAGGCTCATCCAGAGCCAATCCCAATGAGGGACCTGCTCAGCCGCCCTGCATCAAAGCAACACGCAACGCGGATTCAATATTGTTTGCCTGCATGTATTCTTTTAGTTTTGCAACAGCCAAGTCTGTTACATTTAAATCGGACATGGAACTCCTCCTTGAAATTTGATTCTTACATATCTTCTCCTGGTGCGACCTGTTTGCTTGCTGGAGAAGCCTTTACTCGTAGTTTACACCTTAAGGTGAGATGATTAATAGTCAATCATCCTTGATGGCTAAAATAGTTGTTGTGGCCAAGTGTGCAAGCATTTTCTTAAGTGTCTGCCGCATATAAAGTAGATTCTTAGCGAAATGCCAGGTGAACAGTGGCGATTTATTTTGAATAATCATGCAGTAAGAAGGCCTTTGGGTTAAAGTGAAATTCTCGTTATATTCTATTGGATAATAATTTGTTTTTTTGTTTATAGTTGAGCAATGGAAAAAGCGCAGTGGTGATCCGCCATTCTTGTCAGGTAGAGTGAACTTGACGGCGCACATGAATTTTTTACTGAGCCATCTGAAAAATTAGGTTTTTGCGACTTTGTCAAGGTTTGAAAAATACGAAAAGGAAAATTCAGCTATGAAAAAGATTGTCATTTCGACAGGAGGCGGGGATGCACCCGGTCTGAATGCCGTTATATATGCCGTAGTTCACAGTTGTTATCGCAAGGGATGGGAAGTTTACGGCAGCAGAAACGGTTACGGCGGTTTTCTCGATATCGACGATATGATCCGTCTTTTCCCGCGCGATGTGGAGGGGATATATTCAACCGGCGGCACTATTCTGGGATCGACAAATAAGGGCAATCCCTTTTCAAGACCCGTGAAAAATCTTGCCGGAGAAATTCAAGTTATTGACGTCTCTGATAAAATACTCAGTAACTTTAAAAGAATGGGTTTTGACTGTCATATTGCTATCGGCGGTGACGGCAGCCTGGATATTGCCCACAGGTTTGCCTTGAAGGGTATGCCGGTTATCGGGGTGCCGAAGACCATTGACAACGATCTGGAACAAACCAACAGGACCTTCGGTTTTGATACCGCCGTATCCACGGCAACAGAGGCGCTTGATAAATTGCATTCAACGGCAAAATCACATAACCGGGTCATGGTTGTGGAGGTCATGGGACGTGATTCCGGCTGGATAGCGCTCTATTCAGGAATATCCGGCGGCGCCGATGTGATTTTAATACCTGAAATTCCGTTTGATATCGAAGAAGTCTGTGACAAGATCTCCGACAATGAGCTGCACGATAAACTCTACTCTATAGTGGTAGCCGCTGAAGGGGCGATCACAAGAGATGGCCGGCGATTCAACAAGGGCAAAGGGGAACTGGGCCGGGATGAGATGATTTTAGGTGGAGTGGGGGAATGGGTTGCGTCGGAAATTAGAACGCGAACGGAAAAAGATACCCGGTCTCTCGTTCTTGGTCATCTGCAGCGCGGCGGTTCCCCAACGACATTTGACAGACTGCTCGCTTTGCGGTTTGGTGCGGCCGCCGTCCGTCTGGCGGAGGAGAAAGTGTTTGACCATATGGTGGCGTTAAAAGATTCGCAGATGGTGGCGGTACCAATTGCTGAAGCGATAAAAATGCGCAAAAAAGTAGACCTCAATAGCGATAAGGTTCTCACCGCAAGAGATATTGGTATCTGTTTCGGGGATAAAGAGAGCCGCAGTGAGCTGAAATAAATGACAGGATCAGCCGGCTTGAAAACAAACAACTACAGCGAGGCCTATCGTTTATTATACGACCATTTTGGACCACAGAACTGGTGGCCGGGCGACACCCCTTTTGAAATAATGGTCGGCGCCATTTTGACCCAGAATACCAACTGGTCAAACGTGCAAAAAGCCATTGACAACCTCAAGACGGAAAACCTGCTCACCTATCATACCCTCTCCTGTTTGACGGCGGATGAAATATCACAAATGATTCGGCCGGCGGGATATTATAATCTCAAAGCCCAGCGCTTGAGAAATTTATTCGATATGGTCGCGACCATCTATGATGGGGATTTGGCGTTATTTCTCGGCGATGAGCTGGTGTCGGCCCGGGAAAACCTGCTCGCGGTAAAAGGTGTCGGGCCGGAAACGGCTGATTCCATTCTCCTCTATGCGTGCGGCCACCCTGTCTTTGTCGTCGATATGTATACGCACAGGGTCTTCAGTCGGCATAACATGGTCGAAGAGGAGACCGATTACCAGACAATACAGCAGGTTTTTACCGCTCATTTACCGAAGGACATGCAGCTGTACAATGAGTTTCACGCCCTGATTGTTCGTGTTGCCGTGACGTTTTGTAAAAAAGCCAAACCCCTGTGCGAAAAATGTCCGTTGCAGGGGTTGAATCTATAATTTTTTACCATCTATGAGGTTAGTTGCAAAAGCATTCCAGTCATTTCATTGACGTTTTCAATAGTTTTCAGGTTGGCCCTATACAGAGTGCTGTTCAGGTTCATGTCGACTAATTCTGTGGCCAGGTCTACATTTGACAGTTCGACCAGGTCCATTCCGGCGGCGGTTTCCTGAAAGACACTTGGGCCCGGGCTGGAGACTTGACTGACCTCGGCTGTTACGCCATGTGGAGCAACTGCGCTGTTGGTGACCTGGTTCTTTTTGAAACTGTCGGTCTGGGCGTTGGCAATATTGTTGCTATTGGCCTGTATTTTGGTGCCGAATGCCCTGAGTCCGCTCAGGGCGCTTTGGTATGCTGTTATCATTGAGTGCTCCTTGTAGGTGGGAAGAAAATCTCTCTCATTCACCTGCAAGTCTTGCTCCAGGCAAGAGCAGTTTGCCGTCTTTCTGTATTAATATCTTGATATCAGTGTGTTGTCTTTATTTGCAAAGAGAATAATGCACAATCAATCGTAGCAATACTTTCTGTACGTGACAAAATTTGTCTTTCGAATTACAGCGTTCGTACATGTCTACTTAAGACGCTCCGGCCGCCCTGATAATTTCGTCGGTGAAAGAATCGGCTTCTTCCGGGCTGCTTTCAGGCCAGCGTTCCAGCTGGATTTTCGCCTGGGGAAGGCGCTGACCTTTTGCTGTGATCAGTAAGCCTAGGAATTCCCGCTGGAAAGGGGTGAGGTTTTTGGGCTGCAAGAGAACTTTCCCCGAAATGCTCATGTCAAAACCATCCATGAGCTTCAGTTGTAACGGAAGGATCGGCCGGCCATCGTCTGGAAAACTGACATGCGGACGGCTCTGCGCCAGACTCTGCACAAAATCTTTTTCAATATCCCGTTGCCCTGCGCTGGTGAGCAGGGCGGTCATCATCGCCGGTCAGGTCAAACGGACCGACACCGCCTTCGGTTGAGATAGTTGTCAGTTGCGGCGAGGAGAATTCATCCAGATTGGTACGAAGATTCATGAGCAGAGAGGAGAGCAGCATCACCGGATCCGAGTCTTCGGGGCCTATCTGCTACCAGTTGTGGGTATGGGCCATTGCGGCAAGAAATTGATACGCAAGAGTTGTCCTGCCCTGGCCGGCCTGCGCCTCAATAATAATGGCCTTTTTGTTGTGGTTGTGACCGGGGAATTTGGTTTGCAGCAGGCTGGCTCGAAAGAGAGATTGCGGTTGATCGATATGCGGTGGATAGAACTTGTTGGAAGGCAAGACGGGTTTGGCCAAATGGTCATGCTGTTTCCTAGGTCTCGGTCATTCTAGGCCTTTGGGTTTTTCTGCTGCAACAGAAATTTCTTGCTGACACCTCTGATAATATTTGCGTCTTTTGACGTAAGCCGCATCCTGCTGAAAAAATTTCGGATATTGCTCATCCAATAGGTATGGCTTACTTTTCCCATAAAATCAATAGCAAAGAGAGATTTCTCTAGCAGAGAGTACATGCTTTCGAGTTCAAAGGAGCTGGCCAGCTGCGGCACCGGCGTCATGTCTTTTGACGCATGAATGATGCCATGATGCAGTTCATAGCAGTGAATCGCCACCGCCTGGGCGAGATTGAGCGAGGAGAAATCGGCGGTGGGAATGGCCGAGGTCATCTGGCAGTATTTAAGGTCGTCATTGGTCAGGCCGGTGTCTTCGGGGCCAAAGAGCAGTGCTGCCTGGTTATTGGCCAGCTGGGGGAGCAGTGCCTCGACCATTTGCCGGGGTGTTTGGGCGACAAATCTCTGGCGGCCTCTTCGGGCGGTTGTTCCGATCACCACCGTGAAATTGGTCAATGCCTCCGGTAAACTGGGGTATATCTCAAGGTTGTCAATGAGGTGTGCGGCCTTATGGGTGGCCATTCTGGCCATCGGTTCCCGTTCGGGTAAGCTGTCTCTGACGAGTATGAGGCGATCGATCCCCATATTCCAGGCGATACGGGCCGCGGCGCCGATGTTTTCAGGAATTTTGGGACGAACCAGTATAAGGGCAATCCTGGAGAGAAGGGTGATGTCGTTAACCATTGGCGATTATTTTACCCTCTCCAGGGTAAACTGGATTTTTTTGCTGAGGATATCCACATCAACAACCGTTACCCGAACAAGATCTCCGATCTGATAGGTTTTGGCGGTATTCTCTCCAAATAAACGGTAGTTTTTCTTGTCAAAAAAGTAATGGTCATCGCTGAGCGACCCTAGCTGGATGGCACCGCTGATGCACAGGTCTTGAATTTCGACATAGAGCGCGTTCTCCGTCACCCCGGAAATTATCGCCTCAAATGACTCACCAACTCTGTTTTTCATGTAGCCGATTTTGAGACGGTCGTTCATGTCTCTTTCCGCCGTAACTGCTGTTCTTTCACGGGCGGAAAGGAATTCTCCTGCCTGGGCGAGGCGTGCCTGCCGGCGGTCTGGTTGCTTTTGTGCCGCATTGCCCGGAAGGAGTTTCAGCAGTTCACGGTGGACAATTAAATCAGGATACCGCCTGATCGGCGATGTGAAATGCGTATAGTCACTGGCCGCGAGACCGAAATGGCCGACATTTTTCGCCGAATATTGCGCCTGCTGCATCGTTCGCAGCAGGAGATTGTTAATGATGTACGCATATTTTGTGTCCTTGCATTTTTCCAAGGCGGCGGCGAACCAGGCTGGAGTTTTCTCAAAAGGCGTCAGGGCGAGGCCGAGGGTTTTGGCGAAATGAAAAAACTCTTCCGCTTTTATTGATTCGGGTGGTTCGTGTACCCGGTACATTGCCGAAGTTGTCTGCCGGCTGAACAATTCAGCGACAGCCTCGTTGGCGGCAAGCATGAATTCTTCGATAATCTGGTGGGCAAAGTTTCTTTCTGCCGGTTTGATGGATTCGATTTCGCCGGTGACCGTCAGGGTGAATTCCGGCTCTATAAGATTAAAGTCAATCGATCCGCGGGTTTTACGTTTTTTCTGCAGGGCCGTTGCCAGTTCTCCGGCCCATTTCAGTCCGGTAAGAAAGTCCTTGTGTTCTTTTCGAGTGGCCGGGTCTTTGTCGATAAGTATCTTCCGTACGGTTGTATAGGTGAAGCGGTGCCGGCTGCGGATTATTGATCTGCAGAAATGTTTGCCGAGCAGTGTCCCGGAGCGGTCAAAATCGAGAATCGCCGAGAAGGTGAATCTGTCTTCTTGCGGCACGAGGCTGCAGAGGTTGTTGGACAGTTTTTCCGGCAGCATGGGTATGACTCTGCCGGGAAAATAAATAGAAGTTCCCCGGGTGTAGGCTTCCCGGTCAATTGCCGAATCCGGCGTGACAAAATGACTGACATCGGCGATCGAGACATAAAGACGAAAGCCTTTCCGTGTTTTGGTAACGCAGACGGCATCATCGAAATCTTTTGCACTCTCCCCGTCTATGGTGACGTGGGCGATTGGCCGTAAATCCTCTCTGTTCTGCACGTCGGTGAACGTTTCATGGAGCTTTTCCGTTTCCTGCATTACTTCGTCACTGAATTGATAGGGCAGGTTGAATTGTTCTATCACTAGTCTCATTTGGGTGTCGACCGCATCGGCCGGCCCGAGAATTTCAATGATTTTTCCTTGGCGAAACTGCGCTGGGCCGCAGTCCCTGTCGAATTCGGCTATCACCGCATCACCATGTTGCGGCTGCAGGCCGCCCCTGCCGGTAATTCTGATGGTGAACGGAAATCTCCGATCATCGGGGTAGACCAGTTGGTCACGGCCTTTTTTGCTGTAAATGCCACCGATTCTATTCCTTCCCTGGGAAAGTATTGTTACCACACTGCCCTCGGGACGATCATCGTTACGGATACGAAAAACGCGAATTAACACCGTGTCGCCGTGATGGGCATCCGCCATTTCACCGGGGGATATAAAAGGGTCCCTTTTCAGCAGGGCACTGTTTTTGGAATTTTGGCTTACGTTGACAAAACCGAAACCCTTTGCATGCTGGGTAAGGCTGCCTTCAAAGAGCAGGGCTTTTTTATGGATTCTATAATTGTTCTTCCCATCTTTATGGACAAATCCCAGATTGATAAGGGACTCAAGGGCCGTTTTGATACTATTCTGGTCGTGTTTTTTGGTCGGTAAACGATCAAGCAATTCGGCAAGTGAAAGTGAGGAGGCGGCAGCGTAGAGGGTAGCAAGCACCATGTTGTCTTTGGCGCTGATTTTACCGTCTCTTTTTTTTGCTCGGGAAGGCTGCTTTTGGTCAAATTGCGTGGATTCTTGGCAAGATTTTCTTTTTTTAGGCATTATCTGGATTTTTGATTTCTCCGACAGGAGAATTTTGTTAAGCTGAATAAGATATTGCCTTTTATGGCTGGTCAGATGAGACACAGGGAAATGGTCGGCAATAGTAGAGAACTTGTAAGTTAAGACACGTATGGTTTCTGTCCACAGACGGGCGTTGTTTTTACCAGAATTAGGAGAGTATGCGGCGTATTTCATTTGATCTGGAACTTTATCGCAATCAGATGCAGACCTTGATTGGCGATAAGCCGGGAGTGGAAACCTTCTGGGAAGCCCTCGATTTTTCAGTTGATGCCCATAATGATCAATGGCGCCGGTCCGGCGATGCATATATTCTTCATCCCTGTGCCGTGGCAAAGATTCTTGCCGAGGAAATGGATATTACCCATCCGGAAATCCTTGCCGCAGCACTCCTGCATGACACCGTCGAAGACGTAGAGGAAGTTACCGCCGAGCTGGTCGGCCAGAAGTTCGGCAGTTATGTGCAGGCCATTGTCGAAGGGTGCACCAAGGTTACCCACGTCTCCGGGGATAAACAGAAAGACAGCCGCAACACCCACAAGAAAATTTTTACCGGGGCGGCATTGCGGCCGGAGGTTATGCTCGTGAAACTGGCTGACCGTCTGCATAATCTTCGTACCTTGCGGGCGATGCCGAAGGCCAAACGGCAGCGAATAGCCGACGAGACAATTGATATTTATGCCCCGCTGGCCACGGTATTCGGCCTGTTTAATCTTAAGCGGGAAATGTATAACCTGGCTCTTTTGTATAAGTATCCGAAACAGGGCGCCAGAATAAACAGCCATATACGCCAGCTGCAGCAGTCATCTTTTGGCCGGACGATTGTTGAAAGCGTGCAAAAAAATGCCGAACTAAATAATCTCTCCTGCAGGGTAACCGTCCGGACAAAAAAATTATGGGCCTACTACGATGTCGCCAATCGAATTCTGGTGCAGCGCATCGATACGCCTCTGGAGATCCTCATTGTCGTCGATGATGTGCAGTCCTGTTACAGGGCGTTAGGGATCGCCAACCAGACCTTTGTCCCTATCCCTAGAACCATCCGTGATTTTATTGCCAATCCCAA
Organism: Desulfopila aestuarii DSM 18488; assembly: GCA_945863875.1. Lineage (GTDB taxonomy): Bacteria > Desulfobacterota > Desulfobulbia > Desulfobulbales > Desulfocapsaceae > Desulforhopalus_A > Desulforhopalus_A aestuarii_A. The sequence goes on from CAMBBS010000009.1 coordinate 13,271, forward strand.
ACCGACGGGGTACCAGGGGCTGCACGCCAGGGCGATTATTGAAGGGCAGAAATTTCTCTTTAAGATTCGCACCGATGAGATGGAGCGAAAGGCGCAGAGGGGCCTGTTTAGAAACTGGAGCTCAAAGGGCGGAAAACAAGTTACGTTCATTCGAGAAATTCAGGAAATGTTTGACGTTATCAGTTCCGATGATTCTCTGTCCTACCGTGATGTTATTGCCGCCAGCGGTATTAAGGAGATCTATACCTATACCCCCCAGGGTGACCTGATCTGTCTTCCCGTGACGTCCACCGTGCTCGACTTTGCCTTCAGGGTGCATACGGAAATTGGCCAGACCTGTCTTGGGGCCATGATCAGAAATAAACGGGTCGGTCCCTCCTATGTATTGAAAGATGGTGATATGGTTCGAATCGTCCGCGCTGACCAGCCTATTCGCTTTGAGCAGCATATGCTGAGCCTATGCAAGACACCGCGGGCACGGGGGGAACTGACCAAAAACTTTAAGGCCAGATGCAAAAAAGTGACCCGGGAAGTGGGCATTTCCATGCTGCGCCAGGAGATGTTGCGTTATGGAATTCCCTTTGATGTCATGGAAGGAAAAGATGTGCCCGACCTTCTCGCCCATGAATCGATTCCCTCGCTGGATGAATTGTATGTGCGCATCGGTGAGGGACGGCTGCATCTGAAAGAGGTCATGGAAGATATCAAAAATATTCTCTTTGGCGGCGTTTCACCGCTGGTGACGCCAACCGGTGCCTTTAATAAGATTGAGCTGACGACCCTCGATCCGGTTTCCGTCAAGCTCTCTTCCTGTTGCAAACCCAATCCGACGGCCAAGGACAACTGCGCTCTGCTCACTCCCAAGGGGCTCTCCGTGCACCATAAAAACTGCGAACGGTTTCGACAGCTTAATTTTCAGCGGGAAGATGCCGTCGATATTTCCTGGAATACCAGGAAGACATACGTCCGCAAGAAGCAAATTCTCCATGTCCTCCGGGCAACGAGAAAAAACATTATGCAGATTATCGGTTCCGCCCCCCCGGAGCTGGAAATGCAGAGCCTTGAGATTCTCTCCAGCTATTCATCACTTTATCCTGCCTGGGAGCTCACCTTTAAGGTGACTAACCTCTATGCATTGCAAAAAGTCCTGAAACACTTTGACAAGTCTGATCTTCCGTATGAATTCGATCTCGACTGTTAAGGAAAATTGACAGGCCTTTTTTCAGGGGACGACTGTTTCGTCATCAGTGGCCTTTTGCTCCTTTGGTGTTGCCGGCTTTTCAATGTAATTAGCCAGTATTTTGCCGAGCATGTCCGGCAAGTCGTTTGGCTGCCTTGAGCTTCTTTTGAGCTGGGTCAGTGTTTTTTCCAGGGTGAGCCTTTCGCCCATGAAGATATGGCGCAGGGTGAGAGAAATAAGTCTGGTGATGGTGGTGAGGTTGGAAATACGCGACTGGAGATGCTGGTCTCTGTCGAAAGCCGTCGAGGCAAAGATTTCCACCGGGTTGCCGTCAAGCTCACTGATGGAGACATACCAGGTGTTGCGTTCCCTGTCTGTTGTCCTGTACCGGACACCATCAAGAACGTCGGGAAGTTCCTGCTCTACATGTTTCGATTGCAGGCAGGCCATGATTGGCACTCCGGCTCGCTGGACGAGCCGCTGGAGAACATCAGGTTTGTTCTTTAACAGTTCAACTATGCTTGTGCAGGTCGGACAGAGACCGTCTTCTTCGCTTGCTGCGCGGTCGCTTTTTCCGGCACAGACGCTACATGTTTCATTTGCCTTTGTTGCTTTCATTTTTCCAGTTGGTAGAGGGGATGATATTTTTAATATGTTCTTTGAGGCGTGCCTGAAATTCCCGGCTGCTTATTTCCCTTGCACCAAAACGTAATAAGTGTTCGGTCGTCATCTGGCAATCAATCAGTTGAAAATTTTTGCTTTTTACATACTCAACCAGAGCGATCAGGGCAAACTGAGAAGCACATTTTATCCTGGAAAACATCGATTCACCAAAAAACACCTGGTCGAGAGCGACGCCGTAGAGGCCACCGATCAGATTATTGTTCTGCCAGCATTCAATTGAATGGGCAAAGCCGAGCTGGTGCAGGGCTGTGTAGGCCTGTTGCATTTCCGGGGAGATCCAGGTTCCTCCGCCCTGTTCCGTCCGTATCTTGGCGCACTCGCTGACGACCCGTGAAAAAGCCCTGTCACGGGTTATAGCAACGGAGGCTGTTTTCGCATAGCGCACCAGCCTCCGGGGGATTTTGAATTCTTCGGGGAAAAGAACCAGGCGGGGGCTGGTAAACCACCAGAGGATCGGCTCGCCTTGTGAATACCAGGGGAATATCCCCTGGCTATATGCCATCAACAGCCTTTCCGGGCGCAGGTCTCCGCCTATGGCGAGAAGACCGTTGTCTTCGGCATACTCGGGAGGAGGGAATTGGATTTTTTCGTTCAGCTGGAATATCGGCATAGTTGTCTGCTGGTCTTTGTGTTTTCGATGCGATAGTTCAGCCGTAACCGTACACCGGAAAACCGAAATGATTGCCTGTTCTCCGAGTTGTAAACGTTTACCCGCAAAGATGCAAGCAAGCGGCTGCTCTACCATTGAAATCACCAGAAGAAAAGAGCCAGGGCACGGCACCAATGGGGGATCTTTGGCCAATGCAGTTGGCCAGCCGAATAGTCTATTTATTTATTTCAAGAGTGTAGTATTATTGTCCCGTTCATTGTGCAGCACCTCCATACAACTGATTACAACCGATTCCACATTATAATGAAAGACATCCGCAGCGATTCAGAGAATATCGGCGTATCGCCTTTTCAGGAAGAAGCCGTTCTTGAAAATTATTTCGATGGGGCCAACCGGGGTGAGGTTTTCGCTCAAGTGCAAGGGGCGATTAAAAACGGAGAAGAAGCCGTTTTTATGGTCCTCACCGGCGATGAGGGGAGTGGCAAAACGATGCTGTGTCGTCTCCTGGAGCAGGAGGCCTTGCCATTCGGACTTGGCAAAACCGTTTTTTTCCCCCGGACCGTTGATTCTTTTGACGACGTTGTGCGCGGTATCACGAGGGAACTGGGACTGGATGCGGCAAGCGGCATCGGCTACGGAAATGCAGGTCAGGCCGTGGACCGGATAGTCGCTTTTCTGCTCAGTGAATCTGTGGAGCTGCTGGTCATCTTTGACGAGGCTGAAAATATGTTCCTCGCCACCCTGGAGAGGATCCGTAAAATGTTCGATCGGATAAACGAATCCGGCGCACGAATGCATATCCTCTTTTGTGGCCAGAAAACATTTCTGGAAAATTGTGACCAGCTCTCGCTCTGTGATTTTGAGAAGGCGGATGAACTGCACTTTACTCTCGCACCGCTTTCTGAGACCGAAACTGCCGACTATCTGGAAAACTGTGCTGCTCGCCTGACGGATACCGATGCAACAAAGGTGTTCACCGATGAGGTTGTCGGTAACATCTATAGCCTTGCCCAGGGCAATTTCAGAATGACCAACATGCTTGGTGAGGAGTCAGTGAAAATCCATGGCGATGACACTTCCTTTATGGTGCTTCTGGAAGGTGTCAAAGACGGGGTCAAGAGCACAAAGAAGCGGTCGGAGGGGGGGAAATATTCTCACCCCATGGCCAATGTTGCTGCATATCTGCCCTGGATCGGTGGTGTTGCGGGATGTTTTTTGTTGCTCTTTTACCTGTTCCGTCCGGGGGACGGGGCAAATGATGTTGGCCCCGTCATTGACAAAAGCGCAAAAACCGTGCAGCTGGACATACCGGCAGTGGTGCCGGAAGCGACGTCGAATATCGAAATTCCCGGGGAACAAAAGCCGGCGGTGGTAGAAACGGCAATGGAGATGCCGCCGGAAAATCTGCCGGCAGACCAGGTCGAGAGTGCGCCTGCAGAAGAGGAAGCTGAAAAAGAGATTGGGGAAGCCGAAGAAATGAAAGCTCCGCAACAAATGGCTGCAGAGGAAAAAGAAGACATTGCTCACCTGCAACCTGCTGGAGACGTAGAGCAAAATCCAGAATTACCGCCGGCCTTAGCGCCGGCCTCACCACCGGCCTTAGCGCCGGTCTCACCACCGCAGGTAATTAAAAGAGAGCCCCGGTCAAGGAAACGTCACGTCACTCCCGCCATTACCCATTTTCCTGCCGCTAAACTATACGACGAACGAGTGTCGGCGGGTTCTGCCTGGGGGAAGAAGGACAAGCAAGACCTGTATACGGTGCAGCTCATGCTTCTGGCATCTACAAGCGCTGAAGAAAACCTCAAAAAGATGTTGGCTCAGGACAACTACCGGCAAGAGGCCGGCAACTTCTATATTTTTAAGAAAACAGCCGCACCCGAAAATATATTTGTCTTTTACGGGGAATATCCGACTATGGAGAGGGCCCGTCTGGTGAAAAACAGTCTGCCTGAATTCCTCCTTAAGGATAAACCCTACGCTCTTTCCATAAAAGGAGCAATGGCCAAGGTCAGAAAGTAGTTCGAGTATGTATCGTTATGTACCGTTCGCCAGGTTGAAAATATCCTCCGTCCATCTTCGCCCATGGTACTCGCTCGCAGTTCAGGAGTTGCGTCGTCTTCAATTGGTTTTCACCCGAAAACGAATATTGTTGCTTTCGATGGCCACTCCTTCCCAGGTAATTTCCTTTAAAAATATTCGGGGTGCGATCACATCCCCTTCGCGCAGTATCTTGCCGTTGATAATGATTATGCGCTGGGATGGTTTTGCAGCATAGGTATGCCCGGCAAATTTGAGGGGAGGGATTCCCGCCTGTACATTTTGGGGCAGTTCCTCTAAAAGAGGGAGGGGTGGAACAGACGACGGCACGGATTCCGGTGGAATACCTGCTGATGGTCCAGAGCTACTCTCGTCTTTGGTCATGGAGGGCTCGACTTCGCCTTTTTCTATGACGGAGGCTTGCGGCGAGGATGTGCCGTTTTTTTCGGCGTCCTGGTTTGCCACTTGTGCCGGGGGTACCGTCGTCGGTGTTTGTGGTGTAGCGGAAAGAGGAGCGGCATCCGGGGTTTTGGTCGACGCCGTTTCGGAGAAGAACAGGTGCTGCTGGAAAAAGAATATGCCAAGGGCTATGCAGAAGAACACAACTCCGCCCAAAACCAGCTGGAATTTCTGGCGTTGCTTAAAGATGGCGGAAGAATTTCTACGCCGCCCCATGATAGGACCATGGGTCGAATGAAGGTTCGGGGAGGCGCCCTGTTGCCGTTCCTGGTCGGATTTTTTCAGTGCATCGAGGATATAGGACATGGCGTTAATCCTTGTTTGCTGGAAGCTGCTGCACGTTTCCCTTTGCAAGAAAAGTTTTTTTCAGCAAGACAATATTGTTTTTCAGCAGGCTGAGGTTATCCCGCCTGTCGAGAAAATTAAGACCAAATAAAATCCCAATTACCGGCAGCAGCAGGGCCAGCGTCACGACGAGAAGCTTTTTTGTCGGATAGCGTCTGCCATTGTTTTTCGCCGCCAGTTCTTCGGCCGCTTTTTTCATGATCTTCAGGCTGACGTGATCACTGTTATTTGCGTAGGCGCCGAGGAGCGCATGATCACAGAGAGTATTTATCACGCGAGGTATCCCCCTGGAAATTTTTGCTACATACTCTATTGCCTTTTTTGAAAAAAGAACGTTTCTGCTGTTCCCCCCGGCAATGGCAATTCTGTGTTCTATATAGGTGCTGACATCGGCGGCCTGCAGTGGTTTCAGGTGGTATCTGGTGGTGATGCGCTGGTTGATCTGGGAGAGCTTTGGGTCATTGAGAATGTTGCGCAGTTCCGGTTGGCCTATCAGGATGATCTGCAGCAGTTTGTTGGTGTTGGTCTCCAGGTTGGTAAGCAGGCGCAGTTGTTCGATAATTTCAATATCGAGGTTTTGCGCCTCGTCGACAATAAGAGCGGTATTCCTTCCTGCCGCGTGGGCGCGAAGCAGGTATGCATTTAACTGGTCGATATACTCTTTTATTGAAGGGCTGGCCGCCGGGATAGGAATTTTGAGTTCTTCGCCGATGGTTTTAAGAAGATCATTGATGGTCAATTTTGGGTTTAAAATCATTGCGATATCAGTTTTGGCAGGCAGCTGATCTATCAGACAACGACAAACTGTTGTTTTTCCCGTGCCCACGTCACCTGTCAGGAGTATAATACAACCTTCGCTGCTGATACCATACATCAGATGGGCCAGGGCCTCCCGATGCAATTCACTCATAAAGAGATATCGGGGGTTGGGCGCGATGGCAAAGGGTTTCTCAGTCAGGCCGAAATAGCGTGTATACATAAGTTTGCATCAACGATAAAATACACCGGAAGAAATAAAATGCGCCGGGGGTAAAATTTTACGAAGCCAATACCAGCGAATATACGGCGGATTCGCCTTATTTGCCATTTTTCTTTGTTCCGTGTTGTATTTCACCTGGAAAATCCTAGTATGTACAGAAGGTTGTTGGAGCATTTCTCTGAAAGAAGCCGGCCTCTTGGCCTTAGCACAGGAATATGACATTATGACCATGACTTTCCATGCCAGTATTTGAATACCGCGCTCTTGATGCCAAGGGGAAGAATATCAAGGGTATAGTCGACGCGGACAGCGAATCGCAGGCGCGGACGAAACTGCGCTCCCAGGGCCGATATCCTGTGTCTATTGCTGTAAGCAGGAGCAGACAGAGCAAGACCGGGAGCAGGGGCGGTCTGGCTTTCGGCCTGTTCGAGCGCGTCAAATCCGAGGAGATCAGTATCATGACCCGTCAGCTGGCGACGTTGATGGGCGCAGGGATTCCCCTGGTCCAGGCTCTTGACTCCCTCGTCGAACAGACTCGAAATGCAGTGTTGAAAAAGGTCATTGCCCAGATAAAAGGAGCGGTGAACGAAGGTAATACTCTGACCAATGCCCTGGCGGAACACCCAAAGTTATTTTCATCTATTTTTATTAACATGGTGCGTGCCGGGGAGGCGTCAGGGGCCTTGGATATAGTCCTGGAACGGCTGGCTGATTTTGGTGAAAAACAGGAGGCTTTGAAAGGGCGATTGCGGGCGGCGCTTGTCTACCCTATCTTCATGGCCGTTATCGGCTCGGCGATTTTATTTATTCTCATTACCTATATCGTTCCCAACATCACCCAGGTTTTCAACGAGATGGACAAGGTTCTCCCATTGCCGACGCTTTTTCTCATCGGCCTCAGTGATTTCCTGAAAATGTACTGGTGGGCCTGCCTGTTGCTTTTGGGGCTTGTTTTCACCGGTCTGCGCTATTTCATTCTCCGACCGACCGGCCGCTCCTGGTGGGATTTCCTCAAACTGAAGATGTTTATTGTCGGACCCGTTGTGCAGAAAGTCATTCTTGCCCGGTTTTCATCGACCTTGGGCAGTTTACTGGAAAGCGGCGTCGGACTGATGACCTCAATGCAGATCGTTCGAACCCTGGTCAACAATGTCCATGTCGCCCGGGTGATCGATGATGCCATGGAACAGATACAGAAAGGGCAGACGATGACCAGTGCCCTCTCCGATTCACAGTGGTTTCCACCCATGTTTGTGCAGATGATTGCTGTGGGTGAACAGAGCGGCAGTCTCGAGACTATGCTGGACAAGGTGGCCAGAGCCTATGAGCGAGAAGTTGAAACAGCGATAATGGGCATGACGTCACTGATTGAGCCGCTCATGATAGCCGTCATGGGACTGGCGGTCGGCTTTATCGTTCTGTCAATTTTGTTGCCGATCTTTGAGATGAATCAGATGATAGGATAACAAAAGACTTTGAACAAAGGACTTGCCGTATTGGATTCCAGGTGGAAGTTGTGTATATTTTGTCGTGGCAGGTGAAAATATCCTGCCGTTTGTCGTGGGCGGGTGTGCTATGTTACGCAGACATTGCCAGCCATGCCACTTCTCCCTGTCGACCTCGAAGGCGCGCTCGGCAGAAAAGTTTTCAAATATTTTTCAAATTACAGGTTATCACAGTATGAAGATTGCATATAAACCGTTGTCTCAATGCCGTAAAAACAACAATGAAGCGGGTTTCACCCTCATTGAGCTTCTCGTTGTCCTGGTCATAATCGGTATTCTCGCCGGATATATAGGCCCGAAGATCATGGGCCATCCGGAAGAGGCGAAACGGACCAAGGCGACCCTGCAGATTCAGGGAATGGATACGGCACTTAAGATGTATAAACTTGATAACGGCATGTATCCGTCAACGGAACAGGGGCTGCAGGCTTTGGTCGAACCTCCTGTTATAGGCAAGCTGCCGGCCAAGTGGCGTGAAGGGGGCTATTTGGAAAAAGGGAAGGTGCCGCTCGATCCCTGGGGGAATAATTTTGTCTACCTCAGTCCGGGCTTGAATGGGGATTTTGATCTCAGTTCCTACGCCGCCGACGGCGAGGCCGGGGGCGAAGGGGACGGAAAGGATATAAATAATTGGGAAGTCGAATAATTCCCGCCATGTTGCCGGCGTTGCGCATGATGTTCCGGAACGATTGGAAAAGAGTTGACGATGAAAGAGGTTTCACCCTTATTGAACTGATAGTGGTGACGACGCTGATAGGCATCATGCTCGCACTCACTGTTCCGACACTGCGTGATACTGTATTCACCGATCCCCTGAAGACCACGACCAGAAAACTCCTTGGACTGGTGACAGGGGTCAGGGAAGTGGCTGTTCGTTCTCAACAACCGTATCTGCTGCATATCAGCCGGCTGGAAAACCGTATTTGGTTTGAGCCGGAGAGTGTCAAAAGTGGAAGTGAAGAAAGTGTCACAGAAAAAAAAGGTGAGTTGATATTTCCTGAATCAGTAAGAATTTCAGGAATATTGCTGGAAGACGATGAGGATTTGGCACAGGACCAGATAGTTGTCTGGGTGAGCAAACAGGGCTATATGATCGACATCCTTCTTCAGATTGAAGACGAAGACGGCAAGCATCTGAATGTGCAATTTTATCCGTTTCTCGAACCGGCTCTTGTGTCCGATGAAGCAACCCCCTTTTAAAAGAGACGAATTGTCCATGGCCCAGTCGAGATTCACCGGTTGTTTATTGCTTGTTAATAAGCGGGCCTTTACTCTTTTGGAGGTGATGATTGCCGTCTCGATCATGGCTATTGCCCTTGTTGCTCTGTTTGGGTCTCAGTCGAGGAGTCTGTCGCATGCAACAGAGGCGCACTTTAATATGGTTGCCCCGATGCTGGCTGCCGGGAAACTGGCGGAAATCAACAGCGGCAATGCTGCCATGGCCAATGATGATGGCGATTTTGGTGAAGAATTTCCAGGATACAGCTGGAAGATTGAAACTGAAAATGCATCTTTCGACAGTCCCGAGGCCTTGACGAAGCTGGTAAAACCGCTGCAAAAGATTGAGCTGACCGTGTTGTGGAACGAGACCCCCTACAGCTATACGCTGACGTACTATGGCCGCGAACAGGAATAAGGTGCACGGTAATTCCTCCTTAAGGCAAGAACGGGGCTTTACCCTTATTGAGCTGCTTATGGCCATATTTATTTTTGCCATAGTTGTCTCGTCGGTATACGGCTCCTATCGTGCGACATTTCATGTAATCCATGGTTCAGAGTCGCGGCTGCAGATCGCCAATGCCGCCCGGGTTGTTTTTGAGATATTAGCAGAGGATCTTGGTTCTCTCGTCACTGGGCCCAGCGGTGTTTTCCGCGGAGAAACGAAGGATTATTCCGGAAACCGTGGTGACAGTCTCTCTTTTGTCTCGGCGGCGCATCTTCTGTTACGAAAAGCCGATACCCCTGCCGGACCTGTGCTGATTCGCTACGAGGTTGAACCTGATGCAAAAACCGGTCTGCTCAATCTTTATCGGCTGCAGAGTGTTCTCCTGCCCGGCGTTGAGCCGGACGAGGAAGAAGCGGAACGACATCTTGTCTGTCGTGGTCTACAGGAATTTCGATTTACCTATCTTGACCAGGATGGTAATGAGACAGAAGAATGGCAGGTTGAAGAGGTCAAAGAGATAGAAGCCTCCGGCGATGGTGCAGCTCAGGAGGAGTCGCCGTTCCCTGGTCTGGTCACCGTTGAGCTGAGATTTGCCGAGTCGGTGGACAGTGCCGATAGTACTCTTTTTAAGACCGCTGTAGCCCTGCAATGACGGTGAGAACGGCTGGGATGAGGGAAAAACAGACCCTTCTGCAAAACGAACAAGGCATGGCCCTGCTGATCACCGTCATGACGGTGAGTTTGCTCGTGGCGGTCACGCTGCAGTATCACAAGGCCACCTGGCAACAATTTCTTGTCTCGCATAATTATCGGGTGGGGAATCAACTGGGGGCAATCGCCGATTCGGGAGTAAATATTGCCCTGGCCCTGCTCGAACATGATGGCGAGGAGAATGAATTCGATTCCTTCTTCGACAGTTGGGCAACCTTTGACCAGGAGAGCTTTAGCGGATTGTTTCCATCCGGTTCCCTGCGCTTGCAGGTTGTCGACCTGTCGGGACGGTTACAGATAAACAGCCTGGTCCGGGGAAGTTCAGCGATGCCCGGTACCGGTGGTGACAACACTGAAAATGAGATTCGAGAGATATTGCTGCGCCTGCTGTTGTCCGGCGACTTTGTCGTTGAAGATGAGACGGAGGCACGTACTATTATCGATGCCCTGGTCGACTGGATCGATGCAGATGACCAGGAGCTGGATCTCGGCGCGGAGAGCAGTTTCTACCAGTCACTTGAAAAATCGTATAGCTGCAGAAATGGACCTGTACGGTATATGGAAGAGTTATTACTGGTAAAAGGTATAAGCCCGGCACTGCTTTATGGGTCGGAAGGAAAAAAAGGATTGGCTAATTACCTGACAGTGCACGGTGATGACGGCAAAGTGAATCTCGGCACGGCACCGCTTCTGCTTATAAAAAGTATGGACACGCTTATCAATGATGACCTTCTGAAAAAGCTGGATGAATACAGAAGGGCAAAGGAAAATGAAGAAAGCCTTGCCGGATCAACCTGGTACAAAGGGATTGACGGATGGCCTGGAGATATAGTGATAAATGAAACATTGTTGACCAGCACGAGCAGCTATTTTCAGATAATCGCCACGGGTGCACTCGATGGCCTGTCACGCCGCGTGGTGGCCATTGCTGAACGACCGAGCGGCGGCGAGGTCAATCTGCTTGGGAAAAAAATGGAGTAGTTTATGACGGATGCTTTGTTTTGCCTGGATATACACAAAGATACCGTTGCCGCAGTGGTCGTGGACGGAAGCCCGAAAATAACCAGGGTAACAGGCTGCGGCAGTGCTGACACCATCAGCCGGTCCTTTGAAGATGCAATCGAAGAGGTCAAGGAGCAGGCCGGATTTTCCGGCGGTGCATGTCTGGTTACCTTTGGTGCTGAGTTCTTTTCGTTTAGAAATGTCTCCCTGCCGTTTGCCGATCGAAATAAAATTGCCCAGGCACTCCCCTTCGAACTGGTCGATCATTCCCCGGTTGATATAAATAGTCTGCTCATTGATTTCATTGTGGCAAAAACCGGAGGAGAGAAAACGGATATTGTTGCCGCGATGATCAGTCGTGAAGAGCTGGCAACATATCTTTCTTTATTGAATGCGGCCGGAATTAATCCACGGAGCATCGGCATCAGCGGCCTTGCGAGCGCTTTGCTCATCGCCGAGGGACCGGCCGAAAATTTTCTTCTTATTGATATCGGTACTCGCTGGGCCAGTTTGTTTATCGTTCGCAACAGACAGATCGCCCTTGTCCGTTCTCTGGGAATCCTTCCGGAAGTTGCCGGCCGGACGGTGATTGACGGTGTCTTTGTCCAAAATGTAAAACAGACGGTGCACGGCTCGCAACTTCTGGATACGGAGGATGCCGATTTCAAAGTTTATCTGACCGGGTCCGAGTCACTGATGCAGAGTGCATCGGCGGTGTTGTCACCGGCCCTGGACGGTGTGGCCATAGTTGTTTTTCGACCGAGTGCACAACCTCTTACCAAGATCGATCCGGAGATACAAAGCCTGTATCAGCCGGAGCTGATGGACAGAATTCTTGCCCATGTTGTTAAAGATGGTAAAAAAGGCGGAGGGTTCAATTTTCGCAAAGATGATTTCAGAAAAAAGAAATCCATGCGGGAATATCGTAATTTATTTCTGAAATTCGCCCTTCCTCTGTCTCTCCTTATCGTTTCTGCCATAGCGTATACGGCATATACATATTCAACATTAAGCGCAGAGCAGGAAAGATTACGGCAGCAGATCACCGAAGTATTCCAGGAGACCCTGCCTGAAGTGACACGCATAGTCAACCCTGTCCAGCAATTGCAGGTTAAAAACAACGAAATAAAGGCCACATACCGGCCCGGCGGTGCCGGCGGAGCCGGGAACACCGTCGTGGAACTCCTGGCCGAGCTCTCGGCGCGCATTCCTGCAAAGTATGCAGTAAAAGTTGTTCGCCTGGTGGCCGATATGGATACAATCAGACTGAAGGCTGTCACCGGTGATTTTAATACGGTCGATAATGTACAGAAAGATCTTGCCGAATCGCCATATTTTTCCGAAGTGGCTATCAGCTCAGCGAATCAGTCGACTCAAGGGGATGAGGTGAACTTCGAACTTAAACTGGAACTTGCCGGGAAATAATTATGCTCTCACGGTTCAACATTAACCGCCTGGCAGGTCTCTGGCAGAAATCAGGCATAGAAAAACTGAATAGCCGCGAAAGGTGGGTTCTCTTTGGGGGAATTGCTTTTGTTGTTTGCTTTCTGGTCTTGCAGCTGGTGATTATTCCTGTCTTTGACGCCCGCAATAATCTGGAGAAATCGATTGCCAGAAAAAACCAGGAAGTAGTCGAAATCAAGTTGCTTCAGCAGGAATATTATACCTTGAAAAGTGAGGAGGGAACCATACAGACCAGAATAAACCAGCGTCCGGCCGGTTTCACTCTTTTCACTTTTTTAGATCAGAAGGCCACTGAAGCAAAGGTGAAAAAACAGATCATGTATATGAAACCGTCGACCGTCACCGGAGATGAGCTGAATGAGGCGATGGTGGAGATGAAGTTGCAGCAGATTACCCTTGCCGATCTCGTCGGTTTTCTTCGCATGGTGGAGTCCGATGAAAATGTTGTCTTCATACGAAGATTTTCCATTCAGGAAAGCGGTGATAAACAGGGATATTTTGATTCAATCCTGCAGATTGTCACCTTTGAGAAAAAGGGGTAGAAATGGTTCACTCTGTCTTCTCATTACGATCTCTGCTGTATGTGGCGTATGCAGTTATGCTGACGGTGGTGTTGTTGTATGTGCGCTTTCCCGGAGAAAAATTTAAAGATTATTGTGAAAAACGCATTGAACGATTGGTGCCCGGCAGTACATGCACTATTGAAGAGATAGCCTATCGTTTTCCATCGTCTGCCGCCTTCGCCAATATACACGTAACACGGACCATCGATGAGCAGGACAGCGACATGGTTGTCCTGCGCTTGTCGGTTACGCCCGAACCCCTGCAATTCTGGCGAGCCTTTACGCTGCACGGCGAGATGTACTCCGGTCTGTTTACCGCGGGCCTTGATGTGGATTCCAAGACACAACAATTTCATCTGACGGCCATTCATGTCGAAGGTCTTGAGGTGGGAAAACTGGCCGAAGGTATTGGCCTTGCTGACAGAAAAATATCCGGGGTTTTTGCTTTCAAAGGAGATTATCAGGCAGCAAGCAACCACCCGAATGACGGCGTCGGCACGGGAGAAGTCGAGGTGGTTAACGGCAGCATCGGCCTCCTGCAGCCGATACTGGCTCTTTCGACAATTGAATTCGAAAAGCTTACGGTGGGCGTGAGCCGGCAAAATGGTGTTATTCGATTGGTCGATGGAAAGCTTGTGGGGCAGGAACTTTCCGCTGACTTCGCCGGGGAAATGCGGTTGACCTCGCCTCTGTTGCAGAGCAGCGTCCTCCTCAGTGGCTATTTGGCACCCGATGAAGTTTTTTTAAGGGACCACCCCAGGGAACAGCAGTTTGTTCAGCGCTTATTGCAACGCTACAAGGTGACGGTTCTGCCCTTTAAAGTGGGTGGTACCGTGCAAAGACCGTTATTCAGATTCAGTACGTGATATCTTATGGCAGCTCGGATTACTGACATATTTCCTTTTCTCCTTATTACCTTGTTGTGCGTTGGTGTTGTTGAAGGAGGATATCAGGCACTTGAATATTTTGTTTTGCGACCTCCTGTCGAAGGGGTGGCGGTACCTGCTGTTGTTGCAGAAAAAAACCTGGTGGAGAAAGATGCTCAGCCCCAGAAGCTCGACCATCGGGTTATTTTGCAAAGAAACCTGTTTGGACCGCCTCCCGGAGAAGGTGAGCCCGCTTCGACTGCTGCCCAGGATGCGGCCGAGGATATCCAATTGACAAGTTTGAAAATTGTCTTGATGGGCACAGTCGCCGGCGGAGATGGCGCCGATCGGGCCATTATTTTGGATCAAACCAACAAAAAACAAGAATTGTATGACCAGGGCGATGTCATCCAGGGTGCGATGATCAAAGAAATTCTTCGGGGAAAAGTTATTCTTTTTTATAATGGCAAGGATGAGATGCTTGATATGAGCGATGCGGCAAACCTCCGGCCAGCTTATGCGGCCCCCGCTGTACAACCCGGTACGGCTCCCGGAGCGATGGAGAATGGGCCGGTGTTCCAGCCGGCAGTGTCTCCTGGAGGGACACCCAGGAGAGTTATCAACAGACCAAGAACTATTCGGCCGTCCCGAAATTTACAAACGGAATGAGCAAGAGAGATGACAAACATGAAAATCAAGGTGAATTTTATATGAACTCATTGAAGCGCTCGCTCCTTGGCGGGATTATTTTCTGTATGTGCTTGGTACTCAACTGCAGCCTCGAGGCGGCAGAGTCGCCCCCATCCGTTGCCGCGGCAGCAGACGCAGGTGGTCAGCGATTCATTACCATTGACTTTGACAATGTCGACATTCAACTGTTTATAAAATACATCAGTGAACTCAGCGGCAAAAACTTTGTCGTCGACAAAGCCGTCCAGGGAAATGTGACTATTCTTTCTCCCTCGAAAATTTCCGAAGAAGAAGCCTACAAAGTTTTTGAGTCGGTACTTGAGGTGCACGGCTATACGACCGTTGAGGCCGGCTCGGTTATAAAAATATTGCCTTCAGCCCGCGCCCGGTCGCAAAACCTCGAGATGCATAGTATGGCGTCACCGGGTACTCCTGCAGACAAGGTGGTAACACAACTCGTACCATTGAAATACAGCTCTCCGGATGAAATGAAAAAGGTGCTTGCGCCACTTGTTTCGCAAACTTCGGTGCTTATTTCCCATGCGCCGTCCGGCATGTTGATCATTACCGAGACCAGGTCCAATATCCAAAAACTACTGGGTATCATCAAAGTACTTGATGTTGAGTCAAAAGAGTATGAGGTGGCATTTATTCCCCTGGTGAATGCTTCAGCCGACGCAGTTGCCAAGATTTTAACCACCGTCTACCAAAAAAGCTCGGCAGTGCAAAGGGCGGGAGCCCCAAAAGTATCCGAAGATTTCATAACGGTAGTACCGTATGACCGGGTAAATGCACTGATTGTTCTCGCCAACGGCAGCGATATCGGCCGGGTCAAAAGTCTCATCAAGGTACTGGATACGGAGGTGCAGCGAGCCGAAGGCAATATCCACGTCTATTATTTACAGAATGCAACCGCGGTGGAACTGGCTAAAGTACTCAATGACCTGCCGGAAACACAGCCCCAGGAGGGGGTGGCTATAGGGAAGACAGCGGCAATTTCCAAAGACGTCAGGGTCATGGCCGATGAGGAAACGAATGCGCTTATCATTCGGGCCACCAAGGATGAATACGCCGTGCTGGAGGATGTGATCAAACAACTGGATATTCCAAGAAGGATGGTTTACCTGGAAGCCCTTATCATGGAAGTGGATGCGGATAGAACCTTTGATGTCGGGGTCCAGTGGGCCGCTGCTGGAACATTTGATGACGGCACCGGAAAGTTGGTTTCCGGGTTCAGCGGGTCGGAGGGTTTTAACCTGCTAAACGGCATCGACAGTGATGAACCGGCCCTGTCACCGGGATTTTCCCTGGGAATACTCAAACAAGGGCTCAGGATAGGCGGTGTGACCTTTGCAGATATTGGTGCGGTGGTAAGAGCATATAAATCCGACTCCGATGTTAATGTAATATCCACTCCCCAGATTCTCACGATGGACAATAACAAAGCTGAAATTTCCGTCGGCGAGAATGTCCCTTTTATTACCAGTCGGAATACTTCTACCACCGAACAGGATTATACCCAGTACGAATACAGGGATGTGGCGACGAAGCTGTCAATTACCCCCCACATCAACAGAGCCGATGCCCTGCGTCTTGAGATTGAAACGGAAGTGGTGCGGTTAAAAAATGCCACGGACACACCGACCACATTTAAACGGACGGCGTCAACAACAGTTATCCTCGATGACAAAAGTACTATCGTCATAGGAGGGATAATCGGCCATGATGCGACGGAGGATGATTGGAAGGTACCGATTCTCGGCGATATTCCGCTTCTTGGGTGGTTTTTTAAAACCCATACAACCACCAGTAGAAAAACGAATATGTTTATTTTCATTACGCCTCGTATTGTCCGTAATCCTGCGGAAATTGCCGCCGTTACCCTGAAGAAAGAAGACGAAATGAGCATGGTTTTACCGGAAGTACAGCAGGAGCTGCACAAGGAAGAAAACCTTGAACACGCGATGACCCTTACCAGAACTGGATATGAAAAACTGCGGGCTGAAGAAGTCGAGGCGGCCAAGGAATATTTCCGTGAAGCCCTGGTCATTGATCCGGCAAATCCGTATGCCCTGATGAATATGGGAGTAATTTATGAGAAAGAGGGACAGCCTAAGCAGGCTGTAGCGATGTATCGGGCAGTGGCTGCCGGCCCTTCTGAAGCTGTTGTCGAGAGTTCCGGGGATTCGCAGAAAGCGGGCGTGCCTCTGAAGACCATAGCCCAGGAAAATATCGAGAGAATTCTTAAAGCGACTGGAAAAAAATAAGCAATAAAATTATTACTTGAAACAGGCATGAAGAAATTTGGTGAAATATTAATTGAGGAATTTGGTCTGGCCTCAAAGGCTCTTGAAGATGCCCTTCAATCGCAAAAAGAGGGCGGCGACCTTATTGGAGAGATACTCGTTAAAAATGGCGAGCTCGACGAATTTACCGTTCTGCAGGTACTCGGCATGATGTTTGACATGGAGGTTCGCAAATCCTTACCTGCCGATTTTAAAACCGATTTCACCGACCGAGTTTCCATCAGTTTTCTCAAACTGCACAAAATCGTGCCGATCGTCACTGCCGAAGAATCATTTTTTGCAACGAATAATCCTAATGGTTTTCAAGCCCTCGACGACTTGCGGAGAATTCTTGGCAACGACAGTTATAAAACCGTCCTGGCTCCTTCCCATAATATTCTCAATGCCATCAATTTTGCCTACGACATGACCCAGACCTCGGCGGATGAGGTGATGCAGGACATTGATGATGAAGATCCGGAGAGGCTGTTTTCCGAGATCGAGGAGATTGGCGATCTGCTCGATGATACCAGCGATTCCCCGGTGATTCGCCTGGTCAATTTGATGTTTTCCCAGGCGGTGCGCGATAATGCCTCGGATATCCATATCGAGCCCTATCAGAACAGCCTGAAGATACGGCAACGGCTCGACGGCATTCTGCACGATATGTTGAGTCCTCCGAAACATGTGCAGTCGGCGCTGATTTCCAGGGTAAAGATCATGGCCAAACTCAATATTGCCGAGAAGAGATTGCCGCAGGATGGCAGGATCGAACTGAAAATCGCCAACAAAGAGATTGACATACGTGTCTCCACCCTGCCGACCGCTTTCGGCGAACGAGTCGTCCTGCGGCTGCTGCGTAAATCGACGGTGATGATTTCTCTGACGGATCTCGGCATGCCCGGGGACAGGTTCATTCCCTTTGAACAACAGATCAGGGCGCCTAATGGCATTGTCCTGGTCACCGGTCCCACCGGATCCGGCAAAACCACCACCCTTTATGCCGCCCTTTCGTCGATTAACAGCACGGATATCAACATTATCACCATTGAGGATCCAATCGAATACCGCATCAATGGCATTGGCCAGGTGCAGGTCAACCCCAAGATCGATCTTACCTTTGCTTCCGGCCTCAGGTCCATCGTCCGGCAAGACCCGGATGTCATCCTGGTCGGGGAGATACGTGATACGGAGACAGCGCAGATTGCCATCCAGTCGGCATTGACCGGACATCTGGTTTTTTCGACGCTGCATACCAATGACTCGGCCGGGGCGATTACCCGGCTGCGGGATATGGGCATAGAACAGTTTCTCATCGCTTCCTCGGTAAATGCTATCCTGGCCCAGCGGCTGGTGCGTATCATCTGCCCCCACTGTAAAGAAGCGTACACCCCCACGCCGGAAATGCTGCAGAGGATTGGAATTGCCGAGCAAGAAAGCCATGAGCAAACAGCATACCGGGGCAAAGGCTGTGCAAAATGTTATCACACAGGGTATAAAGGCCGCTGCGGAATTTTTGAACTGCTCCTGATGACCCAGGATATGAAAGCCCTGGTATTGAAGACATCCGATGCGAACGAGATAAAAAGGCGGGCCATTGAAAATGGCATGATCTCCCTGCAGAAAGACGGGGCAATGAAAGTTCTGCAGGGAATCACAACCATTGAAGAGGTGTACCGGGTCTGCCAGTCTTAGCCCGGGGGAGTGACTGCGGAGGTCTGGATTTCTTTCACACGCGGTTTGTAAGAGCATACATGGGCGGTGTCTGGCGGCTCTTGTCTCTCTGGTCGGCTGGGGAAGCAGAAGGGCTGTCAAAAACCTGAGGCATCGGAAATTTTTTAAATAGCATGCTCAATGAGTTGGTGATAGTTCTGTGTGGTCAATGATACAAACGCATATTATGCGGCATCTCGCAATAGCAAAAAACATCAGCAGAAATCCAAAATTCTGGGTTATCTGGGCGACGGATATTGTTTTGCTCATGTTGGCGCTTTATTTTTCCTACCGCCTTCGTTTCGAAGGAAACCTGTTAGAGACCGAGCAGATCGCACTATATACTATTACTTTGCCGATTATTTTTTTGGTTAAAATACCCGTATTTTATGTTTTTGGCCTCTATCGGGGCATGTGGCGCTACACCAGCACGAGGGACCTGGCAAATATTATAAAGGCCACCCTGGTCTCAAGCGTTCTGATCGTTGCAATTCTTTTATATATAAATCGCTTTGAGGGCTTATCTCGTTCTGTTTTTATTCTTGATGCGATTTTTACATTTCTTTTTATCAGTGGTCATCGGGTCGCGATTCGATATTTTTATACAGGATCAAATGGGCCCAGGCGGTTTTCTTTTATGCCGTCGCATTCCCTGAAAAAAAGACTTCTTTTAATCGGTGCGGGAGATGCTGCTGAAAAGATACTGCGTGAATTACAGACCAATCCGAATCTTCCCTACTTGCCGATTGGCCTGGTAGACGATGATCCTCAAAAAACAGGTTTGAAAATTCATGGCGTGCCGGTTGTTGGTTTAGTTGAAGATCTGGCGGATCATATTGAGCGTACCAGTGCCGGGGAAGTCCTCATCTCAATCGCTTCGGCCAGCAGTACCCAAATGAAGCGTTTTGTCGATTTGTGTCAATCGACAAAGATACCGTTTAAGGTTATCCCTGGCTTTGGAGAAATTATTGACGGTAAGGTGTCGATCAAAGCAAGCCGGGAAATTTCCTATAAAGATCTTTTGGGCAGAGATGAGGTTGTGCTCGATCAGAATAAGATAGACAGCTATATTACCGGTAAAACCATACTCGTAACTGGTGCCGGCGGCTCTATCGGCTCCGAGTTGTGCCGACAGATCCTGCGCTTTTCTCCCGGCAGACTCATCCTCTTTGACAGCAGTGAAGAAAACCTCTACGCTATCCAGATGCAGCTGATCCATGAGTTGGGGACCCTTGATGCCGTTGCTGTGCTCGGCAAGGTACAGGATGTGCGGTTGCTTGACCTGGTTTTTCGCAATCACCGTCCTGAAGTAGTGTTTCATGCTGCAGCGTACAAGCATGTGCCGCTGGTAGAGCGTAACCCCTGGCAGGCGGTAAACAACAATATATTTGCCGCTCAGTTGGTGATAGAGGCAGCTATTCTCTATCGGGTAGAGCGCTTTGTCCTTGTCTCAACCGATAAGGCAGTCAGGCCGACCAATGTCATGGGTGCTTCGAAACGGCTGACCGAGCTGCTTCTACAGGCCTATGATAAAAGCAACTGGGATAGGAAATTCAGTAATGCGTGGCAGAAAGTCCAGCTTCAGCGAGAACAGTCCTCTTTCTTTACCGATCAGTTCCCAACCCACAGCACCAGATTTATGGCGGTTCGTTTTGGCAATGTCATTGGCTCGTCAGGCTCTGTTATTCCCCTTTTTAAAAGGCAGATTGAACGAGGCGGGCCTGTCACGGTAACTCATCCTGAAATCACGCGTTATTTTATGTCGATAGATGAGGCGGCCCAGCTGATTCTCCAGGCCGGTTCGATGGGAGAAGGGGCGGAGATCTTCATCCTCAAGATGGGCCAACCCATCAAGATTGATCATATGGCCAGGGAGTTAATCCGACTTGCCGGAAAAGATCCGGACAACGAGATTGAAATAAAATACACCGGCCTGCGCGAGGGTGAAAAACTCTTTGAAGAGCTCATCACCGATGGTGAGGGCATCGTTGATACCTACCATGAGAAAATCATGGTTCTGCGTGGAGACAGCTGTATTTCCTGCACCACATTCCATGGATATTTAGAAAAATTGGCGGAGGGTGCAAGAGCACATAATGGCCGAGCGATTAAAGAAACCTTAAAAGAAATAATTCCAGAGTACCATCCTGACAATGACAGCCGCTCTGTCGGCAATAACGAGGCCTTTGAGTCAGAGCGTATTTCACAGCGTCTCGCCTGACTCGAAGGGAAATATGCATTGGAGTGGCCGGCTGTGGCTGTATTGGCTAAAACAATGATGGAAGATGGCAGCAGATAGTGGACATTTTGTTTTTCCTTCACCATATGGTATTTGCGATTGTCATTGTCGGTATTTCGGCGTTGACGACCAAGCTGGTGCTGCGTCATCTGACTATCTATGATGTCCCGAATGAACGTTCTTCTCATACGCAGATAACGCCCAAGGGAGGCGGGATTGCCATTGTCGTCGCTTTTCTGGCAGGAATTTTACTCATTCATCTACTTGGTGATAAGACGACGATTTACGCACCGTACTTCCTCGGTTTTTTTGCCGGTTCTTTTGTCATTGCCGTCTTCTCATTCTATGATGATCTCAGGCCTGTTTCCTTTAAAATCAGACTGGGCGGCCATGTTCTGGCAATACTGGTGGCGATGTGGGCTGGAATCGTCATTGATGTGACATATTTGCCATTCTTTGGTGAGGTGCGCTGGGGCTGGGGGGCATATCCCTTGACACTGCTGTGGATTTTGGGACTGACGAATGCGTACAATTTTATGGATGGCCTGGATGGACTCGCCACCAGCGCGGCGGTTGTTGCGGCCTTCTTCCTGGCAATAATCTCATATCAGCAGGGGAGTCATTTTATCTATCTTGCCTCTCTGGTGCTTGCTGCTGCCTCGCTGGGATTCCTGGTTTTTAACTGGTCACCCGCCAAAATTTTCATGGGTGATATAGGCAGTACGTTTCTTGGTTTTGCTTTTGCGACGATGGCCATTATTGCTGCGCGTTACGATCATTCGCACACCTCCTTGTTCGTTGTGCCGCTCCTGTTCTTCCATTTTATTTTCGACACCCTGTTCACCTTCTTTCGGCGTCTGCTGGCGGGTGAACATGTGTTCATGGCACACCGGTCCCATCTGTATCAATTGCTGAACCGCTTGGGCTATTCGCATCAGGAAGTGGTGATATTGTATTCGGTCATGGCCATCAGCCAGGGATTGGTTGCAGTGTGGATGACCAATAATTTAGGACCGGACCGAATAATTATCTATCTGCCGTTTCTGGTCTGTTATCTGGTCTATGCGGCCTGGGTGTTACACAAGGCAAGAAAGCAGGGGCTCGTTGTCTGAATAATGCCGTTTCACCATTGATTTTTGCAGAGGCACCATCACGACTGCAAAAGTCTCGTCACCAGTTCCTGGTAATGATTAGGCAAGGTTCTCCTCGCCGGAGTAACGATATAGAAATTTCTTTTCATCGTCAAACCAGGGATATGAATCTCTCTGATTTTTCCACTCAACAGCTCGTCCTGGATGGCGTAACGGGAGATCACCGAAACCCCGAGGTTGGCTTTTATGGCTTCTTTTACCGCCGCACTGGAGCCAAGGGTGGCACAGATATTTAGTTGGTTGAGGGTCTTGTTTTGCTGGGCCAGGAGGGATTCGGTGCTTTTCCTGGTTCCTGAGCCGCGTTCCCGGACGATGAAGGGGAGCCGGCCGAGCTCTTCCATGGTGATTTCGCCGGCGACGGGATTGCTGCTTGCCGCAGCGAGGATCAGTTCATCTTCGGCAAACGGCTGGAAGTGCAGTTTGGCCCTGGCTATTTTAGCCCCCACCACGCCGAGCAGCAATTCGTTGCCGGCGACCGCCTCGATGATCTTCGCCGAATCGTTGATGCGTATTTCAAAAGAAATTCCCGGGAATTCGTTTTTAAAAGAGGCGGCGAGTACCGGCAGAATATAGGCCCCGGGAATCGTGCTGGCGCCGATAATCAGTTGCCCGGAAATGCTCTCCCGGGCTGCGGAAATTTCTTCTTCGAGCCTTTGCAGATCCTCTAGAATAGCCATAGCCCTTGGGTAGAGAATTTCTGCCTCCGGAGTAGGCAGAATCGATCTGCCCAGGCGGTCGAACAGCTTGCAGTTGAGCCGGGCCTCCAGATTCTGCATATGCTCACTCACCGTCGGCTGGCTGGTATAGAGCTCTTCCGCGGCCTTGGTGAAACTCCGTGTTTTATAGACGGTGACGAATATTTTAAGATGTCGAGTTTCGATGGTTGGTTTCCCCACTGGTATGGTTTGCTTAAAACTATTGCGTGCGGCCCGGAAAGTATTTCGGATTTTGTGGGATTATAGTGAGGCTGTCTGCGATTTACCACAAAAAAAAATGGTAGATCGCAGACTGAAAAAGAAGTGAAAGAAAGTCTTGAGTTAGAGCAGCAATGGAGTACTTAAATACCTCTCCCCGGTATCGGGCAGGATAACCACAATAGTCTTGCCCTTATTTTCAGGACGCCTGGCGACTAAACGAGCGGCATAAGCTGCGGCACCGCACGATATTCCGCAGAGAATTCCCTCGCTGGTCGCTAATTCTCTTGCCGTTGCAAAGGCATCGTCATTGCTGACGGTGATGATCTCGTCAATAATGTCCCGGTTTAAAACAGCAGGAACAAAACCCGCGCCAATACCCTGGATCTTATGAGGTCCCGGCTTGCCGCCGGAGAGGACCGGGCTATCCTCAGGCTCTACGGCAATCGACTTCATCGCCGGGTTTCTCTGTTTGAGCACTTCCGATACGCCGGTTATGGTGCCGCCCGTTCCAACTCCTGCAACAAAAATATCGATCTTCCCGCCGGTGTCGGTCCAGATTTCCTGGGCAGTTGTTGTTCGATGGATAGCCGGATTGGCGGGGTTGCTGAACTGGTCAGGAATAAAGCTGTTAGGTGTCTGAGCATGGATCTCATGTGATTTGGCAATCGCTCCTTTCATTCCTTCGGCAGCTGGAGTCAGAACCAGCTCCGCCCCCATGTGAGTCAGGAGTTTTCTTCGTTCGATGGACATGCTCTCCGGCATGGTGAGGAGCAGGCGCAGTTTTTTGTGGGCGCAGACAAAGGCCAGGCCGAGGCCGGTATTGCCGCTGGTCGGTTCAATGATGGTGGTATCCTTATTGATAAGACCGTCTTTTTCTGCAGCCTCGACCATTGACACGGCGATGCGGCATTTTACGCTGCCCATGGGGTTGCGCGATTCCTGTTTGCCAAGGAGTACTGCGCCGGAGCCGGCCGAAAAATTGCCAAGGGTCAGCAGGGGGGTGTTGCCGATGCTTTCAAGTATAGTCTGGGCCATAATGATAACCTCTTATAAAGTCGATTTTTGACAACGCCCTGAATTAGTGGGAGTTGGAATAGATAAGCTCCGGCCGTTTCAGCAGCACCTTGGTGCCGGTGGCCACGCTTGCCGTGAGCCAGATATTGCCGCCGATAATTGAGCCTTCGCCGATAATCGTCTCCCCGCCGAGAATGGTGGTGTTGGCGTAGATAATAACGTTGTCCTCTATGGTCGGATGGCGCTTTTTATTGCGCATCTCTTCTCCGGCATTGCGGGGCAGGGACAGGGCGCCAAGGGTAACTCCCTGATAAATTCGTACATTGTCGCCGATGATGGTCGTCTCACCGATGACCACCCCGGTGCCATGGTCGATAAAAAAGCTCGAACCGATGGTTGCACCCGGATGGATGTCGATGCCGGTCAGGCTGTGGGCATACTCGGCCATGATGCGGGGAATGATCGGAACCTGGAGCAGGTATAGTTCGTGGGCCAACCGAAAGATGAATGTCGCCCGAAGCCCCGGATAACAGAAGATGACCTCGTCCGGACTTTTCGTTGCCGGGTCTCCCCGCAGTGCCGCGCGAATATCGGTTGCCAGAATCGCGGCAACCCTCGGCAGCGATTCAATAAACGCCAAAGCTGTTTTATGACTCTGCGCCTCGCAGTTGGTACAGAGCCGATCATTTCTCCGGCAGTCATGGCGGATGGCCATGACGATCTGCTCGGCCACCTTGTCATAGAGGTCGGTAGTCTTTTTGCCGATATAGTATTCCAGGTTCGAGGCATGCAGTTTGGTATGGGAGAAGTAGCCGGGAAAGAGGATGCGTCGCGCCTGCTCGACGATTTCGATAATTTTTTCCTGGGAGGGAATCGAAACCGGGCTGATATGTTCATAGCACTCCTTGGTGCTCCACGAAGACAGCAGCTCGGTAACGACCTTGGGCACCTTCTCATGCTGACTGCAGCTGGTGATCTGGATGTGGTCGCACAGTTCGGGGATCGATGCAACATTACTCAAGGAACAGATTTTCTCTGACATGGCTCATTGCTAAGTTAAGTGTTATTTCCTGATTTTTTCTATAATATAAATACCGTATGTCGCCCGGAGATCGCGAAAATAACGAATAACAGAGCCTTCACTGTTGGCCGGGTTGGTGCGGATGGTAATTTCTTTCAGGATATTATAACCAACATCGCGGGAAAATTTCCTGAAATCCTTTAAAGTGATCACCCGAATATTCGGCGAGTCGTACCATGAATAGGGCAGCTGATCGTTTTTCGGGGCAACCCCTTTGTATAAAAGCTGCAGTCGAATAGTATAGTGACTGAAATTCGGGAAGCTGACAATGACCTTCCTGCCGATTCTGGCCAGGGAGCAGAGCAGCCGCGCCGGTTCGAACACCTGCTGCAGCGTCTGGCTGAGAATGACATAGTCGAAACTGCAGTCGGGATAGTCTTCGACCTCTTCGTTGAGGTCACCCTGCAGGACGCTGAGGCCGCGGCTGATGCAGTGCGCCGCCTTTTGCTTGTCCCGTTCGATGCCGGTGCCGATAACATTTCTCGTCGCGGCCAGCCAGGCCAGCAGGTCCCCGCTGCCGCAGCCGAGATCCAGCACCCGGCTGCCGGGCTCGATCATCGAGGCAATGATGCGCAGGTCAAAACGGATGTTCTCTGCCGTTTCAGGAGATACCATCGAGAAATCCCCCAATCAGCCTGGTGAACCGTTGGTCCGGGATGAGAAAAGCATCATGGCCGCAGTCCGCTTCAATTTCACAAAAACTGACATTTTGTCCGCAGCGTTTCAGGCTCTGCACCAGTTCTTTCGCCTGGTAGGTCGGGTAGAGCCAGTCGGAACTATAGGAGACGACAAGATATTTAATCTTGCTCGCCTCGGTCCCCTTGATAAGGCCGGGCGTGCAGATCTGCTCGACCACATCGAAATAGTCCGAAGCCTTGGTGATGTAGAGTACGGAGTTGGCGTCAAACCGGTTGACGAACTTGGAACCCTGATGATGCAGATAGCTCTCCACCTGAAAGTCACCGTCGAAACCAAAGGAAAAATTGGCCTTGTCCTGCAGCCTTCTGCCGAATTTTCGACGCATGGCCTGGTCCGAGAGGTAGGTGACATGGCCAACCATCCGGGCTACCGCCAGGCCCATATCGGGCTTGGGTCCGCCGTAATAATTACCCTTTTTCCAGTTGGGGTCGGCCATGATCGACTGCCTGGCTATTTCGTTAAAGGCAATGGCCAGGGCCGAATGCCGCATGGTGGTGGCAACAGGCACCGCCGCCCGGACCATTTCCGGAAAACGGACGCACCATTGAAGCACCTGCATGCCGCCGACGGAACCGCCGATGACGGCGAGCAGGCGAGAGATGCCGAGGTGGTCGATCAGGGCCTTCTGGGCGACCACCATGTCGCCGATGGTCATCATCGGGAAATCGAGGCCATAGGGGGTCAGGGTTTCCGGGTTGAGGGAACTCGGCCCGGTTGAGCCCATGCAGCTGCCGAGGATGTTCGAACAGACGACAAAATACCGGTCGGTGTCAATGCCCTTGCCGGGACCGACAAGAAAATCCCACCAGCCCGGCTTGTCGTCCGCGCTGTCGCTTGCATGATAGCCTGCGGCGTGGGCGTCACCGGAAAAAGCATGGGTCAGCAGAATACAGTTGTCCTGCTGCGCATTGAGTCTGCCGTAGGTCTCGAAGGCGATGGTCACCGGTCCGAGCCTGGCCCCGCTCTCGAGAAGGAGTTTGTCGGGTGCATCGGCAAAGGTAAAATACTTCTTTTCAACGATCCCGACAGAAGTATCCCGGCTGGTTGTCGTCTCAATCATCTCGCAAGGTTTCGCCGGTATCCCGACTGCCTCCTAAACTGCTGCACAGGCCAGTGCCTGGGCTATATCCGCCTTAATATCATCGATATGCTCGATGCCGACGGAGAGCCGGATCTGCCCCTCGCCGATATGGCACTCTTGCAGCTGCTGCGGTGACAGCTGTGAATGGGTGGTTGATGCCGGATGGATGGCCAGCGACTTGGCATCCCCGACGTTTGCCAGGTGGGAGATGAGCTGCAGGCTGTCGATAAATTTCCTGCCAGCCTGCAGGCCGCCCTTGACGCTGAAACCGACCATGCCGCCAAAGCCGTTGCGCAGATATTTATTCGCGAGGTCGCTCCCGGGCGAGCCGGGCAGTCCGGGGTAGTGCACCCAGTCGACGTCCGGGTGCCCATTAAGGTACTCTGCTATCTGCCGACTATTTTCGCAGTGGCGTTCCATCCTCAGACTGAGTGTCTCGATGCCCTGCAAGAAAGACCAGCAACTGTCCGGGCTGATGCTCGCGCCAAGGTTTCGCAGAGGCACCAGCCGCATACGCAGGGCGAAGGCAACGGGGTTGAGATCGCCGAGATCATAAGCATAGCGCAGGCCGTGGTAGGAGGCATCGGGCTCGTTGAAAAGCGTAAATTTCGGGTCCCGCCAGTTGAATGTGCCGGCATCGATGACAATACCGCCGATGGCGGTGCCGTGGCCGCCGATCCATTTGGTTAAGGAATGGATAACAATATCGGCGCCATGGTCTATCGGACGCAGGATACAGGGCGGTGTAAACGTCGAGTCGACAATGAGCGGCAGGTTATGGTCCCGGGCGATTTTTGCCAGGGCCTCGAGATCGGTCATGTTCAGGGACGGATTGCCGAGGGTTTCACAATAAATTGCCCTGGTCTTGCCGTTTATCTTCGCGGTAAAATTATTCGGGTCGGCAGGGTCGACCATCCGTACGGTGATGCCGAGCTGCGGCAGGATGGTGTTAAATTGCACATAAGTGCCGCCGTACAGGTTGTTGGCCGAAACAACTTCGTCTCCCTGGCCGCAGATATTGATGATGGTGTAAAAAACAGCCGATGTCCCGGATGCCAGGGCCAGTGCCGCCGCGCCGCCTTCCAGCTGCGCCATGCGCTGCTCGAGCACGTCCTGGGTCGGATTGCCGATCCGGGTGTAGATATTGCCTAATTCTTTCAGGGCAAAGAGATTGGCCGCATGTTCGGTATTTTTAAACATATAGGCGGCGGTCCGGTAAATGGGCACGGCCCTGGACAGGGTATCCTGGTCGATGCGCTGGCCTGCGTGCAAAGCGAGAGTTTCAAATTTCATAAAGGTTTCTCCTCTTATCCCGGCTGGTTTCCGGTTCTTCAGGGTGCGTTCGTTTTGCTCAGGTCCGCTTTCACTTGATCGACAAATTCACGGATTGGTTGTCCATTTGCCGTTTTCGCCTGGGGATTGATACGCAACAGCTCTTCCCAGGCGGCAATGGCTCCGGCCGCATCGTTGAGGTCATGCAGCAGGACAATACCTTTATTGAACCTGGACGGCTGATGGCCAGGATCTTGTTGAATTGCCTGATTAAAAAGCTCCATGGCTTTTTCCGGTTGTTTGGTTCTGCGGTACATCACCCCCAGGTCGGTGAGCAGGTTGGCGTCCCCGGCATGAAATTCCAGGGATTTCGTATACGCCGCAATTGCTTTTTCCGGTTGATTGCTGTCATAATAGAGGTGGCCGAGGCGAATCCAGCTCTGGAAATTTTCGGGATTGGCGGTGACCTCGGCCTCCAGATGAATAATGGCCTGACGGGTTTCATCGTTTTGCGCAGTCGGTTGTCCCCCGGTAATGGCTGCCGGCGGCGCCCCAGGCGATCCGCCTTTATAGACGGTAAAAGCTACCCCGGTGAGAAAGCCGCAGACAAAAATAATAACATAGGGAATCAGGTGGCCCTGTCGGTTTTTGCTGTCATTCTGACGGCTTTTATCCGGATCGGTTGTGTAGTTCTTGCGTGCCATAAAGCTTCAGTTTTAACCTCGGTTTCTTTCTGTTGATATTGCCGGGAAAAATTGTAACATGTGTCGTCACGTGTCCCTGCGGCTTCACACTCTTCCCGACATGTGTTCATTGCTTGCCACAATATACTACCTGGTGGTAGAAGGTCCAGTGGAAATTGCAGAAGAGTGCCGGTAAAACGTTGTCAAAAAATAACATGGCCGGAAGAATGCTCGGAACGCCATAAGGATCCGTAACGAAATGGATATAAATGGCCGGGTTATTTCGTAACGGCTCCTCAGAAGAGCTGCTGGGAGAAAAACAGTGAAATACCAGGCGATGATATGGTCAATTTTCTTATGAGCCTTATAATGCATGCAACTACGTATTCTCGGACAAACTCCTCGTATCTTCGGACAGGTTCCTTCGTGATTATAAACCACCTCGACTTCTTTTCCGTGTATCGGAATAGAACAATAGATATATCCGTTCCGGGTATTTGTCCAGTGTTCGGCACAAATCTCCGCAACCGGAAATGACGACATAAATTTACTGCGGATCGACCGGCAGCTGTCGGTCTGTTACGTGCTGTGCGCACTATCCTCTGGAGGATTTCATATGATGAAGGTGATGGAAAAAATTGAGAGTCAGGTCAATCAGGGCGAAGACATCTGGCCGGCCGTGGCGTTCCCCTCAACCGTCAACGCCATAAAAGAGAACATCATCCACCATCTGATGAGTTTTCAGGGGCGGGATCCTGAACGTTCGGGGGCACGTGATGTCTACAAGGCCCTCGCCTATACCTTGCGTGATCTGATGGTGCAGAAATGGATTTCCACGCAAAAAACCTTTTATGCCCAGGAAAAGAAGCGGGTCTATTACCTGTCGCTTGAATTTCTTATCGGCCGATCGCTCGGCAACAGCATGACGAATCTGGGCATCCTCGAGGATGCCAAACAGGCCGTGGAAGAACTGGGTTTTGATATGGATGAGATACGCGACCAGGAGGAAGACGCCGCTCTCGGCAACGGTGGGCTGGGCCGGCTTGCCGCGTGTTTTATGGACTCCATCGCCACGCTGAAAATTCCTGCCTACGGCTACGGTATCCGTTATGAATATGGTCTTTTTTTCCAGAAGCTGGTCGACGGTTATCAGGTGGAAGGACCTGATAACTGGCTGCTGAACGGCACTCCCTGGGAGTTTGAGCGCCAGCTGCCGGTTTTTCGGGTGCAGTTTTTCGGCAATGTCACCAGTTATCTTGATGAAAATGGCCGGTATCGCACCAAATGGATAAATTCCAAGGATGTCATGGCCAAGGCCAGTGATATCATGGTACCCGGCTATAAAAACGATCATGTCATCAACATGCGGCTCTGGTCGGCCTTTTCTTCACGGGAGCTGGATCTCACCGATTTCAGCAGGGGGGACTATATCAAGGCTGTCGAATCAAAGGTGAGTTCCGAGACCATTTCCAAGGTCCTCTATCCGCCGGATCACAACTATGCCGGGCAGGAATTGCGTCTCAAGCAGCAGTATTTTTTTGTTGCTGCGACCTTTCAGGATATCATGCGGCGGTTTAAGAAGAAGCATTCCGGCTTCGACAGATTTACCTCTCTTATTGCCGTGCAGCTCAATGACACCCACCCCTCCATCGCCATTCCGGAACTGATGCGACTGCTCCTTGACATAGAGGGGCTGGGCTGGGAAGAGGCCTGGAATATCACCGTCAACACCTTCGCTTTTACCAATCATACCCTGATGCCGGAGGCGCTCGAGCGGTGGTCGGTGGACATGATGGGGCGGGTGTTGCCGCGTCATCTGGAGATAATTTTTGAAATCAACCGAAGGTTTCTCAACGAGGTGGCGCAAAGATATCCGGGGAATGAGAGAAAGCTGCGCGAGTTCTCTATTATTGAGGAAGGCCCGGTGCAAATGGTCCGCATGGCTCATCTGGCCATTATCGGCAGTCATAGTGTCAATGGCGTGGCCGAGCTGCATTCGCAGTTGCTGAAAGAACGAATTTTTCCAGGGTTCCATGAATTTTTTCCCGGCAGGTTTAATTCGAAAACCAACGGCATCACGCCACGCCGGTGGCTGCTCGATATCAATCCTCATCTGGCCCATCTGATCTCAACGAAGATAGGACCCGGGTGGATCACCGATCTCGACCAGTTGCGCGGGCTCGAGTCCTCGGTCGAGGATACCAAGTTTCGCGCTGAATGGCGGGACATCAAATTAAATAATAAATCTCGCCTGGCGGACTACATCAAAAAGAAGTGCAAGGTCACCGTTAATCCGCTGTCCATGTTCGATATCCAGGTGAAGAGGATTCATGAATATAAACGGCAGCTGCTCAATGCCCTGCATCTTGTCCATCTCTACCAGCGGATAATCCATGGGGAGGCGGAGAACATCGCCCCGCGCGTTGCCGTTTTTGCCGGAAAAGCCGCGCCTTCCTACTGGCGGGCGAAACTGATTATCAAGCTGATCACCTCCATCGGCGATGTCGTGAATAAGGATCCCCGGGTAAAGGATCGACTGAAGGTGGTTTTTCTGCCCAACTACAACGTTTCCCAGGCGGAAATTATCATGCCGGCGGCGGATCTTTCGGAACAGATCTCCACTGCCGGCACGGAAGCGTCGGGTACCGGGAATATGAAGTTCTCCCTGAACGGCGCGCTGACCATCGGCACGCTCGACGGGGCCAATATTGAGATCCGCGAAGAGGTCGGCGAGGAGAATATTTTCATCTTTGGTATGACAGCCGAGGAAGCTGAGTTTGAGCGGAAAAATGTCAGTCGTACGCCCTGGCAGGTCTGTCAACGCAATGAAGGTATAAAAAATGTCATTGATTCCATTGCCGACGGTTCTTTTAGCAACGGTGACAAGGACCTGTTCAGGCCCCTCGTCGACAGCCTGATGGACAAGTACGATCCCTACCTGCTCCTCCTCGATTTTGAATCGTATATCGAGTGCCAGAACCGGGTCAATGATGCCTTTCTTGATACCGATACCTGGACGCGAACCGCCATTCTCAATGTCGCGAGAATGGGGAAGTTCTCAACGGATCGCACCATCAAGCAGTATTCCGAGGAGATCTGGTCTATTCCGGTGAAATAGCGAGATGTGCCGCTGGCGCTTGACCATCCGGCTTGACCTCGAAGGGAATATCGAGTATCTACAGGCGGCAACACAAGGCAGCGGGGCTGGAAGGCTGGAAAATACACCGGGCCGGTAGCGGAAATGAAAAAAGGGATGACAGAGTGGTATAATCTGTCATCCCTTTGAAATTGCTGGAGGCGGCGATCGGAGTCGAACCGATGAATAATGGTTTTGCAGACCACTGCCTTGGCCACTTGGCTACGCCGCCCCTCCGTTTAAAGGACATCTTTATACCATAGCAGAATTTTTTAACAAGGAAAATGTTTACATGGGTATGGATATTGATTCGCTGGTGCGTATCAACAAGGAACAGCTGAGTACATTGGAGAAAACACTCGGCTATCGTTTTACCGATCTTCGCCTGCTGCAGAAGGCGCTTGTCCACTCCTCCTATGCCTTTGAACAGGCGCAGGGCGGAAATGATAACGAGAATCTCGAGTTTATCGGCGATGCCGTTCTCGATCTGGTTGTCGGCCATATTCTCTTTCACCGGTATCGCAACATGCGTGAGGGGGAACTGACCAGGCTGCGCTCTTCTCTCGTCAATGAACAGCATCTGGCCAAGATGGCACGGTCCATAGGGCTGGGCAGTTATCTGGCACTTGGCAAAGGAGAAGACGCCTCCCATGGACGAACAAAGCCGTCGATTCTGTCCTGTGCCTATGAGGCGGTTGTTGGCGCTATCTTCGAGGATGCCGGTTATCAGACCGTCTGTGCCTTCATCGAGCGTTTTTTCCTGCCGGAGATCGAGGGGAAAAAGGAAGAGCTGCTGCTCGCTGACGCCAAAAGCCGTCTACAGGAAGCCTTGCAGGAAAAATACAATGAGGCGCCCAGTTATCGGGTCGATGCCGAGGAGGGACCCTCGCACCAGAAGCTGTTCACCATTGCCGTCTGTTTCCGGGAGCAGGTTCTCGGCACCGGGCAGGCCGGATCGAAAAAAGAAGCGGAACAGCGGGCGGCCACCGCCGCCCTGGCCGGTCTTGAGAGCATAAACGGTTGACGGCCTGATGCTGGTTATTCCGATTTTTATTCCCCACCGCGGCTGTCCGCACGATTGTCTGTTTTGTAATCAACAGAAGATTTCCGGTTATGACCGGGAGGATGCCCGGCCGCCGGTCGCCCAGACCATTGATGTCTGGCTGGACCGGAAAAAAGATCGTCACCAGGTCCAGGTCGCCTTTTTCGGCGGCTCGTTTACCTGTCTGCCGCACAGCGAGCAGGTGGCAATGTTATCGGCGGTCCAGCCGTATATAGCGGCGGGCAAAGTGGACACTCTTCGTCTTTCCACCCGCCCGGACTGCCTTGATCCTGGTGTTTGTGCGCTATTGAAAGAGTATAACGTTGGCGTGGTCGAACTCGGGGCGCAATCGCTGAGTGATGCGGTGCTGCAAAATTCGCTGCGCGGCCATACCGCCGAGGAAACTCGCCATGCTGTCCGCCTGCTCAAAGCAGCGGGGATACAAGTCGGGCTCCAGCTCATGCCCGGCTTGCCGGGGGAAACCAGCGCATCGTTTCTGCGGGGCATTGATGAGGTCATTGCCCTGCAGCCGTCTTTCGTTCGCCTCTATCCGGTCCTGGTGGTCAAAGAGTCCGGTCTCGAAAAACTGTACCATGCCGGCCGGTATCGACCGCTTTCCCTCAAAAAGGCCATCGCCCTCACCGCACGATGTTACCAAAAGTTGACGGAGGCGGGAATCCGCGTGGTGCGGATGGGCCTGCAGCCTTCGGCGCTGCTCGAACAAAACGTCGTTGCCGGACCCTACCATCCAGCCTTTGGCGAACTGGTGCAATCCAGGCTCTGGCTGAAGAAGATACGGGCCGGACTGGCCGCGCTTGGTCCGGAGCAGAAACTGCTCATTCATATCTCGGAGAAGGATATGTCAGCGGTGACAGGGATGAAGAAACAGAACACCAAGAGACTGGAAGCACTCGGTTTTTCCGGTCGTTTTATAATTTTACCGAACAAGACTATGGCACGGGGAAGTATACAATATGTTGTCTGTTAATCATTTGGATATTCGATATGGCGAGAAGCATCTGTTTAAAGATGTGTCGATCCAGGTCCACGGAGGAAATCGTATCGGTCTGGTCGGCGTGAATGGAGCGGGGAAGTCCACCCTGCTGAAAATCATGGCCGGCATATCCGAGACCGACGACGGGGTGGTCACGAGGGCGAAACATTTCACCATCGGTTATCTGCCCCAGGAATCCTCGGAATTGTTTTCCGAGCGATCCCTCTACAAAGAAGCGGAGACGGCCTTTGCCCCTCTGCTGGCCCTGCAGGCTGAAGCGGCACAACTCCATGAGCAGATGCGGAAAATGGATGCGCACAGCGGGGAATTTCAGACTATTCTGCTGCGTCAGGGCGAAATCCAGCACCAGCTCGACGCCAGTGACATCTATACCATTGGCGGCAAGATCGAAAAAATCCTCCTCGGTCTCGGCTTTCGCCGGGAAGATATGGAAAAACCGGTCAACGCCTTTTCCGGCGGCTGGCAGATGCGCCTGAAGCTTGCCAAGATGCTGCTTGAGGCGCCGTCGCTGTTGCTGCTGGATGAACCGACCAACCATCTGGATCTTGACTCGCTGACCTGGGTGGAACAGTTCCTGAAAAATTACAATGGGTCGATGGTCATTATCTCCCATGACCGTACCTTTCTCGACAAGGTTACCGAGACGACCTGGGAGCTGAGTTTTGGCCGAATCGATATCTACAAGGGGAATTATAGTTACTTCATCAAAGAAAGGGCGGAGCGGCGGGCCATCGAGAAGGGTGCCTACGATAATCAGCAGGCGAAGATCAAGCAGACCATGCGTTTTGTCGATAAATTCCGGGCAAAAGCGACCAAGGCCAGGCAGGTACAGAGCCGGGTGAAGCAACTGGATAAACTGGAACGCATTGAACTGTCTGAAGAAGAAAGTCAGATCAGATTTACCTTTCCTCCGGCCCCGCCATCGGGCCGGGATGTGCTGACGGGGGATAGTGTCAGCAAAAGTTATAACGGAACCAAGGTGTTCAGTGACGTAGATCTGCTCTTGCATCGGGGTGACAAGGTAGCAATGGTCGGGGTCAATGGCGCCGGAAAGTCGACCTTGCTAAAGATCCTCGCCGGACAGATTGCCCCTGACTCCGGAGAGGTCCGTCTCGGGTCGAATGTCCGGCTTTCCTACTTTGGCCAGCATCAGGCCCAGGAGCTTTCGCCGCAATTGACGGTGCTGGACACCATGGCGCTTTCCGGCGAGGAGATGACCGTCACCAGAACCCGTTCGTTGCTCGGGGCCTTTCTCTTTCGCGGCGAGGACGTCGACAAAAAAGTCTCGGTCCTCTCGGGCGGGGAAAAAAGCCGCCTGGCACTGGCGAAAATGATCGCCAGGCCGGCAAACTGCATGCTGCTCGATGAGCCGACCAACCATCTGGATATGAGTTCGCAGGACGTCCTGCAGGAGGCGATGGCCCAGTACGATGGCACCATCGTCGTCGTCTCGCATAACCGCTATTTTCTTGAAGGCTTTGTCAACAAGGTTCTCGAGGTCAAAGACGGTCATATTACCCTGTACGAAGGCAGTGTTGCCGAATATCAGGCGAAACAGGAACTCCTGCGCGAACAGGAAAAGGAGCAGACGGCGGAGGCGAAACAGGCTGGGGACGATTCAGCCGGCAAAGCGTCCGAATCGCTGGAAAGCCGGAAGGAGCAAAAACGGCTGGAGGCCCAGCAGCGACAGGAACGGAGCCGGCGGGCCGGTCCCTGGCTGAAACAGCTCACCGAGGCGGAAAAACAGGTGGAGTTCTATGAACAGCAGAAAGAGGACCTTGAGGCCCTGATGGCCGATCCCGAGCTCTATTCGGACGAACGAGGCTGGCAGAAGACGAGCAAGGAGTACGAAGACTGCAAACGCCGCCTTGCCCGCTGGTACGAATCCTGGGAAACCGCCCAGGAGAAAATCGATCGCATCGATGCGGAACTGCAACTTGGTTAAATAAAAAAAAGGATATCCGTACTCGTTTGTCGGACTATTTGTCGGCCGCCGCTTGAATAGTTCGCCTGTTCTTTGCTACAATCCCAGAGAAGGTTGATGCACCTTTTCGATTGACTGCAATGGGATATGAGAAAGGCGAAGAGCATGACGGAGAATCCAACCCTCCATGTGAGAGGAACGACCAAGAACAGGTGGTCGCTTTGTCGATATCGACTGACGGTCGTTGCAGCATTACTGTGCTTGTTCACCCCCGCATTCCTCTTTGCCGACACGCCTGCTTCGACCGGGAAAGCCAAAAAAATACTGGTGCTGCACAGTTATCATAAGGGCTTATCCTGGACCGACAGTTTGGCCCGGGGGATCGATGAGGGGTTCGCCGGCTCAGGTATTTTCGTCGATGTCTCCCATGAATTCATGGATGCCAAAAGACTTTTCACGGAAGAGTATCTTCAACAACTTGCCGCCCTGTATCAGCTGAAGTTCAAAAACAGCAATTTTGATGTCGTTCTGTCAACGGACGACCATGCCTTTACCTTTCTACGCAAACACCACCAGCATATTTTCCCGGGAAAAGCGGTTGTTTTCGCCGGGGTGAATACGTTCAAGGCGGCGATGCTTGACGATCATCCGACCTTCACCGGGGTCCTCGAAGCCTTTGATATTACCACAACCCTCAATACTGCTTTATCGCTGCATCCGGCGGCCACTCGTTTTGTGGTGATCAGTGACCAGACCCTTACCGGCATCTCGAATAAGCAACTTTTCCTGGAAGCGATAGCAAATATCACCAGACCCATGGACCTGCTCATCCTGGATAATCATACCATGGCCGAGGTGCAGGAACAGGTCGGCCTGCTTGGTGAGAAAGATATTGCATTGTGGCTGTCTTTTACCGCTGACAGTGCAGGACACTATTTTTCTTTCAGACAAAGTGCCGGTCTTATCTCCGCAGCGAGCAAGGCCCCGCTTTATTCTTTCTGGGATTTTCATCTGGGATACGGTATTGTCGGCGGAAAACTGGCCAGCGGATATTCCCAGGGAAGAAAAGCCGCGGAACTTGCGCTGCAGATTCTCCAAGGAACGCCGGTAGCAGATATTCCCGTGGTGGCCGACAGTCCCAACCGCCATATGTACGACTATCTCCAGCTGGTACGATTCAAGATTAATGAGAAGCTGCTGCCGCCGGAGAGTATTGTCATTAACAAGCCGCAGACCTTCTATTCGCAATATAAAAATATTGTCTGGGGCATTGCTGCCGGTTTTATGGGCCTGTCGATGATCATAATGCTCCTGCTGGCCAATATCTCCAGCCGCAGAGCGGCAAATAAGGAAATCATCATAACCAAGGACCGTTTCCAGAGAATTTTCGATGATGCCGCCGTGGTCCTGTTTGAGGCGGAATTCACCAGCTTTTATGCGGAAATCGAGCAACTGAAAACCAGAGGCATCGACACGCTGCAGGCTTTTTTAACGGCGCGGCCGGAAGGGTTGCATCAACTGGCGGGTCTTGTGCGCATGCTCGATTGTAACGAGGCGGCTGTCACTCTTTATGGGGCGACCGGTAAAGGAGAACTGCTTGCTGCCATGGAAAATGGCCTGCAGGTGATCTCTGTCGACGGGTGCGGTAAGATTGTCAATGCCTGGCATGCCGGGGGGGATCGGCTGGAGTGGGAAGCAGTCAATACCAGGCTCGACGGCAGGCAGATGCATGTTCTTGTCAGCATGAAGCCGCCTTGTACCGCTTTTGGCGATGTACGAAGAATAATTGTCAGTGTCGTCGATATAACCGAGCGTAAGCGTTTTATCAAGGAACTGCAGATGAGTGAGGGCCGTTTTCGGACGCTCTTTGACAGTGCCGCCAGCGGTATCGCCCTTCTTGATATTGACGGTAAATTTCTGCGGGTCAATGCCGGATGTTGCCGCATGTTTGGCTATTCGGTGCAGGAAATGGAACAGAAAAACTGGCGGGATATTACCCATCCCGAGGATATGGTTTCGACCGCCTCGCTGCTTGGCGATGTGCTTGAAGGGAAGTCGCTTCTTTCCCTGGAGAAAAGGTATATCCATAAAGAGGGGCGGGTTATCTGGGCTCTGCTCAACGTCGGCCTGCATACCGATCTCGACGGCAGGCCACTCAATTATGTGTCGCAGATGCAGGATATCACCCAGCGCAAGGATGAGCAGGCAAAAATGCGCCTGAAAGAAGCCCGATATCGCCAGCTCTTCGAGGCCGATCTCAGCGGTTTTTACATTGCCAACCCGAGCGGCAAGGTACTTTTGTGTAACAAGGTTTTTGCCGAGATTCTCGGCCTTGCGACTGTCGACGATGTCGTTGGGC
This sequence comes from Desulfopila aestuarii DSM 18488, assembly GCA_945863875.1. Classification (GTDB taxonomy): domain Bacteria; phylum Desulfobacterota; class Desulfobulbia; order Desulfobulbales; family Desulfocapsaceae; genus Desulforhopalus_A; species Desulforhopalus_A aestuarii_A. Next base: position 51,646 of record CAMBBS010000009.1, read on the forward strand.
GGAGTGTTTCGCCCTATTATCGTCATGCCCATATCTGGACCAGGTTGATCGGCGATCTTTGGCAAAGAAAAAAAATCGAGAACACCGAAGTCGAGTTACGGGGCAGCGACGGCAGGATCTTGACTGTTTTATTCAATGCCATTGGCCGCTTTGACGACCAGGGGCAGCTGCTGGAAATCCAGGGACATATGATGGATATCTCCCGGCAGAAAAAGCTGGAAACGCAGCTCGTCAGGGCGCAGAAAATGGAGGCGATGGGGCTCATGGCCGGAGGAGTCGCCCACGACCTGAACAATATTCTCTCCGGTATTACCGGCTATCCCGAGTTGATGCTGGCTACGCTGGCCACCGACAGTGCGCTGCGAAAACCCCTCCAGTCAATCAGGGATTCCGGGCAAAGGGCCGCTGCGGTGGTCGCCGACCTGTTGACGGTGGCGCGCAGTGCGGCCAATGTCAGAGCGGTCCATAATATGTATATCCTGGCGAAAGAATACCTCGGTTCCCCGGAGTGTGAGCAGTTTCGTGCCCTCTACCCGGACATTTCTGTTCGACTGGAAGGGGAGGCTGAAAATGCGACAATCCTCTGTTCGCCGATCCATATCAAAAAATGTCTGATGAATCTGGTCACTAATGGGCTGGAGGCGATTGAATCAAACGGTCGGGTAGTCGTGGCCGTATCAACGCAAACCGTCGTTGAGGGCCGGAAAGGGGGACATGTTGCCGCCGACTATGTGGTCTTGAGCGTGCATGACAGCGGAAGGGGTATTTCCGAGGAAGATCGCAGCCACATCTTTGAACCATTTTATACCAAAAAGGTGATGGGCAAGAGCGGTACCGGGCTCGGCCTGGCGGTCGTCTGGAATACGGTTCAGGATCATGGCGGCACAATCAAGGTCGACAGCAACGGCCAGGGCACGACCTTTTCCCTCTGTTTTCCGCAGCAGGTGCAGGTGGCTTTAGAATCGAAAAAAGAGGATGAGGCCGTGTCGTTTACCGGCAATGGTGAGCACATCCTTGTCGTCGACGATGAACCGGTATTGCGCGATCTTGCCGGACAGATTCTGACAAATCTCGGCTATCATGTCGATGCGGTCGAGAGCGGCGAGGCCGCCCTTTTCTTCCTGCAGGGACAGAAGGTGGATCTGGTTTTGCTGGATATGTTTATGGAACCGGGCATCAACGGCTGTCAGACGTATGAAAAGATCATTGTCCACCATCCCGGTCAAAAGGCGATCATCGCCAGCGGTTTTTCTAAAAGCGATGACGTCAAAAAGGCCATGCGTCTCGGGGTAGGGAATTTTATCGAAAAGCCCTATTCCATGGGACAGCTTGGGCGGGCGGTTAAGGAGCTGCTTTAACTGCGGTATGCTCTGCCGCCAGCACCTTCGCTTCGACGCCAACGACGCCGCTGTCGACCTGTCCGTGGTTAAAAAGCAGGATAAAAAGCAGCCACCCATAGCAAACGATTGCCAGCACAGCCGCGATGGGAAAAAAATAGCCCAATGGACAGAGAAAGAGCACGGTCAGCCAGTGGAGCAGAATGACTTTTTGCGAATGCAGCTGAATGGGAAAGTCACCGTGTCGGCTGATCACCGCCAGTCCACTGAGGTTCCAGCCGTAGAGGGCGGTAAAGGCGTGCATTCTGAGCAGGGGTAAGCTCTCCGCCCGGTTGTACGCGTCGGAGAAGGCGAGAAATATATACAATATCCCGGTGATGGAGGTGATCAGTAAAAAGAGAATGCCGGAGGTGAGAAAGGCCTTCTGCTGCAGGCGGATACCCTGGTACAGGTAGAGGTAGAGGATCAGGGAAACCGCCAGGAACAGGACAGAGGCAATAATCACCTGGGGGATGAACCAGTTCGCCAGGATGAAAAGAAAGAAGACAATGACCCCCAGATTGATCACCCAGAATGACAGCTCTTTGAGAAGGCGATTCGGCGGGGTGCTGTGATTTTTCATGAGCGCAAAAATGACCGACATGCTGATCAGTGAGATCGGGAAGGAAAAACCCAGGAAAAAAGTGTCCAGTGTTAGCTTTTCCAGGGTCAGCCAGTGGCCATATTGATTGTTCAGGATAGCCAGGCTGGAGGTGACCAAGGCCAGAGAAAGGCAGAGCAGCGCGGCCTGATGAAATTTTCTCGATGTGCTTTCCCTGCCGGAAAAAAGAGCCTTGGGGATGCACCTGCCGAAATGATCCACCCGGACTTTTTCGATAATCGTTGCCAGCAGCAGGGGGATTATCAAGGTCGGTGCATACCATTCCATAAAGGCGCACAGAGCAAAGGTAAGCGAGAGCCACAAAAAGGTCAGCGCCCTTCTGCTCAGCCTGTGGCGATCTTCGGTGAAATAGACCAGCAGGGTGCCGCCGCTGCACAGATTAAAGAAAAAAATATGCAACCGTTCGAAATTTAAGATTTCCGGGGCGATGAGATGATGGAGAAACCCGCAGGTCATCGCCGTGGTCATTATTATCCAGAGGGTTATTTTAAAGCGCTGATTCAATGTGGCTACACCGTTCCGTTATTCTGCCTGATCCTACCCGATGGTCTCTTGTGCCGGCTCCTTGCCGAGCAGACTGCGCAGCGCCGTCTCCAGGGTCGGATGGCGGAATATGAAGCCGGAATCCTGCAGCTTTTGTGAAGAGACACGACAGCCTGACAGTAATATTTCCGAGGCCATCTGTCCATAGATCATCTTTAAAAACCAGCCCGGCAGGGGGAAAAGCAGCGGACGGCGCATGACGCGGGCGATGGTCCGCATCAATTCGGCATTGGTCACCGGTTCCGGCGCAGTGATATTGACCGGGCCATCCAGCAAAGGGCAAGTGAGGCAGTGCAGCATTGCCGCGACCATATCATCTCTGCTGATCCAGCTGATATATTGCCCGCCGCTGCCGAAGCGGCGGATGCACCCCAGGTGAGAATTGGCGAGTATGCGCTGCAGGGCTCCTCCCCGGGGCGTCAGCCCTACGCCAAGGCGCATGAAAACCGTGCGAATACCGGCGTCCCTGGCCGGTTCTGTGCCCTTTTCCCAGAGCCGGCAGACCTCTGAAATAAAATCGTTCCCCGGCGGCTGGTGTTCATCGATGAGCGTATCTTTGCCGTCACCGTAATAGCCAACGGCCGAAGCGCAGAGGAACACCTGCGGGGGCCTGCTCCGGGTGGCAAGGGTTTTGGCCAGGAGTCTGGTGCCTTGTATGCGGCTGTCGATGACCCGGCGTTTTTTTTCTTCCGACCACCGTTCCAGGCCGATATATTCCCCGGCCAGGTGGATAACTCCATCGATGTCCGGCAGCTCGCTTTCCTGCAGTATCCCTTTGGCCGGATCCCAGAATATCTCGTCTTTTGCCGGGTCGGGCCGCCGGCGCACCAGGGTAAAGACCTGATGCCCGCCGGTGGTTAACAGCGGCAGCAGGTCGCGGCCGATGACCCCGCTTGCACCGGTGACGAGGATTTTCATAGGAGTGGTGCTGCTGCGCCGGTGCAGGTTGATATCTTCGCGGAGCACTGTCTGCCGGTGGCGAAAAAGCTGCTGTAAACTCCTTTCGACATGGCCCTTGATAAAACCGGGCAGCAAACGATGTACGGGCAGAACGTATTCCAGCTGATCCTGTAGCAAGGCGCCCTGGGCTGAGTCGCTGAAATAGTGCGTGTGCGACCAGCTGCTGAAAGGGCCTTTCTCCTGGATGTCCCGGAACATTTTCCCGGCCACATTATCCACATGCCGGGCGCGAAACAGATAGGGCAAGGGGCCGGCATGCATTTCCAGCTCGACCATGCCCCCCGGTTCAATGCCGCCGTGCCGGGCAATGACCGAAATTCTTTCCCATGGCGGCAGAAGTCGCTCCAGGGCGCCTTTCCTGCCGTGCCAGGTGTACAGCTCGTTGGCCGAGCATGGATATTCCGAGCGGAATTCAACAAGCGTTGACCCTGAGTTTTTGTGCATTCCCGGGCAGCCTCCTAGACGCCTAAATACCGGGATCGCAATTGCGGTCTGCGGCGCAGTTGGTCGGTTCCGCCGTGCCAGGCAATGGTCCCTTTTTCCATAATGTAGTGGTGATCGGCAATGGCCATGAGCGCATCAATGTTTTTATCGACGAGAAGAATGGCGAGTCCTTTTGCCTTCAGTATCTTCAGCCCGCGCCAGATCTCCTGGCGGATAAGCGGCGCCAGCCCTTCGGTGGCCTCGTCGAGAATCAGCAGCTTTGGATTGATCATCAGTGCCCTGCCGATCGCCAGCATCTGCTGTTCCCCCCCGGAAAGCTGGTTGCCGTAGTTGTTCAGCCTGTCACCCAGTCGCGGGAAAATAGTCAGGATATCATCAATGCCGTACGGCTGCGGCGAGCGTCTGAAATTGGCCGCCGTGGCGATGATGTTTTCCCGAACGGTAAGATTGGGAAAGATTTGTCGTCCTTCGGGGACGAGGCCGAGGCCGAGCCGGGCAATTTTATAGCTTGGAAGGTGCTGTGTTTTTATGCCGGAGAAGTGGATGGTGCCGGAATGTACCGGGGTGAGCCCCATGATCGAGCGTATGGTGGTGCTTTTACCCATGCCGTTACGGCCGAGCAGGGTGACGACCGCCGACTCGTCAATCCGCAGCGAGACGCCGAAAAGTGCCTGACTTGCCCCGTAGAAGGTCGATATGTTGTCCACCGTGAGCATCAACTCTCCTCACCGAGGTAGGCCGCCCGGACTTTTGTGTTGCGGCGTATCTCGTCAGGCGTACCGGTGGCCATATTTTCCCCGTACACCAGGACCGTCACCCGATCGGCCAGGGAGAAAACCACATCCATATCGTGTTCGATGAGGAGAATGGTCAGTGTGCCTTTGAGCCGGCGGATGAGTTTGCTCAGTTCCGCAGTGCCTCCGGGGCCCATGCCGGCCATGGGTTCATCGAGAATCAAGAGCTCCGGGTTGCCGACCATGGCCATACCCACTTCCAGCTGTCGTTTTTCGCCGTGGGAGAGATGCGATGCCGGTAGCTCGGCTCGGGGAAGAAGGTCAACCCGGGCCAGGGCCTTGGCCAGCTCTCTTAACACCGGCGGCGACCTTCGAAAGTGTTGCAGGAATCTGAAATTGTGGCCGGAGTGGGCGCAGATGGCCAGGCTCATGTTCTCGGCGACGGTCAGGTTTTCGAAAATATGGGTGATCTGGAAGGATCTGCCGATACCCAGTCGGGCGCGCTGATAGGCTTTTTTCCGGCTAATGTTTACGCCGTTAAAGAGGATCGTCCCCGAATCGGGCAGCATGTCGCCGCTCAGCTGGTTGACAACCGTCGTCTTGCCGGCGCCATTGGGGCCGATGAGGGCGTGGATATCATTTCTGCGTACCGTGAAGGAGAGATCATTAGTCGCCTGGACGGCGCCAAACGACTTGCAGAGCGTTGTCACGGTCAGTATTGCGTCAGTCATCTCTGCTGTTTCCTCCGGCGAGCAGACCGAAAAGGCCGCGTTTGGCAAAAACAACCGCCAGGATGAGCACCGGGCCCATGTAGACCATCCAGTGTTCCGTGTACATGGCCAGCCCCTCCTCGAGCAGAAGAAAGGCGGCGGCGCCAAGTACCGGGCCAAAGAGTGTTCCGAGGCCGCCGAGGAGGACCATGACCATCAGCTCACCGGAAAGTGTCCAGTGCATCAGGCCGGGGCTGACATATTCCGTTTGATTGGCCAGGAGGGCGCCGGCCAGTCCCGCGCCGCCCCCGGCGATGACAAAGGTGACCAGCTTGTAGCTGGTGGACCGGATGCCCAGGCCCTTGAGCCTGCGGTCATTGTTGCCGGCCCCCCGGATGATGAGGCCAAAGCGCGAGGTGACCAGCCGGCAGGTAAAGAGGAGAAAGAGGCCAAGGGCGGTTAGACACAGATAGTAGAAGTGTCGATCATCGCTGAGGTCAATTCCTGGAAAACTATTTCTTGCATACAGAGACAGCCCATCGTCACCGCCATATTTTTCCAGCGAGATAAAAAAGTAGTAGAGCATCTGGGCAAAGGCCAGGGTGATCATGATGAAATGCATCCCTGTGGTGCGCAGGCACAGCGCCCCGATGATCAGCGCGGCAAAGGCGGCGACAAGGATGGCCAGCGGCAGGACAAACAGGCCGTTTTCACTGCCGGATAAAAGAAAAGGGGCGGACAGAAAGGGAGTCGCCTCATAGCTATGAAACTGAGAAATGCCCACCACATAGGCGCCGATGCCGACAAAAGCGGCATGGCCGAGACTGATCATGCCGCTGTAGCCGAGGAGCAGGTCGAGGCTTACCGCGGCGAGGGCGTAGATGAGAATTCTGCTGCCCAGCGAGAGCAGGTACGGCTGGCCGGTGAGCTTGGCGACGAGCGGCAGGAAAAAAAGCAGGAGTGCCCCACCGCCGATTACTATGGTTTTTCGTGAGAGGAGAGACATCAGGCATGCGCCGGAAAGAGGCCGCGGGGTTTCCAGACGAGAATGGCGGCCATGAGAATATAGATTGCCATCGAGGCAAGAGACGCGGCAAGGCTGTCTGCGGCCGATGATTCGAGGACAAGCCGGAGCAGGACGGGCAGAAAGGCCCGGCCAAGGGTGTCAACCAGGCCGACCAGCAGGGCGCCGGCCACCGCTCCCCTGATTGAGCCAATGCCGCCGATAACGATAACGACAAAGGTCAGGATAAGGATGCTCTCGCCCATCCCCGACTGGACGGCGAGGACAGGGCCGGCCATCACCCCGGCAAGACCGGCTAAAAGTGCGCCAAGGCTGAAGACCAGCGTATACAGTAGGTTGATGTTGACCCCCAGTGCGCCGATCATGTCTCTGTTGGAGGCGCCGGCCCTGATTTTCATTCCCGCCCTGGTTTTGGCAAAAAGCAGCCACAGGGCCAGGGCGACGAAAAGGCCGACGCCGATCACCGCCAGGCGATAGACGGGGTAGGGCAGGCCGGGCAGGATTTCGATGCTTTGGGCCAACGGGCCGGGCACATCCATAAACAGCGGCTGCCGCCCCCAGATCATCAGCGTCAATTCATTGAAAAACATGATCAGGCCGAAGGTGGCCAGCACCTGATCGAGGTGTTCTCTCTTGTACAGGTGGCGGAGGATGACTATTTCGACAACCGCCCCAACCAGTGCCGCGGCACCCAGGGCTGCCGGAATAGCCAGCAGGAACGAGCCGGTCTTCGCCGCGACCGTCGCGCCGACATAGGCCCCGATCATGTAAAAGGAACCATGAGCGAGGTTAATGACCTGCATGATACCGAAGACCAGGGTCAGACCGGCGGACATCAAAAAAAGAGTGATGCCGAGCTGCAGACCGTTGAGTAACTGTTCAATAACGAGAAGCATAATAAAAAAGGGTCCCTCGCGGGACCCGGAAAAGAACTACATCTTACAGTCCTGCGCGTAGGCGTCGACGTGGTTGGTGAAGACTTTCTTGATGGTTTTGTTGGTGAAGCCGTCTGCCGTCTGGATGACTTCGCGGATATAAATATCCTGCACCGGGTGCTGGTTGTTGCCAAAGGAAAAATTACCGCGGACCGAGGCAAAGTCGGCTTTTTTCAGGGCAGCCCGCACAGCGGCCAGATCATCCGTGCCCCCGGTGGCCTTTAAGGCTGAAGCTATTAACCGGGCCGTGTCATAGCCCTGACTGGCATAGAGGGTCGGTGTTCTGCCATAGGCTTTCTTATAGGCGGCGACAAACTGCTGATTGGCCGGGTTGTCGAGGTCGTGGGTCCATTGGGAACCATTTTTCACGCCGAGGGCGGCGGCACCGACTGCGCCGAGCAGCCGTTCATCAAAGGAAAAAGCCGGGCCGTAGATCGGAATGGTCTGGTTCAGACCGGCCTGGGCATATTGTTTGACAAAATTAATGCCCATACCGCCGGGGAGAAAGAAGAAGACCGCTTCCGGCGCAGCGGCGCGCAGGGCGGCCAGTTCCGCGGCATAATCCGATTGGTCGAGTTTGGTGTAGACTTCACCGGCGATGGTGCCTTTGTAGTAGCGTTTAAAGCCGGCCAGGTGATCTTTTCCGGCCGGATAGTTCGGCGCGATCAGGTAGACACTCTTGTGGCCTGCTTCGGTGACGTACTGGCCAACCACTTCGTCAAGGCTGTCATTTTGATAGGAGACACTGAAATAATTTGCGTTGCATCCGTCTCCGGCCAGCTTCGACGGTGCAGCATTGGCACTGAGGTAGAGCACGTCATCCTGCACAACCTTTGGCACCACCGCCATGGCCACGTTGGAGAAAACAATGCCGGTCATGATCTTGATATTGTCTTTTTTTATGAACCGTTCGGCAATCTGCTTGCCTTTTTCCGGCTTGGCCCCGTCGTCTTCCACCAGGAGCTCAACGGGTACCCCGCCCAATTTGCCGGCTTCCTGATCAATGGCCAGTTTGAAGCCATCCCGGATCTCTTCGCCAAGATACCCGGCCTTGGTGGATAACGTGGTAATCATGCCGATTTTTACCGGTTCTGCTGCAGAACAGAGTGTCGACAGCATGATGCCCACACCACAAAGCCCCATCGCAAGTTTTTTCATAGTCGCTCCCCTCGTCGCTTATTGTGGAAAGTTAAAAATATGGCTGGTACAGCTGAAAAATTTAAATACAAGATCGTGTCACCGGCGGTATTTTATCCAGCCGAGAAGACTACAAAGAAACGAGTGCAGAATGCAAGGAAAAATGTTGCGTGTATATTTGCTGCTGTGGGGCGGCGAGCGGTTTTATCTTAATCGTTGGCCGCTCAAAGGAGAGACTTGCCGTATACGTTATCCTTTGAGCCGGTGGCCGTTATATGCTTATTTTTTCTGGGTATAGCTGCTGGGTATTTTCTTTTTGCTTCTCTTTTTCGCCAGGGCCAGGCGGCCTGCTGCTGCTCGTTTTTCCGCTTTCGCTATCAGTTGCTGGTGGATGCAGAGAGCATTTTTTTCGTTGTCCGCATGGCGCTGGACATAGGAACCATCGCTCTGCATTTCCCATACGTTCCTGCTATTCGTCAGTTGCAGGTCAAGTAATTCCCTCAGGAGAGCCTGGTGCTGCGGGCTGGTAATGGGGGTACACACTTCAACTCGGCTCTCGAGGTTGCGTTTCATGAGGTCGGCGGAGCCGATGTAATACTCTTCGTCGCCGTTGTTTTTAAAATAAAAGATTCGGGTATGTTCGAGAAATCTGCCGACCAGGGAAATTATCCTGATATTGTCCGATAACCCTTTGATGGAGGGCCGCAGGCGACAGGAATCCCGGACAATCAGATCCGCATGGACTCCGGCCTGGGAGGCGCGGTACAAAGCCTCGACGATGTCTTGGTCGACCAGGGCATTTGTTTTGAACTGAATGAGGCCATTTTTCCCTTGTTTCTGGTGGCCTATTTCTCGGTCTATTTTGTTGAGCAGGGCTTTTTTTAGCAGTTTGGGGGACGGCAGCAGCTTGGTATAATGCCGCATCGGCGTATACCCGCTGGTCAGATAATTAAAGAGCTCGGTCAGATCGGCGCCAATTAGCGGATCACAGGTGATGAGACCCAGGTCGACATAGCTTCTGGCTGTGCCGGCGTGATAATTTCCCGTGCCTATGTGGGCATATCGGCGCAGGCCATCGTAATCTTTTCGGATGACAAAAATAAGTTTTGAGTGGGTTTTCAGGCCGATGACGCCATAGGTGACATGGATGCCGGCCTCTTCGAGAAAGCCGGCCCATCTGATATTCGCCGATTCGTCAAAGCGGGCCATAAGCTCGACCACTACCGCGACCTGCTTGCCATTCTGCGCCGCATCTATCAGGTATTGGATAATGCGGGAATCCTTGGCCGTCCGGTAAAGGGTCATCTTGATGGCCATGACCTTTGGGTCCTGACTTGCTTCCCGCAAAAATCGCTCGACGGAGGTATCGAAAGATTCGTAAGGGTGTTGCAGGAAGACATCGCCATGCTCCCGGATGGTATGGAAAATATTAGGGTCGTCACCAAGAAGCTCGGGGTTATCGACCGGATGATGCTGGGGAAAGTGTAAATCCGGTCGATCGATAGCGGCAATCTGGAACAGGTCTCGCAGGCCCAGGATGCCATCCACTTCATAAACATCGTTGGTTTCATCGACTTGCAGCTCTGCGGCGAGTTTGCCTTTGTGCTGGTCGAGGATACCGCTGCCCACTTCCAGCCGGACGATTTCGGCAAATTTTCTGTCGCGTAAGGCCGATTCGATGACCACGAGCAGGTCGTTGGCCTGTTCTTCGTGTCTTTCCGTAATGGCGTTGCGAGTCACCCGGAACGTCTCGCAGGATTCAACTTCCATGCCGGGCAGAAGGAGTTCCAGGTTGTTGCCGACCAGATCTTCAAGAAGAATATAGACATGATCCTTGCCGACTTTAATAAATCGCGGCAGATCGGTACTGGTCGGAATCTTGATGCGATTGAGGTAGCTGTGATCGCTGCCGGGGAAGCGCACACTGGCCAGCAGGTTGATGGATAAATTGGAAATGAAAGGAAAGGGGTGGGCGGGATCCATGCCCTGGGGCGTGAGCAGCGGATAAATTTCATTGCGGAAATAATGGTCTATGGCTTCTTTGTCCTCCGCGGTGAGGTCCTTGTATTTTTTAATTTTAATACCTTTTCGAGCCAGCAATTTCTGGAGGTCATCTTCAAGAAGCAACTGCTGGTCGAGTATTTCACGAACAACGATATGGCAGAGATCGATCTGTTCCTGAGGCAGACGGCCATCGATGGATGGGGTCCGGACACCGGCCCCGACCATCTGTTTCAGACCGCCGATCCGTTTCATGAAAAATTCATCGAGATTTGAACCAACCACGGCCAGGAAAAAGACCCTTTCCAAAAGAGGGTTGCGCGGATCCTGACCTTCATGCAATACCCGTTTGTTGAACTCCAGCCAGCTCAATTCCCTGTTCAAATACCACTCGGACGACTGCAGGTTAAAGGTCGGCTGTTTGTCCCGAGGCTCGGCGCTTGGTTCCGCTGTTTTATTATTTTCTGGAGTCTGTGTAGTCATCGTCTATGGTTAATTTTGTCTAGGTTGTTGATGAAGGTATATTCTCCTCGGGTCCGGGCAGGTTCCTCGAAGAGAACATTATAAAAAATCCCCCTTATCAAGTATAACTATCGTAGCAGATCTTTTATGGAAAAGAAACAAGAGCCGCTTCGATGCTGCTCCTGCGAGTATACCGGTGTGGAAGATAAATGTATTGTTAAGATTATGTTTTGTTTATGTGTTAAATTGCCATGAGGATAATCTTGTGCTACGTTGACACTTAAAAGTATCTTACTTTGCCTGGATCCAAAGGATACCGAAGGTATGCAACGAAATAAAAAAGAGAGTTGAACGGCCATGGACCCCTTTGTCTTTATTTTTCCCGAAGCAGCAAGCCATAAAAATTTCTTGAAAAAATTACCACATATTCGCGAGTATACGATCTCGTTAGCGAGGGGGGAAAAGTTGCCGGCCGTTCTCCTTGACACCTTTGATTTCGAGCTGCTGGAATCGGCGAAAATGCTCTTTCAGCTGGAAGAAAAGTTGCTCTGTTTTGATGTACGGGCAGGACGTATGGTTGAGCAGCTTGCGCCAAAAAAGTGGTCCTTTGCAGCTGACCTGCCCGAGGGGCCGGTGACGTCTCAGTTGACAGGGGGCTCGAACCTTCGGGCATTTCTGCCGGTCGCTGAAATAGAAATCTGCCTTCTGCATGGCCTTCTGCTTGACGATGAAGAAAAAACCCGTGCCCGATTGTCCACGCTGAGCATGCAGCGTGGTCAAAAAGCAGTAGGGGTGGGAAGTACCGTCTACCTCCGCGGCTACGGGCAGGCGCATACAGATCTCTGCCGCTGGCTGGAGAAACTGGGCGCGATTGCCTGTCCGGATGTCGGGCAGGTGTTTTCCTTGTTAGATATTAAGCGGGAGCTATACACGGCAAAACCGATTGTTCAGATTCATCCCGATGCCCCTGCCCGGGAAAGTGCCGTAATGATAATCAATGCCTTCATGCAGACCGCGCGCCGTAACGAAAACGGTGTTGCTGCTGATTATGATACGGAGTTTCTCCACGACTACAGGGTCAGTTTGCGTAAGGTCAGGTCGGTATTGAGTCTTTTCAAAGGCGTGTTCGAGGTTTCGGCGACGGCTTGCCTGAAGGAGGATTTTGCCTCTCTTATGCAAAAAACCAACACCTTGCGCGATCTGGACGTCTATCTGCTCAACAAGGAACAGTATTTCAGCCTGGTCCCGGCAGAGACCCACGAAGGTCTGCATATCCTGTTTATGCATTTAGCCGGGGAACGAAAAAAAGAACACAAGAGCGTCAGTAAATTCATTCGGAGCAAAGTGTATCTTGAAGACATTGGCAGACTTGAAAAGCTCTTTGCCGATGGTTTGGCCCTTGCCGCCGGTCCAAAAGGGCAGGAGAAATCCTTGATATTTGCCTCGGGGCTTATTCTGAAACGCTACGCCAAGGTTTGCAAAATTGCCCGGAGCATAGACGAAAAAACACCAGATGAAGTCGTTCATCAACTGCGGATAAATTGCAAGAAACTTCGCTATTTGATGGAATTTTTTGCGCCGCTTTTTCCCAAAGATGATTTGAAAGCGCTGGTCAAGGCGCTGAAATCCCTGCAGGACAATCTGGGGAATTTCAATGATTATTCGGTCCAGCAGATATTTCTCAGGCAGATATTGCGTGAGAAGATGAGTGGTTTCCGAGGGTCGGAATTAAAGGTTGCTGAAAGTGTCGGGGCGCTTACCGCGATGCTCAACAGGCTGCAAAACAACGAGCGGGGCCAGGTGATGGAAAACTTCATCCTCTTTGACAGCCCAGAAACCCGTACAATTTTCACAAAACTTTTTCATACCGAGGCAAGTGTTCATGAAAATAATAGCCTGTTACAGTAATAAAGGCGGCGTCGGCAAAACGGCGACTTCCGTGAATCTGGCCTATGCCAGTGCCATGGCAGGAAGATCGACCCTCTTGTGTGATCTTGACCCGCAGGGTGCGTCGGGCTTTTATTTTCGGGTGAAACCTTCGAAGAAACTGCGGAACAAGGCTTTTTTTAAGGACGTGCAGGGATTTTTAGATGCTATCAGGGCCAGTGATTTTGACAATCTTGATCTGTTGCCGGCCAATCTGACCTACCGCGACTTTGATATCTTTCTCTCAAGGATGAAAAACAGTCGGTCCCGCTTGAAAAAGGCCCTGATGGAGCTTGATAGTGATTACGACGTCATTATTCTCGACTGTCCGCCGAACATCTCGCTTCTTTCTGAAAATGTCTTTAAAACCGCCGACAAAATTGTCGTTCCGGTCATTCCGACCACTTTGTCCGTGCGCACATTTGAGCAGCTCAATGATTTTTTCAAGGAGAACGAATATCAGCGCAAAAAATTACTGCCGTTTTTTTCCATGGTGCAAAAGAGTAAAAAACTGCATAAGGATACCATGCTCACATTACGAAAAAATTATAAAAGCCTCCTGAAAAATTATATCCCTTTTTCCTCTGAAATAGAGAAGATGGGTGTCTATAGGGCACCGGTAATGACATTTGCCGGCAAAAATTCCGCGGCGGACGCATACAGTAAAATATGGCATGAGATCGAGGCACAGGTGAAAATCGGCAAATAAGCCGAGTGGGTTTTCGGTTTTCCACTTGCTTCAGGAGGCCTGGCATGGCTAAGAAAAAAAAGAAAAAGAAATGTTGTGGAAAGTATAAAAAGAAGGAGGGGAAACGTTGTGCTAACTGCCCCAAGGCATAGCGGCTATTATCGTTAGCGCTGAGTACATTCCGCGCCGATTCTTCGGCCTTTGATGGATCTGACTCTATAGCGTTTCTGGCTGAAGAGTTGCGAATTCCATGTACAGCGGAACTGGACTTCCTTGCCCACTGAAACTTTCCTTATATCTCTCATGGCAATATCGAAGCCGACGCCATTTTGAGAAATGTCGAAAAGATCGACCTCAAGGTACGTACCGTCGCTCAAGGACAGCAGCACTTTTCCTTTCTGCTGTTCTCGCTGGATCAAACGACGATTAAAGCTGGCCTGGGTAATCTCGCCGCATTTATGACAGCGGATGGACCTTCTCCGCACATCATTGGGGATGGCGACCATTCGTATACTCTGACATGCATGACATTTGAACCGTATCCGTCCACCGACCACCCGGAAGGTTTGTGTTTTGGCCATTTATTCTTTCCTCTTTTCTCGAAACTGCTGTCTTGGCGATTTTCCGGTGCCCGCTGACATGCAATCAGCCTGACTTCTACGGCCTACACGTCGTCATAAGTAACGCATATGGAGGGATTTTTCAACAAATCGGTGAAAAACCTTTTATGTCCCTGTCTTCAACTATCAATGCTTGTAAAAGTAGAGATGTAAAAAAATGCCGTCAAGGTTTTTTTTTATCGATCTGTAAGTCATTTGCAACAGACTTTTTGTTCTCCTGCTGACAGCAGGAGAAGTTGCACTGCTTAAACAGGTTAGAGATGTTTTCCGGGCCGATAAGAAAAAAAACAATGTATCTGGTGGATACAAGAGTGGGCTTTGTCTCGTTTTTTTCAAACAAAAAACTGAACAGGGGGAGCGGACATGTTCTATAATTATCAGAAAGTCATTGTCTGCATGTTATTGTTACCCGTTGCACTCAACATTGTTCTGCCTTGAGTGATGTTGGTCGTATGGCTTTTGAAACAGCTGGTGGCGGGAACAGATGCCGGTCATCTATGGTATCCGGTACATTCGAAGCGCTCTGGCGAGATATTCTTTTTTAATGGGCGATGGTGGAGGGATGTCGATCTGCTGTGCTAACCATGCAAAATGCCGGGCGTCAATCCAGCAGAAGCGACTATCTGAATGCAGTTGACCGTTGCTCAGGACAACAGCCTTGTCACTGCCGAGAAGTTTACGCAGGCGGTGTAAGGTTGTGTTGAGATTCTGCACTGCCCTGTCGCCGTCGGTATCCGGCCAGGGCCAGAGATCTGAAACGGTCTTTGCATCAAAAGGACAAAGACGAAAACGCTTTACGACTGCCTTGTCCGTATCAACCTCGATTCCTGCCTCCAGTGTTTTTCTGCATATATTGCCCAATCTTCTGGAACTGAGACCAAAGGGCTTCAGGCATTCCCGCATCCTTTCTAGGGTAGCCTCTGCCTCACCGAGTTCACCCGCCGCCAGGATGGCACATGCGCTCTGCGCCAACACCATCACATCCTATATATGAATGCCGGTTTTATCTGCCACGGCGAAAGTTTCGACACCCTTTTCCATGCAGCGCCGCTGGTCCCCGGCGATGAAGGCGGCCAGGGTCAGGGTGTAACTCAAAGTGACCTGCACCCGAGGGGGCACATTGCCGGCATTGCCTAATACCGGCTGACGATCCTCCATACGCTGCGCTTCATGCACCTGACCAAGCCATTGGCAGGATAAGAAAAGATTTTTCATAAGGTCGACTGTAACCTGCAGGTCATTGCAGCGTTCCAGCAGCACCTCGCATCGCTCCTGCCATTTTTTCAGGTCCGGATGTCCCAGGCCGAAAAGCAACAGTGCCAGCAGCATACTTGCGGCAAGGCGTCCGGTGAGCTCCGCCGTATCCTCTCCCGCCGGGAGCAGATGGGCCAAATGTTCACCTGCCTTAATGCAGAGATCCAGGTCGGTGAATCCGCTGCGCACTATAAAAAAGATTTCGACCGCAGTCGCCCAACTGAGGATTTGGCCGGACACGTCGCAACTAGTGTTGAACATGTTGAAGGCCGTGGTGCAGAGAGTCTGGCTTACCGGAGCATTCCTTGTCATCTGGGCCTGGTCCTGCCAAAGAAGCAGCCAGGGATTTTTTTGAATATATTCATCAGGCAGCAATTCTATGCACGCGGAAAGTGTCGTGTCTCGTCTTTTTGCGATGAGGGCCGGGGCAACGTTTAGAATGATCGAGGCCGCTGATTCATAGGCTCCTGTCTGAGCGTACAGGTTGATTGCCCCTTTCTTCCAGCCTTTTTTCCGTTTTAAGGTCAGAAGGATGTCTGCTGCTGCCATATCTGTCAGCTCGCTGGCCATTTCTGCGGTCATATGCGGCAAGTGGACGCTCTGCAATAGAAAATGATAGAGAGAACAAGAAACTTTTTCGAGAATTTCAGCAGAAAAATAGTCAAAATAGCCAAGGACAAAGGTTTCCAGGCTTGGAAGGTACTCTGGCGTGAGCAGCGGCATCTGCCATGCAGGGGACTCCATGAGCGATGCCGCGGCCTGGCCGAAATAAGAGAAAGAACGTGTCGGCGACTGGTGGTCAAGCAGAGTGAACAGCCGTTCACGCCGCAGGACCTGTTTGATGACCAGCGGCGATATCTTGCTGACGGTTGCCGGTTTACGTTTCATGAGGTGGGATGGGGCTCTAGTTGAAAAGAATTCAAGCAAGCCCTTTTTCGAAAAAAAAGACCTGACACCGGATTTCTCTTCTCACCCCTGCAATTTTGGCGGATAATCCAGCCTGACTCAAGCTTTTTCCGTGGCTCTTTCGCGTCGTGCACCGGCATTCAGACGCCGCCAAGGATCACCTGATTGCTTCGTTACATAATAATTTTTTTTGTGTCTGCGGAAAGTGTGATAACATACTATTTAAATTAGGAAGCAGTTGAACACCAAAGGCTTGATAAACAGGAGAAAGTACATGGTATCGTTTGGCCAAAGAGTTATTCCTTCCAAGGTAAAGACAAAGCTGCTCTCGGTTCTGGGTATGCTCATTACATTGATGGTCGCGGTTCCGAGCATCGTGTCGTACAGGGCCACCCTCAGCAATACCACCAAAAGTCTGCAGGAAGAACTGACCGTAACCATCGCCCAGGTCCTTGATACCATCACCACGCAAAAGTCCGAACAGCTTAAGCTTTTGGCCTATACCGTCGCAGGAATGCCGTCGGTTCAGGACGATGTCATGTTTCAGAGCAGAGATGATCTGCAAAGTGTTGCTGGACCGCTCTACCAGAGCTTGAACAAAATAATCGATCTCAATGTTTTTCATTTTCATCTGCCGCCGGCTACCTCCTTTTTACGCGTGCAGAAGCCGGAAGAATTCGGTGACGACCTGTCCAGCTTTCGAAAAACCGTGGTCCAGGTCAATGAGACGCAACAGGATGCCGTGGGAATTGAGGCAGGGGTTTCCGGGTTATCCGTCCGTGCAGTCGTTCCCATTCTGTATCTGAATAAAAAACATGCTGGCTCGCTTGAGTTTGGCGCGCCGATAAATGACAAGCTGCTGGCACAGATAAAAGGAAGCATCAATGCTGATCTGTCGGTCATCGTGCCGGATGGCGATGGGTTTAAATACCAGGCCAAAACCCACGACTTGACCATCCCGGAACAAAAATTTCCATTCCTAAAAGAAGTTATGCACGCCGATGAAATCGTCGTGCAGCGGGTTTCGAAAGACGGCCGAGAATTGATGACGGCGTATATGCCGATTCAGGATTATTCCGGCAAAGGTGTTGGTGTCCTGGCCATGCCAAGAGATATTGGAACCGTTTTCGCTGCCGCGAAAAGAGCGGCGTTGATTTCGCTTACTCTTGGTCTGGCCGCGCTTGTGGTCATTCAATTCTTTGTCTATTTTCTCTTTACCAGGATGATAGATCGACCGATCAAGAGCTTTACCCAGCTGCTTGAGTCGGCCAGCCGGGGTGACCTGACAAAAGAAGTCGATGTAACGTCCATCCTGCCCATTAACTGTTCAGAAAAATTGCAGTGCGGCAAGAAAGATTGTTCGATGTACGGCATAGACGGGTATTGCTGGGAGGAGGCCGGATCGGCGGCATTAAATGTGCAGTGTCCAAAGATTGTCACGGGTGAGTATTCTTCATGCAGTGAATGCACGGAGGTGTTCAGAGTCGCTGTCCGCGACGAATTTTCCGAGCTGAGTGCCTATATGCACTCTTTCCTTGCCAACGTCAGGGCCCTTGTCCAAGATGTCAACAGCAATAGCACCAATCTCAACAATTCGTCCCTTGCCCTGGTGAAAATATCTGAAAAAATTGATGCCGGCTCGACCGATTCCGCCCAGCGGGCCCAGGCCGTAGCGGCCGCCACGGAAGAGATGAGTTCCAATATGGCTTCTGTCGCCGCCGCAACCGAAGAGGCTGCCGCCAATGTCAATGTCATGACCAGCGCCACCGAAGAAATCAGCGGCAGTGTCGGTGATATCCAGCGTTCGACGATGAATGCGAAAAAAATTACCGGCGAGGCTGTTCTGCAGGCAGCCGATATTTCTCAAAAGGTTGATGCGCTCGGCAGTGCCGCGCTGGATATAGGTAAGGTGACGGAAACCATCACCGATATATCCTCGCAGACAAACCTGCTCGCGCTCAATGCCACCATTGAAGCGGCGCGGGCCGGGGAAGCCGGCAAGGGCTTTGCGGTCGTGGCCAATGAAATCAAGGATCTCGCCAAACAGACTGCCCAGGCGACCGGGGAGATCAAGGAACGTATCGAAAGTATTCAGCATTCCACCGATGTCACCGTCACGGGGATTAAGAAAATATCCGATATTATAACAGAGATTGATACTATCGTGTCAAGTATCGCCATTTCGCTCGATGAGCAGAATGCTACGATGACCGAGTTGACATCAAATATTTTTCAGGCGGGTGCAGGGATCAGTGAAGTGTCTGAAAATGTGGCCCAGAGTGCTGTCGTATCCCAGCAGATCGCGGCCGATATCTCGGAAGTGAACAAGGCCGTCGGTGATATATCGATCGGCACCGGGGATGTGCGGCGAAATGCCGAGGAACTGCGGCTGCTCTCGCAAGCGCTCAAAAACCTCATAGAAAAATTCCTGATGTAAGGTAACCATTCACCGCTAAATACCAAAAGACAGCATGTTTTTCGCACTTTTCATGGCCTGCACAGTTCCATGGCGGTGATCTGCCGGCCCAGACCGAGAATGAGGATATTGCTCGTCTCGCTGGTTATGGCAATGTCACCGCCACTAACCAGAGCGCCGGGGATATGGCCCGATTCGAGAAAAGAAACAGCCAGTGAGGTCGCCACAGCCGAGGCGGAGGCAAATTCACCGATATAGTTCCGATAGTCGACAACAGGGACGGACAGGTGCGAAAGCGCCATGAACTGTTCGAGCTGCTGCTTTCCTTCCCGGTGCATGGCGGCCGGGATACCGGCTAGAATAAGCGCATAGCCGGACGGTTTGTTCGGGCGGACGCCGAGCGCATCGACCAGTGCGGCGATAACGCCTTCCGCCTTGCCGCTTTGATAGAAGGGGATGGAAAGAGCGCAGAGCGCATCTTTCATTTCTCTGGTGACGCAAAGGGCGCCGCCGCCATCGGCAAGAACCGTTTCGGGGCGGATCGAAGGATCGAGCAGGCGAGAAAACGGATCGTGCCCTTCGTCGGCGCCAAGGATGATTGCCGGCTGCGTCGCATCTTCCAATATAAGATCCGCGGCCATTACCGCCTGTTCGAAAGAATAATCCCCCCCGCTGGTGGTGATATTGGGGCCTGTCGCGCCGAACATGATCGCCACCTGACTGGCCGGGCCGTTATGAACGGAACCGACAAAATCGGTGGGGCTTGGAAATTGTTCCTTGGATTCCGCCAGGCGGGTGAGGAAATCATGCGTTTCGGACAGGGCCCCCCAGCCGGTGCCCATAAAAACAGAACCTGGCTTTGGGGCATTGACCGCCGCTGTTGTCGCCTTCTCATAGGCCGCCGCGGCTAAAGAGAGGGTCATTTTCGGCAGCCGTTTGAGCCGACGTATCATGCGTGGCGGCAGGTTCGCGGAAATTATCTCGATTCCGGCCATTCCGGCAACCGTAGCACCAGTCTGTGTCTGGGCAATGGTTGCGGCAGTGCCACCAGCTCCGGTCAGGCAGGAATACCCGTGAATGGCCAGTCCTGTGCCTCTTTGTCGAGATGCTGTTCGTTGAAACACATCGGCGGCGCCGATGATGAGAGAGCCGTTGTTGCCGCCGAAACCAAAGGAGTTGGAGAGAACTGCCCGCGCGGGAAGCTCGAGCGGGTGGGTCAGCGGCTGCAGGCCAAGGGCCGGGTCAACTGTTCTCAGGCCGGTATTGGCGGGCATCAGCCCACGGGTGATGGTCATTGTCGCAACGACGGCTTCCACAGCCCCGGCGGCGGCCAGGCTGTGGCCGGATGCCCCTTTGATTGAGGAGAGGGGCGGCGGTAGGCTGAAAAGTCTGCGTACCGCTTTTGATTCCGCCAGATCGTTATCTGGAGTTCCGGTGCCGTGCAGATTGATGTAATCAATTTCTTCCGGGCCGAGGCCGGCGTCAGTCAGGGCCTGCCGCATGGCCATGAATGCCCCCTGGCCGTCCGGGTGCGGTGCGGCGGGATGGTAGGCGTCGCAGGATAGTCCGGCGCCGAGGAGTTCGGCAAAACAGGTGTCGGTTTTTTGGGTGGTGAGGAGCAGCATACCCGCGCCTTCGGCTACCGCCATGCCCCGCCGGTTCTGGTCGAGCGGTCGGCAGCCTGCCTGGTCGACCAGTTGCAGGGAATGAAAACCAAAATAGGTGAGACGGCTCAGGGAATCGACGCCTCCGGCAAGAACCGTTTCGGCCTGCCCTCGGCGGAGCATTCTCAAGGCCAGGGCAATGGCGACAACGCCGGAAGAGCAGGCCGTGGAGACAACAAGGGCCGGGCCGGTACAGTTCAGCTGATCGGCGAGGTAGTTGGCAACGGTGTTCAGGCCGTGGTGCCGATAGCGGTCTTTTTGTTGGTCGTTGCTGCGCAACAGCTTTTCGGTGGTGAGAATGCCGCCGGTTGTGGTGCCGAGAATTATGGCGTCGGGCGGGCGAATGCATCCGTCCATGGCCTGCCGGGCGGCAAGAGAAGCGAGCAGATGGGTTCTTGGCACAGTTGCCGAATCGCTCAGTCCGCCAACCTGGCCAACCGGCAGCGGCGACCCGTGCAGCAGGGGAAACAGGGTCAGGGGCCTTATGGCCGAGCGGTTACCGCGCAGGCTCTTTTCCGTTGCGGCCAGGTGGGAGCCCATCGAGCTGATTATGCCCGTGCCGCGGATATACACCTGTTTGTCGGTCAAGATGCTGCCTGGCCTGAATGTTCTTTAATATAGGCGGCCAGATTGGCCAGGGAGGAAAATACCTTTTCGCCGACTTCCTGGTTGTTGATGATAATACCGTAATCTTTTTCCACCATGACGACCATTTCCAGGACATCGATCGAGTCGATACCGAGTTCACCGCCGACCAGCTGGCTGTCTTCATGAAAATCTTCAGGTGTTACATCTGCCAGATGCAGGATTTCTATAAGTTTGACTTTGAGTTCTTCTATCAGTTCACGCATAATTTTTTGCTTTTAATGTTGGGTTGGATTAATAAAACCGGCAGCAGACTGACACTATGACCGTCTTTTCGGTTTTCCGATGAACGGGTAGCATAATGCCAACAATACCATAGAATGCCAACAGGAATTTGGCAGAGGAATTTGTCAGCTACTTCTGGAAATGTTTACCAGGGCTGAGATGCGCGAAAGATTTTTATCCACTGTACTCGCGGTACGTGTAAAAGCCGATGACAAAGCAGATTTGGTGCTGGTGAATGTTGACGCTAATATGGTGGCGGTTTCTTTCATAGTAAGGTATCTTTTTTGCTCTAAAATTAGGACGACAATGACCTTCTCCGACCTGACCCTGGAAGATTTACTGCCGCATCGCGGCCCCATGCTGCTTATCGAGAAGGTTCTTGAGGTTGATGCCACGCATGCGCTGACGCTGAGCCGTGTGGCAAAATTCTGGCCCATGGCCGATGAGAAAGGCGTGCATCCGTTGCTTTTGATCGAATTGGCGGCGCAGACCGCAGGGGTGTGCAACGGCTGGGACAGAATACAGGCCAAGGGGCTTGACTCGGAAAAGATGGGCTGGCTGGTAGGTATCAAAAAAACGGAAATATTCATTGCTTGCCTGCCGTTTGGCGGCAAAATTATCACCAGTGCCGAAAACAGCTATAAGTTTGAGAACCTTCGCGAAGTGTCCTGCGAACAGCGCATGGGCAATACATTAATCTGTAAAAGTACTCTGCAGCTCTTCCAGGCCTGAATGCAATGATAGTCGAAAACGAACAGAACAAGCAGAACGATCAGATCAGACCAGACCCGGAGCGGATCGCCATAGTTACCGGCGGCAGCAAGGGAATCGGCAGGGCGATCTGCGTCGAGCTGGCCCGCCGTGCCTGTTACATCGTCATCAACTATATGGCTGATCAGAAGGGCGCCGAAGAGACTTTGGCCCTGGTTGAAGAAATCGGCGGTCGCGGTGAGATCTGTCAGTTTGATGTCCGTGATGGACAGGCGGCGGAAAAGGTGGTTGCCGATATTGCCGGAAGACTGGGCAGGGTGGATATCCTCATCAACAACGCCGGCATCGTCGCCGATGGTTTATTCATGATGATGTCGCCGAAAAACTGGCAGTCGGTCATCGATACCAGCCTGAACGGCTTTTATAACATGACCCGCCCGGTGGTAGAGCAAATGGTGCGGAGGCGCAAGGGGGCCATCGTGTCCATTTCGTCGGCCAGCTCGCTGATGACCAATCGTGGGCAGGCAAACTACTCAGCGGCCAAGGCCGGTCTGAATGCCGCCAGCAGGGTCGTCGCCTCGGAGGTCGCCCGGCTCGGAATCAGGGTTAACGTGGTGGCACCGGGCCTGATTGAGACGGACATGATTGCCGCGGCCCCGAAGGCGGAAATCAAGGCGATGATCCCCATGGCCCGCATCGGTAGGCCGGAAGAAGTGGCCCGGGTTGTCGGCTTTCTCTGTTCCGATGACGCCTCCTATGTGACGGGACAGGTCATTTCGGTGAACGGCGGTATGTTTTAATGCCGGCGCATGTGCCGCATGGGCTGCGCATCACCGTGTGCTTCTTTATTCTTCTGCTGGTTTCGTCCGGCCGGGCTGCTGAGCAGGATGCGCTTCGTCTGCAGTCGATTCAAGCGGATTTTGTCCAGGAAAAGCATCTGAAGATTCTCGTCCGG
Source organism: Desulfopila aestuarii DSM 18488 (assembly GCA_945863875.1). Lineage (GTDB taxonomy): Bacteria > Desulfobacterota > Desulfobulbia > Desulfobulbales > Desulfocapsaceae > Desulforhopalus_A > Desulforhopalus_A aestuarii_A. The sequence goes on from CAMBBS010000009.1 coordinate 74,604, forward strand.
CCTCTTGTTTCAACCGGGACCTTGAGCTTTCAGGCGCCACAGTCCCTGCGCTGGGAATATCATACGCCCGTGGCGTCGGTTTTGCTGCTGCACGGCGGCAGGGCACAGAAATTTATTGCAAGAGATGGACAGCTTGTGGAAGACAAGGGGATGGGACTTGACTCGATGCGGGTCGTGCTGGGCCAGATCAGCTCCTGGCTTGACGGCCGCTTTGCCGACAGTGAGATGTTCCGTGTCTCTTTTGCCGATGACCGTACCGTTCTGCTCACCCCGAAGCAACAGGCGCTTGCCGGGGTGATCAGCAACATTGAACTTAAGCTCGCCGACAGCAAAGGTCTGCTCGATGCGGTGACCATTTATGAAGGTCCCGAATCGTATACGCGGATGACCTTTAGCAACAGGGTTCTGAATAAGGAGCTCCCGGCCACTGTATTTACCGTGCAATGAGACCGTACTCCTTCTTTTGTTCCGTCCTCTTGTTGGGCCTGGTGGCCTGTGCCGCAGAAAAGCAGCCTCGCCTGCCGCAGTTGATAGGGGTGGCAGAGAGCCTGGGAAAAAATGACTGTGCCGCTGTTTATCCACAAGGAAAACGGCAGTTTGTCCACGCCATCGACTTTGTCATGCAGGGTGGCTCCGGCACGGCGGTGGTCGGCGTGACCAGCCTGAACGGCAATAATATCGCCTGCGCCCTGGTCACCGTCGAAGGGCTGACTCTCTTTGAGGCGGTTTTCCGGCATGACGAAAGTTTCAAGGTCAAGCGGGCTGTGCCTCCCTTTGATGCCCCGGAGTTTGCCACGGGCCTGATCGGCGACATCCGGGCAATATTTCAGCCGCCTCCGGGCCACGGCAACAGGGGGCAATTACTTTTACCGGCACCGGCAGCAGGGCTAACAGCCGTCTGCCGCTATAAAGATCCGGCCGGCGGGGTGGTTGATGTGCTGCCGGATGTCGGTGGCTGCTGGCAGATAAGGAGCTATACCCCGGACGGCGTATTGGATCGCACTATTGTCGGACGCTCCTGCAGAGAGCAGGGCACCGGCCTGATCCCGGACTACATCGAGCTGAAAACCTACGGCCGGACCGGCTATACTCTGAAAATGACCTTGATACGTGCTGATAATGTTTTATGAAATTTAAACTGATATACCCTAAATGGGCCAAACTGGACCGGCAGACGGAGTTCCACCTGCCGCCGCATGGCCCGGTGGTCTTTGCCGCGACACTCCCCGAGTATGTTGACGTCGATTTTGTCGATGAAAATCTGCAGGCGATAGATTTTGACGAGGCCGTCGATTTCGTCGGTATCTCGATGATGCTCACCGTCCAGGTGAAAAGAGGCTGGGCGATTGCCGACAGGTATCGCAAGAAAGGCGTCAAGGTAATCTTTGGCGGCATCGCCACCATGCTCCATGCTGAGGAGACCATGGCCCACGCCGATGCGGTTTTTCTCGGGGAAGCGGAAGGCCGGATGGAACAGGTGCTTGCCGATTTCCGCCAGGGAAAGCTGCAGCCCTGCTATGATTTTATCGACGACAGGCCGGATATTGCCCTGGTCGGTCCGGCGCGCCGGGATATCCTCGATCGCAGGCTCTATAACTATAAGGGCGTGCAGATGGTCGATCTGGTGCATGCCTCACGCGGCTGCCGTTTCAACTGCTATCCTTGCGCCGTATCCTATCTGGGCGGAAGACAGTTTCGCCCCCGCCCCATTGACAAGGCGATAGCCGAGATCGCCGGCATTGACAACAACCGGCTGTTTATTGTCGACAATTCCCTGGCTCAGGATACCAAATGGGAGATGGAGCTGTTTAAGGAGATGATTCCGCTGAAAAAAAAGTGGTGTTCTCATCCCATTGAAGACAAACCGGAAGTCCTTGACCTGGCCGCCCAGGCCGGGGCCTGGTATGTCTATCAGGCGGTTTTTGATACCTCGGATTACATCAAGGAGCGCATTAAGCGCTACCACGATCACGGTATCGGTGTGGAGGGCACTATTCTGCTCGGACTGGACGGCCACAATGAGGATAACATCAAGAAACTCATTGATTTCCTCCTGGAGATCAAACTCGATCTTGCCGAATTTACTGTCCTGACGCCTTTTCCCCACACCAAGGCCTATGCCGAACTGAACCGGCAAAACCGCATCCTGACCCGGGACTGGAATGATTATTCCGCCGATCGGGTGGTCTTTCAGCCGAAGAATATGTCTCGGGAGCGACTGCAGGAGCTGTTGGATTACGCCTGGAATACCTTCTATCAGGATGAACCGCAATCGATAAAGATGGCCAGACTTTTCCAGCAGGTTGTGAAAAAAGAAATGGCCGACAATACCTTCAGGCCGCGGGACAGAGAGCTGAGCGGACAATCTTTCGGCAGGCTGGTAACCAGGGAGTAGATGAACGCTGATTTTTCGCTGGACAGAGAACAGGCCGTACACCGCCTGCTGCAGGGGCCGAAATATCCCAACCAGGAATTTGTCCGCTGCGGTGCCACCTTTGCCGAGGTGTATGCCATGGCGGACTGGCTGCGTGCTGCGCTGGCCGGCCCGGAGTATCAGGGCGCGGCAGTCTGTCTTGCCGCCGAGAACAAAGCCGTTATCGCCGCGGCCCTGTTAGCCTCCCTGGCCGGCGGGCCGACCCTGCTGCTGCCCTATGCGTTTTCCGCCAAGGTGCTGGCCCGGATGCAGCAGGCTGCCGGGTTTACCACCGTTATCTCGGATGTGCACAGACCTTGGCCGGAAGGGGTACGGGTGATCTGCCCTCAAATGTCAGGGCGGCAAACGGTCGGATCTGCGTTATTTTCGATTGACGGCCAGGCGTCACCCCGCGCCGAGCTGCTGAAAATTTTTACCGGCGGGTCCACCGGTACGCCGCAGCTCTGGGCGAAAACCGCCGAAAATATTTTCGGCGAAAGCTTTTTCCTGGCCGAGCGGTTCAAGGTGACAGAACGGGACTGTATCATGGCCACCATCCCGCCGTATCATATCTATGGCCTGCTCTTCTCCGTGGCGCTGCCCCTCGTTTCTTCGGCGGTCGTCGTGGGCGAGACGCCTTCTTTTCCATACGAAATTGCCGAGGCCGCGCGAGCACATCAGGTGACTCTTCTCGCCAGCGTTCCGGCGCATTACCGGGCACTGCGCGAGGTGAAAAAAGATATCTCGCTGCGCCTGGCTTTTTCCTCGGCCGGCATGCTCGACGCCGGCGATAATGAAGCCTTTTGCCGGAGGCACAGGGTGGGTGTGGTGGAGGTGTACGGCTCGACGGAAACCGGCGGCATCGCCACGCGCAACCGGTCGTTTGGGGAAGATTTCTTTACGCCGTTTCCAACCCTTGACTGGCAGATTATCGAGGAGCGCCTGGCGGTACGTTCGCCTTATATTTCCCCTGATCTCCCCATTGACTCGGTCGGCTTTTTTACTTCGAGCGATCGGGTGGAGGCGTGCGGGAGAAATGCCTTTGTCCTGAAAGGCCGGGCCGACGCGGTAACCAAGGTAGGAGGAAAGCGGGTGGATCTCGAAGAAATCCGTGCCCTGATCAAGAAGGTAGCAGGCGTCGCCGACTGTGCGGTCATGGCCTTGGCCGAATCCGGCGGCAGAGAGCACCACATCGGCGTATTGATTCAGGGGCAAGACGTTGGAGTTGGCATTGACGTTGGGGTTGAGGTTGATACGGAGCTGATCAAAAAAACCCTGGCCGACGCCCTCGAACCCTATGCCCTGCCGCGTCGGATGAAAATTGTCGAGCGGATTCCAATGAAAGATAACGGTAAATACGACTGGCCGGGCATCGGCCGGATTTTACGCACATGAGCGACCTTCGTCAAAGTTTTGCCGCAGGCTATGGAGGCCTTTCTGCCTGGGCCGATCTGCTCGACCGGATCAATGTCTTCCCTGTCGCCGATGGGGACACCGGCACCAATCTGCGCATCAGCCTGGCGCCGCTGCGCGATCTTGATGAAGATCGCGAGAATATTCCCGAACTGCTCGCCCGTACCGCCACCGGTAATTCCGGTAATATCGCCGCGGCGTTTTTCCGGGAATTCTGCCGGGCAAAAAGCTACGCCGATCTGGCGGCAAAAGCAGCATCCGGCAGGAATGCAGCCTGGCAGGCCATTGCCGACCCACGTGCGGGGACGATGCTCACGGTTTTCGACAGCCTTGCCAAGGTTCTTGCACTGCATAGTGACATGACAGCAATGTATATCCCGCTCACTATTGAGATGCAGGATGCCGTCCGTGACACCTCGCAGCTCCTGCCTGAACTCAAGACTGCCGGGGTGGTCGATTCCGGCGCCTTGGCCATGTACGTTTTTTTCGATGGATTTTTCCGGCAGGTCACCCGGCAAAAAGATGAATCCTGTTCCATTCTTGATCTCTTTGCCGGCAAATTAGTCATCAACAGCTCCTTTCGACCGGAAATCAGTGACGGCTATTGTGTTGATGCGGTCATTCAAATGGCTGATACAAACGCCGCGGTTGAAGACTCCCTTGCAGCGATGGGCGGGAGCGTGGTCATGGTGAAAGATGAAGCGATGCTCAAGGTTCATCTCCACACCACCGACCTCGACCGGTTGCGCGGAGGGCTTGGATCGTTCGGTGCTATCGTCCACTGGTCTGCTGAGGAAATCAATCAAGGAACCGTGGAGCAATATTCCCAACCTGTGGAGAAATCAGCTCTTCATATTGTCACCGATGCTGCCGGGTCGACGACCAGGGACATGGCCCGGCAACTTGGTATGACCCTGCTTGACAGTTATATAATAACGGGTGACAGCTCAAGGCCCGAAAGTCTCTATCGCCCGGAACAGATCTATCCTTTGATGCGGAGTGGCGTAAAGATAACCACCGCCCAGGCCTCTAATTATGAAAGGCATCAACACTATCAGAGTATTGGGCAGCAGTTCGGCCGTTCCCTGTATCTCTGTGTCGGCTCCGCTTTTACCGGTAACTACGATACTGCCGCGGCGTGGAAGAAAGAACATGATTTCGACGATCTGCTGAAGGTGATCGATACCGGCGCAGCCTCCGGGCGGCTTGCCCTCATTGCCCTGCTCACCGCCCGGCAGGCAAAGCGTATTGCCAGTCCGGATGACGTCATTGGTTTTGCACGAAAGGCCATTGCCGATTGTGAAGAGTTTGTCTTCATCGATGAGCTGAAATATCTGGTGGCCGGTGGCCGGATTTCCAGAACAAGCGGATTTTTCGGCGACCTGTTGTCGATGAAACCGGTGGTCAGCCCGACCAGTGTGGGCGTGCAGAAAGTGGGGGTGGTCCACAGTAGAAAGGGGCAACTCGCCTTTGCCATGGCAAGGCTGGAGAAGCGGTTTGAAAGATCCGCCGCACCGGTGGTTATGCTGCAGTATACCGATAATGAACAGTGGGTGGGGGATTTTGTCCGGCAGCAGATAGAGGTGCTTTTGCCGGAAGCGGAAATCCTGCTTGTCCCGCTGTCGCTGACTTCCGGGGTGCACATGGGGCCGGGAACCTGGTCGATAGCCTTCAGTTCATCCTCTGCCGAAACATGAAACCAGCCGTCATTATCCCTGTTTACAATCACGGCCGGCAGATTGGCGAGGTTGTCCGGCGAACCCTGAAACTTGGTTTTGCTGTTTTTGTCGTCGATGACGGCTCAACGGATGGCACAGCCCAGGTTATCGAGGCGATCAGCGGCATCACTGTCCTGCGCCATGCCGTCAACCTCGGCAAAGGTGCGGCCATTCTTACCGGTTTGGCGGCGGCACATGAAAACAAATGCGATTGGGCCATTACCCTGGACGGCGATGGCCAACATAACCCTGAAGATGCCGGGGCATTGCTGGATGCGGTGAGTGTTGCGGAGCGCTGCATTGTCATCGGTAAGCGGCAGGGGATGGAAGAGCAACAAAATGTGCCCTGGACCAGCAGATTCGGTCGCAGGTTTTCTAACTTCTGGGTCTGGGTGGCCGGTGGGCCGCGGGTGGAGGATTCCCAGTCCGGGTTCAGGCTCTATCCTGTTCCGGAGGCCCTGCAGCTGGGGGTTGAAGCCCGGCGCTACCAGTTCGAGGTGGAAATACTGGTCAAAGCCCGGCAGCATGGGATGAAGACCAAAGCTGCGCCCGTGTCGGTCGTCTATCAGGCAAAGGGCGAGCGAGTCAGCCATTTTCGGCCCTGGCGTGACTTTATGCGTAATTCAGCCACCTTCAACAGACTGATCTTTGCCCGTATCTTCAGGGTATTTCGCCGATGAACGGCTTCTGGTATAAACTGCTTGTCCGGCTTGCCAACCGAACTGGATCGTGGTTCTTTGCCCTTGTCTCGAGGATTATCGCCGTCGGGTATTTTGTCTTTTCCGGACGGGTTCCTGAAAGTCGCCGTTTCTATGCAGCTCTTTTTCCCGAGCGTGGACGGTTCTACCACCTCTGGTGCACTTTCCAGCAATTTCAGAATTTCACCACCATCCATTTCGACCGGTTCTTGATGGCCAAAGCCAGACCAACGACTTTTACCGCCGAGGGGTGGGAGAATATGGCAGCTGTCAGCGGCCAAAAGGGCGGCATTCTGCTTATGTCTCACCTCGGTAACTGGGAAATGGCGGCAACGCTGCTCAAACAACGGGAAAAAGATCTGCAGCTCCTGCTCTATATGGGCATGAAAGAAAAAGAAGGTGTGGAACGAGTGCAAAAAGAGGAGCTGCGCCGATGCGGAATAACCATCATCGCGGCAGATAAGGAAAACAGTTCACCGTTTACTGCCGTGGAGGGCATTCGCTTTCTGCAGTCGGGCGGTTTGGTTTCCATGGCGGGGGATATCGTCTGGCGCAGCGACCAGCGCAAGGTGCGGGTGACCTTTCTGGGACATGATGCCTACCTGCCGGAAGCACCTTTCGTCTTCGCCCTGGTTTCAGGTGCGCCGCTGCTGGTCTTTTTTGTCTTTCGCACCGGTAAAAGCAGCTATCATTTTACCCTTTGCGAACCGATTGTCATCCAGCCGACATCCCGCCAGGCCCGGCCCGAGGCCATTGCCCGGGCCGCCCAGCAATATGCCGACCTGCTGGAACAGTCCCTGCGACAACATCCCTGCGAATGGTACCATTTCGGTCGTTTTATTTACTGATGACAATGCTGTTTATTCGCTTTATTTTCATTTATTTAAGGGAAATATCCAATATTTTGACCGGTTCCTCGAATGTCTTCCCACCATGACGCTTGCCTGCCGGTATGAAAGAGCTTTCATCACGTCACGGGGAACTTGTTTCTCCTGGAGCCCCGACCAGAAGGACCGGGCTTTACGGCGTGTTTTTGGTAGTGTAGTCTTCCTGTGGAGGTACGCGACAACAGGAGAAGGAAATTTGTCTGCATCGAGGATTTGGTTGAAGGAGACGATGCGCTTTAGTGCTACGCCTGCAGCGAAGCCGTTGTCAAAAAAATAACATGGCCAAGGAGAAACCCACAACGGCATGGGGAGCCGTAACGAAATAGGTTGAAAGGGCCTGGTTATTTCGTAACGGCTCCTGGGCCGGATATTTAATATCCGCTGCCGACGATTAGATTACCACTCGTCTTTTTGGCATAGGTGTGTTTCAATTTGCCGGTCCATTCATATTCCACCCAAACCCCTTCGGGGCTGGCCTTCATAAGGGCGTCATACACAGGCGGCGCTTTTTCTTTCAAACTCTCTCCGGCAAGGGTAGGATGAACCAGCATTTTGCCGTTTTCCTCCATCACGAAGACATACGGTTCAACGGAGTCAGCTTTAATTGTGGTTACGTCGGTACCCTTTTCAATACTCGCCACAATAGCATCTACATTGTTGCTTATTGCCGATTCATCAACAGCATAGGCACCACTTACTACAAAAAGCATCACCAGCACTGATACAAACACAGATAGTCTTTTCATATTTTCCTCCCATGTTGAGTGCAGTCTGCAGGGAATCTGTACAATGCAGACACCCGGGCAAACCTGCTTTCCGGTAGCATCTTGTTTCAGAACCTTCCTCTGAAACATTGGAACACATAGTTTCCGCCGACAATCCACAGTTGATTGAAGTCACCTCCTTTGTTATGGATTGACCAAAAAGGATCAAACGAAGCAGTACCCTTACCGCTCCAAATTGCATGGATGGAGTTCTTTTAAAAAAAAATTAGAGCAATAAACCATAGAATGTTAAGCACATACCGTGCCAACTCGAAAGAATGCACAATTCAGGCATCTGCACACGATCGGCACCATTAAACTGTTGCGCAGGAACCCATTTTTGCGCTGCCAATGCGCAAAATTTGCCGGTCTGTCCACAACGTTAAAATATCTCCTTCAACAATAACCGGGTGGGGTTAAATGCTTGGGAGGTGTAAGAAGACAATGATACGCCAGGAAGAATTCAGAATTCTCCGCAAAAACTGATGAATTGTAGCACCAATACAACAAGATAACAATAAATATCTCGGTTTGCCTCCCTTGGCGAAAATTCACCTTCAGCAGTTGAAAATGTCGTTACCTCTGCTCGGTTGCGGCCTTGCTGTGCATCTCCATCACATGCTCACGTTCACCGTCTGATCGCCTGTTGTACCCCTTTGCCCCCTCGATTCAATATTTCCTTTTGAAATTGCCAAAAACTGTGTAGTATCCGACTCAACTTTCCGTCTGACCACTGTAATGGTAATGATATAAGTAGTTATTATTTTAGTAATTTTCCTCGTTCGCCGCTTTCTATTATGACCAGAGATGAATTTAAAGATAAAATCCTGACAATTCTTACCGAAGATTTTGAATTTGAACAGCCGGGCCTGGATGACAACCTCCGGGATGACCATGGTTTTGATAGTATCGATGCCATTGAACTGCTGGGGAAAATAGAACTTCTTCTCGGCTTTTCCTTCACCCGGGAAGAAAAGGAAAAGGCTATGGAAATCAGGACGATTAGTGATATCCTTGATTATGTTGAAGGAATTCAACACTCTCGAAACTCCTAGGCTGGCCTCTTTTCATGAAACGACGTGTTGTCATCACTGGTTGCTCGGCCATTACTCCCATTGGTTACGGAAAAAACGATATTATCGACAGTCTCAGGCAGGGTAAATCCGGAGTCGGCTTCCTGCGTGATGACGGCCTGTTGTCAAAGCACATCCACTCCCGTGTCTTCGGCACGGTGGATTACCCCATCGACTACGGCTTCAAGCGGCAATACCGCAAAACCATGGGTCCGGTGGCCTACTATGCCTGTCAGGTGGCCAAAGATGTTCTGGAAAGCTCCGGGCTGAGCCAGGAATTTATTACTTCCGGCCGTCTCGGGGTGGCCTTTGGTTCCACCCATGGCAGCCCGACCGTGCAGCGGGAAATCTACAAGACCTTTTTCAGCGATCTCGAATCAAAATTTTCTTCCATCGGCGCGGTCGATTATCTGCGTTCCATGGTGCACACGACGGCGGTGAACATCAGCCGCATGTTCGGCATCACCGGGCGGATCATTGCCTCGTCCACCGCCTGCACAACCAGCAGTCAATCCATTGGCTTTGGGTATGAAACGATCAAATACGGCATGCAGGATGCGATGATCTGCGGGGGCGCGGATGAGTATGATACCACCACGGTGGCGGTTTTTGATAACCTGCTCGCCTGTTCGGTGAAGTACAACCAGACGCCGCAGTGCACCCCGCGTCCTTTTGATGCCGGTCGAGACGGCCTGGTGGTCGGTGAGGGCGGTGGCGCGGTACTACTTGAAGAGTACGAGTCGGCAAAAAAACGTGGCGCGGACATCCTGGGCGAAGTCATCGGATTTGCCTGCAACAACAACGGCGGAGATCTGATCCTGCCCAACCTCGACGGCATTACGGCAACCCTGCGACTCGCCCTTAAAGACGCGGAGATCCTTGCCAAAGATGTCGATTTTGTCAGCGCCCACGCCACGGCGACGAAAATGGGTGATGTCATCGAGGCCCAGGCCATTGACGCCGTGTATGGCGGCGACCCGCTGAACAGGCCGCTGGTCACTGGTCTGAAAAGCTATATGGGCCATACCATGGGAACCTGTGGGGTGATCGAGACCATTTTGACCCTGTACATGATGGAACAGAGCTTTATTGCTCCGACGCTGAATCTGGAAAATGTTGATGAACGCTGCAGCATGCTGCGGCATACCCGTGAATTGACGGAGACTGAGACGAAAATAGCAGCGATTCAAAATTTTGCCTTTGGTGGAGTGAATACCTGTCTGCTTGTGAAAAATGGCAGAGATGCAGAATTATAACGACTCCAGTCAACCTCAGCTTTGGCTGGATCGAGGTATTGACTGCATTGTCACCCTGATCTGCTGGGGATGGTTTCTTTTTGGTTTCATCCTCTTTTTTTCCTGGCGTTATCTCGTCGCCGCTCTGGCGGCCAAAGATCCGGAACTGACCTTTCAGAGGTTGAACAGCCGGTTCTACCAAATATTTTTTCGTATAGTCAGGGTTGCTGCTCCCCGGCAGCGGATAGAAATTGATGACAAGGTTGCGGCGATCAGATCATCGGTTATTGTCTGCAACCATCTTTCCTATCTCGATCCATTGCTGCTCATCGCTCTTTTCCCGCAACAGCGGACCATTGTTAAAACTCGATTCTTTACGATCCCGATCTTTGGCTGGATAATTACTAGGGCGGGGTATCTTCCTGCTACCGGCGGGGGACCGTTTGCCAAACTGATGATCAGGCAGATGGATACAATGCCATCCTATCTGCGAGCCGGCGGCAATCTGTTCGTTTTTCCGGAAGGAACCAGGAGCCGGGACGGCAAGCTCGGCAATTTGCATAAAGGAGCATTCAAAATAGCCCGATTATGCAGGGCCCCCCTTTATGTTCTGGACATCTGCAATACCGATAAACTGTTTACTCCAGGTAAATTTCTCTTTAATACCAGGAGGGAAAACAGTATCAGCGTTAAAATTATCGATTGTATCGAACCGGACTATCAACGGAACCCAGCCACAACGGCAGAGCTTGAGCTGAGGGTGCGGCAGGCGTACTGCGAGAGACAGAAATGAAAGTTATTTTAATATCCATGCCCGATGTGGTGCCGATCATCATCCACGAGGCAGCAGTTCATCTGCCAAACCACGGAATAGCCTGTATCGGCGGCAATATTGACTCGGATCATGATGTGTACCTTATCGACCTGATCCGCAAACGTCGTTCGATTAAAAAATATCTCACCTGGGTGATAAAAAAAATCGCGCCCGACCTTGTTGGTCTATCCGCCATGGCCTGGCAGTATGACACCTGTATCAAGATTGCTCACCTGATTAAGGAACTCCACCCCGGGGTTAAGATCGTTATCGGCGGATATCATGCCACGCTCATGTATGAGGAGACAGCGACATCCAATGAGGCACAATGGATCGATTTTCTGGTCCGGGGAGAAGGGGAGGAAGCCTGTCGGCGCCTGGTGAACGGGCTGGCCGGACATGATACTCTGGCTGATATCCCCTCGCTGTCGTATAAAATAGATGGTGTGTTTACTCATAATCCCCGGGGTGAAAATCTCGATCTCAGTACCTTGAAGCTGCCGATCCGGGACAAGAGAAGACTGACCTGGGGATATCACATACTTCACTCTAAAGTTGAACTTATCGAGACCTCGCGCGGCTGCACCCGCTCATGCAACTTCTGTTCAATGAAGCATATGTATGGCCGCACTTTCAGGACATATCCGATAAGCAGGGTTCTCGCCGATATTGACGATATTTATTATCAACGAAAGACCAAATATATTTTTATCACCGACGATAATATGGTCCTGAAACCCTCCAGGGTAATCGAGCTGTGCGATGCCATCATTGCCAGGAAATATGACGATCTTCGCATCATTGTCCAGGCCGATTGTGTCTCCATGGCACAAAATGAGGAGATGGTCGCTAAAATGGCTGCGGCTGGTTTTTGTTCTGTTTTTCTTGGTATAGAGAATGGCTCGAAAAAGAATCTGAGCGTGGCTGACAAAGGCAACATTGTCGAGTTTGCCAACAAGGCTATTGAAAACTGTCATAAAAACGGCATGATGGTTATCGGTGGCCTTATCTTCGGCTTTCCTGAGGATGATGAAGGTTCAATCAGGGAAAATTATGAATACCTCAAATCGATCGATGCCGACGCCGCGTACTGCCAGGTGTTGACGCCCTATCCGAAAACCGGAATGCGCCAGTACCTCCTTGACCAGGGCTTGGTCACCAACCAGACTGATTATAAAAAATATAATGGCCTGTGGGCTAATGTGCGGACCAAGTATCTCGATGCGGAACAGTTGCACTATCAATTCTGGTATCAGCGGCAAGTGGTGCTGGGCTGGTGGAACCCTCCGGCTCAGGTCAGGAGCCAGGGCTGGGCGTGGATATCCATCTGGCGCTTCCTCTTTAAACCTTTATTAAAACTTCGTTATAGCAGGATTCTGAAAAAGATCGGCTGGCGGGGCCGTTATCTTAAAGAGGTCACTCGCTGGGAAAATATGAACAAGTTTGCCGATCTTGAGGATTATTGAGCTCGATGCAGATATATAATCTTGAATTTACCGAGCAGGAAATCCGTCAGGCCGTGGCGGCCGACAGACTGCTTTCCATGGAGATCGAGTTCAGCCGGGTCTGCAACTTTCGCTGCTCCTACTGCTATGTCGATGGTGGGGTAGAATGCACCAACGAGCTTTCCAGGGAAGAAATCAAGGATGTCATTCTGCAGGCAAAAGAGCTGGGTGCACGAAAAATCATCATCCTCGGCGGCGAGCCTTCCATCTATCCGCATCTTGTCGAAATGCTCCGGTTTCTCGGGCAGGAAGGACTCGAAATCGAGATGTTCACCAACGGTTCGGGGATTGATCAGGAACTGGCCAGTGTCCTGGCCGAGGAAAGGGTGCGGATTGCCTTGAAACTCAATTCCCGAGACGAGAAGATCCAGGACCAGCTGGCCGGGAAAAAGGGCGCCTGGCGGATAATCAATCGGGCGCTGGCCGCACTGCAGGCGGCGGGGTATCCGTCCAAAGAGCTGTTTCTCGCCATCAGCACGGTGATCTGCCGGCAGAATATTGCGGAATTGCCGGCAATGTGGCAGTGGCTGCGGCAGGAAAGCATTGAGCCATATTTCGAAGTCATTACCCCCCAGGCTAATGCTTTTGGTAATAGCTCGCTTGAGGTTGCACCGGGGGAGTTAAAGGAGCTGTTTGTCCGCCTTGCGGCGATTGATCTGGAAAAATTCGGTCGGACCTGGGAACCGCAGCCGCCATTGGTCGGCAACAAGTGCATGCGCCATCAGGTCTCCTGTGTGGTCACGGCAACCGGTGATGTCATGCCCTGTGTCGGCGTGACCATTCCTCTGGATAATATTCGTCACAATATGCTCGCCTCTATCCTGAAAAACAGTGAAGTCGTCAACAATTTGAAGAATTATCGCCAGATGATTAAGGGACCATGCCGTAGTTGTGAAAAAGCGGCGGAATGTTATGGCTGCAGAGGTGCGGCCTATCAGCTCACCGGTGATTATCTTGCCTCGGATCCCACCTGCTGGCGCAATGCCGATTCCGAAAAGTCGTAACGGTGGTAGGGCATGGCCTTCTCTCGGACAGCCTTTTAGGGTTGTACGGTCAGGAAATCCTCTAACAGTGCGCCGATATCTTTTGCCAGTATTTCGGCTTCTGCCCGGTCAAAGCGGACGGCCCGCCCGGCGTACCGATGACAGTAGCGGCAATCGTCGCAGCTGGCCTCCGCGCAGCGCATTTTCCGAAAGCCATCGAGGAAGTCGGTTAATGCAGCATTGTCGATGGTCAGGTCTAGTGCCAGAAGCCGCCGGCGCAGCTTGAGCATGCGCAGCATCAGCTGCCTCTCCTCCGGCTGGTAATGCCGCATCCGTTCACGAATCTGCTGTTCTATATCGCTGTGGAAGCCGGCCGGGTCGCCGAGCAGTTCCAGTGAGAGGATGTCCAGCAGGTTGCCGGTATAGCGCCGATCCGCATAGGCCCTGGTCGCACGCAACAGCCATGGCGTGGAGCGCGAACGGTCGATAATCTTAAATTCATTAAAGCCCATCGCTTCGTATATATGCAGATCTTCCGGGCGAATCCAGCGACTCATCAAAAAGAGTTCCGGATGCAGCAGGCGCCGGCGGGTGCATTGCCAGAGATAGAAATCGAGAAAAGAGTTGGGCCGCTGGATATTCTGTGTTAGCTGGGAGGCGTGGCCCACGCTGCAGGCGTGTTCTCCGAGGTAGGAACAGTTGTAGATACAGGAGACGTTGACAAACAGCTGCATGCCGCAGGACAGTCCTGCCCGGATTTTCGGTAACATCCTGAAGTCACGGTTGAATTCACTGTATGGGATAATCAGTGGATCAATGCCAAGTGCTTCCTGGTACTTCAGGCGCGGAAGATTGGTCGGCCAGCTGAGTACGCTGCCCCGAATAGCCAGATCCGGGAAATGTCGCCGGACCAGAGCCACCACGGCGAGGTTGGCGATTGATACGCTGTCGACGCCGATGTCGATCAGCTGTCCCATGAGGCTGAGTATGTGCTTCTTGCCTTCCTCGGTTTGTTCCAGGTTGCCAAGACAGGGGGCATTGACGAGGTAGCAGAAGGACAGACCCTGCCGATGGGCGGCATCAATGTAGGCTGTGGCAAAATCCCAATCCACGGACGGCAGGACAATACCGGCTCTGCCTCCGCCGACAACGTCGAAGGGCAGCTTGGCATAGATCGAGGTTACCTCCGGGATGTCTACCAGGCCGTCGAGCAATTCCATGTCCCAATTCGCAGCAACGCTTAATTTCATGCACTTTCCTTTTCGGTACCATGGAAATTCTTTTTTTGTCCTGTCACCCCGGAACGGGGCATTACCATGGCCCCCCGCTTGTCGGGATTGGATTCGTTCAGATGACCGTGGGCAGCAAACTGGAAGGGAGTTGCCATGGTCAGTGTAAGATGTTCAGCCAGGTTTGCCTGCCGTAATTGAGCCCTGACTTCATCGAGGGTAAATGCGGCGCGCAGGGAGAGCAGCATATCGTGGCGCAGCAATGGCGATCCGTCGGGCAGATAGCTGTCGACGATACGCCGGGCCTCTTGTTCAGTTTTGGGCCGCAGGAGGTCAAGGATCAGAATTGACGCCTTTGGCAAACAGTATTGGTGAATCGCCTGCCACAAAATCATCGGGTCGGCAAGATGGTGCAGAAAGCTGTTGGAGATGACGATCTCGTAACGGTTGCGTGGCAGCGGCAGTTTGTCCGGCAGAGTGCCATGGAAAAAAAGCACTTTATCTTCAAGGCCTCTCTGTTGTGCAGCTTTCTTTCCTTCGGTTAGCATATGGGCGGCACCATCGACACAGTGTATCTCGCAGGTGTTGAACTGTCGTGCGAGGCGCAGGGGGATGGCAGCCGGGCCGCAGCCAAGGTCGAGAATTGCGCTGTTTGCGACCGGGTCGGGTAAATATTTGCGAAACAGCTGCACGAAGAGCCAGCAGGCGTTATCCAGCGCTGAGCCTGCATAGGCGGCGGCCTGCTCGGCATCGTTCATAAGTTCTGGCTCCGGAACTCTCTGCATGCTGTTTCTTTCCTTTTCCCGTTGTGCCGGCAGGCGCAGACCGGCAGGTGCATCTGGTGATTATATACCATCACTCTAGCCTGGCTTTCAATACGTTAAACCGGACAGGAATGAAATCCTCGAATATCCGGCCGGAAAAAGGTGCAGTGCCGATCTCTTACCAAATTCTTTGGCTGAATGACGTGATGCCTTGGCTGTCTCAGGGAAATATGGCAAAATGCGTCACGGCTTACCTGTTGTGTATTTCCACCCTAGATGGTATAAACTTTGGTTTTATAATTTATTACCCAATATAATGGAGATAGCCAGGTGACCGAGGCAAGGTTTTGTTGTCGGCGTGCGGTCTTGACGAGTTGAAAAAATAATGGAAGAAGGTAAGATAGTTGCATCCGTGACAACTGATGGCAGTTCTCCCTGGTTTTCCGGTCACTTTCCCGACAACCCGATTTTACCGGGAATCGCCCAGTTGAAGATGGTTGCCGATCTCATTGCCTTGTCCGGAACAGGTGGTTTATCCATGTCCGGACTCGGCAGGATTAAGTTCAGAAAAATTGTCAGGCCGGGGGATTTGCTTGATATTCAAATCATATGCGGCGATAAAAAAGATCAATATAATTTCAAGATTACCTGCGGGAACGACGATGTCTGTTCCGGCTGGATGTTTTTTACCAAAGCACAACACGAAAACACGAAAACGACACAAATAACGAATTCATGAACAACGATATCACGCAAACTATCACTCGAATCGCTGAAATCATCATTGACGAGCTCAAACTTGAAGACGTCACCCCCGAGACCTTTGATCCCGACCTGGATTTAGTCAACGAGGTGGGCGTCGACTCCATGGATATGGCCACGGTTGCCCTGTTTCTCAGAGATGAGTACGAGATACAGATCGACGAAGACGATTATCCCAAGCTGACCACCGTTCGTATCATTGCCCGGTACATCGACGACAAACTTACCAGTAACGATTAGATGTCCGCTGAACAGCACTACAAATTTTCCGATATCATCGCCGATCCGATTATTAGAGAGCGGTGGGAAAAGGTTCGCCGCTATTTCTTTTTGCGCGAATCGACGTATGACATGAGCAACCGGTGTAATATCCGGTGTGAAGGCTGTTATTATTTTGTCGGCGAGAAGCAGTTTGCCGAAGAAAATACCAGTGAAAGTGCCTGGCGGCAGTTGCTGGAATCGGAAAAAAAGCGGGGCATCACCTTTGTTGTCCTGGCCGGCGCCGAACCCTCGCTGGTGCCGCGGTTGTGCGCGGTGTGTCATGAAGTCATTCCCCTTGGGGCGATAGCCACCAACGGCCTGAAACAACTCCCTCGGGAGATAGATTACCGCGTCCACATTTCCGTCTGGGGCAATGATCAGACCAGCCTGGCCACGCGCAAGGCCCCGGACATGCTCCTCCGGCAGATGGCCAACTATAAGGACGATCCACGGGCGGTCTTTGTCTATACCTTCACGCCATATAACATCGATGAGGTTCGTCAGGTGACGAAAACCCTGGCGGATAATGGCCAGCAGATCACCTTTAACATGTTTTCCGCCCCTGTCGGGTACGACGGCCCTCTCCGTCATACCAGCCAGTCCCTGCGGAGAACCGCGGTAATCATGGGCGAAATGTTGGCTGAATATCCGCAAACGGTTCTTTTTTCGCCGTATAATATCGCCGCCCATACCTCGGAAAAGGGGTTGCATGACCTTTTTTCCTGCACCTATCCCCGGATGAATGCGGCAACTGATATCGGCCTCGGCAGATCCTTCCGGCAGTATCGCACCGATCTGCAGTGGAACCGTGATGCCGCCTGCTGTGTGCCGGATACTGACTGCCGTGACTGCCGGCATTACGCCGCCGGCAGTGCCGTGGTTACCGCCAGAATGTATCGGCATGCTACCGACCCGGTGACTTTTTCGTCCTGGCTCGACTATGCTGACACCTATCTTGCCGTCTGGGTCAGAGGCTATGCCAAGGGGCCGAACCTCTGTGCAGCCATGATCAATCCGCCTTTACCTTATTCGTAACATCATGATAACCGTCAGTTCCCTCCTCGATGACCACTGGTACGAGCGTTATAAAAAAATTTCCAAGCTCAACATCCGCAGTTCCATCTATGATGTGACCGATCGCTGCAATCTGCGCTGCAAGGGGTGTTTCTTTTTCTCCTCCGGGGAGCATGAAGTAGCCTCGGAGGAAAAGGATGTCAGCAAATGGCATACCTTCGTCGAAAAGGAGATGGCCCGCGGGGTGAATCTGGCTATTCTCATCGGTGGCGAACCGACGCTGTGCCTTGATCGAGTCGAGGCCTTTTATAAGCGGTTGCCGACCTTCTGCGCGACCAATGGTCTTATCAAGGTGCCCCGGGATCGTTTTCCGGACATGATGGTCGGCATCTCCCTGTGGGGCGATGCGGAAGATGAAGAGATTCTGCGCGGTAAAGACACCTTCACGATCTCCAGTGCCAATTACGCCGGTGATCCCCACGCCTACTATCTGTACACCATCACCCCGAAACAGCTGGGGAAAACGGAAAAGATCATCCGTAAAGTAAGAGACGTCGGCCTCAAGGTGCATATGCAGCTGTTGTCCAATGACGAGGATGTGGACGGTTTTTCCTGGCAACCGGACGAACTGCTCGCCGTTCGTCTGGAAATGGATGATCTGCTCGATAAATATCCGGAGACGGTCATTTCGTCGAAATATTATCACGAGATCATCACCACCGGCAAAATGCTTGGCCGTCCCTTTGGCTGGATGGAATGTCCCTCGGTGACCGAACCCATCGACAAGAGAGAGCCCCGGCCCAAACGGCTGACCAATTTCATCCGCTGGTCTTCCGACCTGCAGACCATGCATCGCTGCTGCACCTCGGAAACCCGGGACTGCAGCACCTGCAAGGATGGTGCGGCGCATATGAGCTGGGTCATGGTCAACAAGCGGGCGCATATCAAGACTCCGCAGGATCTGCGGAACTGGATCGAGGTCTACGAGATGTTTGCCAAGCTCTATCAATTTATTCCCTGGTAAATGGACAATGGGAGGAAAAGATGCGGTCATTGTCGGCTACGACGCTATTTCTCCCCTGGGAAGTGATCTCGACCAGCAATGGCAGCAGGCCCTGGCCGGGAAAAGCGGCATCGGTCCACTGACCCGCTTTTCGTTGCCGGAAAATTTCCCGGTGCACATTGCCGGGCAGGCGCCGGACATTGACGGGGGAGGCTATCCTTTTCTCTCCGCCCGGCACCAGGCCGCCTGGACCTCGCCGGTCTTCAAGTATTCCATGCTCTCGGTGGCCAGGGCCCTGCAGCGCAGCGGCATCGAGCTGTCGCCGGATATTGCGCTCAGAACAGCGGTTACCTACAGTTCGGCGATCGGCGGCCTGGACGCAATTCTGGCCGCTGACCGGCGTCTGCAGGCGGAGAACAGACTGCCGCTGCCCTATGTCAATCCCAACTCCTGTATCAACATGATCGGGGGCAAGATAGCGATCCAGACCGGGGCCAAAGGGCCGATCACCTCGACCATCAGCGCCTGCGCCACCGGCCTGACCTCGATGATCATCGGCGCCATGTTTCTCGCCCAGAACCGTGCCGATGTGGCCATCTGCGGCGCGGTGGATTTTGCCCTGGTCGAGCCGATCGTCGCCGGCTTTTTTACCATGAACGGCGTGTTTAATCCCCCCAAAGGCCGGGAGAACGATCCGCCGGAAATTGCCAGCCGGCCATTTTCCGTTGATCGTCGCGGCTTTGTCATTTCCGAAGGGGCCGGGGCGGTGATCCTGACCACCAGGGATTTTGCCGAGGCCCACGGGCTGCATTACCATGCCGAACTGGCCGGCTGGGGCATGACCTCGGATGCCCACCATTTTGTCGCGCCGTATTTCGACACCGTCCGCAAGTGCATGCTCGATGCCATTACCGATGCCTCGCTGGCACCAGGCGATATCGCGGCTGTAAACGCGCATGCGGCCTCGACTAAAGTCGGCGATAGGGTGGAACATGAGGCCCTGCGAGCAATTTTCGGCAGTGATCTGCCGCCGGTCAGCGCCAATAAATCGCTTATTGGTCATGCCATGGGCGCATCGAGTGTCATTGAATCGATTTTTGCCCTGCAGGGTATGCGGGAGAGTGTTTTGTTGCCGACCATCAATTACACCGCTGATCCGGACATCGACATCGACTGCGTCGCCGAGGGGAAACGTTTTCTGGAACAGGAATTTGTCTTGAAAAACTCCTTTGGCTTTGGTGGCTGTAATGCCTGTGCCGTCTTCAAAAACGTAGCGTAACTCCAGATAAATATGCAGCACAAAAGCACATGAAAGCACCGAAAAACAGAAAGGTCCTGGTCGTCGGTTATGACGCCGCCACCGCTCTCGGCAACACCTTTGCCGCAACATGGCAGGGGGCGGTGAATGGTCTGGCCGGGTTTCGCCGCCTGACCCGCTGCACCACCACCAGCCGCAGCTATGTGGTGGGGGAGATACCCGACTGGGATCCTGATTTGCTACCGTACGTCAACCGCAAAGAGTCTTCTCTCTGGAACGCGGCCTATGTTTTTTTGACCATGGAGGTGTGCCGCAGAGCCCTTGTCCATGCGGGACTGGAAATAAATGACGACACCGGACCGAGAACCGGCTGTCTCATCGGCTCGGCCCTGAACGGTACCGATTCCTACCGGATCGCCATGGATAACTATGTCAACAAAGGGCCGCTGAAGGTCAGTCCCTATCTGCTGCCCAATGTCTGTGCCAATCTTCCGGGCGGCAAGGCCGGGATGCTCCTGGGCTTTACCGGGCCGATTTTTTCGCCCCAGGGCGCCTGTGCCTCCGGCAACCATGCCATCGGCATCGGGGCGAGGATGATTCGGGACGGCGACTGCGATTTCGTTCTTGCCGGTGGCGTTGAGACATGCCTCGTTCCGGAGATCATCCAGGGATTTTCCAACATGCAGGCGACCATCAAAGTCGGTCCGAATGATCGGGCGGCGGCCGACCCCTGCCAGGCCTCAAGGCCGTTTAGTCTAGACCGGAGGGGCTTTGTCCTGGCGGAAGGCGCCGGCGTTCTGGTGCTGGCTGCCGAAGATGCGGCCTACTCTCTTGGTCTCGCCCCGAGGGCCGAGATCGCCGGTATTGGCTGGAATTCCGATGCCCTGCATTTTACCCGGCCTAATGGAACGACTATTATTCGGGCGATGCATGACGCAGTGGCCGATGCGGAGATTTCCCCCGTAGACATTGGCTCGGTCAATGCGCATGGCACCTCGACACCGACGGGAGACAGCACCGAGGTCGAATGTCTGCGGGCTTTTTTTGGTAAAAATATATCGAAAATTCCCCTGTCGGCCAATAAATCCCAGGTCGGCCACTCTCTTGGCGCCAGCGCCGCCATCGAGGCGGCGCTGGCCATCGAGGCCATGGGGCAGGGGATCGTCCTGCCCACGGTCAACCATATCCCGGACCCTCAGTTCAGCGACCTCGATGTGGTCCCTGATACAGCCCGCAGACATGCGCATGAGTTTGTCCTGTCCAACTCATTTGGCTTTGGCGGGACGAACTGCTGCATTGTCTTTCGAGGAATATAATGCGACCAAAACCCCTTCTTTACGAATTTCTCGACCAACCAGGCTATATCAAAGAGAGCAGCAGCGGCAAGATCTGGCACCGTTGCGAACTGCGCACCCTGTATGTCGATACCGATCGTTCGCAGGTTGTCTACCATGCCAACTATCTAAAATATTTTGAATTCGGCCGGGCGTCGTTGATGCGTGACGCAGCTTATCCTTATAAGAAAATTGAGGAAAGCGGCTATCTCTATCCGATAATAAAAACTGAGCTCAACTATTACTCGCCGCTCTTTTACGACGACCTGATGTATATCTACACCCGACCGGGCAAGCTGGAGATGGTCAAATTACAGTTTGACTATGTCATTACCAGGGCCGACAACGGTGAAATCTGCTGCACCGGTTTTACCAGGCACTGTGCCGTAAACGGCAGGAGTATCCCGGTTGAGATTGATCAACAGACCATCAAGCTGTGGAATGGGTTTCCCCGTTGATGAGCGACGGGCGTCTTTCTCTGACAATTCCCCTTAAACCCTGGTATCAGGATCACTGTTTTGCCGGCCGGAGTGTTCTGCCGGCCGTGGAGACCCTGCTTCTGCTCGCCGCCAGGGCCGCTGAGACTTATCCGGAAGTCGATATCCGGGTCATGGAAGATGTCCGCTTTGCAAAATTCCTGGAAATTCCGCCCACGGCTGTCAGCCTCGACTGCTTGGTGCTTTTTGAGGGCGCGGGTGATGGCCGACTGCGGACTCAACTGCTTAGCCGTGTTCAATGTAAAGCGATGAGCAGAATAAAGGAGCATGGTGAGGTATTTTTTTCTCCAGCTCAGGGGAACGATAGTGCTCACCGGCCGATTGTCCCCCTTGCTGCCGTACCGTTGACCGGCCCGCTCACGGCAATTTCTGCGGAATATCTCTACCGTGAGCTGGTCCCCTTTGGACCACAGTATCAAACGCTGCGGGAGACGCTGTATCTGTCCGAAGATGAGGCGTGGGGCAAAGTGCAGGCCCCCGACCTGCCGCAAGCGCCCATCGAAAAAATTGTCGGCTCGCCCTTTCCCCTCGATGGCGCTTTCCATGCTGCCTGTGTGCTGGGGCAGCAATTTGTCAATTTTGTCCCCTTTCCGGTTGGGTTTGATAAACGGGTCATCACCCGGCCGACGCAGGCGGGCGGTTGTTATCAGATGAAAGTCAGACGAGTTTGTTGGACCAGTGAGGAACTGGTCTTTGACCTGGCGATATTTGACGGCGAGGGACAGCTGTACGAAACAACCACCGGCGTGCGCATGCGCGATGTGCGCGGAGTAACAACAAGATAACGGGGTAATGGATTTCCCGTTCAACCCGGCTGCCGGTCGGCCCAGCCAAGCAGTTTTTCCATGGAGACCCGGGTCAGCCAGCGAAGAAAGATCAGGGAGTATTTGGCCCCGGAGAGGTACATGCCGAGCAGGAAAACCACATGCGATAAACCGTAGGTGACAGGCCCGCCCACCGCGACGATCCATGGATTATGCAGTTTTACCGACAGGATACCAAAAAAAGCAACCGCCGGCCAGCCAATAACATAACTCAAGCCGATGGCAAAGACTCCGGCAAGTACCACCGGCGTCGGTTTTTGTTTAAAAGCAGACAGGTCGGCCTGCTCGGAAATGGCCGAGCGGACGTAATCGGTAGCAGCGATTTTTGCTATACTCTGCTTCAATAGTCGAGTCATATTGCCAAAGGGAAGGTGTCTGACGGTATTCGGAGACAGGGAGAATGTTGATTTTTTACTTTATATGTGTTTACGAGTGTAGCAACAGTTAACCAAACCAGCAACGTGAATCTACCCAAAGCCAACCAACCTGACCCCTGGGCCTTTTTTGACAGGATCTATTGTATTTCTCTGAAGTCGCGCCCGGACCGGAGGACGTCGGCAGAAAAACAGTTCGCCGCCGTCGGTCTTTTGTCCCGAGTGGAGTTTATTGTCGTCGCCATACATCCGACAAACCGGGAAGAGGGTATTTTTCAGTCGCATATGATCTGCCTGAACAGGGGTCTGAACGAAAAAGCCCGGCACATCCTCATTTTTGAAGACGACGTCTTCTTTCAGGAGGCGAAGACACAGGCAATTCGCAAGGTGTGCGGCTATCTGGATGCTGCCGTCAAATGGGATGCACTGTTTCTTGGCTGCATTACCGACGGCAGCAGAAGGATCGAAAGCATGCCCCTGGCTAAAATCACCTACCGTTGCCTCGCCCATGCCTACGCGCTGAATCGTCCTTTTGCCGAAGAAATTGTGCAGCAAGGCTGGAACGGCGTCCCCTTTGATGATGTATTGCGTCGTCATAATCGGGAGTTTTATGCCCTGTCTCCAATGTGCGCCTTCCAGGGGCTGGCAGGTTCGGATAACCAGACAGTGATCATCGACCGGTTGCGGCGAATTTTCGGCGGGCTGCCGTTTATCCAGAAGGCGAACGAGTTGTATCAGAATCACAAGGTGGTTCTCTTCATTCCTGTGGCTGGCTTGCTGTTTCTTGCACTTCTGGCTTGCAAATTATGGTAAGGACAATGGCCAACTATCGTCTCCTCGTGGTTGTTGCGCTGCTGGTCGCTGTTTTAGCCGCCCTGGGAATGATGCGTCTGGACATCGACACCGATGTGGTTCGCTCCCTGCCATCGAGCGACAAGGTCATCGCCGATGCGATTGATGTTTTTGAGCACCATCCTTTGCAGGATCAGATTGCCGTTGACATCATGATCGATGATGACGCCCCGGATACCCTGGTTGACATCGGCATTTTCCTGGAAAAAAAAATGGTCGACAGCGGCCTCTTTGCCCAGGTCGGCACTGATGCCATTGGGGAGCTGATTCCGCAGCTGGCCCTGCACGCGGCGCGGAACCTGCCGCTGCTGTTCTCGCAACAGGAGCTGGTGCAAAAAGTTGTCCCCCTGTTGGAGACGGACCGTATTCACCAACGTCTGCAGACGCTGTATAAGGATTTAACCAGTATGGACGGGATTGGCCAGGCTGGGTTCATTAATCTTGATCCCCTTGGTCTGAAAGATCTGGTCCTGGCGAAAATGGCGCCTCTGGCGCCCTCGTTAAACTCCATGTTTTACCGCGGCAGCCTCCTCTCGGCCGATGGCAGGCATCTGCTCGTCACGGCCAGGCCGCTGGCCACGGGGACCGACACGGCCTCAGCGCGCAGGATTACTGAGCTCCTGGCTGAGGGCTCCAGCGAGCTCACCGAAAAATATGGCCCGTCGGGATTGCAGGTAACCCTTACCCCCGTCGGCGGCTATCGGGCTGCTCTGGATAATGAGCGTATCATCCGTCATGACGTGCAGCTGGCGCTGCTGCTCGCCACTGCCGGTATTGGATTGCTGCTGCTTTTTGCCTTTCCCAGGCCCCTGATGGGATTGTTGTCCCTGGTGCCGGCCCTTGCCGGTACGGCTGCCGCTCTTTTCGTCTATTCCCTGTTCCATGCATCGATCTCGGTTATGGTCCTCGGTTTTGGCGGGGCGATAATATCCATCACCGTCGATCATGGCATCGCCTACCTGCTTTTCCTTGATCGCAACAGAGAAACCAGCGGCAAGGAGGCGTCACATGAGGTTTCGTCGATCGGCACCATGGCGGTCGTCACCTCAATTGGCGCCTTTTTGATTCTCAGCTCAAGTGGGTTTTTGATTTTTGCCGAGCTGGGACAATTTACTGCCCTGGGTATCCTCTTGTCCTTTCTCTTTGTCCATACGGTTTTCCCAAAAATTTTTCCGGTCATGCCGCGCAGCAGTGGCCGTGTTTTGCCGCTTCGTGGTTTTGTCAGTATCTTGTACAGCACCGGCAAACCTGGTGCACTCGCCGCGGCTCTGCTGGCGCTTGGCCTGCTTTTTTTTGCCAGGCCGCAATTTTATGTCAGCCTCGGCAGTATGAACACGGTGAGTGAGGAAACCCTTGCCGCCGATGCGCTGTTTACCGAGGTCTGGGGGAGCATGGGGCAGCGCGTCCTGTTGATGAACTCGGCCGAGGCCATCCTGCCGATCCAGGCGGATAACGACCGGCTACTGGAAAAGATCGAACGAGATATAGAAAGAGAGGTGCTGGCTGGTGCTTTTGTGCCGTCGATGATTTTCCCCGGCCGGGCCAGATGCGAACAAAACCGGGCCGCCTGGCGCTCCTTCTGGGATGAACAGCGCATCGAACAGCTCAAAGAGGCATTGCGCACGGCTGGAAGGGCATTCGGTTTCAGTCCCGATGCTTTTTCTGATTTTTATTTTCTCCTCGACCCGGCCTTTAACGCCGACCCCCAACCGATTCCAGCTGAATTTCATAGTCTGCTCGGGATATCAAAGAACGACAAAGACTCCGGTCTTCTGCAATTTATCACCCTTTTGCCGGGAAAAAAGTATGACGGAGCCGGTTTTCTGCGCCGCTACGGCGAGGACGGCAAAATATTTGATGCGGTGTTTTTTACCGAGCGCCTGGCGAAGATCCTCTTTTCAACCTTCACCACCATGCTGGCGATCATTGCCGGCAGTGTGGTCCTGCTGCTGTTCTTTTTCTATCTGAACCTGCCCCTTACTCTGCTCACCTTGTTGCCCCCATTCTTTGCCTATATCTGTACCTTGGGCACCTTGAACATACTCGGCCATCCTCTTGATATTCCGGCGCTGATGCTGTCCGTGGTCATCCTTGGTATGGGGGTTGATTACTCTATTTTTTGTGTCCGCGCCCATCAGCGTTACCGCGATATTACCCATCCTAGCTATGTCCTGGTGCGTGTTGCTGTTTTCATGGCCGGTGCTTCCACCTTGATCGGCTTTGGTGTCCTCTGCTTTGCCGAGCACTCTCTGCTGAAAAGTATAGGCATCACCTCCCTGCTTGGTATTGGTTACTCCCTGCTCGGGACTTTCCTCCTGCTGCCGCCCCTGCTGGAGAGATATATGGCCTGGGAAAAGCAAAAGATCGGTCGTCTGCGCAAGAAAGACAGTACGCTTTCGTTTCGGGTGCGGCTTCGGTTTATAACCCTGGAGCCGTATCCACGGATGTTTGCCCGCTTTAAGATGCGGTTTGACCCGATGTTCGACGATCTGCCGCGAATGCTCGCCGAACGAAAAAATATGACAACCATTCTGGATATCGGCTGCGGCTATGGCGTGCCGGCCTGCTGGTGCCTGGAACGGTATCCGGCTGCACAAATCTACGCCATTGACCCCGATTCCGAGAGGGTACGGGTGGCCGCCCTGGCCATCGGCGACCGGGGGGTGGCCACCGTCGGCTGGGCCCCGGAAATACCACCTGCACCGGGTCCGGCTGATGTCGTCCTGCTTCTTGACATGTTTCATTATCTCGATGACGAGACGGCGACTGCGGTCATCAACGGCAGCTTTCAGGCACTTGGCGATAAAGGTATCCTGGTGACACGGTTTGTCCTCCCGCCGACGGACCGGCCTTCCTGGTCCTGGCGCCTGGAGGACAGCCGGATAAAAATGTGTGGCGGGCGGCCCTGGTACCGTTCCTCCGAATACCTGGCGAAATGCATGAGAAGCGCGGGTTATACTGTCATCATACACGAGGTCTCGGCGGCGAATCCGGAGTTGGTCTGGATGGTCTGTCGGGCGGAAAAAGAGTCGACCGGTGCTGGAAAACATTCGTAAAGTATCTTTTTCTCCTGCGGAAAAAACCGGTCTCGCTGTCTTGGCGGCGGCACTACTGCTCTTTTTTTTGAGCCCATCGCTCGCGGCCATACCGCTTGCTCTTTTTCTCCTGCTCTGTGCCGCGGCGCCATTTTTGCCGGGGTGGGGCTTTTTCCTGCCGGTCATCAGCCGCGCGCAGCGAGGAATACCATCGGTTTGCCTGACCTTTGACGATGGTCCATGCCCCGCGTCGACCCCCCTCTTGCTTGACCTGCTTGCCCGTTATCGACTGCCGGCCACATTTTTCCTGGTCGGTGAAAAAGCGGCAGGATATCCGGAGCTGGTGGCGGAGATCCTGCGCCGGGGGCACAGCATCGGTAATCATTCCTGGAGTCACGACTATTTTCTTATGCTGCGCAGTGGGAAAACTCTGCGGCAGGATATCCATAAGACACAAAATATACTCAAGAAATCAGGGATACAACCCCTGGTCTTCCGACCGCCTGTCGGCATCACCAGTCCCCGACTTCGTGAGGTGTTGGCCATGGAAGGCCTCATCACCGTTACCTACAGCTGCCGCGCCTTTGATCGGGGGAATCGAAATATCCACCGGCTAGCCGACAAAATTTTACGACGTCTGCGGCCTGGAGATATTATCATGCTCCATGACCTGCCGACCTGTCGGAACGCCGAATCGGACGAATGGGTAAAGGAACTTGAGCAGCTTTTTGTTGCTCTGGCCAAGGATTATGATGTTGTGCCCCTGGCACAGCTCATTGATCGCCCGGTCAATATCGCCGTAAAATGAGCGGTCAGCTGGAAGAGAGAAGTTTCCCTCCCCGAAAAATTGCACAAGCCCTGCCGTGTGGGGAACCTGCGGCAGGATCGATGGCCAGTCTTTCTGGGCGGCCGGATGATGTCATGATTACAGGTTGACAAAAGTATCGGCAAATTCCAGGGAAGAGAGATAGAGAGGGTAGATTTTTTCTTTACGAATACCCATTGGTTCCAGGGCCTGGAAACAGGCTTCAATGCTGCCTCGTTCGTAGGCAATGACAATAGTCAAAAATATGGCCAGAGGTCCTCTTTGATCCGTCAGTGCTCGTTTGATATCATCGGACACGGGAATTTTGTTCAATATATCTTTTATTGGCGTGTCGAGCATGGCATGGAGCAGGCTGAACAGGCCAAGCATGAAAAGTTCATTCGGCTTGGTCTGTTGAGAGCTCTCCTGACCAAGCTGTTCACAGAATTTTGCCCGCACTGCTGCCAGTCGAACCAGCTCGGCAGGTTTCTTGTGAGATATTTCCGAAATGACCGCCAGGGTGACGAAGCGTCTGATTTCATTTTCACCCAGATAGGTCACCGCGTGGTGAATGGAGTCAATTTTCTTGATGAGATAGAAATAAGCTGAGTTGATGTAGCGCAGTAATCGGTAGGAAAGCGAGACATCGGCGGCAATCATCGCCGTCATTTTTTGAGATGAGAAAGATGGTTTATTTATCTCGGAGAGGAGGTTGAGAAGGGTTATTTTTGAAGTTCCCATCTCTTTAATCCTCAATTCTTCAGGTTTTGCGAAGAAATATCCCTGAAAATACTTGAAGCCGAGTTGCCGGGCTTCGGCAAACTCACCATGTGTTTCTACTTTTTCGGCAAGATAGTCTATCTTGTGTCGGGACAGACAGTCGAGGGTCGTGCGAATTTCGTTGATAGGGGTGAGGCGGAAGTCGATTTTGATGATATCCGCCAGTTCGATCAGGGGTATGAAATTTTTATGGTATACAAAATCGTCGAGGGCAAGAAGATAACCAAGCCGCTTAAGATTCCTGCAGGCCCTGATGACTTCATCGGTGGGGTGAACGTCTTCAAGGATTTCAACGACAATGCTGGTGACGGGGAAACTTTCCACAATGTTTTCAAGCAGCAGTTCTTCGGTAAAATTCACAAAACAAGGTTTGTTGCCGCTGATTCTATCCAGGCCCTCGGTTAAAAACGAACTGGTGATCAGGGAGCTTGTTGCCCGGTTTCCTCCGACGTCGGCCAGACTCAGGGCACCCCCCCCTCTGTACAGCAGTTCGTAAGCAAAGAGATGCCTTTTTTCGTTGAATATCGGTTGCCTGGCAATGATTGTTTCCAATCGGAATCTCTTTTATTATGGGTTTATTTTTTTTTAAAAAAGATGCTGTCAAAGCCTAGGCCTTTTATAGAAAAAAATCAAGAATCAGTGAGGAAGAATGCTTTTGAAGAAGAAAAGTGCATCAAGGTCGATTTTTTGTTGAGATATATATTGACAGACGTAAATTTTTTCAGAGTGGGATAGTTTGTCAGAGAAAACCTGTGGATGTTCAATTCCGTTTCTTTTTGGCGAAATGCCGGGTAAAAAAAAGCAGCAAGGGAACTGTTCAACGGAAAATCGAAAAGACTCTCTCTCCTCCGAGCCGAAAACGTTTTCCCGTGACGGAGATGCGCAAAAGAGGTTTTTTCACAGTTGAGTTGTACGTGTCAAAGCCGATGGACAAAGCTGATTTGGTGCTGGGAAACGTTTTCGAAGAAATGATCAAGCAACTGGAAATAATCGGGTGAGATCTATGGCGTCGACACGCCTTCAGGGTGTCCTGTTCGTCCTCTTTTCTGCCACCGGCTTCGGGGCGATGGCTATTTTCGGCAAGGTTGCTTTTGCCTCAGGGGCATCGACCACCACAGTGCTTTTTTTTCGGTTTTTTTGTGCCGGCGCCTTGATGGTTGCCCTGATGACGGTTCTGCGCTTACCGTGGCCGAGAGGACGGGACCTGTATATTTTGATAGCCATGGGCGCGTTCGGGTATGCCGGTCAGTCTTTTCTGTTCTTTTCGGCCCTGCACCATGCCACCGCCGGCTTGACCGGCCTGTTGCTGTACCTTCATCCTGCCCTGGTAATTATCGGTTCAGCGGCAATTGGTCGCCGCAGCCTGACATTGACCAAGATGCTGCTCGCCCTTGCTTCGCTCTTTGGTATTCTTTTGACTGTCAGCGATGGGCTTGCCGGGACACCGACAGGGATAGCGTGCGGCATTGGTGCGGCTCTTGTCTATACCGTCTATATTCTGGTGGGGGAAAAAGTCACTGCAAAGACCGGGGCCATCAGCGCCGGATGCGTTATCATGCTCTCGGCAGCTACGGTTTTTGGGACGGCTATGCTGCTTGAAGGACCAAGTTTGCCACAGGCATCGATTGGCTGGCTGGCCGTGGCATCGATTGCTGTCTTTTCGACACTGATGCCCATCGTCTTTTTCTTTGCCGGGATGCGGCGCATCGGCGCCAATGACGCGTCAACCCTGTCCACCCTGGAACCGGTGGTAACCCTGCTGCTTGCCTATGTTTTTCTTGCGGAGACCCTTGGCGCGGTGCAGGCCCTTGGCGCTGCCATGGTTATTGTCGCCGTGGTCACCCTCAGCCGTATCCCTTGACAGGAGAAAAACGTGCACGACCTTCCTTTTGACCACCGGCAGCTCCTCGATTTGACGGAAATGAAAATGCCTTTCGGTAAGTACGCTGGGCGGCTGCTTATCGACCTGCCCGAACCCTATGTGGTTTGGTTCGCTCGAAAAGGTTTTCCGAAGGGCAGACTGGGGGAGATGCTGGCTATCGTTTATGAGGTAAAAGTCAATGGCTTGGAGTTTCTATTTGATCCGCTGAGAAAAGACTGAATAAGAAAATGGCCTGGGATCACCCGCATTTTCAGGCCATTTTTCAAAGCAGCAGCTGGCGCATGCCGCAATGGCTGTTATCCGGCATGCTCCTGGCCGCAAGTCAAGCGGCCCAGAAAATCAGCAACCGTCTTCATACCCTTCCTGAATTGCTCCAGGCTGAATTTCTCGTTTGGCGCATGGATTGTGTCGTCAGGCAGTCCGAAGCCCATTAAAACCACTGGTACATTCAACACTTCATTAAAAAGCGAGGCAATGGGGATGGATCCGCCTTCACGCATAAATACCGGGGTCTTGCCGTATATCGATTCGAGGGCGTCGGCAGCGGCCAGAAGTGCGGGGGCGCCGGGGGGTATATAAAAGCCTTTTCCGGCGTGCAGATTGGTCACCTGGACAATGTGTCCCGCCGGCATGTGCCGCTGGACCGCCTTGTCCAGCCAGCCGAATACCTCGTTTGGCTCGAGACCGGCCGGGAGGCGTAAACTGATTTTGGCCACGGCCGATGCCGGAATAACGGTTTTTGCCCCTTCTGCAGTGAAACCACCTCGAATACCGTGGACTTCCAGAGTTGGCCGCAGACCTATCCTTTCCAGGGGGGGGTAGTCTTTTTCGCCGGCCAGCTCAGTCACACCCATCTCAGTGCATAAGGCTTTCTCGATGTGCAAGGGATCTTCCTGCCAGAAAAGCTTTTCGGCTGCCCCGGCCGCCGGGATGGCTGAGGCAAGTTCGGGGATGTGAATGACCCCGTCTTCACCTTTGAGTCGGCTGATCAGTACGCAGAGCGCATGGATGGGGTTCGGGGCAACACCGCCATAACTGCCGGAATGCAGGTCGGTCTTCGCTCCGGTTACGGCGATTTCGGTATAGAGCACGCCGCGCAGGCCGGTAACCAGTGACGGTTGATCAGCACGGACCATATGGGTGTCGCAGATTAAAACCGCATCGGCCCGGAGATGTTCCGGATTTTCCTGCACATAGGCGGCAATTGATGCGCCGCCGGCCTCCTCTTCACCCTCGAGGAGAATTTTAATATTCACCGGCAGGGCGCCGTCCACTTTGATCCATGCCTCAAGAGCGGCAAGGACGAGCATGATCTGCCCCTTATCATCACTTGCGCCTCGACAGTAGATGTTGCCGGCACGGATGGTCGGTTGAAAGGGCGGACTGTTCCACTGCTCGATCGGGTCAACCGGTTGCACATCATAATGGCCGTAGATGAGCAGGGCCGGTTGCCTGTCGTCGACCTGCCACTCGGCAAAGACTAAAGGATGTCCTGTGGTTGCTATTATCCGAGATGTAGGGAAACCGATTTCCGCCAACCTGTTTCTGACCCAGTCGGCAGCATTGCGGACGTCGTCTTTATGCTCGGAAAGGGTACTGATACTCGGTATTGCCAGCCACTCCATCAATTGTTCGATGAACCTGTTCTGGTTGTCATCCAGATACTTATTTCGTGTTATGGCAGATGTCATGTGCTCCTCCATTAGTATTCAACGCTCCTTTTTCCCCGTCCTTCGCGCTGCATGAATCTGCCCTTGCCTTTACAGACTATTTTGTCGCCGATCCGAATCTGTGACTTGAGGTGATAGAGCGGCGGCAGGGACGAATCTATCCAGGCCTTGATGTCCAGTGTACCGTCGCAGTCGACCTGTTCGAGATACCGGACAGTCAATTCTCCGGTCACCGCTTCAATATTCTGATGCAATAAACATTGCGCCATGGCCGTGTCGAGCAGGGCCGAAAGGACGCCACCGTGCATGACACCGGTGTATCCCTGCAGGTTGCGATTCCCGGTGAAAGTAGTCGAGACGGCGCCGTCATCATTTTTTTTGAACTTCAGGCCGAAGGATAAGGGGTTATCCTGCCCGCACATGAGACAAAAACGGTGGCTTGCGTGGGGCGATGGGGAATCTGTCTGTTCCATGGTGTTCGTGTAGGAGAAGATTTGTAAGATTGTAAAAGTTGTCGTGTTGTGTCAAGACAGCAATTAAAGGTTTTTCTTTAATTGCTGTCTTGACACAACTATAAAAGTGATTCAATATAGCATATGCACAATTTCAGTCCATCTCTCTTTTTTAAAAACAGTATACCCAAGGGTGAATGATTATGTGGAAAATTCTCATGCGTATCAATAAAAATCTCGTTTATGCTATTCCACTGTTTCTCCTCGCCGGGTTTTTGTTTGGCGCCGGAGTTGATGCGGCGTTTACACGAAAAATGAAGGTGTTGATTCTTCCACTCACCTTTCTCATGGTCTACCCGATGATGGTCACCCTGAATATCCAGCATCTCAAAGAGGGATTAAACCTGAAACTACAGGGTGCGGCCCAGTGTATCAATTTTGCGATTATTCCTTTTGTCGCGTTCTTCCTCGGCAGGTGGTTTTTTCCTGAACAACCGTATATGGCTCTGGGGCTTCTGCTTGCATCCCTTTTGCCGACCAGCGGCATGACCATCTCCTGGACTGGTTTCGCCAAAGGTAATATGGGCGCGGCAATTAATATGACGGTTATCGGTCTCACCCTTGGTTCGCTGGCGACACCCTTCTATGTGAACTGGCTGCTTGGGGCAACGGTCGAGGTGGATGTACAGAAGGTGATGCAGCAGGTTCTTATTATAGTCTTTTTGCCGATGGGGCTTGGGTATGTTACTCGACAGGCCTTATTGAAAAAACATACCATGCAGGAGTTTAAAGAAAAGATCGTGCCCCGCTTTCCCGCGCTGTCAACCATCGGCGTCCTGGGCATTGTCTTTGTCGCCATGGCTCTGAAGGCACGAACTCTTGTTGAGAGCCCTGGTCTGCTTCTCGTTATCTTCATACCCCTGCTGCTTTTGTATCTCATTAATTTTGCTCTTTCTACCCTGACAGCAAAGTTGTTTTTTACGCGAAACGATGGTATCGCTTTGGTATACGGAACGGTTATGAGGAATTTATCCATCGCCCTGGCCATAGCCATTAATGCCTTCGGCGAAGCGGGAGCCAATGCGGCGCTGGTTATCGCCCTTGCCTATATCATTCAGGTGCAGTCGGCTGCCTGGTACGTTCAATTCACCGATCGCCTGTTTGGCGTTGCGGCAAAATAACTCGAGGAGGGCACACCATGAAATGGATGCAGTTTTTCACCCCCGTCTCTTCTATAAACTGGGAAGAGGCGCTTCAGTTCGCCGAGCAGAAGCCTGATGGTGAGGTCATCTTTCTCGATGTCCGTCAACCAAAAGAATATAACCACGGTCATCTTCCCGGTGCCAAGCTCCTGCCGCTTGGCGATCTGGACAGCCGATCGGCAGAACTCGGCAAGGACAAACCGATCGTCATCTACTGAGCCAGTGGCGGACGCAGCCGGGTCGCTGCGCAGATGCTCGCTGGTAAGGGTTTTCGCAAGGTATATAATCTCACCGGTGGAATAAAGGCCTGGAAAAAGGAGGTCGCGGTCGGTCCCGAGGAGACCGGCCTGCATCTTTTTACCAGGGAAGAGAGTCCCGAAGAGGCGGTAGTAATCGGTTTTGGCCTGGAAATGGGACTGCGAGACTTCTATCTGTCCATGCAGTCGAAGGTTTCCCTTGAAACGACCAAGGTACTTTTTGGCAAACTTGCCGACATTGAGATCCTGCATCAACAGCGATTAGTCGATCTCTATCGCGAGATTACCGGGACATCACTGACAATGACCGAGTTTGCCGGAAAAATTGCCGAACCGGCACTGGAAGGCGGTCTGACTACAGAGGAATATCTGCAGCTGTACGCAGTTGATGTCGATTCTGAGATCGAAGTGCTCGGCCTGGCCATGGCCATTGAAGCGCAGGCGCTTGATCTGTATCTGCGAGCTGCTGAGCGAAGCGATAAACAGGCAACAAAGCAGGTTCTGCTTCAGATTGCCGAGGAAGAGCGCAGCCATATTGCCCGGTTGAGCAGTTATATCGATCATCAGCAGGAGCTTGTCTGACATGTCGAAACAACTGGTTCTCATCGGCGGCGGCCATGCCCACATGGTCACTTTGGCCAACCTGCATGTCTTTGTTGAAAAAGGCTATGGGGTGACCGTCATTCAACCGTCCGAATACCATTATTACAGCGGTATGGGGCCGGGGATGCTCGGCGGGACGTATCGCCCGGATGATATCCGTTTTGCCACCCGCAGGCAGGTCGAAGCCAAGGGCGGCAGGTTTGTTCTCGGCAAGGCATTTCGCATCGATCCGGACAAGCAATTGGTCCACGTGCAGAAAATAGTTGGGGGAAAAGAGCAGAAAACAGAGGAAGAAATCCCCTACGACGTTCTTTCGTGTAATGCCGGTTCCTATGTCCCGCAGGAAATGGTCCGGGGGGACTACGACGATATTTTTACCGCCAAGCCCATAGAAGCTCTGCTCACTGCCAGAGAGCGAATCCTTGAGCTTGCCGCGACGAAAAAGATCACCATTGCTCTGGTCGGCAGCGGGCCGTCGGCCATTGAACTTGCCGGGAATATATACCAGCTGTGCCGCCGGCAGGGCGTGACGATGCCCCGGGTCCAGTTGTTTGCCGGGCGAACGTTTATGTCCGGCCGGCCGGCGCAGGTTCGTCGCCTGACGAGAACCATCCTCGAGAGAAAGGGGGTTGAGATTATTGAGGCGGGATATGTCAGGGAGATAGAAAGCGGACGACTCCTGCTGGAAAATGACCGGAGTTATCAGGCCGATATTATTTTTCCGGCCGTAGGTGTCCGACCATCGCCGATCTTTGCCGTATCGGGGCTGCCCACCGGTCCGGACGGCGGATTGCTGGTCGACGAATATCTGCGCTCAACCGGGTATAACAATATCTTCGGCGGCGGCGACTGCATCTCTTTTGCCCCACAGCCCCTTGACAAGGTCGGGGTCTATGCCGTGCGGCAGAATGGTGTTTTGTACAACAATCTGCTGGCCTGCCTTGATGAAAAAGAGCCGGAGAAATTTTCTCCCGGAGGAACCTATCTCCTCATCTACAATCTCGGCGATGGAGAAGGGGTTCTCGCCAAATGGTTTATAACTTTTTCCGGGAGGCTGGCTTTTCGTATCAAGGATTACATCGATCGCAAATTTATTCGATCCTTTCAGAATACCTGATATGGTGCATAGAGGGCATACGCCCTCTATGCACCTGTGTGAAATGGCCTGTTTCATGCTTCGGATGAGGGATGATGTATAATATTCTCATTTTTGGTCTTAAAGAAAAAGGCGAGAAACTCCTCGTCGATTTTTCTTCGATGCCGTGCCGTTTTTTGCGTGTCAATTCCTCCGCTGAATTTTATTCAACGGCGTTTTCCCGTATTTTCGATGTGTGGATAATCGAAGCGGGACACCCGGACTTTGCCGAGCTGGCCCTTGCCGAGCTGGCAGCGACCCACAACACACCGCAGATTTTTCTGATAGGTGCCGGAGAAGCAAAGGATCAGCAACTGGCCCGCAGCCATACAAACAAAGCGCATGTCCTGGCCAATGAAGATATCGGACGCTGTGGAGAGCTTTTCGCCAAGCTGATGCGTGACATGCGCGAGCGAAACCGGGAAAGGTATCTGGCCGGTTACATCCAGGCCCAGCCGGGACGAGAGGCCATTGTCACCAAGAGCCCGCTCATGGAAAAATTGCTGGACCTGCTCAAAGACATTGCCCCGACCGAGTCGCCCATTTTTTTACAGGGGGAGACGGGAACGGGCAAAGAACTCCTGGCCAATATTTTTCACAATGAATCACGCCGCCGCTCAGGACCTTTCATGGCAGTCAACTGCGGCGCCCTGCCTGACAGTCTGCTTGAATCGGAACTTTTTGGTTATGAAAAAGGCGCCTTCACCGGGGCCACCAGTCGCCGTATCGGCAAGATTGAACATGCCGCCGGAGGGACGCTCTTTCTCGATGAAATTGAATCGATGTCGCCGGCCATGCAGGTACGTCTGTTGCGTGTTCTGCAGGAAAAAAGTTTGCAGCGTCTGGGCGGGAATACGGAAGTGAGTACCGATTTCCGCGTGATCGGGGCCACGAATACCGATCCTGTTGAACTTCTCACCTCCGGACGACTGCGCTCCGACCTCTATTATCGTTTATCGGTTTTTCAGATTCATGTGCCGCCGCTGCGTGACAGAATCGAAGACATTCCGCTGCTGACGCAGCATTTAATCAATAAGAAAAAGAAAGATGGGCGGGATTATATCAAAGGATTGGATCGACAGGCCAAGAAAATTCTTCTCTCCGTTCCCTGGTTCGGCAATATCAGAGAGCTGCAAAATGTTATCGAAAGGGCGGTTATGCTCGCCGACAGCGAGATTATCAGCGCCGACCTCATCCATATTCCGGGCTTGCCGGTCGCCCCTTCACCCCTGTCTGATAGCGTACTGCATGAGCACGCCTTTCGACCCGGAACGACATTGAAATCATATAAAACCTTTCTCTCCCAGGCCGCGGAACGAAAGTACCTCGTGGAGCTGCTCGATTATACCAGTGGACGCATCGGGGAATCGGCGCAATTCGCCGGGATGACCCCGCGAGCCCTCTATAACAAAATGAAAATCTATGGCTTGAAGAAAGAAGATTTCAGGAAATCGGAATAATTAAAGTATATCGGAAAAGTAAAGTAAGTTCTTGTAGTCAAACAATATTACCCCTTTGCTGTCAAACGGTTGCCCTGTCTGTCGGAATTCCTGCTGTCCTCGTACATTGTGCATAAATCGCCAGTCGAGCTGTCTTGTTACGTAAATACAACTGGATAGCTGAGCGGCGAAAGTGGCACGCTTCTTGTTATGTGCATTCTGAAGACTATCCATGACTAATTACGCAGAGGAGGATGCCATGGGCAAGTTTAATAAACATCAGGGTGACAGGGAACGTTATGGAAAATGCGAGATCTGTATGGAATATATTCCAATTGAATACTATTTCAGCAAGGGTGATGCGATCGTCTGCTATGAATGCGGCACGGAATACGTTCTCACCTCGAAGGAGCCGGTTAAATTGACCATGCTGGAAGTCGATTATGACCCGGACGATTATTACGGCGAGACGCTGTTCAATGATTAAACAATCTCTTTCTTGATAAAGTCGTAAAAGTCGGATTTCAAGATGGTTAAGTAAAAAACTTCATACGGGTACGATCAATCTGCCGGGCAGAGGTGTCCCTTCGCATTCAAACCGGTGCAGCAGATTATGCGGTGGATGTCCGGGAGTGAGACTCGACACCGGGAAGATAGATATGCAAAGCAGCGCCTTTTGCCGGGCTGCTTTGCACGGTGACGGCTCCACCGAGGGAGCGAAGAATACCAAGAACCACCGCCAGCCCCATGCCGCGGCCTTTGAATTTAGTGGAAAAAAAGGGATCAAAGAGATTGCCGATCTTCTCACTCTCAATGCCGTGGCCGCTGTCTCGTACCTCAATGCAGAAGTAGGTCTGCCTGTTCGGTTGCCACTCAGGAGGGAAAAGATGTTTCTGAGGTATTGCCGCTGTCTTGATAGGCGTGACACTGAGTCGGATGCTTCCTGGTCGCTCCTCGATAGCCTCCCAGGCATTTGTCATCAGATTGGTGATTATCTGCTGAATTTGTTCAATATTTGCATTAACAATCTGTCCGGGTGGTGCCTGGCCGATAGTAATCTCAACGTCAGGTGGCTTGGCTTCCTGCAGAGAATCAATACTCAGGAGGCATGCTGCAGCGAGATCCAGCGGCTTTTTTTTGATCAGTGTCTGCCCGAGGTAGGTCAGCATCAGGCTGCTCATCTCCGAGGCCTTCCAGGCCGCCTGCATTGCCGCCTTTATATTGTGCAGCACTCTGCTGTTCTCCGGCAAACCGGAGAGCGCGAGTTCCAGATTGCCGACAACAACCGTCATGATGTTGTTGAAGTTATGGGCAACGGCCCCGGCCAGGCGGCTGAGGCTCTCGGTCTTTTCCCGCTGATTGATCTGATTTTGCAGTTCCAGTTCCTTTTTTTCCAGTAACTTACGCTCGGTGATATCCTCATGGGCAACCACGGCGTATTTATGGATGCCATCCGTCAGTGGAGTGACGCGGCCGATAAACCAGCATTGATTGCCTTCCGGGTGACAGGGATATTCCAAACTGAAGAAATCTTTTTGTTCTTCAAGAACAGCGGTGATGCCTTCGGCCAAGGCTAAGGCGATATGTGCATCTTCTCCTTCGGCTTGACGGCAGATGTCGAGGTAATTTGTGCCCTCGATACTGCTGTCTCCCGCTAATGGACTGGTGGCGGCGAATTTCCGCCAGGTCTGGTTGACAGTGATAATGGTACCCTGTTCATCAAGCACACAGACATGGGACGAGAGGGCATCAATAACCGCAAAGATAAATCTGTGCGATGCCTTTAACGCCTCCTCTGCCTTGGCCCTTGCGGTCATATCTGTCACTGTGACAAGAAGTTCGTCTCCCTGTTTATCTGAAAATGACGGAGGCCGGTTTTGAGAAATCGCCGACAGGTGCACATGGAAATTGGTTTTTATGGCCGTTCCCAACCGCACCTCGATCTGTTTATCAACGGGTCTTTTGAAAAACGCCCGTAAACGTGCCCGAAAGATCGGCCGGTCTTCGGGGACGAGAAATTCGGCAAACGGTAGACCGTGCAGCATAGCTGCCCCATGGTCGACCATCCCGGCAAAAGTACCGTTTGCCTCAATGATGATGCCGGCACTGTTCAGAACAACATAGCCCACCGGCGCATTATGATAGAGCTGCATATAGCGCGAGCGGCTTTCCTGCAGGTTGACCTGGGTTGTCCGCAGTTCGTCGTTCTGCAATTCCAGTTCAATCTGGTGTACCTGCAGCTCATGGAGCAGCTCCTGGTATTCGACAGAAGTAAATGTCTTACCGGCAGTATGTGAGGCATTTAAAAAGGCTTCTGCCTTCTCCCGAAGACTGCCGCCCGGAAAATCTGGTTTTTTTGTCGTCATGTTTATCGTGTCGTGCTCTATTTATCTGTGTAGCCGCCCCATCTGGAGAATCGGGCCTCTTCACCAAACTTCATTTACAAGACTCCCATGGGAGGCATTTTTTCTGAACCATTGTACAGGGTGTGTCGTGCGGTTATATCTTCTAAAGTGGTAAAGACCTGGCACGGCTGTCTGGCGCCGTCCTGAAACTGCGGACTGGCATTGACCAGAATCCACCGGATCCCCTCAAAGGCAGAGCAATGGATGCCCATGACAAAACCGAAGACCGGTTCACCACTCGCCAGAGCAACCATTGCCGGATGCTCTTCGCCCGGGAGCGAGGAGCCGTTTTCCCTGATGGCCTGCCAGCGAGGATCAAGAGAGGAAATTCCGCGCATCTGATCAAAGGTCATACCAAGTATCTGTTCCGCGGCAGGATTGGCGGAGATTATCCGGCCATCACGATCCTGATAGACAACCCCCTGCGCCATGGTTTCAAAAAGAGTGCGATAGCGGCTCTCGCTCTCTTCGAGCTCTTTTCGCATCTGCCGACGTTCGGAAATATCTTCAACACTGACCGCCAGACGTCTGTTCGGCAGCCGAAAGGCGCTGACGCGAAAGCCACCATCGAGGCGCGCATCCTTGTAATGCAAGTCCTCAAAATGAATTGGTTGTCCCGAAGCCATCACCGAGGCAAATTTTGCGCTGATACCATTTTGCCTGGCCTCCGGCCAGATCTCATCAAACGGTTTTCCACCCCACTCGGAAAAGTTTATGTTGGTTATCCGTTCCGCCTCGGGATTGCAGCTCTCAAGCAACAGCTCCCCGTTGCTGTTTTCGGCATAGATGAACAATCCGGCCGGCATGTTCAAACTGATATCCAGGGCAGTCTGTTTGCTGTTGGCCAGATGGCTTCGGGTGGTTCGTGCTTCGGTAATGTCGATAAAGGTCAGGACAACTCCGGAGTAGGTTTTCGGCCCGATGGAATAGGGAAGAACCCGGGTCAGGTACCAGTTGCCTCCTTGAATCTGCACCTCTTGCTCGATCTGTTTATTGGTTTGCAAAACTGTCTTGATCATCTGCAGCGGGTCGGCGTCGAGCAGACGATGGGTGATATGGTTGATCGGCCGACCGATATCCTTGTCCAGGATATGGAAAATATTGGAAATCTCCGGAGAGAATTTGCGAATCTCCAGATTTTCATCGAGCAGCAGGCTGCCTATGCGGGAACTGGAGAGAAGATTTTCCACATCATTGTTCAGTTCGGAGAGTTCGATGATTTTGTTTTGATGCTCAGCGTTGACGGTGTAGAGTTCCTCGTTTGTCGACTGCAGTTCTTCGTTGGTACTCTGCAATTCTTCATTGCTGGCCAGCAGCTCTTCGTTGGTGGCCTGCAGCTCTTCGTTCGAAGTTTCCAGCTCTTCAATGGTCGCCTGCAGGTTTTCCCTGGCGAACTGTAACTCGTGTTCAAGGTCATTGATATGCTGCTGTGCCTCTTTGCCGACATCGTAGGAAATGGTGGCATTCGGTTTCGTCGCAGTTGTTTTGCTTATTTCTTCTAAAAAAACGGCGACGAGCGGTTCGAGACTTTTTACTTCGGGCAAGGGGATGATACGCACGCGAACAGTGTTGTTCTCGCCGCGGTGCTGGAGCCGAATATTGGAATAAACAGCCTCTTCCCCGGTGCGGAACACTTTCTGGATGCCGTTGGCAAGAGGTATGGCCAGTTCTTTTG
This sequence comes from Desulfopila aestuarii DSM 18488, assembly GCA_945863875.1. Taxonomy (GTDB): domain Bacteria; phylum Desulfobacterota; class Desulfobulbia; order Desulfobulbales; family Desulfocapsaceae; genus Desulforhopalus_A; species Desulforhopalus_A aestuarii_A. The sequence continues at coordinate 115,619 of CAMBBS010000009.1, forward strand.
CCGCCATCTTGGCGATGTCGTACTCGGCCGGACCTGAAGGCAAGCGCAGGTAGCCCTCTGCGTTGCCGACGATATGGACGATGCGCAGCTGCTCGTTGACGATGATGGAGAGTGGCAGGAAGTGCTCGATCGCCACCTCCATATAGCGCTGGACAATTTTACTGCCATCGTTGTCCGACCGGCGGCGATTCCACAGGCGAGCCTCTATGGCCGATGGGGGGAAATGTTTGTCGTCACGCGCTTTAATCTGTACATCTCGATGCATCGGTTGGGTTTTGCCATAAGACCGATAAATCTTATGTTTCGCGTGCAGTGTCTCAAAAAAATTTTCACGATCCCCGACGGTTTCACTACTGCCGAGAAAGAGCAGGCCGGCATTGTTGAGGGAAAAGTTAAACAGATCAAAGGCCTTCTGCTGCAGGACAGGCTGCAGATAAATGAGTAAATTACGACAGGATACCAAGTCAATATTGGTAAAAGGCGGATCCCGGATGAGATTATGCTGGGCGAAGACCACCAGCTCGCGCAGATGCCTCGCTATCTGGAGTTTTTCTTCCTTGTGATAAAAATATTTCGTGACAATTTTTGGGCTGAGATCAGCGACAATACTTTCGGGATAAATACCTGTGCTTGCTTTGATCACGGCATCTTTATCGATGTCGGTGGCAAAAATCTTTACATCGCGGCTGATACCTATCTTCTCCATCACTTCCTTGACGATAATGGCCAGGGTATAGGCCTCCTCACCGGTAGAGCAGCCGGCCACCCAAAAGCGCACTTCGCGATTTTTGACGCGGCTAAGCAGTTCTGGCAACCACTTCTCCTCCAGATCCTGCATCGCTTCAGGATCCCTGAAAAAACGGGTGACACCGATGAGCAGGTCGCGGTACAGGGCCATGACTTCGCCGGGATAACTGTGCAGATAGTTGGCATATTCTTCAAAATCACTGATCTGGTTCACCGACATGCGGCGTTCAATTCTGCGGGTGATCGTACTCGGCTTATAAAAGGTGAAGTCGACTTTGGTTTTATCGCGTAACTCAGCAAAAAGTCGGGTCAAGGCGTCGCCGTCTTTCAACAGCAAATCGGTCTGCTTCGCGCCGGACACGTAGGGATGCGCCACATAGGCAAGAAGTTGCTGCGGCATTTCCTCCGGAGGCAAGATAAAATCGGCCGCTCCTGTGGAAATAGCCGAACGGGGCATACCGTCGAACTTGGCGCTTTGTTCGTTCTGTACCATGACCATGCCGCCCAGTTCCTTGATGGCTCTGACACCGCGGGTGCCGTCACTGCCGGTGCCCGAGAGGATGATGGCTACGGCCCGTTCGGCCTGGTCTTCTGCAAGTGAACGGAGAAAAATGTCTATGGGGAGATTTATGCCAAGGGTGCTGTCTTTGTCGTTGAGCAGCAGTTTTTGGTGAAAAATTGTCAAGTTCTTCTTGGGCGGGATGAGATAGATGCTATTGGCGCAGACCTCCATGCCATCTTCGGCGCGATAAACCGGCATCTCGGTTTTTTTCGACAGCAGTTCGACCATGAGGCTCTTATAGTCGGGGGAAAGGTGTTGGACGACGATAAAGGCCAGGTTGCTTTTTGGTGAGATATTTTTGAAAAAAGTCTCGATGGCTTCCAGCCCTCCGGCGGAGGCACCTATGCCCACATAATGGGAGGGGCCGGAAGAAACTTCATTGTTGTTGCGGGTAGTCATGTTGTCACCGTTAAAAGGAATGGTCAAAAGTGTGCACGCCCAATGACCGGGCAAGGTCTTTGTTGCAGATCTTGCAAGTTTTTCAAAGTTTGGTAAATTTCACTCCCACTCCGACGACTTTTTTATATATTAAAGAATAACCCGGTAAATAAGCAAGTGGTAAATAAGAATAATTCTTATTTTTGGTACTGCAACACTTGATTTTTCAGTCCTGAAAACGGCCCCATCTTCTATGGCATAGCACATCATTGTCCATTTGTCGAACGTGCATAAAACATTACCTCTTTTGGAGATTGCTCGATGATTCACCCCGATACGGAAGTGCGCTTTATAGATAAAAATAAAGGCTATGGTCTCTTTGCGGTCAGTTTCATTGCCTGCGGGACAATAACCTGGTGCCTCGATGCACTTGACCGGGAAATACAACCGACCGAGCTGGCGTGCTATGATGCCGTTTATCAGGAAATCCTGTTGAAATATTCTTTTCGCAACAGGAGGGGAAATTATATCTTCTGCTGGGATAACTGCCGCTATACCAATCACAGCTTCAGGGCGAACTGCTGTCTCACCCCTTATGAATTCCAGATCGCCATTAGAGACATCCAGCCCGGTGAAGAGATAACCGATGATTACGGCTACCTGAATATCATTGAGCCGTTCGAGGCGGATGCGGAAGGAGGTGATCGGACGGTTGTTTATCCCGACGACCTCCTGCGTTTTGCCGAGAAATGGGACGGACAGCTGGTGGCAGCCTTCCCCAGGATGATGCAGGTAGTGCAGCCACTGCAGAAATTCCTGCCGGGGAAAACATGGGAAACAATACAGGCAATTGATCAGGGAAAGATCAAACCGCTGTCCATAAGCACCTGTTACTATGCGGCAGAGGGTCCAGAGCTGAGCTGAAAGGCGGCAAGCAGGCTTTCGGAAATGTCCCATTGCGCCGTGTTGCTTGATTTTTTGAGCAATTATTTTCCGGGGTAATTTGTAAAGTGCAGAGGACAGTGCTACACTCGAAAAAAGACATAATTATTGCGTGTTTTCTCTCAGACCCTTGTTCTTATGCCAAATTCACGTTCATTTTCGCAGCAGGTGGATATAGATACTTTACAAAATAACCTGTTGCAGCTTTATCGTGCCGCGGATATTCCTTCGCTGGTTGTTGATCTTGACGGTAATGTCCTGGTCAAAGGCGGCGGAATGCGGATCTGCGATGAATTCCACCGCAAGCATCCAAAGGCGGAAAAGCTCTGTCGGCAGGCATTGGACGAGGCGGTCGATGGCGAATCCTCAGTGATTTATACCTGTCCCCATGGTTTGCTCGAGGTCTGTTGCCCCGTTACTTTTGATGGAATACGGGTGGCCTACGTTTTCACCGGACAATTTCTGCGCGAACCGATAAACGATGTGATGATCGAACGGTTCAGGATGCAGGCGAAAAAATACGGTTTTGACGAGGCAGACTATCTGGCTGCCCTGCATGAACTGCCGGTTGTTTCCGCTGAAAAACACCGGGAAATGCTCAAATACCTCGAGGCACTGGTCGAACAGAGTTGCCGGTCATCCCAGACCGGCCTTCTGCGCCAGGAACCAGGCCCGCAGGTCAACCAGAACGAGGAACTGCTGCGGCTGACCTTTGATGCCATGAGTGATGGTATCTGGGACTGGGATGTCCAGAGAAATATCGTCAGCTGGAGCCCACAGTGCTACAGGATGCTCGGCTATGCCCCGGATGACTTTGCCGTCACCTACGATACCTGGAAGGATCTTATTCATCCCCTGGATAGAGACAAGGCTGTCACTCTGCTGCAAAGTGCCATTGCCGAAGATGTGACCTATACCTGTGAATTTCGTTTTAAAACCGCTACAGGCGACTATCTGTGGGTTTTGGGCCGGGGGAAAACGGTTGAGTATGACGGCCATGGCGCCATAAAAAGGGTGGTGGGAACACATACCGATATCTCGAAGACGAGAACCGCTGAGGAAATGTTTGAAAAAGTTTTTGCCAGCAGCCCGATTATGATGACCATCAGTGAAATCAGTTCCGGCCGCTTTCTGAAGGTGAATAATTACTTCGAAAAAATTACCGGTTACAGCAGGGAACTGGCCGTCGGCAGCAGGTCGATAGACCTGGGTCTCATTGCCAGGGAGGACCGTCACCGACTGGTGCGTAATATCAATAGCGATGGCCAGATTTCCGGCATGGAGCTGTGCATGAAAAAAGCCAATGGCGACGAGTTCCCCACTTTTTATTCGGGCGTGCTGGTGGATATCGGCGGCCAACAGCACCTCCTGTCCCTCGCCCATGATCTGAGCGAAAAAAAACAGGCGGAGGCGCACACAAAACAGCTCGAAAAACAACTGCAGCAGGCGCAAAAGCTTGAGGCTATCGGCACGCTTGCCGGAGGTATTGCCCACGACTTCAATAATATACTTGGCGTGATGATCGGTTTTACCGACATGGTGCTGGACGATGTGCCGCAGGGCAGCAGGATCAGGGAAGATCTTGAAAAAGTTCTGCGGGCCGGATACCGCGGCAAAGATCTGGTCGGACAGATCCTTGCCTTCAGTCGTCAGTCGCAGGATGAGCGCATGCCGCTGCAGCTGCGCTCGATCATCAAGGAAGTGTTGAAGATGCTGCGCTCGTCCCTGCCGACAACGATCAAAATCAAGCAGAAACTCGATGCCGATTGCGGCCCTGTCGAGGCCGATCCGTCGCAGATTCACCAGATCTTAATGAATCTGTGTACCAATGCGTACCATGCCATGGAGGAAGAAGGAGGTATCCTGACCATTGAATTCCGCCCGGCCCGGCGCCTCCCGGCCGGCCTCGACGACCAGGTAGTACAGCAAGCCGGAGGACGATTTCTTGAGCTGATCGTCAGCGATACCGGCGTGGGCATCGCCCGCGATATCATCGATCTGATCTTTGATCCTTTTTTTACCACCAAGGCCAAGGGGAAGGGGACGGGGATGGGGCTGTCCATCGCCTATGGCATCGTCAAGAAATACAACGGCACGATAACTGTGGAAAGTGTCGTCGGCAGCGGCACCGCCTTTCATATCTATTTGCCGGAAACTGGTCGGAAAGTGGTTGAATTCGCCGCTGCCGAGGCGTCTTCCCTTTTCGGCAAAGAGCATATTCTCCTCGTCGATGATGAACAATTGCTCGTTGAAATGGGCAAGACCATGCTCGAACGCCTTGGCTATACCGTCGAGGGTCTGACCGACAGCGGGCAGGCACTGGAGGTTTTCTCCGCCTCGCCGGATGATTTCGATCTGGTCATAACCGACCAGACCATGCCCGACATGACCGGCCTCGAGCTGGCCGGGGCGATGCTGCGGCTGCGGCCATCCCTGCCGATTATCCTGTGCACCGGCTATAGTTCACGTGTCAATGAAGAAGTTGCCAAAAAACATGGTATTCGCAGCTTTCTCTATAAACCTATCGTCAAGGGTAATATCGCCCAGGTGATAAGAGAAATATTTGCCGACGGCTGACACGTTCTGTGCGCCCTGCCTGCTTTTTCACAAAGGAGGTAGAAAAACCCCCCCTGTGTCAACCGCAGTTTCATCGAGAAAAATCAAAAAATATCTAGTGATGCATAAGAGATATGCAGCACCCTCACGGTGACCGGCAGAATGTGCTGGGGGATGGATTATTTTTCTGATGACGACAGGGGAGGTAAAAATGCCACCCGGCCTAATGGGGATGAACATTCAGGCCGTCAAGGTTTGCTGGAGAATCGTGTTGCAAGATGTTTAAGTGGTTGGAAAAGAATAATAAATGTATATTTTTAATTCTTTGGAATGAGATTTGCTTGTTTTCTGTCAAGATGGTCCGTCAACTGCTGACCAGAGCCATACAACAACCAAAAGGTGGCATGAATGGATCAAGTGATCTCTCTCCAGTCGAAGAGTAAAAGTGCCGTCATTGTGACCAATGATGCAGTGCAGCGCCGCCACTTGTCGACCCTGCTCGGCAATGCGGGTTGGCGGGTAACCCCTTTCAGAAATGCCGGACAGGCGTTGCGGGGAATGGTGACCGAGAAGCCACCGGATATCATTATAACCGATCTGCATCTGGATCAGCTCGATAGCTGGAGATTTTGCCATCTGTTGCGATCGTCTGACTATGCCCTGTTTAACAGCCTGCCGATTCTCATTGTTTCCGCCTCTTATTCTGCCGATTATGCCGCGGCAATTACTGAGGATGTCGGCGCGGATGGCTTTCTTTCCCTGCCGGTTCAACCGGAGGTCTTCTGTCGCACTGTGGTTTCTTTGACCGAACAGAGCCGTTGTTCGCCCTCCGTAGCGGTGCTCGTTGTCGAGGATAACCCGGTGACCGCGACCATGCTCGATCGTGCCTTGCAGGAATGTAACTGGCTGGTACGCCTGGCCCGGTCCGGGGAAGAGGCGCGGGCCTGTTTTTTCTCGACTGAAATTGATCTGGTTATTATCGATTATCACCTCCCCGACGAAAAAGGCGATCAGCTGCTCCTTGCTTTCAAGGATTGGCGGCCGAGCGCGGTATGCATAATGATTACTGCAGATTCGACACCGGAGCATGCCCTTGACTGGATGGAAAAGGGTGCCTCGGCCTATCTGCGCAAGCCCTTTTCGGCCAAGTACCTGGTGGAGATGTGTCTGCGTGCCCGGCGTGAACGGGCCTGGCTGCGGACAGAGCGTGATCTGGACCTCAGGAGCAGATGTTTACAAAGACGTGAGGAATTTATCGAGGATTTTGAGAACCGTTCCATGCAGGCACAAAAGCTCGAGGCTATCGGCACTCTGGCGGCGGGAATTACCCACGATTTCAATAATATTCTCAGCCCGATAATTGGTTATGCTGATCTTATTAAAATTAAGTACGCCGATGATGCAATCCTCAGGCAACATGTCGAGCAGATACTTCTCGCCGGATCACGGGCCAAAGAGCTGGTGCAGCAGATTCTGATTTTTTCCCGCTCGGAAAAAAACCGTCAGCAGCCGCTTGCCCTGCAGAGCCTGGTGAAAGAATGTGTCAAAATGGCCCGAGCCTTTCTGCCGACCCGTATTGCCGTCGTCAGCAAGATAGCGGAAGACTGTCCGGCAGTCATCGGCGACCCGGCGCGCTTTTGTCAGTTGCTAATGAACTTGATAACCAACAGCTATCATGCCATGGAAGAAAAGGGCGGAAAATTGACCATCGCCCTTTCCTTCCGTCCGGTAAAGGCAGCAGGAGAGGAAAGCCGTGAGATGGTTCGTCTCCAGGTGATGGACAGCGGTAAAGGTATTGGCGACGAGATCGCCGGCCGGATCTTTGAACCCTTTTTTACCACCAAAGAGGCGGGCAAGGGTACCGGCCTTGGTCTATCGGTTGTCAAAACAATCGTCACCGACTTTGGCGGCACTATTGCCGTGCGCGGCAATATGCCTGCGGCGGGAACAACGTTCATCATTGATTTCCCGCCTTTTCGAGAAAAAACCGATGATTTGCACGAAGTCAAACGTGAAAATAAATATTTTAATGGGAATAATCGTTGTATTCTGCTGGTTGATGATAATGAAGATGTTTTGGATTACCTGACCGAGGTGCTGCGACGGTTACAGTTCAGGCCATTTGCCGAGCATGATAGTGTCACGGCCCTGGCCGCTTTTCATGCAGCGCCCGACTCCTTTGCCCTTCTTTTTACCGATCTCGATATGCCGGATCTTTCCGGGCAGGAGCTGATTAAGGAAGTGCTGAAGGTCCAGCCGCACATGCCGGTCATTGTCTGCACCGGCAATGGCGACTATAGCGATGTCGACCTCGGAGAGCAGGCGGAACGGCGTATAATCCTGCAGAAACCGGTCACCATGCACGATGTATCATCGGCCATGGAAGCCGCATTGCACTGGCCGGTTTCTGCGCTGCCGAAAAGAGAGTGTCGTGATAATTTGGAAGAAGTGCTATGAAACAAGAGAATCAGCCGCTGCATGCATTTCCCACAAAGGCAAGTCAGCAGGATTTTTTGATGGAATACAAGTATTTTCAGTCACTTTGTCTGATGGCACGGGGGGTGACCCATGACTACAATAATATTTTCACCGGCTTGTCGGGGCAGTTGAATTTGATTACCCAGGAAGCGGCGCTCGGTTCCATCGGCGAGCACCGTATTCAGCTGGTCAGTGACCTTTTGATCAGGGGGGTTGACCGGACGTCGATTCTTTATGAATTTTCCCGCTACATCGCTGCGGAAAAAGCCGACCACTCCCTTGATCGAATCCTCGAGCTGGCCGTTCAGTCGTTGAATATACTTTCCCGTTCGCACCAGTTTGTCATCGAAAAACATGGGAAACTGCCACGATTGTTCTGCAGCATGAAAGACCTGGTGATGATGCTTTTTTATCTTGGTGAAAATGGCCTGGAGGCAACACCGGAAGGGGGCACGCTCACCGTCCAGGCGGCGTTGCATCACGGCCGGGATGAAGCGGTCATTCTCTCGGTACGTAACAGGGGCTGTACCGTTTTGCCTCTTGTCCGTGCCTCGCTCTTTCAGCCCTTTGTGACAACCAAAAAACCACAGCAAGGGCTGCGAGGGCTGGGCCTGTACGCCGCCCGAAATATCGCCAAAGAGCATGGCGGGACCTTGTTTTTCTCAGACGATAAAAACGAAGAAACTGTTTTTTCCGTCCGCATCCCCCTGCCTGGTCCACCTGCGGATAAAAAGCCTATTCCAGGACGGGAAGCGGTCTTTTCGACACGGCCAGGGGAAAGAATAACCGGCAGAAAAAGGGAGATTTTCTTTGTCGTGGAAGATGACGAGGCTATGCGGGATCTGATTGTCAGCAGTTTGCAGCGCCGGGGACATGTGGTCTTTTCCGCCGAGACCTGCAGCGAGGCAGTCGAGGATTTTGAGCTCGTCCATGAAGCGGTGACTGTGTTGCTCATCGATGTCGGTTTGACCGATAGCGACGGCTTTGAATGTCTGGAGAAAATGTCGGTGATCAGCGATCGGGCAAAGGTTATTTTTATGTCGGGAGAAGATATCGGCGAACAGCAATGCTGCAGGCATAAGGCCCTGTTTTTAAAAAAACCATTTACCGCGAAAGATATTGAACAACTGGTGATGCATGCTGAATAAGGCTGTCAAGGCAAACAGAAACGTACGGGTCCTTGTTGTTGACGACGAAACCTCCATTGCCGATTTTATCGATGAGGTGTTGACGGCCCACGGCTATGAAGTGACCTCGTTTTCCGACCCGCAGGAGGCCTATGCTGTCGCCGATCGCCAGGAATTTCAAGTCGCCCTCATCGATATCAACATGCCGCTTATCAATGGCGTGCAGCTGTCGAAAAGAATTCTCGAGTGCTTCCCGGATACGGAAATCATCATTGTCACCGGCGTGCCGGAAGAGAACAATCTCGATCCCTGTTTGAAAATGGGCCTGACGCATTATCTCTTCAAGACCTTCAATGAATCACAGCTGGTCTATACGGTGTACGCCGCGCTGCATTTTCAAAGGCTGCGTAACGCCTATATGATGGACTCCGACAAGGTCAGCGGCTGCAATCTGATCGGCGTGTCGATGTCGACCCGGGATGTCCGCCAGGAGATCCTTTCCGTCGGCAAAACCGACCTGCCCGTCCTGATCATGGGGGAGTCGGGGACGGGTAAAGAGATTATTGCCCGGGATATCCATCGAAACAGTGAACGCAGCGGCAAGGCCTTTGTCCCCATCAACTGCGCCATGCTTGGGTCGCTGGCCGAGTCGGAGCTTTTTGGCCATGTCAGCGGGGCCTTTACCGGTGCCTCGAAAACAACCGGCGGCTACGTCGGTGCGGCCGATAAGGGGACACTGTTTCTTGATGAAATCGGCGAACTTCTCCCGGAAATTCAGGCCAAACTGCTGCGCTTTCTCGATGATGGAGAATATTGCAAAGTAGGCGATACCGTTATCAGGCATGCCGAGGTGCGCATTGTCGCCGCGACCAACCGGGATCTTGATAAAATGTGTGCTGAAGGCAGCTTTCGGTCCGATCTCTTTTATCGACTGTCGGGGACCATCATAAAGACAACGCCGCTCTGTGAACGAAAAGCGGATATTCTCCCGCTGATCTGGCATTTTCTCGCTCTTTTCGGCACGGCGAAAAATATTACCTACGATATCTCGGCCGATGCCTGTTCCCGGCTGGTGGAAGAGGAGTGGCCAGGCAATGTGCGTCAATTGAAACAGACGTTGTACAAGATATCCCAGGTAGCCGATACTCGCAAGATATCGCTGGCCGATGTGCAGCGGGCTCTCGGGAGCACCGGTGACAAGCAGTCCTTTAAATCCTATAAGGATGCTAAAAGAGACGTGTTACTCGATTTTGATAAAGAGTATCTGATGAAAACGTTGTACCTCGCCAAGGGCAGCCTGAAAAAAGCCCTTGATTTGAGTGGCATGCACAAGAAAAACTTTTACACAAAAATCAAAGAGCTTGGCCTCTCCGTCAAAGATTTTTCTCGGGAAACAGAAGAAAATTAAGATTTGACGGCTGGTCGTCACAAACTGTGGTAGGTAACTTTACCACCCCCCTGGAAATATCCTTGTAGGCGCATTCTCCTCGGCAGACTTCGCCGGCCGGCGAGAAGAAAAATGCGCAGCCCTCTTCTTTCCTTCCCGCAAAACCGTAGTTGGTAAAAAAGCCACCCACGGAATCCTCTATAATCGCCTGTCTGAATCCTTATTAGTTGCTTTATTACAAGAGGATAAAAGGTCTTTTCTGACGTGGCCAGGGCTGGTCACCTGCATAGGAATGAATCGTCATTGCCGGCAGGTGGTTTCTTTGCCTCCTTTACCTGGCTGTTGCCTTGCCTGTCTGGTGTCGGTGCAGTCCTGTGCTGCTGGCATATTGTCATAAGCGACTGTTTTGATACAATTATTAAATATTTCTTAGTCATTTTCTGCCGATGGTATGTTTTATGCAATCGACTGCTCATGAAGAGACATGCCGCATATGGGCTGGGGCAGGAGATAAACAGAAAATTATGAAGAAACGGTTTTGCGCATTGCTCGATAAAAAGGACCGGACATGCATTTGATTTGTTCCTATTGCGGCAGGTATATCAAAGAAAAAAAACCTTACGAGGTTACCAGGGCAACCCATGGCATATGCCCGGAGTGCTATCTCTCGCTGATGCAGAAAAACGAAAGCCTGTCCTATGACGACTACCTGGAAACATTCGCCGTTCCTGTTCTCGTCGTTGATGCGGCGCGAAGAATCACCGCGGCAAATCAGGCGGCCCTGGCCATGGTCGGGCAACCGGCGGAGCGGGTTGTCGGGCTGCTCGGCGGCGAGGCAATGGAGTGTCTTCATGCGCGATTGCCAGGAGGGTGCGGCCAAACAACCCACTGTGAAACGTGCACCATTAAGAATCTGGTTATGCGTACCATGGAACAGCGGAAATCATTTCACAATGAGGTTGTTTCGATAGTGACAGGGCGCGGTAAAGGCGATTTTCTGGTCTCCACTCTTTTTCATGCCGGGCTGGTTCAGATAGTTTTTGAAGCGAGTCTGCTTCATGCAGGCGAGGCAGGGCAGCGGACAGGTGGAAACCGGTGACAAATCTTTATGGAAAAAGCCTGAAGACAGCGATGGTAAAAACCCCAGGGCAGCTAGAGATACAAGCGATATGACAGATCATGGTCTACTGAAAATATTCAATCTCGATAAGATTGTCGACTGTGCCAAAGGGCTCAATGCCCTTGGTCCCGACACTGAACCGGAGTTTTTGAGCATCGGCAGGGTGCTCAACACCCTGGCAACCATCTGTTACGGCATGACCGGTAATGCCGTCAAGCTCAGCACCCTGGCGAATTTTGCAGCAGATAGATCTGATTCCGGCACTGGCTCATTTCTTGACGAGAATACGAAAATATTTGCTGCGGTAGCCGATCACGTCAAGGCAACGCTTACCTCGCTCGGCAGCGGCGAGCACCTTTTGATCGAGTTGCTCGCCCAGATGAAAAAACTCCGCGAACCCATCCGCAAATTACACAGTATCGGCAAGACGTTTCGTGTGTTGGGGATCGGCATCAAGGTTGAAAGCGCGAGAAATCGCCAAGGCATGCAGGGCTTCACTCTTCTCGCCGGTGAGGTGGTGGATATTGCCCGGCTGGTCCAGGATAATTGCCGTTACTGTATCGATAAGGCGGATCTCGTCGAAAATGGCATATCCATGTCGCAGCGGGTGCTGAACAGTGGCGATACTTCCTACGACGACAGCGGGGAAAAGGCAATCTACAACATCCTGCAGTCCCTGGAGGATATCGGGCGTAGGTCGGATCAGCTGGCGGCGGGCATCCATGAGCGTTCAACGGCGATGGTACAGGGTATAAGCGATGTTGTCATGGCCATGCAGTTCCATGATATCACGAGGCAGCAGCTGGAGAACGTTTCTTCCGCACTCCTTGAAGCGGCTGATAAGGCGGGAAAACTCACCGCCGAAGATACCACCGGGGCAAGTGAGCAGGTCGTGCTGGAGATATACTCCATTCTGTCCATCCAGGCGGCGCACCTCAACTCGATTTATGAGCAGATCTTCAGCGCGCGAAAACAGATTGAGGCCGGCCTTGGTAAAACCATGAACCAGGCGTTGATTCAGGCCAAAGACGCGAAGACCTTATTGGAGATGGATAGCCGAAGTGAAAACAAGTCCGTTGTCGCCAGTCTTGAAAAAGAAATAGATAACGTCGTTTTATCACTTAATAAAGCGTTGCAGGTTGTCAACACGGCGGCGGAAGTCAGTCGGGAGGTCTATGACAATGTGCTGGAGATCGGGAGTTTTGTCAGTAAAATTGAAGAGATTGCCTTTGACGTGAAGATCCTGGCCATCAATGCCATGGTGGAGGCTATTAAAACAGAAGCTGCCGGGAACACCTTAATTGTCCTGGCCAAGGAACTCAGTACCCTGTCGCAGGAAACCCGAGGTGGGGCGACGGAATCCATCGAAATGCTGCAGATGATCATGGAAGGCACGGAAAGGCAGCTGGAGTTTTCGGTACGTCTTGACCAGAACAGTGCGGTGGTCGATGAGCTGATTGAAAGGGCGAAAGGATTTACCGCGACAATTCTATCCTCCCTGCAGGAAGTGAGCATGATTGGCCAGCAGATGGACAGCTCCAGCCGGGATCTCTCCGCCCGGATAACCCGGCTTATTCCAGGTATACGATTTCCGCAAATAATGGGCGATCGAATCGACAAGAACTGGCAGACCATCTGCGGCACTATCGATCGGATAGAAGAAAACTACCCGCAGTTTGTTGAAGGCAGCAGCGAAGTAAAGAAAATGCTCGAAGAGATGGCAAAACAATATGTTATGGACCGGGAAAGGGCTATCCACGCCCAGGTGACCGGCGGTTCCATGGCTGCTGCGCAAACCACTGCTATTGATCTGTTTGAAGATGACGGATTTGAATTGTTCACCGATGAGAGTCCGGCCGAGGGGAAAGACCAAGAAAACTTCGGCGATAACGTTGAGCTCTTCTAATCCCGGTCAGACGAATGTTTTAGAAGCGTTTCACATGGAGGAAGAATATGGATCATTCATTGACAGTACATAAAACCGAAACCGGTCTTGAGGGATGGCTCTTGTTTGATGGAGATATGACCATGGTCGAGGCCCAGGAAACCGCCCAGACACTTTTTGCAGCAATTCTCGAGGTCAATACGCTCAATGTCGACCTGCAACATGTCGGCGCAGTTGATGTCTCGCTGATCCAGCTCCTCTGTTCCGCGCACCGGGAATGTTTTTTATCCGGCAAGACAATTCACATCGTCAGCGGCGCGAACGAGGCAATCCGGCAGCTTGTGGAAAGGTCTGGATATTGTAAGCAGCTTGGCTGCCTGTCCGGGGCCAAAGAAGGTTGTCTATGGCAGACATGCAAGATGGACATGCAGTGAAATGGTCGGAAAATTCCTGTAAAAAGATATACTTATCGTGCACGGTAAGGGGAGAGGCAAACAGCGATGGCAAAGACAATTTTGACTGTGGATGACAGTGCCAGTGTCCGGCAAATGGTCAGTTTTACCTTGAAAGGCGCAGGGTACAATGTGCTGGAAGGTGTCGACGGCGAGGATGGACTGGCCAAAATGAATGGCGCCGAAGTG
>CAMBBS010000010.1 GCA_945863875.1 Desulfopila aestuarii DSM 18488
TTCTGGGGAAGCAGATAGATCATGACAGGTGGACCTCCCGCATGGGCCAGGGTTGAGGTAAAGCCAGAGACACATCCCAGAACGGCACCCTCCAGCGTTGCCGGTTTGTGGTTTTTGTAGACACCGGTCAGCATATTTTTTAACATCTGGTGTACAACGAATATGACTGCCAGAAGACCGATGCCTGTTTTAAGAATCTGCTGGTTTCCCTGGAAAAAACTGAAAAAGAAAGCCCCGAGGGCAATCCCGGTAACTGCCCCCGGTAGAAGCCTTTGGAGACTTTGGCGGTCAAAGCGACGCCGGTAGTGGAGGAGCGAAAAAATATCACAGATGATCAGTAATGGCAAAAGCAGTGCGGCAGCATCAACAACCGGAATAGCCACGGAGAGCAAAGGAGTGGCCAGCACTGCGGCACCCGCGCCGAAACCTGCTTTGGAAATACCCAGCAAGGTAATGGCGATAACAGCATATGCCCAGAAAATGGGTGGATAATCGGGTATCATCAATAATCTCCTGAATTGATTCTAACCCCGGTAAACGGCAAGCAAGCGGGGATGTTTTTTCAAAAGAGCTGCAGCTTGTCAGGTTGGAAAAGAGTGATAAATAATACAAAATGATACTTTAACTGTATGGGAAATAATATGCAATTCATCCTGGGCTGTTTAGGCAGACATGCCTCAATGGTGTTGCCATTGGGGGTTCTTGTCGGCCTTTTTGTACCATATCTGGCGGATAGTTTCCAGCCCCTGCTGATTCCGGCACTGTTCGTTCCTTTGACACTGTCGCTGGTCCGTATTGAAACATCTCAATTGCGCAGCTCCCTGCTGCGCTGGCATTGGGTTGCTTTGCTGAGTTTCTGGATCTTGATACTGCGTCCTGCGGCAGTGTCGGCAATGTTACAACTCTTTCCCCTCCCTGCACCTATTGTTAAAGCAGTGCTTATCACCGCTGCCGCTCCACCGGTGACCGCTTGTGCGGCCATTGCAATCTTTTTAGGTGTCGATGCTGCCATTGTTGTGGCGGTCACCGTCGCAACCATGCTCCTGGTGCCGCTGTCACTGCCGCCAATGGTCTATTATCTTGTTGACTTGCAGATAAAAACAGAATTATGGCAATTGAGCCTGCACCTGGCGCTATTTATTTTCGCGGCATTTATTGTCGCAGCACTTACCAAAAAGTGTATGGGGCAGTCTCGAATTCACCAGAATGCCGCAATCCTTGACGGCACCTCGGTTGTCTTTATCGGCATTTTTATTATTGGGATCATGCATGGGGTGACGGACAAATTTATGCAACAACCCTGGTATGTCTTGCAGCTTTTTGTCGTTTCGACCCTCTTGGTAGTTGGTTTATATGTATTTGCGGCGGTGCTGTTCTGGCGGCTCGGGCCAGGTACGGCAATGGCAATAGGGCTTGTCAGCGGCAATTGCAATATGGGTTTGATGTATTTAATTTTAGTGGATCAGGTGACCCTGGACGTACTGATTTTTTTTGCCATTGGCCAGATTCCGATGTACTTCCTTCCGTCTCTCCTGGCACCATTGATCAATAGGCTTCTTGTGCGGGGCAATCTTTGCCGCACCCCGCACAAAAGATGAATCACCAGAAAAGAACTTCTTGAAAATGGCCGGGTTGTTTCGTAACGGCCCCAGAAGGGTTCCGGCGTCCCTTTTTTGTTTTATGGCGTATTCCCCTGGAATGATACCGTTATTCATAATTGGCTCTGCGGCCGATGATTACATGTAAAATGGTCTTGACAAGGGTGCGGGGCGGTGTATTGTTAGTTCCGTATATTGGGATATGAGATTCATCATGTGAGACGTTGATGGCGTGCTCTATAAACAATCCATGCTGATTTGCTGCGGTGCTGCAGTTGTTTGACATTTTGCATAAGAGATAAAGGCTATGGGTAAGGAGAGAGACAATGGCTGATAGTTGGGATGCGTTGAACCAGAAGGTAATAGAATGTATACAGAAAGGTCAATTCCAGGAAGCCAGGGCGGCCGGCCGCGAGGCGTTGGATATTGCCGTAAAGGAAAACGGCGAGAAGCATAAGACTGTTGCCGTAACGCTGAATAATTTAGGTGAGCTCTATCATATGATGGGAGACTATCAAGAAGCGGAAAAAAAGCTTCTTCAGTCTGTTGAGGTCAGTGAAGCGGTACATGGGGAGTCCTCTCTGGAAGTGGCGGATACTCTTGTCAACCTCGTTGAGATGTATATTACCCAGCAAAGATACCAGGAGGCGGAGCCGAAAATGGAAAAGGTTGCCGCCATATATGAGAAGTACCACGCAGATGATCCTTCATTGCTGCCGCCTGTTTTCAGTACTCTCGCAGCAATTTATCTCGGACAGGGAAAACCGGATTCGGCCAAAAGGCAACTTGAAAGGGCTTTGCAGCTCATAGAAAAAAATCAGGGGCAGAGCGACCCAGGGCTTGGGCCTATTCTTAAAAGTCTCTCGGTCATTGACCGACATGCCGGCGATATGGATGCCGCAGAGAAAAAACTTCGCCGGGCCCTGGTCATTTATGAAAACAGTATTGGCCCGGGACACCCTGAATTTGCAGGTATATTGACCCACCTTTCTGAAGTTTACCTGGCGAAGGGGTTGATCGCAGCAGCCGAACCGCTGTTGAACCAGGCTATTGGCATCTTCAAAGACACTCTCCCGGACGATCATCCGGAAATTGGTGCGGCAATGGACAGGCTGGCGGCATTATACGCAGCCACCGGGCAAACGGAAAAGGCCGAGCCGCTCCTGCAGGAAGCTATAAAAATATACACATCTTCTCTTGGCGAGGAACATCCGGTTCTTGCCGAAGCGCTAAACAGTCTGGCCGAGATCTTTATTCACCGTGGGCGTCATAAAGACGCTTTGCCGCTTCTGGAAAAATCTCTTGCCGCGCGAGAGAAAGCTTTGGGGGCAAAACATCCGGCTGTTGCGCAGTCTCTTAATAACCTTGCGGTGATTTATAATAAAAGGGGAGATCGGGCTCTGGCCCTGAAGCAGCATCAGCGTGCTCTTGATATTCGGGAGACGGCCTTTGGTAAAGACCATCCGGCTATTACGCAATCTCTGGAGAATATGGCCGCTCTTTATCGGGAGCAGGGGAAAAATAGCGAGGCTGAAACTATGCTCAAACAGTCTTTGGCTATCTGGGAGAAGGCCCACGGTATCGACCACCCGGCTACCGCCCAGAGTTATCACAACCTTGCTACCTTGTATGTCGATTCGGGAAAATACCAGGAGGCGGAACAGGCCCTCTTGACCGCCAGGAAGATTCTGGAAAAGAACCATGAAGGCAATAGTATGCACATGGCAACTGTCTTCGAAACACTTTCGGGGCTCTGTCACAAGATGGGTAAAGTTTCAGAGAGTAAAGAATATGCGGCTCGTGTGCATAAAATACGCCAACCCGAACATATGAACAGACAATAACATTATGAAATTACTTGGAATCAGTGGAAGCATAAGGAAAGAATCATACAATACCAGAATCTTGCACGCTGCAGCGAAATGTTTGCCCGAAGGGGTCACCATGAGTTTTAGCGACTGTGCAGATCTGCCTCTTTATAACAATGATCTTGACCAGGACATCAAGCCGGAATCGGTCGAGCGACTGTTGCGGTCTATTAAAGACAGTGATGGATTGTTGATCGCGACTCCCGAGTACAATTATAGCATTCCCGGCGTGTTGAAAAATGCCATCGACTGGGCATCACGTCCGGGCTACAAATCAGTTCTGGCCGGGAAACCGGCGGCCATCGTCAGTGCCTCAAAAAGCGTTGTCGGTGGGGCGCGGGTGCAGCTGCATCTTCGTGATGTCTTCTCCAGTACCTTGACTCCGGTGGTCCCTTCACCGCCCTTTCTCGTGCCATTGGTCCAGGAAAAGTTTAATCAGCAAGGTGAGCTCGTTGATGCGGATACCATGCGGCGTCTCGACAGATATATGCAGGACTTGGTCAAATGGGTGGGCCGGATGAACGATCGATGATTATATTTCTTAATTTTAGATAGTTATTGTGTCAGATGATTGCGGCCGAATTCGATCCCAAGTTTGGTCATACGATTGCGAAGGGTGTTGGGGTGGATGCCGAGAAGAGCCGCCGCCCCAACATTGCCGTTTATTTTTCCCCTGGTCATCTTCAGTGTCTGGATAATGTGCTGGCGCACGACATCGTCAAGAGGGGTGACCTGTGTATCGATTTTGAGAGAGAAGTCGCTTTTTACAACCGGTGACGCTTCCTGGGGCCGTTGGAAATAGAGTGGTCCTTGACGGTGCAGAATCAGGGAGCGTTCGACGGCGTTTTCCAGTTCGCGGACATTTCCCGGCCATGTCTGTTGCATGATACTTTTCAGCTCGTCCGGAGCAATTTCCGGTACGGGGTAAATGCCCAGCTCCTTCGATTTCTTACCGAGAAAGTAGTTGATCAGCAGGGGTATGTCGTTAATCCGTGCGCGGAGCGGCGGAATAACGATGGGAAACATGTTAATGCGAAACCAAAGGTCTTCCCTGAATAATCCGTCACATACCATCTGTTTTATGTCCCGGTGGGTGGCTGCAATCACCCTGATATCTAATTTTATGGGCGGCGAGCCGCCAACCCGCTCGATCTCCTGCGTTTGCAGTACCCGTAACAGGCGGATTTGCGCCCAAGGGGGCAGTTCACCTATTTCGTCGAGAAAGATAGTCCCCTTGTGCGCCCTTTCAAAGCGCCCGCGCTTCTGGGTAACCGCGCCGGTAAAGGCGCCTTTTTCGTGACCGAAGAGCTCGCTGTCGATCAGGTTTTCCGGAATCGCCCCGCAATTAACCTTGATGAAGGGCTCGTTCTTGCGGTGCGATTGACGATGAATTGCATTGGCGATAACCTCCTTGCCCGTACCGGTTTCGCCAAGAAGGAGGATGGTGTTTTTCAAATGGGCTATCTGAGCCACCTTGTCCATCACTTCCTGCAAACCTGTTTCGCCGCCCACTACCTTATCCCCCGACTGAGATATGAGTTCACTGTGCAGATAGAGGTTGTCCGATACCAGTTTTTCTTTGATGTCAACCAGTTCTTGATGTTTTAGGGCATTGGCCATGGCAATGGCAAATGGTTCCCGCAGTTGCGAGATGAGCTGGGCATCCTCTTCAGTGAAACGGTCACTACCTTTTGCAAACAGATCGATAACGCCGAGTCGGTGCCCCTCGATAAAGAGGCGCAGGGCGATAAAGCAATGGTTGGACAGATGAAACTCCGAAGTGATTATCCGCCCCAGCGGGTCATCTGCAGGGTTGTTGATGATCAGATAATCCTTTAACCTTTGTCCGCTTTCTATGGCCTGAACGAGCCCCGCCGGGAGCTTGATCGATTTTTCAATTTTGCGGCCGCCGTCACTATCCGCCATGGCGATGTACTTGATACCACTGCTGCTCGGTTCGTAGATATTGAGATATATGGCATCAGCCGGGAGGTGTTTTCGGACGTATTGGAAGCATCGCCACAGTGCGGTTTCCACATTGAGGCTGCTGCAAAGGAGCAGTGTCGCCTGTTTAAAAAAGAGATTTTCATCCATAAATACCACCGCTGTTTGTTTCCATATATGGTAATTCAAGGTTTTGATTTACCGTATATCAAAGTTTATCTTACCGAATATGGAAATGAACTGCAACCTCAATTCTAAGTGCTTGTAAATAAGCAAGAAAATATTGGCGCGTTGATTGCATGTAATGATTGAGAATCAATGACTTATTTATGGAGGATTTACAAGATGAAACTCTCGGTTGACGGTTTCTTGACCAGATATGAACGTGCATCGAACCTGCTGTTTCAACTTATGCTGTACGCCATGCTTTTGGTGATCAGGGCCAAAAGGATGCTTATGCCCTCGTTCAGGCTGCGCTTGATGGAGAAGGATCTGACTGCCCAGATTAAAATACGCGGCGATAGCTATGGGCGGGCGTACATCTTCAAAAATGGTAAGGTGTCCTCCGTAACAGGGGTGGCGGCAAATCCGGATGTCGGTATTGTTTTCACCAGTTCGGCCATAGCCGTGCGACTGATGCTGTCTTCTCGGGACTACCTCAGGCAGATCAACGCGATGAAAAATTTCCAGGTGGATGTCGAGGGAAAAGACGAGTGTGCCGTCTGGTTTATGCAGACCCTGAACAAGCTGCTCACTCTTTCCGAGGCTCCGCAATTCGGTATGCCTGTAGACGAAGAGACGACCAGGTATGTCAATAACACCAACGGGGGACCTGTCTTTGTCTATGTAAAAAAAGGCAAGATCATTCGCATCACCCCTGTGGAATTCGATGATACCGACGGCAAGTCGTGGACCATACATGCTCGAGGTAAATCTTTTACACCCCCGCGGAAGGGAACGGTAAGTCCCTATGTTTTAGGGCTGAAATCGATGATTTATTCGAAAGACCGGCTGTTGTATCCGATGAAGCGGATAGATTTTGACCCTGACGGAGCGCGGAATTGCCAGAACCGAGGCATCTCAGGCTACGAGCAGATCAGTTGGGATAGGGCCCTTGATATCGTAGCGGCCGAGATTAAAAGAGTAAAACGAGAGCATGGTCCAGGCGCGATTATGAACGGTAGTGGTTCGCATCATACCTGGGGGAATATCGGCTACTGGCTGAGCGCCAAAACCCGTTTTATGAACACTATCGGATCGAGCCATGTGGTGCATAATCCCGATAGCTGGGAGGGCTGGTACTGGGGAGCCATGCATCACTGGGGCAACTCCATTCGAAATGGGGCGACAGACACCTACGGGACCGTTGAGGATTGTCTGAAAGAAGCAGAGATGATTGTTTTCTGGTCGAGCGATCCCGAATCGACAAGTGGCGTATACGGGGCCTTCGAAGGAACCGTGCGTCGGCAGTGGGCAAAGTCGCTGGGAATTAAAATGGTCCACATTGATCCCTATTATAACCATACCGCGGCTCTTCTTGGCGGCAAGTGGATTGCACCACGGCCGGATACAGGAAATAGCATGTCGCTGGCCATCGCCTATGTCTGGATAAAAGAGGACCTGTACGACAAGAACTATGTTGCCAACCTGACCGTCGGCTTTGAAAAGTGGCGTGATTATATTCTCGGCCAGGTCGATGACATACCGAAGACACCGGAATGGCAGGAAGGGGAAACCAATGTGCCGGCACGTGTTGTCCGCGCTCTTGCACGCCAGTGGGGGAGCAGAAAGACCTATCTGTCGCCGGGGGGGCTGGCCGGTTTTGGCGGAGCCTGTCGATGTGCAACCGGAATTGAATGGGCCCGCTCCATGGTTTGCCTCATGGCCATGCAGGGCCTGGGCAAACCAGGGGTGAATATGGGCTGCCTGCAGCAGGGTGCCCCGGTGGACACCAATTTTTACTTTCCCGGTTATGCGGAGGGCGGGCTCTCGGGCGATCTGGACTATACCGGTCTGCGGGTCAGCATGTATCAACGAATGCCGCAGCTGCCGTCGATGAATTCCGTTTCCCAGATGATTCCACGATTACGCATTCCGGAGGCGATTCTTAACCAGTCCTGCGAGGGGTATCCTACTGATCCTAAGAGTATTGAAGGCCAGTTTAAAAAAATAACCTATCCCGCTCCAGGGCACTCACCGGCCAGGATGTACTATAAATATGGTGGGTCGCATTTTGGTACCATGGCCGATTCCAACCGTTTTGCCCGGGCCTATAGAAGTGACAATCTCGAATTCGTCGTCAATCAATCGATCTGGTTTGAGGGGGAGGCCAAGTTTGCCGATGTAATTTTGCCGGCATGTACCAACTTCGAACGGTGGGATATTGGCGAGACGGCGAACTCCGGAGGGTATAGTCATCATCAGTTTATTCAGTGGAACCATAGGGTGATCACCATGCAGCATAAATGCATTGAGCCGCTCGGTGAATCCAGGTCAGACTACCAGATTTTTCTCGATCTGGCCGAGCGGCTGGGGATGGGCGCTCTTTTTTCCGAAGGGATGACCGAACTGGAGTGGTGTCAGAGGCTGTTTAATGCGAGCGATCTGCCCACCGTGGTGTCATGGCGGGCATTTTTGAAAAAGGGATATTATGTTGTTCCGGCACCCAGGGAAGAAAACCGCGCCCCGGTGTCTTATCGCTGGTTTGCCGAAGGCAAAAAGAAAAATGTGCCGGAATTAACCCCATTACCTTCGGACTATACCGATGAGTGGCGAAAAGGTTTGCAGACACAATCGGGCAAGCTCGAGTTCGAATCTTCCAGCCTGAAAAGATTTGCCCCGGACGACCCGGAGCGGCCGCCGATCTCCACGTTTATTCCCTCGTGGGAAGGGCATCACAACACCGAGCTCTATGCCAAATACCCTTTGAATCTGATTTCGCCCCATCCCCGCTATAGTTTTCATACCATGTTTGATGGGAAAGACTGCGTCATCAACGACGTAAAGGATCACCGGGTGCTGATTGACGGCTACTATTACTGGATTGTCAGGATTAACGTCGACGATGCCCGTAAACGACATATTAGCAACAACAGTCTGGTCAGACTCTTTAACGACCGGGGGGAGGTGATTTGCGCCGCCCATATCACCGATCGGCTTCCTCCGGGAACCATGCAGTCACCGGAAGGATCGGCCATCTACGATCCGATCGGTGAACCGGGAGAATCTCCTGACCGGGGCGGGTGCATCAATGTGCTCACGCCCAGCAGAAACATCATCAAAAAATCTCACTCAACAGCCTCCAATTCCTGTCTGGTACAGGTTGAGTTATGGGAAGAAGGAGTGGCACAATGAAAAAATACAGCTTTGTCATTGATGTGGCCAAGTGTGAAAACTGCAATAATTGTTTTTTGTCCTGCAAGGATGAGCATTGCGGCAATGACTGGCCGGGCTACTCCCTCTCCCAGCCGCTGCATGGCCAGCGCTGGATGAATATTTCGAGAAAAGAACGGGGGCAGTTTCCTCTCATTGATGTGGCCTATCTGCCGAAGCCTTGCATGCATTGTGACGATGCGCCCTGTATAAGCGCAGCAAAAAACAGTGCGGTGTATAAACGGCCGGATGGAATTGTGCTTATCGATCCGGAAAAAGCCAAAGGGCAAAAAGCGATTGCCGGTGCCTGTCCTTATGGCGCAATCTGGTGGAATGAAGAGGCGCAGGTGGTCCAGAAGTGTACCTTTTGCGCCCACTTGCTGGACAAGGGGTGGAAGGTTCCGAGATGTGTTCAGGTCTGCCCGACCGGGGCCTTGTCGATCCTGCATCTAGAGGAGGAGGCATTAGCCGCACTGGTAGCGTCGGAGCGTATGGAAACATTAGCATCCGAGAGGATGCCTACCCAGCCCAGGGTCTATTATAAAAATCTCCACCGGTTCAACAGCTGTATTATTGCCGGCAGTGTGGCCACGGGGGAGGAGGGAGCAACCGAATGTGTCGTCGGTGCAACAGTAAGGCTGCTGAAAGATGGCAAGACTTTTTCTGAACAGGAGTCGGATGATTTTGGGGACTTTAAGTTTGACGGGCTCCCGGAAAAGAGCGGCAGCTATGCACTGGAGGTGGTCTTTGCAGGAAAATCAGCAAGAATGGAAATCGGAAAACTGCTAAAAAGTAGTTCTGTCGGCACGCTGTGGATAGAGCATGTAGCGAAGTGAAGACAGCTTGAAGCTGGCGACAAGAGACGGCTGGCCGATTACATGTAATTATGTTTTGTCTAGAGATGCCCTGCACAGGTAAAAAAATGTCTTTGGTACACTATATTGATTATTTATATCGTTGACACGTTTCGCAAGCAAAACATTGACAAAAGAGATGTTGCATGTAATATTGCATCGTGGAAGCTGGCAATAGACAGGCGAAGAATGCTGAGACCCAGCAGGAACTCAGCAAGGTGTACGACCTGAATGTTTGTGTCAACCCGATGAGCAGGATTCTTCATACCCCTTGTGATTTATCGCTTGCCTGGAGGTTAACCCCGGTAAACGGGAAAGAAGCCGGCCTAAATGCCCTGGTGGTATATTCAAGTTTTTAATATTAAAAGTGCTCTCGGCTGTCCTGTTTTTTTCAACACTGCCTGGCGGGGAAGGGGAAATGCAAAAAAAGAACTTCTCAGGCGCTGATCGATATATTGAGAGTGCAACTTAATGAGTTTGCGTGGCTACGGTGTATTTACAGCTGCTTTTTTTACCGTGTCCATAGCCTATGCCGTTCGATACGGTTACGGCATGCTGTTACCGGGAATGCTGGCAACACTTGACATAACAAAGACGCAGGCTGGGGTTATTTATGCCGCCTATTTTGGCGCGTATACGGTTTTTTCACCGATACTCGGGACCCTCTCGGATCGTTTTGATTCCCGGATATTGCTCACTTGTTTTACGGCGTTAGCGGCGGCTGGTGCATTGCTGATGGCTTTCGTGACAACGGTGCCGGAAGCGGCAGTTGTTTTCGCGCTGGCAGGGGTGGGGCATGCAGCATGCTGGGCACCGGTCGTTTCGCTGGTTCAGCAGTGGGCGGATGATAGGCATCGCGGAACCACTCTTGCCGTTGTGACAATGGGCAGCGGTGTTGGTATTGCTGCCTGGAGTTTACTTCTCCCGGCAATAGTTGCACGTGCCAATTGGCAGGCTGGCTGGATACAGCTGGGTATCTTTGGCTGTTTTGTTGCTGGGTTAAATTTTCTGTTCATCAGGAATCCCGGGGGAAGTGATGGTGATTTATCCACTCTTACTCGAGCTGATGTAACCAGGACATTACCAAGGGTTTCTTGCCGTCAGTTTCTCGGCAGCCTGCATTTATGGCTGATTGGTTGCTCTTATCTCCTGGTCGGTTTCACTGTACTCGTGCCTTTTACCTTTCTGGGTGTCTATGCCGCTGAAGAATTGCACTTGCCCTATACAACGGCCACACGTTTTTTCACCATCATTGCGGTGGCTGGGATGGCCGGAAAATTAAGTTTGGGGGTTTTGTCGGATTGTTGGGGCCGAATTCGGGTCATGATGATATCCTGCTGCCTGCTTGGTGTAGGCTGCTGGGGAATAGCGAACGTGCCGGATTTACGTCTCAAGATTTTTTTTGTTGTCCTGGTTGGCATTGGTTTTGGCGCCGTGTGGCCTGTTTATGCAGCAGCAGCTATGGATTTTTTTCCAAAATCCGCCGCGGGAAGTGTCATCGGGGTGTGGACTTTTTTCCTGGGACTCGGCTCCATCGTCTCCCCGATTGTCTGTGGCTGGAGTATAGATTTTTCCGGTTCCTACACCTGGGCGTTTAACATCGGCTCTGTTGCTGCAATGCTCTCGGCAGCTTTGTTATTGCCGCTGCTGTATCAATCAGAGAGGACCCCGGGAAAATATAAATGTGGTATTAAATCCGATTTTAGGGTGTAAAATAGAATCGATGAAATAAAAAAAGGACTGCTAAAAGACTAATTTTAAAAGGAATGTTTTTATAACTATTCGATAAGATGGTAAATAAGAATAAAATGAACTGTTCATTGCAAGAAAATTCAGTTGCTGCACAATTCAGTTCCTGCGCCATGTAGGAAGATATCGAGAGGCGTAATCTCATATCTCGTATAGGTAGTTTCACAGTAAACAACATCTATGGAGGCTGCACATGAAAAAAACATTTTTGCCCAGTATCTCAATCCTCGCGCTTTTTTCATTGTTCGCTGTATTCCCGACCGTCTCGACCGCAGAGACAGTTACTCTGAAGTACAGTAACTTCTTTCCACCAACCCATATCCAGAGCAAACTCGCCGAAGCGTGGTGCAAGGAAGTGGAGAATAAGACAGAAGGGCGTGTAAAGATAGAGTATTACCCCGGCGGCAGTCTCCTTAAAGCCCAACAGATTTATGATGGTGTCGCTGATGGAATCAGCGATCTCGGCTTCTCGGTACTAGCTTACAGTCGTGGGCGATTCCCGGTAATTGGAGCCTTGGATCTTCCCTTTGGCTACCCCTCCGGCGTTGTGGCGACCAGTGTCGCCAACGAGCTGTATAGTAAGGTTAAGCCCAAGGAGTTCGACGATACGAAATTGATGTACCTCCATGCCCATGGACCGGGATTCATCCATTCCCGTGATAAGGTTATTACCAAACTTGAAGATTTGAAAGGACTGCGCATTCGATCTACCGGTATAAGTGCTGAAATGGTAAAAGCGCTTGGTGCCACTCCTGTGGCGATGGGGATGCCCGACTCGTATCAGAGTTTACAAAAGGGTGTCGTTGATGGTAGTGCCCATCCGCTGGAAGCAAATCTGGGCTGGAAACTTGGTGAGGTGACCAAAAATGCTGTCGGTAGTTATGCAACTGCCTACACGACCACCTTTTTTGTAACCATGAATAAGGCTAAATGGGCGACTCTTGATGCAAAAGATCAACAAGCCATAGAGGCAATCAACACTGCCTGGTCGGTCAAGCATGGCGAAGCATGGGACAGTAGTGATCTCGAAGGCTTGAGGTTTTTTCTTGAGCAGGGAAATACTGTCAGCGGTCTTGAACCTAAAGAGGTTGAAAGATGGAAAACGGCAGTTGCGCCGGTGATAGACGCTTATGCCGCCGACCTTGATAAAAAGAAACTAGACGGTGCTGGAGTCATTAAGGTGATTCGTGAGGCACTGAAAGCCAATAAGTAATTCGGCATATTTGCCCAGTGAGCGGGGGGCCACGACCTAGGAGCCTGTCCTAGAATGAAGTGGCCCCTCTCTTGAAAAAAATCAGTTCAGTGGAGATGATACCCTCAATGGAATCGATCCAGAAAACATTATTATTTGTATCGGATAAGCTAAAGATGGCCGGGGCCGTGTTTTTGGCTGGCATGGCGTTATTGACCTGCCTGGATGTGATCGGGCGCCTTTTTAAATATCCGATATTTGGTACGGTTGAGTTGGTTAGTTTTATGGGTGCGTTAGCCCTCGCCTGCTCCTTGCCTTATACCCATCGGGAAGATGGGCATATAGGCGTTGAACTTTTTACTCGCAAACTCCCATCCAAAGTACGGCATACCGTCGAGCTGTGCACTGAGCTTCTAAGTCTGGCTTTGTTTGTACTGGTATCCTGGAGAATGTTTCACTTCAGTGTAAGCTCGAAGGCCTCAGGCGTATTGTCTATGAATCTGCAACTCCCCGAGTACGCCATAATTTTTCTTTTGGCCTGCGGTTTTGTCATATTCACTTTGACAATCATCAATAGCATTTTTCAAACTCTCACCAAATTAAGAAAATAATGAATCCCACATTGATCGGTATCAGTGGCATTGTCTTAATGATCGCGATATTCATGACGCGAATGCCGGTAGCATATGTCATGGCCATGGTTGGTTTTTTAGGATTTAGCATTATGAGCTCGGTAAATGGGAGCTTGAATCTTCTGGCCAAAGATTTTTATGAAGTCTTT
This sequence comes from Desulfopila aestuarii DSM 18488, assembly GCA_945863875.1. Classification (GTDB taxonomy): domain Bacteria; phylum Desulfobacterota; class Desulfobulbia; order Desulfobulbales; family Desulfocapsaceae; genus Desulforhopalus_A; species Desulforhopalus_A aestuarii_A. The sequence continues at coordinate 13,359 of CAMBBS010000010.1, forward strand.
TCTTCTTATGATCTGACCACGGTTCCGTTATTTATCCTGATGGGACAATTGGCATTTAACTCGGGGATAAGTGCTAAGCTCTATGCATCGGCATACAGATTCTTGGGAAACACCAAGGGTGGTCTGGCTATCGCTACGGTATCCGCCTGTACTGCTTTTGGCGCTGTCTGTGGGTCTAGTGCAGCGACAGCCGCAACAATGGCTACTGTCGGACTCCCTGAGATGAGAAAATTTGGTTATGCCGACGAACTGGCCGCAGGTTCTGTCGCCTCAGGTGGCGGATTAGGCATGATTATGCCACCGAGTGTTGTTCTGATCGTGTACGGTATTTTGACGGAACAGTCTATTGGCAGATTGTTTATGGCCGGTATTCTGCCGGCATTGCTGGTTACTGTTCTGTTTATCATCACCATAATGATCTGGTGTCATTTTATGCCGGAAATGGGGCCGCGAGGGGAGTCGTTTACCTGGAAGGAAAAAATAAAATCCCTGAGCGGGATGGGCGAAACCCTGTCGGTTTTTGCTCTGGTTATGGGCGGTCTGTTTTATGGATTGTTTACGCCCACCGAAGCCGCCGCTGTGGGTGTTATGGGTGTGCTGCTTGTCTCTGTTGTCCGCAGGCAGTTATCCTGGCAGCGATTCGTCGATGCCCTTTACGAAACACTAAAAACCTCCTGTATGGTGATGATGCTTGTCGCCGGGGCTACTGTTTTCGGGAAATTTCTCGCCGTGACAAGAATTCCATACGATATTGCCACGTGGATCGGCAGTTTTGACCTGCCGCCAATTTTAATTCTTGGCATGGTGGTGATGGTGTACTTTATCGGCGGTTGTTTTATGGACTCCCTCGCCCTGGTGATGCTGACGGTGCCGATATTTTTTCCGCTGGTTCTCGGTCTTGGCTATGATCCGATCTGGTTTGGAATCATCATTGTGATGGTAACGGAGATGGGGGTTATCACTCCACCTGTAGGGATAAATGTGTATGTGGTATATGGTGTAGCCAGAGGACTGCCCGGAAGGGGGATGACACTTGAGTCCATTTTCAAAGGGATTGCGCCATTCATGGTGGCAGTTCTTATCGGTACTATTATTCTCGCTATTTTCCCGCAAATTATTCTCTATTTACCCAACCTCATGTATTAGTTTTGGAGAAATTCTCTCAAAGTATTCCATTCCAACCCTGGGAATGAGCTCGCTGGTGATAGTACCATCGGGCCCATTCCTTCGGTTGGACTGGCGTTCCTGTGGTGACAGGGACAGTTCCTACGTTTGTGTTTCTGCGCTGATCGCCACAACCAAATCTGACCCAAATCTGAGCGTAATTTAAGTCCATGTTGTTTGTGGACGCACTTGGTCGAATGTTGCCGTCTAAAGACCGGCTACCGCACTTCAACCCATCAAGTTCGGCAGAAACATGGTGATTTGTGGGATTGCGATGAGCAGAATGATCTCGGCGACATCGGCAATAAGAAAAGGAGTCACCCCGCGGAAAATTGTATGCATTGGAACCTTGGTAATTCCTTGGATGACAAAGACATTCAATCCTACAGGGGGAGTGATCAAGCCCATTTCCGTTACCCTGACCACGAGAATCCCAAACCAGATTGGCTCGAAATTTAGTTGAAGGATGAGCGGATAAAATACTGGAACCGTTAATAACACAATTGCCATAGAATCCATCAAACAGCCAAGCAGCAGCAATGTTAAAAGGATTAAAATCAAAATCACATAACGATTGACAGGCAGCTCAGAGACCATTGTCGCAAGTTCAAAAGGTAATCTGGTTACCGAGAAAAAATAGCCGAGAATCATGGCTCCGAGTACAATCATGAACAGCATCCCCGTTGTTGATGCAGTACTGGTTAAAGTCGTTTTAAAATTCTCCCAGGTCATCTTGCCCCGGAAAATTGTAAAAAGAAAGGCGATGAAAGCCCCAATTCCAGCTGCTTCGGTAGGAGTGAAAATACCTGAATAGATCCCACCTATAACAATAAGAAAGAGAACAATTACTTGCCAGGTCTTTAAAAAAGAGAAGAATTTCTCACGTGCTGTTGTGCTCGGTCCTGGAGGGCCCAGGGCTGGATTGCGTCGGCACAGTATCATGATGGTGATGATATAAAAGACAGCTTCAAGAATTCCTGGGATGAATCCAGCCATAAACAATTTGCCAATGGACTGCTCGGTAATGATACCGTAAATGATCAGAATCACACTGGGCGGAATCAGAATTCCGATACAGCCGCCGGCGGCTATGGAGCCTGTCGCCAGAGCTGTGTCGTAATTATATTTTTTCATCTCCGGCATAGCCACTTTTGCCAGGGTTGCTGCAGTAGCTAAACTTGACCCACTGATGGCGGCAAAGCATGCACACGCCGCTACTGTAGCTATCGCCAGTCCACCCCGAAGATTGCCAAAGAGCGTGCGGACCGATCGGTAAAGATCCTCACTCATGCCGGCAGCAAAGGCAAAGGAGCCCATGAGGATAAAGAGGGGGATGACACTCAAATCATTGCTGGCAAAGGTGGTATACGGCACCGTCTTAAGAATTCCAAACGCGGGTCCCCAGCCGGTAATATAGGCGAATCCAAAAAATCCAACTAATCCCATAGCGATGCCAATCTGCATCCGCAACAATAACAGAATGAGCATGATAAATATGCCAAGAAACCCAGCTTCAGATGGCCCCATGGGATGCCTCCTCTGTTTTTGAACCAAAGAGTTGAACGAGCATAATGACAGCATAGAGCAAGGTACCGATGGCCACCGGTATTAGAAACGGATATGCAGGAATCAACAGGACCGCAGAAGTCATTTTTGAATCATAGGTGTCGAAAATAGATAAATAATTTTGCCAGCAAATAAGCAGGATAAAGCCTATGGAGGGGATGATAACGAGAAAATGACAAATTCTTCGCAAATTTTTTGGGAAGTGATCCACAATCAAATCAACCGCCACATGGGATTTTTTAAGCGCGCAGTAGGCGATACTGAATGGCACGATAATAGCCATCAGGTATTCGACCAACTCCATTGCACCGGAGATTGGACTGTTAAAGATATATCGACAAAAAACATCGGCTGCTGTCAGGAACATCATGAGAGTCAGTGCCGTTGCTGCAATAACTGTTAATATTCCGGTGATAACGGTAATCACTTTTTCCACCCAACTTGGTTGCATAGATCATATCTCCTGAATAAGCTCATCAAACAATTTTCTAACTCCGGCAAATGGTACTTTTTTAGTGCCCCTTGAGGGGGCTCTTGTAGCGCTCACGGGGGATAAACACTTTTTGTTGATTATTTTCGAACATAACATCGGGGAATACAGCTAGACTTGGAAATAATCAGTAACGCACTAACATAATATGGCATTGCGTGCGGGGACAGAGTTAAACCCACTCGTCACCGCACGCAATGCAGGAGCTTGGTTGATGGCCTACTCCTGACCAAGCTGGAGCGTTGTGTCCAGAATTTCTTGGGCGTTTTTGACGCCTTTTGCTTCCATATCCTTCACCCAGTTTTGCCATATAGGTTTACCACCAACATCAATCCATTTTTGACGCTCTTCCGGGCTCAACGCAAAGATGTTTTCTCCATTACCTGCTTCCTTGACTTTTTCTATTCCCAACGCCCGCATGTCATCAAAGAAGTGCCGGCCCCAAAATTTTGATCCAGCTTCTCCACTGACACTCATAATTGCATCCTGAACGTCTTTGGGCAGGCTGTTCCACTTAGCCTTGTTCATCACCAAAGAAAAGTAGACTGCGGGAAATGGTACTTCCGTATAATATTTGGCAACCTCATAAAATCGCCAGACGTGAATCGCCTCCCAGGGTGCCCCCATGCTATCAATGACACCCTTTTGCAGAGATAAATAGCTGTCAGGCATGGGTATGAGCATGGGCACCCCGCCAAGCGCTTTCACCATTTCGGTAGGGGGGCCACCGGTCATTCGAACTTTCATCCCACTAAAATCTGCCAAGCTTTTTACCGGCTTATTGACGGTTATCAGGGTGTATGGCGGGCTCGTATAAAAAAGAAGGACCTTCACGTCTTTGTATTCGTTCTGGATTTCTGGAAATTTCTCGTACAATTTCCAGAGAATTTCACTACCCTTTTCCGCGGTTGTGAATGGCATGGCCGGCAGGCTGATCACATCAGCTACCGGAGTCATACCCGGCCAGTAGCCATGAAAACACCAGCCGATATCGGTGATACCCATTTTAGTGGCTTCCCACATATCCTTGCCTTTAGCAAGGGTCTGGCCGTAAAATGCTTGAATCTTGACCTTGCCTCCGGTGGCTTGTTCAATTTGTCTCAACCAAGGTTCTGAAGCATTTACTGAGCTTAGCCCGCTTTCTGGATTTTGGTGAGCAAAGCGCAAAACAATTGGTTTTTCCTCTGACTGTGCCGCAAAAGGTACTGCCATCAGTAGCGTGATCAAAAAAATAATGACTCGTTTTTTCATTCGTTCCTCCAGCTCTTTTGAATTTTATAGCAATGCATCATGTAGCAACAGACTGAACTCAGGCTGTGCAGCTTATTGTCCGGTTTCAAAACGGAATGTCTGATCGGGGTCAACGATTGCAAGGATTCGTACTATACAACCGTCACCACCAGTCCAACGCCAGGGGAAAGCTGTAAAAAAGCAGCGCTTTCCTGTTACCTTATCTAGATCTCCGCCGACGTTTTCAATGCCGGGGATACCACCTTTGACCATGAGGGTTTTGTGGGCCGGTTCCCAGTCAGGGAAATCCTCTTTGGGATCGTGACCGGTCACTTTCTTATATTCCTCAATCAAATGGGGTTGAGAGGGACCGAGCCCATGATCCACCAGTTTGGTTGCGATTGGATGATCATTTGCCTGATGGCCGTAGCCGACACATTTCACCTTTTTGTCTACCAGCCATTGGGCACCTGCGCCGGAGATGCCGCAACCATAGGCGAAGTATTCATCACTGTCGGCCCATTTATGATGAAAACCTGTATTGATCATGACAATGTCGCCTTCCTTGATCACTGGGCGGGCATTTTCAAGATCCTCTGGAGTAATTACACCCCATTTGCCTTTGGGGATTGACACGGCAACGCCAGTACCGCAGAGACGCCAGGTCGGGTAACTGCTGATGCACGGGGTGTTTTCGGTTACATGGATTGGTGCATCCATATGGGTGCAACGATGCATAATGCCATCCCACCTCATCTGATAAATCCCATCTTTGGCATGAAATTTATCGACAATGACATTGACGCTGGGCGTAGATGGCCATTCCGGCATATGATGATGAAAGACATGACTTAAATTATATACTTCGAGGCTCATTGTTTATCTCCCTTACCTTTCTGGTTAATTATTTGCCGGAATCAATCCTACAGGTACCGGTAGGGTCTATCATCGCCATAAAGCGAACCGGACAGGCGTCACCGTATTGAAATTTCCAAGGTGTTGCAGCAAATGTAGCGCGTTTGCCGGATAGTATGTCAACATCACCACCTACCTGTTCAATCGTTGGGATTCCGGCAGCTAACAGGATTTTGTGCGCCACATTCCATTCCGGATGTTCTTTTTCAGGGTCAAGGCCCGTGGCTTGTTCGTAGGCATAGGCCAGGCGGTTCATGGTGGGGCCACCGCGATGCGGACCAAGGGAGGTCGCCAGAGGATGATCCACCTGAGGCATATCAACAGCAACGAGTTTACAGTCTTTTTTCACCAGCCATTCGGCAGCATCTTTGGACAGGCCTGGGGACTCACCGAAGTATTCTATGGCATCGGAATACTTGTGGTGCCAACCTGAGTTGATCACGACGATATCGCCCAGTTGCACACGGGATCCCGCTTCTTCCAGATCTTTTGCCGTGATGACCTGATAACTTTTTTTCGGAACGTGCAGGACAATGCCATTGCCGAAGAAGCGATCAACGGGGATGCCTGCCAGGTCAGCTGCTTTCTGGATCATGTGCAAGGGAGCATTCATATGAGTTCCGGTATGCATTACCGTATTGATCCGGTGAGCCATGACACCATGTTGCGCAAATTTAACCGAACGGAACATTTTCACATCGTCTTGACCTGGATAGGATGGTACACCGTGCCCCCAGGGGTGGCTCAGTTCAATCGTCTGCAGCCCACTGTACGGGTCTGTTGTAACTGCTACCATAATCTGCCTCTTGTCTTAGGTTCGCGCTGTCTCCGCAGGCTATTTTTTCGGCCATGAAAAGAGCAGCAGTGCAAAAGTTTAATGCCCCCTGCGGGGGATACGTACCTTGGAAAGGTTATTTTTCTTGTTAGTGCAAGAAAATAACCAGTATGGTATGAATAACGCCCTGTGAGTTTCACATAGCAAAACAAAAATTCGCAATGTGAAACTCATTGTACATCGACAGGCAGACATGTCAAGAGTATTTTACATACAATATGATATGGCGAAAACTATTGGTAATTGATATATATATCAAAAAGATATCCCTCGGCCATGCTCTATGACGTCGGAAAGATTTATAAGGATGGGTGCCGGTGGAAGGCCCTCTCAACAAGAGTAAATTGTCATCAGCCATGCTTTTTATAAAGCAGGAAAAGGAAAACAATGGACGATATCGGTTTGTATGATTGTCCCATGCCCGAGTCCTTTCGGGACAAGATGGGACTCACCGTATTTTTGGCCTGGCTTTTTTATCTTGGCTTTGTCAGCCGGGTACTGTTTGCTCCTCTTATGCCGGAAATTGAAAAGGAGCTGGGTATCACGCATGGGGAGGCGGGGACACTGTTTCTCATGATGTCTTTGGGGTATTTGCTGGCGCCGCTCTGTTCTGGGTATATTTCCTCGAGGATTAATCATCTCGGGACCTTGAAATTATCGGCCCTGCTCGTGGGTCTTGCCCTGATTCCCTGCAGTTTCATCAGGAGTGTATGGGGCTTGGGTTTTTGGCTCATGGTCGTGGGTTTCGCCGGTTCCATTCATTTACCCTCGGCTATCAGCACAATTACTGCAGAGATTCAGAAGTCCGACTGGGGGAAAGGACTGAGTGTGCATCAGTGTGCTCCTCCCCTCAGCTTCGTATCAGCCCCTCTGATAGCGGCTTTCTTGCTGCACTGGTTTACCTGGCGGGAAATCATACTTCTATGGGCAGGAATAGCGCTTTTTTCTGCCTTTCTTTATGGTTTTTTAGGTAAAGGAGGTGAATTCCCCGGTCGAACTGTGAATATGCAAAATGTAAAAGTTGTTGGTTCCACAGGTTCGTTCTGGATCATGATCGCCCTTTTTGCGATGGCCATGACTGGCAACGCCGGAATATTTGCTATGCTTCCCCTCTATTTCGTGACAGAGAGAGGGTTTGACCTTGGCACGGCCAATACCTTGATTGGATTGTCCCAGCTCTCCGGTCTTGTCATGGTGTTTTTCGCCGGCTGGCTTACCGACAGAGTCGGCCAGAAGAGGATAATTGCTCTTTCGTTACTGTTGACGGGTATCTTAACTGTGCTTTTATCCTGTACCAAAGGGTGGCAGCTGATTCTGGTTTTGTTTCTGCAACCTGCTGTGCTGACAGCTTTTTTCCCCGCAGGGTTTGCGGCATTGTCCCGAATTGCACCGCCCTCCTTAAGGAGCGTTACAAGCGCTACCGGCCCGCCACTGGCCTTTCTTATTGGAGGCGGGATGACACCGCTGTTTTTAGGGTATTTCGCCCAAGCATATACATTTGCCGCCGGTATTTTCTTTGCCGGCTGTTTTCTTCTTCTCGGCCCGGTTTTAGTTCTTTTCGTTAAGCTTGGAAGGTATGATGATCAGTCGGGATGTTGACAGATAACCGGGAAGGGAAAGGAACCTGAAAGCAGGCACCCTATGAACAGTTGAATTATGATTGCATTTTGTTTGACAATATGAGATTTCCGCATATTTTATTGCATTGTTTATTGTATGTTATAACGATTTCTGTTGAAGTAGCGCAAATGTGACTAACCTATGCACAGGATGCTGCGCGTTTAGCAGATATTTCTTGCGCACATCTCGGAAAAAACAGGTTTTTTCTGGGAGCGACAGCAATCCACCGTGGATGCTGTTTATTTATGATAAAAGGAGATGGGAAAATTATGATAAAGCCGATTCGATCGATTCTGTTTGCCACGGATTTAACACCAAACTGTCAGCCGGCTCTGGATTTTACCATAGCCGTAGCGACTCGTTTTCAGGCGACGATCTATATGCTGCACGTTATTGAGAAATTACCTGAGCACCTCAGCGGAAGGTTAAAAGGTTTGCTCGGTACCCATCAGTGGGAAAATATGGTCCATTCGCACGAGATGAACGCTCATAAATCCCTGCTCGGCAAGCAATCTACCAGTAGTGGTATCAGGGAGGCGGTAAATAATTTCTGTAAACTGGAGGGTCTTGACGATACTTCCTGTGACTTCAAATCGAGTGAGATCATAATCAGTGACGGGGAACTTATAGAGGAGATCCTGAGCAACGCAGAGAAGAATAACTGCGATTTGATTGTGCTTGGCGGCCACAAGAATGTATTTTCCAGAACAGCCCTCGGCGGCACTGCGAAAGGTGTGCTGAAAAAGAGTAAAGTTGCCGTAACAGTGGTTCCTTCAGTGGTATCCTGAAGTGGTTGACCGGGAACGGAAGAGAGACCTTGTTCTTGCCGTTTGCCGAGGGGAGAAGATGGAGATACTGCGGTGGGAGCGTCCATGGATAATAAAAATATAAAACTTTATGCCGTGAGCACTTGTGGTCACTGCAAGACCTTAAAGAAAATGCTTGAAACGGAAAGGTTTGTTTTTGATTCTGTTGATGTAGATCTCCTGGTAGGTGCACAGCGCCGGGAGACATTAGCGGAAGTGAAACAGGTCAACAAACGTTGTTCCTTTCCGACGATGGTTATTGGAGAAAAGGTCATTGTCGGCTTTAGGGAAAATGAAATAAAGGAGGCATTGGGGATTCGGTCAACTCCCCCGCCGTGAAGGACGGAGTGTGTGCAAGCAGTTCCTGTGTTGACCAGGCACAGCCAGGGCCGCAAGGCTAACGGGCTACGTTGAGAAAGAAGAGAGAGGCACTCTGGAATGCTCCACCAGTTCCAGGCTCCGCGACAAGTGGTTCAACAGGTTGAAGGGGTTAAGCCAGTGGTGCTTGTACAAAACCTTTCATTACCATTGCCGAGGTGGTTTTTACTCGCGAAAGTGAAGAATTTTAAAGGTAACCTTCAATGCAGCATGTGTTGGTCATAGACAAAAACAAAATGTTCTTGATGCCTTGTCATCCGGCAAGGGCGAGGGAGCTTTTGCGCAAGGGAAAAGCTGCTGTCTATAAAAGATTTCCTTTTCGTATCATTTTAAAAGAAAAGAGCGGCGGTGATGTTCAAGATCTCGAGGTAAAGCTCGATCCAGGGAGCAAGACGACAACCATTGCCCTGGTGGCGGAGTTTCAGCAGGGCAATGGTTGTTTGGGCCGGAGAGCTTACTCACCGTGGACAGGCCATAAGAAATACACTTCTCTCCAGGGTGGACAATGTTTTTACCTGGGCAAAGCGTCGCATCAACTTTGCTCCAGTATCCGGGATGGTGGTGCAAGCAATTTGATTCGCTATGCCACCGGCGGCAGGTTGAAGGCATTCGGCCTGCCGGTTTCCTTCTGGTCCGGAGGAAGAACCACGTATAACCGGATGAACCAAAGCTACGGAAAATCCCATTGGCTTGACGCCGTTTGTGTCGGTGCAACAGGCGGGAGTGTCCATATTCCGCCGGGACTACAACCTCTCCATGTTTCTGCTATGGGCAGAGGACCACGGCAGACGTGCCGGGTGGATAAACATGGTTTTCTTCGAACGTCAGCGGCATCAATACGAGTTGTCAATGGATGTAAAACCGGGGATCTGGTCAAGGCACTGGTCAAAAAAGGCAAAAAGCCCGGGACGTATGTTGGCAGGGTGTCTGTCCGAAAGTCCGGCAGTTTCAATATCAAGACAGAAGCGGGTACAATACAGGGGATTGCATGGAAACATTGCTCTCTTTTGCAGCGTGCCGATGGTTACAACTACTACAGAGGAGACAGCGTTTCCTCCTCCACCTGAAGGAAGAGGTAGCCACGCTGTAATTTTAGATGAATGCGGAGGAACTCTACCACAAACTGAAGGTCGTCCAGGAAAGGAGAAATCTCATTTTCAATAAAGACCGGTTGAAAACCCTGGAACTCCTCGATGGACTTCTGGTGAACAAAGAACGGTATGGGTATATGTCCTGCCCATGCAGGCTTGCTTCGGGTACGGCGGAGTACGACCGGGATATAATCTGTCCGTGTTTGTATTGTCAGTCGGATATCGAAGAATTTGGAAGTTGTTACTGCAGTCTCTATGTATCCAGAGCATGGAATGAAGGAGTGATACCCCCGGTGTATGTTCCTGAACGCCGCCCGCCGGAGAAAACAGTTTTCTGAGTAACCTGGCATTTGCTGTCGGTCATCTGAGAAGGCTAGACTATAAATTAATTGTCAGAGAAAAGGCTGTACCGCCGTTATGATTAGAGACTCTGGCTCCTGTGAGATAATTATGAAAACTGCAGAATGGGGGAGTTACGTAAAAATTCAATTTTCCATTACACTTGATGATGGCAGGATTGTTGGGATAGCTAAAGAGAAGACCCAACTGAATTTTAAAATCGGTGATGGTAAAGTATTGCCAGCGCTTGAATCACAGATAGTTGGAATGAAAGACAAAGAGATCAAGAAGATAATGATTTCTCCCGAAGATGGGTACGGACAATACAACAAAGATCTGGCGCTCAGGGTCGAGCGAAAAAATTTCCCGCATGACATCAATCTGACCGTTGGTCGAACAGTGCAGTATCAGAACAGAGATGGCGAAAGGGTTAATTTCGTGGTCAATGCCGTGGACGAAAAAACGGTGACCATAGATGGCAATCATCCCTTGGCCGGACTGAATCTGACCTATAATGTTGAACTTCTCGAAGTGCTCTGAGAGAAGGACGATTCATTTCGAGAGAAGGGCCGCGTAACATAAAAAGGCGATAACGAAAGAAACCGGCCGGGAGAACAAATCCGGTCGGTTTCTTTCGTGTCGCCTTTGTTGCTGTTAACAGGCAGATTGGGCTTCGGCTATTTTGCTGCCATATCCATGGCAATATCGCCAAGTCCGCGATCAATGTCGGTTTTAATGCCGGCTATGGTCTGCTTGACACCATCTTTTTCAAAGGTGAGAGAATAACTCCTGTCATCTTGTAGTTCCTTGAACCAGAAATCGCCGAAATTCGTTGTTGTTTCGGTGAACTTTAAGCCGGATTCCTCGTCTGTCAGGGTGCAGGTTGCACCAATGATAACCTCTTTTTCTGACGGGTCATACAGGGTACCGGCAATAAATTTTTTCGGCAGACCTTTGTAATATACCCTCCCTTTGGTTCCGGCTTCCGGATTCAGCAGTTCAGCGTCTTTGATAAAATCGGCAAAATCCGCTTCTTCGCCAAACTTCAGTGCCTCGGTTGGGCACTGGTCGACACAACGGGGTACTGTCCACTCTTCATCATTATCGAGCAGGTGGCTGCAACCGGTACACTTTTGCGCAATATTCAGCTGCTCATTGAAGTAAATAGAGTTGTGTGGGCAGGTGTCAGCACAAAGTTTGCAGCCGGTGCATTTTTCCGGATCTATGATCACGATGCCGTCGTCGCGCTTGTAGATGGCATCAACCTTACATTCTTCTATACATGGAGCATCGTCACAATGATTACAGAGAAAAGGCACGTAGGAGACCCTGACGTGGGGCACATGGCCCCGGACTTTTTCCGTCAGACCAATCCAAAATTGGCCTGTGTCTGGCTGCGGTTTTGCATAGGGTGTCCAGTCGTTCGCTACGTGCTCATCTTTACAGGCGATTTGACAGCAGTAGCAGCCGTTGCAAACTGAGAGATCTACAGTGAATACTTTCATTATTTTTTACCTCCGTCAACAATCCAGGCCTCAACGCGAAGACCTGATGCCGCGTCATACTTTCTATCAAAGGCTTCGGGGAAATCGCGTCGCCAGCCGTCCATCTCTGCGCCACTCACTTTTTGCACCTCCACCAGGTAGCCACCGCCGATTTGACCGACACAGTTTTCCGAAGTAACGGCACCCGGGGTGATGGTGTTGATGGCACCGCCACGTTCGATCGCGCCTGTCTTAATTGGATCGTGTCTCGCGCCGTGATCCATATAGGCGACACCATCACGCAGCCGTTCAGTAACATAAGCACCGGCAAGAACTATTCCACGCTCGTTGAACACCTTGACGATATCACCGTTTTTAATGCCCCGTTTTTCCGCCTCTTTCGGGTTCAGCCAGCACGGTTCGTACTTATATCCGTCGGGACCGGTTACCTTCATGGTGGGGGTTTCCCGTGTCCAGGTAATGTCGTCGCATTGGGCGTGAACGCGCCAGCGACCATGGTTGGACATCTGCAGCAGGGGAAACATCTTCGCCCGGTGGCTGGACATCCTTTCGTCATGATTGTGGCTTTTTTCGATCCACTTGGGAATCGGTCCTCTTTCTTTATCGTGAGGATAGGCCTTGGCGAGGGCTTCGGAATAAAACTCCAGTTTTCCTGTCGGGGTATTGAGTTTGTGTCCTTCCGGGTCCTCATAGAATTCACGGAAACCTGGAGGATCGTCTTCCCAGTCCGGATGCGTATTGTAAATCCAGTACTGCTTTTCTTGCAACTGTTCCCAGCTGACAAGTTTCTCGCCGCCCATATAGCCCCAGATGAGTTTTTGCAGATCGGCAGTGGTCTTGCCTTCAGTCATCTTTTCTTCCATACCTTCAAACTGCTTCGCCACTTCCAGGACGCATTGGGCATCACTCTTTGATTCGCCGATCGGCTCGATGGCTTTTTCGGTTATCATGATATTGGGCTGCATCGTCCCTTGACGGATGTTGGTGACGATGTCGTCAACTTCCATATAGGTATTGGCCGGGAGAACGATATCGGCATAGACGCAATCGTTCTCAAACCACGGGTGTTGCGCGACGATGCACTCGACCTGCGGGCTCAGCATGGCCAGTTCGGTCTCGTGGCCGTAGTTCCAGCAGGTGATTCTACAGGGACTGTCGGTCCAGATCATATGGATTCTAGAACCTTTTTCTTCTTTGGAAATCGGGAAGACATAGTGTTCGAATTGATCATGGGTCAACGCGTTCTGGGCTCCGGTGCCTCTAAAAGTGATCGGCTCGTCGGAGAGGATGGCATTTTGAATCAATGTCTTGGGAATGACCTGTTGCTGCCATGCACTCACCGCACTGAGGACCGGCAAGGCGATGCGTTCTTCAATTTCCGGGTTCCAGAAAAATGTTCCGCCGAGTCCTTCGGCGCGAGGGAGGCCGAAATAGGTGAATTGATGCTGGTGCACACCTGGCCCTCCGAGTCCCTGCATGCCGAGCAGAATACACTCGAGACGGGCAGGTTCGTGCGAGAACGGTCCACGGATAAAACCACCGCCGAAATAGTGGGCGATGGAAGTGGTTTTGTCGGCAAATTCGCGGGCGAGAGCCTTGATGGTCCAGACAGGCACACCGCATTTTGGTGATGCCCACTCAGGAGTTTTGGCCACGTCGTCTTCTTTGCCCAGTACGTAGTCTGCAACCTTGTCCATGCCCACCGTGTGCGTTTTGACGTACTCCTTGTCATAGGTGCCCTCGGTGAGCCACATATAGATGATGGCCAGCTGCAGGGCCGCATCGGTGTTGGGTAATACCGGGATCCACTTGTCGGCATGGATGGCCGTACCATAGTTGCAGTCAGGACAGATGTACACCTGCTTGATGCCCACTTCAGTGAAAAAGTAGCAGAGTCTGCTGGCAAACTGACCGACGAAGCCCCATGGTGTGGTTTCTGGATCACAGCCCCAGAAAAGGACCATGTCAGCGTGCTCGATAGTATCTTTGACGATGTTGGCCGCCGGGTACATTATGCCCTGGGCTCCCTGGCCCCAGACGTGTTTGGCGCCCCAGTACCAGCCTTCCCAGCTGTCGGGATTGCGTACCTGGAGGGTGAAGCCGCCCAGGTATTCAAGCAGTACGCCGGGATGACCGTGCGGGGTGTTGATCGTTTTGCACTCTCCGTGGCCATCGCCCTGCATTAAAATACTGTTAACACCATATTCTTTGTGGCATCTTCGGATTTCGTCGGCAATCAGTTTGCTGGCCACATCCCATGAGATACGCTCAAATTTACTTTTCCCTCGGTTTTGTGTGTTTCTCTCGCCATTCGGGTCCCAGTCAACACGTTTCATGGGAAACGGCACCCGGTTTGGGGAGTAGACCCTTTTTTTGTAGGCAAGGGAGAATGGGCCGGGCAAGGATTTCCATGTCGGTCCGATGGATTTGCCGTCACGCGTCATCTTCCACTGGCGGACATCTTTCTTGTCGTATTTCCAGCCATACCGCATCGGGCGAACACGGACGATCTTGCCGTCTTTGACGTCTACCATACCTTCGGCACCACCGCCAAAGTATCCGCCGAGGCCAAGCGATCTTAAGACCGTCTTGTCTTTTGTTTTGATTGGTTTCATCGATATATGTCTCCTCTGGTTGAAAGTTCACTGCCTCGGAATAGCCAGTGTTCTTGTTGATTATTTTAAAATATGTAAAGAAAGAGTACCGGTATCCGGATTTTTTTTGCTGACACTCTCATGAGTTTTCCGGGCGCCTTTGTGCATGAAAAATTACATGTAATATGAAACGGCATGTGACAAACCATACTCTAACTCTATAGTAGCGAGTGACTGCTATTTTACTTGAAAGCAAAGGCTTGTCAATATTTTTTTTCAGACAGAATAGCCCCCGGTTGATAGAGTGAATTGATCGATTGGTGCGACCAAAAGAAAAGAAATTGAACAATGATTGTATGTAATGAACAGGTGGTGTTGGTCCAATCAACTGTGATTCTTGCGTCGTGATCTCATACGCTGGCCGGTGGGGCAGGGTGTTTTGCAACGGGAGCAGACACCGCAGCAACGTGTTCCTCTTCTTGAGCCGCAGCCGTAACCACAGGTGCCGCAACCGAGTGGTGGATGAATTCCAATGCCGCTTATGTGAAAGCTAAAACCATCACTGCTGATCTTGATGGGCCCGTACTGCTGCATGAGCTTGCGTTCAATTATGTAGGTATGGCCGTCAATTTCATACAGTTCGTCTGACGGCTGAGCTGCTTCGAGGGCCAGTCCTAAGCTCTGCATGCCGCAACCGCCGATTTTAAGAAAAACCCGAATAGGCATTTTCTCTTTGTCTTGGCAGTATTCAGCAATTGCCAAGGTGGCTTTTGGGGTGACTTCAATCATGAGAGTCAAGCTGCTACCCCACTACTTGCCAAATGGACAAACCGGATATGTACAACTTTTGCAGTTAAGGCAGAGACCTCCGTGGCCCAACTCGGCTAGCTCTTTTCTGGTGATTTTTTCACCGGTCAAAACCCTGGGATAGACAAGATCCAATATCGTGCGGGACGCATACATTCCGCAGGCGGGAATGCCCAGCACCGGAATTTTTCCCAAGTAGGCAACCATGAACATCGCACCCGGCAGAACGGGGGTGCCGTATACGATATCCTGTATGCCAGCCTTTTGCATGGCATGCCGCGTACGGTCGTCTGGATCGACACTCATTCCTCCGGTGGTGATCAGCAGATCGGCACCTTTTTCCAGCTGCAATAATGCCGCCTCGGATATCATCTCGTCATCGTCGGGCAAAAAGACAACTTCGAGAATCTCTCCGCCTAGCTCTCTGACTTTTTTGGTTATTATTGACTCAAATTTATCTTTAATGAGACCGTAAAATACCTCGTTGCCGGTAATTAAAACCGAGACCCGGGGCTGTTGGATGGGGATGACACGCAAAACTCCGGTGGGGGACAGGAGAGCTGCCTCAGTTGCATTTCTGACCTTGTCCCTTGCGACAACCAGCGGAATAGCGCGGGTGGCGGCGACTGTTTCCCCTGTTTTCACCATGGTGTTCGTATGGCGGGTGGCGCACATCACGTCTCCCTGCATGTTGAACTGCATGAGTGCGTCAACATCAACCTTGAACAAGCCGTCACGGGTGGCTTTCAAGGTGATTTTGCCTTCTGTCGGCAAATCCTGCCAACCAACCCCATTTCCGCACAGTGCGTTTGCCAGGGCCTCTGCCGCTTCATCCTCATGCATTTCATGGTCTTCTGTCTTCAGTACATAGAGATGATTTTTTCCCAATTTACGCAAATGATCCAGGTCGAGGGTCTGCAGAATGTGGCCTTTTCGAAAAGCGGCTCCCTTGAATTCCCCCTGGCGAATTTCTGTAATATCGTGGGCCAGCGGCAAGCCGATGGCTTCTTCAAGTGTTACAATCTGTTTCATGATATTTTTTCCTCCGTTAAATTACCCTCTGTCTCTCGAAGCGGATAGCGGTCGATGACCTTAAAATAACTTGTATCGCTGCAGGGGCCGCACAGAGTTGCATGCCCGACATGCACCTCCTTTCCGTCCCGTACCATCTGGCCGCAGTGGTCGCAGACGGCATGAAGACGAACCGGACCGGGCATATCACCTTCAAAAAGTGCTACTTCTACCTGTTGAACATCAAACAATAATCTGTCCGGCATATTTTCGTAGCCGACTATTTGCTGTTGTTGGAGGGAGGTTTCTTTTGGGGCGTATTTATGAGCGTAGTCTCGGGACCTTTCTGTAGAAACGATTCGATACGCAAGCTTGGTATTGAGGTTGACGAAAGTCGCCGCATTGATGCCGAAATCTTTGAACTTCATAGTGCGTTTTCCGAGTTGGCAGCCGGTCACGCTGGCAATTGCGTCGGTTGCACATCGATCTATTTCAACAAAGACGACTAGTTTTTTGCGAAATCTCGCGTCGTGGGGGTCTTCTATGCCTATCAGGCGGCAGCCAAGCATGGCCATGCGGACGCCGATCACCTGACCCGCGCACAAATGGCCGTGTTTGCGCACTGATTCTTTTAATAATATTTGGAATATTTCCATCTCGTTGCTCCATTTCCCAAGATTGCGGCAGGTGTCCAGCCACTGCGCTTTTTGGCGATGTGTTCCTCTGGGGGCTTCCTGTGTCTTTAGCCTTAAGGACCGTTTACTGCATCGAGGACAGCAGGATGATGCTTGACTGAAATAGTTTGCATGTTATATTACATACAATAATGCACATGTCAACTTGTAACGTTGTCCTGTTGTGCTGGTAGTTGTATTCGTATGTAAATTATCAGAGTAGGAAAATGTGATGTTCAGATGACTCGAGGAGAATTCAAGACGTGGCTGGATTTTTTGGTGCCTTACCCCTTAATTTCTGTCCCTCAGTTCAGTACCGATGGCAAGGTGTAAAAAGCAAGAAAACGGATAATATTTTTTAGCATCAATAGCTGAAATAAATCGCCTAGGGACTTTTACCCCCCTGTGGGCTGTTCGAGCGGGTGTAGTGGATTGATTTTATATAAAAAGTAGATTAAGTTGCAGGGTGTTGACATACTATCCTTGATGGAATGAATACTTGGAATCTTTTTTTCCGGCAGTCGGTTGCAGAATAAAATTATCAGCTCCCTGATGTTAGATACCATGGAAACGCTTTTCTAACCCGGCCTTCTTGTCGTTTTCAAGGGTGTAAAAAACAAGAAAACCGGGACCACTTTTAATATTAGAAACTTGAACATACCACAAGGCACTTATGCCGGCTTATTTCCCGTTTACCGGGGTTAGATGGAGTGAACGTTCTTGAAGAAGCAAAGTAACCTCACATTGAAAGTGTATCAGCAGATAATTGAGTTGATGCTTAATTATGAAATTGTCCCAGGCCAGAGGTTGGTTTTTATTGATCTTGCAACACAGCTCAATGTCAGCAGAACACCGGTCAATAATGCCTTAAGCATTTTAGCGCAGCAAGGCTACTTGGATTTTGTGCCAAACCAGGGTTATTCGGTTCACAAGCTGACGCAGAAAGAGGCGGAAAATCACTATGCAATACGCGAAGTTCTCGAGGTGGGCTTTGTTGGCCAGGCAATTCGCAAAATGACCGATAAGAAACTGCAAACCTTAAAAAAATGTAAATCCGATTACGAAAAAGCCATAACCGGCCATGTTACCCGGAAACTCTTTATTCTGGATACGGAGTTTCACGCAGGAATACTTGAGATGGTCGACAATGATATTTTGTCGGCCCAATATCGGGATATTTGCCAGAAGATCTTTTTACGATTTCGCACCGAAGACTTACGTCTTAATCGGATCAAGGAGATTGAGCGAGAGCACCACGAAATTTTTGAGGCCATCCGTCTAAAAGACGTTGAACATGCCAAAGAACTTCTGAAATTGCACCATAAGTCTTCGCAAAAAAACCTCTTTCCAATCATATTTCCTTCCGAACAATAGCCGGAGCGGTTCGGGCGTGTGATGGGGAATGTGCCATATGGAGAAAATTTGGTCACTATTATACATCCATGGCGATGGGTTTTCCCCAGAGAGGGCCGCAATGACTTTTTGCAGGTGCTCGTGTTTGTATAATGCATAATCGCAAGAGAGCGTCCGTCACCCCCCGTACCGGACTTTTATCACTTTTTTCAGAGACTGTTTTGAGGGGAACCCTTATGTCTGCCGGGGGGTGCATGTAAAAAAATATGCAAACCGCGGTCATTTTTCAGGGACTGGCCGGTCTGTCGGGTAACAGGAGTGTTCGTTAATAAAAGAAAGTGCATGAGGAAGAGGAGGTTGCAAAATGAAATTGGTCAGTTTCACCTGCCGGGAGCAGGAACGGATAGGGGTAATAAACGCGGAATCAGGGATTGTTGACCTGGATCTTGCCCTGTCTCAGCTGAAGGATCACCCCCGTACTATGATTGACTTCATAAAGTTGGGTGATGAGGGCCTGGCGCTTGCGGCACAGGCCTTGGCTGCAGGCAGCAGTTCTGCCATAATTCCCGCAGACGAGGTAGTGTGGCTGCCTCCTGTTCCACATCCAGGAAAAATCTGTGGCGTGGCTCTCAACAATTCGGCCAGTAATAGCCGGAAAATATCCGCACCGGAGCATCCGGCTTTTTTCCTCAAACCACCGTCCTGTCTGGTGGGACATGGGCAGCCTCTGGTCATGCGAAGCTATTATGGCAGTATGCATCCGGAACCGGAGCTGGCAGTGATCATTGGTACGATTACCCGTGATGTGGATGCTGTGGATGCACCTAATTATATATATGGCTATGCCATCTTTAATGACATCACCGGTAATGAAATGAGGGCGGAAGATCTCTTTCATTATCAAGCCCTCTACGCCTCAAAGGAAGATCCGGACAAGATTGAGCAGCGTGAACAGCATCTCTCCTATGCCGGGCGATATAAAGGGACGGACAACTTCGGTGTGCTTGGCCCCTGGCTGGTGACGAAAGATGAAGTGGGAGACCCGGATAATCTGGCGGTTACCTGCACGGTCAATGGCGAGACAGTGGCCGACGATAATACCCGGTATTATAATTACAAGGTTGCAGAAATTGTAAGTTTTATAAGTCAGTTCCATACTCTTTATCCAGGCGATGTCATTTCCTGTGGGACCGCTTTCAAACCTTCGAAAAACAGGAAGTCCATTCACCAGGCGAATTTTCTGGTGACTGGTGGCCCCGTGGAAATCAGCATAGAAAAACTTGGCACCCAATACAACCCGATCATTGTCGAACAGAGGGAGATCGGCAAATGGAGACTCGTCTAGAGACGTTGGAGTATCTTGTAATGCGGCAGGCCATTGAGGCCTTGAATGCGGATTTTTGTTACTATCTTGATGGCAATATGATTGAAGAACTGGTCGGACTCTTTACTGAAGATGCCTGTTATAGCCATGGTCTTCGGAGCAGTTCCGGCCGGGATGAAATCCGTCAACTCTTTGTCAACAGGGTTATGGCCGGTGCACGCACCTCCAGGCATATGCAGACCGGTCTGAGGATAACGCTGCTCGATCCCCGGAAAGCCCGAGGCCAAAGTGTCTGTTTGACTTTTGCCGGTGATGGCCCTCCTCCTGTTTCTCCGGCAACACCCTTTCTTGTCGCTGATTTTATTGATGAATATCAATACGGTATGGACGGTAAATGGCGGATTCGAAAAAGACATATTGAACGGATCTTTACAGCCTCCGATAATAAAGGGCCGGTTGGTCAAGCACCTTCATGACCGTCGCAAGGTCTTGTGCCCTGCGAAGGCACCGAACTGATCACCACTGACAAGATATTGTCAAGAATGCAGATGAATTGACCATCTATTGGAGTTAGAAAAATAACTGTACACGACAGGAAGATACTATCATGCAGACCAGATTGATATGTGCCTCGCACAGCCCCTTGCTGTACTGCTATAAAAAAGAACCCGAGAGATGGGCAGAGCTGCAGCATGCCTTTCAGGCTCAGGCGGAAGCGATTCGTGCTTTTGATCCCGAGCTGGTTGTAGCTTTCGGGTCAGACCATTTCAATGGATTTTTTCTGAAGATGATGCCGGCTTTTTGTGTTGGATTTCAGGCCACGGCGGTCGGGGATATCGGCGGTTTTCCTGGCTCTCTGGATGTTCCGGAAGATCTTGCGAAAGCCCTTGCCGATGATCTTCGAAAAGAAAAAATCGACACGGCCGTTTCTTACCGGATGACCGTCGATCATGCCTTTTCTCAGACCATCCATCTTATGCTCGGCGGGCTCTCGGCTCGGCCGGTTATTCCCGTTTTTATCAACTGCATTACTCCGCCGTTTGTTCCGTTCGTCCGATCCCGCCTGCTTGGTGAAGCTGTTGCCCGTTTCAGTGCAAAACTTAAAAAGAGGGTGTTGTTTCTCGCATCTGGGGGGATGTCCCATCACCCGACGAGATATTATCCCGCTCTGGGCGACGGTGAGGAGCCGGTTGAGGCCTGGCAGATTTCGGGAGGTGATGATCCGAAATCACTCACCAGGCAGCAATGGCTCGAACGATTATACCACATGCACCATGAAGGGGCGGAGATGATTGCTCGAGGAGAGCGTACAGCTGTGCAGATGCATCTCAATGCGCAAGCTGACCACCGTTTTCTCAACACCATGCAACAAAATATGTTGGATGAATATGACGCCTGGGATCAAAATACCTTAATCGCCGAGGCCGGTATCGGGTCGATGGAACTGCATACCTGGATCGCCGCTGCTGCAGCACACCGGCAGGCTGGAGGAAATTCACCGCGCATCAGCTTTTATGAGGTAATGCCGGAAATCGGTATCGCGGCCGGGGTGGTGTACGCGGACTAGAAATCCAAAGAAGGGGAGAATGATGGCCGGTGGACCAATGCTCATAGCTGTTGCGCCCAATGGTGCCCGAAAAACAAAACTGGATCATGCGAAGTTGCCTCTCACCTCGGCTGAGTTAATAAAAACCGCCATAAGCTGCATGGAAGCGGGCAGTGCGATGATGCATTTTCATGTGCGTGACAGTTCCGGCAAACATACTCTGGACCACAAAATATATGGTCCGGTGCTGAGGGAACTGGAAACGGTTGTGGGGCAAAACATGTTGCTGCAGGTCTCCTCTGAATCAGCAGGAATATATCAGCCGGATGAACAGATTGAGCAGATGAAACGGTTGGCGCCGCATTGCCTTTCCTGTGGTCTTCGTGAGCTGGTTAAAGATCAAAACGACTATGCCGCGGGGCATGCATTTTTTTCCGAACTGCGGCGGGCTGGGGTTCTGGTGCAGTATATTCTCTATAGTCCTGCCGATGTCGAATGGTATGAGACCCTCTGTACCATGGGTGTTCTTCCCGGTGAAAACCATCTGTTGCTCTTTGTCCTTGGTCGATATAGGCAAGAGGGTAAACAAACCTGCGATCTGCATAGCTATGTTACCGCCCTTCAACGAAAGAGCCCGTGGATGGCCTGTGGTTTTGGGCAGGTTGAGCATAGGATAATGGCTCAGGCGGCAGAACTTGGCGGCCATGCGCGGGTTGGCTTTGAAAATAACCAGCACCTGCCGGACGGTACGGAGGCTCCTGATAACGTTGCACTTGTCAAAATCACTTCGGATCTGGCTCGTTTTGCCGGACGGACGCCGGGTGATAAACACTTTGCCGAGTTTTTGTATGGACTCTAAAAATTAAAGCTCGAGGACAGGTGAGGGAATGGAAAAGAGTACATCTCGGGAAAATGGCCTTGCCAATGCCGTTTTTACTGTCTCGATGGAGAGTCAAGGTAGTCGGTTGCAGCAACAAGCGGTAGGACTGTTATCCTCCATGAGGTGATTGTTGATCTGCGCCTTCTGGCGGAGCAGATACTTTGCGCCACAGGTACGGTAGTACGGTAATGATAGAGCGGATACCCCAAAGCTGAGGGCCCAAGGACGCATCACGAAGTGACGCGTCCTTGGGCCTGTCCGTTGTCTGCCTGCCGGCAGCGGGTGAGACAATGATGATGCCGGCTTTGGCAAACGTTTGCTACTCGAAACTACCGGTAATGATAGGCATGACTCCAAACTGGTAGGTCAACCCAAGGTAGTCGTTATAAACCCACTCCTCGACGATTTTACCGTTATCCCATGTGGAAACAACGCATCCGGGCATGGCGATCTCTCTGCCGGTTGGAGGTGTTCGAAGGGTTGGGATTTTCCCGGTGTTTTTTCCTGTGAGAGTAAGCCGCACCACTGTCTTGTTTTCGGCGGTTATGATTTCATCAAGTACCATGTTGAAATTTGTATAGGCGCCCCGGACCTCGGATATAAAGGCCTTATAGGCGGCAAGCCCCTGTACATTTTTCATCGGCGGCTGGTGGCGAAGGTAATCGACGGCAATAAGATCGTCCAGGGCATCCAGGTTACCTTTGTTATAGACCTCTTTATAAATTTTTTGAACTTTAAGGCTGAGTTCTTCAGACATGGTTATTTCTCCCTTTGAGGTGAACATTTCGTATACTGCCCAATGGTGTCCGCAGTACTGCTAAAAAGGAAAGTAATGCCAAAAGGGTACAGAAAACAACGAGACGACAAGATACCCTTTTCAATGCCGTAAAGAGTGTGTGCTGCATTTATTATACCTTGTTATCATAAGATGATTATGAACAATTTTAGCTTAAAAAGTTACGAACTGCGCATTATTGGGGATTTTAGTCGGTAAAATTTCAGTTTCGGGTCCTGATTGGCCGCCGCAAAGAGTGTTGCCGGGCCTGCTGGTCAGCAGGTATTTGCGCCAAGATCTCTTCAGAGATGCCCATTTTCTCGACCAACAATTTAAGCCTGCCTTCATGAGACAGCGGTGTTGTGGTAAGCTTGCCGGAAGACAAGAAAATGACCGCCATTCCATTCGATATCCCCAGCACACTCTCTGCTGTATTGAGCCGAATATACAGGGCATTATTGAAAGGGCCTCGGCTTCGGCTTGCTTCATTTAGCTGCCGGAACGTATCTCTGGTGACAGAGAATCCTTCAATTCTGCAACTACAGCCGTCCGGCATGTGCAGAGGACGCCAGCGGATGGCATAGTGCTGCAGGTGGGGGGAGCAGGTGAGACCCCAGGCCGGATGATCAACGGCAGAAGGTTGGTTCGGCGTCAGTAATAAAGGGGTGTTGTGCAGCATCGATGCATCGACGAGAAATTGTTTTCCTGCACATCGAACGGCAACGGTGCCGTGGTTTGGCGGCTGGTCGGACGTGGTCATCATAGTGGCGGTGCCCCGCCTGCATGAGAAGCCGAGAGCGTCAAGGAGGGCATGCAGCGCTGCATTTCCAGCCCAACAGGTACCACCCACCCCATAACGCAACCAGCCGCGGAAAAACTCCGCATCATCATGACCGGGCAGAGGAAGGGGGTTGTTTTGTGCCAGGTGGATACGTTTTCGGATGTTATCAAAAGGAACACTGCGGCACCAGGCCCCGTAGAGGCGGGTTAATCCGGTGCAATCGACCGAGGGTGGCTCTGAAAAGCCCAGTTTCATGAGAATTTGTTCGACTTGTTCGGGCGCTAACCCATTTTTTTTCCGGCACATCTGGTATCTTCTCCAATAGAGGAAATTTAGCCTGGACGACTGAAAATATATCATTATCCGTTTAGGAGGGGCAATTGTTATCTTCGAAATAATCTTGGTAGCAAGGTTCTTTGTTTTTTAAGGAGAAAAGTTTCATGCAGGAAAAGGGCAGGTATCCTTCCTTTCGTATCTTGTGTGTCGTTACCGGTTGCGGTGGTGGCGACTGGCATCCGCTGCTCGCCCTGGCAGCAGGCCTGCACCGGCGTGGCCATGCCTTGACTGTGGTCTGTGATAGGAGCACCCTGCAACACATCCAGGCCTCTGGTTTGACACCCCTCTGCCTTCCTTCAGGTCTTGACCTGGCACATGTTTTTGAACCGGCCCTTTCGCATCTTTTGTCCAGGCAGGAGAGACTTTTTCCGGGCGACGAAAACCCCCTGGAACAGTGGGGGATAGCCTGTGTTGATTTTGTCAAAACATCACTCAATGGCTGGCACCCTTCTTTGGTGATCACATCACTGCTGGCGGTAGGGCTCGGGGCGATTCTAGCCAGAAGTCTTGCAGCACCATGGTGTTTTCTCAATCCCTCTTTTTATTTTGACTCTCCCCAAGGGCACCTCCGGGACGAGGATTTTTCTGAGATGGGGGTGCAGATGTATCGGCACTGGCTGTTGCCGCTGGTGAAAAGGGCAAACCTGGTGCTCCATGCAACGGATCAGGCGTTTGATATCTGCCCTGCGCTTCTTTCTTCCCGGCATAGGTATGTTGGGCCGATGTTTTGGGAAATGCCCGGCAACAGTCAGGAATTTTTGAAGAAGTCCGGTTGGCCATGGGTTCTTGTTGCCCTGAGTACAAGCCCCCAGCCCGGTGACCTGACCATAGTAAGAACTGCCTTAAAGGCACTTGAATCACTGGAATTCCGCATTCTGGTTACCCTGGCGGCCGGCCATGACCAGGGGGATCTTGGCCGGATTGCCACCAATGTCCATGTGACGGGATATATCCCCCACAGCAAAGTTTTGCCCCATTGCCGTCTGGTCATAAGTCATGCCGGTCACGGAATTGTCATGAAGTCAATGGTCCATGGCATCCCCATGGTGCTCGTGCCATGGGGGCGGGATCAACCGGGTGTTGCCGCTCGTGCCGGGCGGCTGGGGACGGCAGTGGTTGTTTCACAGCGCGGGTGCTGTGTCGACGCTCTTGTTGATACCATTCAGATGATTCTAAATGATGAAAAATACCTGCAGAAGGCACAGGTGGTATCGAACCGGCTGCGAAATATGGATGGGGTGGCGAATGCTGTTGACCACATTGAACAGTTTCTGAAAAACAGTGAAGGGCTGTCGTGAAAAAATTCTGATTTTTCGAGAAATGATGGAGAGAAGAAGGTAGATTTGTCGTCGAAGTGGCAAAGATTACATCTTTGGCGACCGTCTGGAGTTTCGGTTGTCACCCGAGAAATTGAAAAAATCAGAAGGGTTGAGATAGCACCCTCGGGTTGCATCGAAAAGAAACATTTACAAAGGATCAGGGATATGAGTGGAAAAACAGACCAGAGCAGGAAGGAACGACAAGGGTCGATCGTTTTTATTTCCCATGGCGGTGGACCATGGCCCCTGCTTAACGATCCTCGACATACAAATCTTATCGAATTTTTTAAAAAGGTTCCGTCGACACTTATTTCTCCCTCTGCAATACTGGTGATCAGTGCCCATTGGGAAGAAGATGCGCCTGCGATTCAAAGCAATCGGCAGCCGGAAATGCTCTATGATTATTATGGATTTCCTGAAGAGTCTTATCAAATCACCTATCCTGCGCCGGGGCAACCTGAACTTGCCGCTGACATATCGGCTATACTGACTAAAAGCGGTATAAAGACGCGCTTGGACTGTCATCGCGGCTTCGACCATGGCCTTTTTGTCCCTTTAAAGATCATGTATCCGGCAGCGACAATTCCATGTCTACAGTTATCTCTACTGAAAAGCCTCGATCCAGCGGAGCATATTCATTTAGGAAGGGCTCTGCGAGAATTGCGGCAAAAGAATATATTAATCATCGGTTCGGGCTCTTCCTTTCATAACCTTCGCGCCTTTCGAGAACCACCGACGCAGGAAACAATGGCCCGGAATGAAGCGTTTGAAAACTGGCTCAGGGAGGTTATGACAAACAGGCTATGGTCCGAAAGCGAAAGAGAACGGCAACTGACCAACTGGTTCGACGCTCCCGGTGCGAGATATTGTCATCCTCGCGAGGAACATTTATTACCCTTGCATGTCTGCTATGGGGTGGCCGAAGGTCCCGCGGATAGGGTTATAGACGTTGCATATATGGAGAGAAAAGCAAGTATGTATGTCTGGTCGATTTAAGCCGTTGTCAATGGCGAGCACCCGACCAGGATCTGTGATTATAAACCGTGTTCCAGGCAGATCTCCAGTATTGTACCTATGTGTGCTTCCATGGCTTGTCGTGCCCGAAGCGGATCGTGGTTGACAACGGACGCAAGAATTTCCTCGTGTTGTCGATCTATTAATTCGTCTATATGCAGAGATTCCAATAAATTGCTGTAAGAATAAGACATAGCGTATGTCTGAACCTCATAGAAACTCTTCATCAGGTGGATCTGTACCACATTCTTACTGGCATAGGCAATATTCATATGAAAACTGATATCGGTATTGATTCGGATCTCATGGTCGACACGTTCTCTTTTCATCCGCTCGATGCCCTTTTTTATCAGCCTGACGTCTTCATCCGTAGCCCGTTTGGCCGCTAATTCGGCACTTTTAACTTCCAGGGCCATTCGGATTTCCTGGATATCTGCGATGCTGTAGGTCTCGCCGTTAAGGGCCTGCAGCAAAGGCCTTTTTTCAGCAACCCCTTTCTGGTCGAGGACAAAGATCCCCACTCCCCGCCGGCTTTCGATGAGTCCTAGATCTATGAGACGCTGCACGGCAGTGCGTATCGTGGGCCGTCCTACCTTAAACAGGGTCGCCATGTCACGTTCGGACATCAGCCGTTGTCCGGCGTCGATCTCGCCACGATAAATCATATCGCGGAGCTGCTCATAGACCTGATCGGCTATATTGCGGTGCTTGATGGGTTTAATCACAAAATATTCTCCTGATTTTCATTGGGGCGGGAACCAATTATACATATTTATATATTTTTTTCGAGCAATCACCAAATATAATATTGGGATATGTGGTATTACCACATATCCACTATTGACACAATAATGGGTGTAAAAAAGACGAAAATTGTCGCTTTTTCTAAAATATATCATAAGAAAAAAACTTGTTGCAATATTTTATATTGCATGTAATTATTGCCGAACAAATTGGATAAATATGTGTACCACGTCCAGGGGTCATTGTACAATGATGAACAAAGGATACGACCAGCCATGCAAAACGCCTTCGTCCGATCCATATACGGTGCCGTTTCTTTTTCGCTGCCCGCCACCTGGGAGATTCTGACCCTGGCCGATTTTCCCGAATCGCGCCTTGCCGTCGAAGTTCAGGCATTGGCAACCCTGGCATTACAGTCTCCTTTGGGAACAGTCCCCCTACAAGAGCAACTCACTGCAGAGAGTACCGTTTGTATTCTTGTCGAGGACCTGACCAGGACCTCGCCCAAAAAGATTATTTTGCGAGTCGTTCTCGATATCCTTCGGGAAATCGGCATCCCCACCGACAATATTTCAATTGTCGTAGCGCTCGGAACTCACTGTCCGCTCAGCCGCCGTGAATTGGCAGACGCTTTCGGTGCAGAGACTGTTGCCGAATACACTTTTTTCAACCACGACTGTCATGCCGACGATCTTGTGCCTATCGCCCAGCTGCAAAGCGGTGCTGTCGTCAAGATCGACAGGAGGGCACATGCCGCGGATTTTCGCCTCGGCATCGGCTCGATCTTTCCGCATCCCCTCAACGGCTTCGGAGGCGGCGGTAAAATTCTCTTTCCCGGAATCGCAGACTATCACTCCATTTTTGAGCATCACCTGCGCCACAGTTTTCGCGGCAACAGTGCCCTCGGCTTTTTGGATGGTAACGAATTTCACCATGAAATCAATGCCATGGCCCAGGCAGGGCGGCTGAATTTTATCGTCAACAGCGTTCTCGATCACAACGATGAACTGCATCAGGTGGTTGCCGGGAATCCGGTCACTGCTCATCAGGTCGGGGTGGAGATATGTCGTGCTATCACCTCACGGCAATTTCAACAAAAAGCCGATATAACAATCATCTCGGCCTTTCCTTACACTAAAGGGCCGCAGATCATGAAACCGCTTGCTCCGGCGGAGATTATAACCAGGCAAGGAGGGTGTGTTGTCCTGTATGCAAACTGCACGTCCCCCTTGCCGGAGGAATATTTTAAAGCGTGTGAAAAATTCAGGGCGGAGCACCAGGGGGGATTGCGCCAAGCGGTCTTGAGCCACTTCCAAAATAATTGTCGGATAATGCCGGATGCTCCTCCCGAGCTCAACATGTCCATGGCTCAGTTGATGTTGGCCCTCAATGACTATTCGGTGATTCTTGTTACAGCTGATATCCCGCCAAAACAGGCAGAACGACTGGGGGTAACAGCAGTTACACAGCTTAACCAGGCCATAACATTATGCAATGAGCGATACAGTCGGCCGTCGGTCAATATTGTGCCGTCCGGTGGGGTCATCTTGCCTGTTTTGCCGAAGTCTTAGCATGTGCTTTTAAGGCTCACGATGCAAAGCCATAAATAATAAAATATTTGAAAAGGAGGCAAAATCATCAACTTTTAGAGTCTCGGCGATCCCTAATCTTCATCAGACCAGCTGGGGGGAACAACACTCCGATAGTATCGGGAAACTTTTTTAAAGGAAGAAAAAATGATGAAAAAATTATTATTCACCTGCACAGTGCTTTTCCTCATATTTAGTTTCTGCAATATCTCATTTGCCAAAAAGACATTGAAAATGGGTGTCGTGGCACCTCCAAGCCACCCAGAGGTGTTAGCAGGACAGGCTTTTGCCGATTATGTCAAAGAAAAGACCAATGGCGAGATTCAAATTGATGTATTCCCCATGGGTACATTGGGTGGGGAGCGTTCCATGGCAGAACAGGTTCAAGGCGGCACCCTCGACATGATGCACTGCACGACAGCCGTTTTGGCAAACTTTATACCTGAGGTAGCTCTTTTTGATCTTCCTTTTCTCTGGCCATCAAGAGAAGTGGCATACAAGGTAATGGCAGACCCAGAATTTTTCAAAATGTTTGCAGATGCCTTCCCGCAAAAAGGTTTAGTGGCCCTTGGTTATGGGGAAAACGAATTTCGCGACCTGACCAATACAAAAAAAGAGGTTCGCCTGCCTGAAGATGTTAAGGGCATGAAAATACGAGTTATCGAATCACCAGTCTATCTTGAGACCTGGAAAACACTTGGGGCAAGCCCGGTTCCTATGCCTTTTCCAGAGGTATATAATGCATTGCAGCAGGGTGTAATTGATGCGCAGGAGAATCCACTCATGACCTCTGTGATGATGAAATTTACCGAAGTCTGTCCTTTTGCCACAAAGCTTGATTACTCGCTCCAGGAAACATTTCAAATGATAAACATAGATCTTTGGGAAAGCTTGACACCTGAGCAGCAGCAGATTTTCCGCGATGCAGCCGCACTAAGTATTAAAGTAAATCGTGAAGGCAGTGCAACAGTGATGACTGGGATAATAGACAAGCTGAAGGCAGATGGCAAAGTCAAGGTCACCTATTTGACAGAAGAGGAGCGAGCGGCATGGAATCAGGCAGTCCAGCCGGTCTACGCCATGTTCGAGAAAAAAGTCGGCAAGATTCCTAACAAACCGGAATACGGTCGTTATGCAGGAATGACGTATCTGCAGATGATGAAGGAAAAAATTAAGCAGTACCAATAACAGCAAGAGTGGAACTGCCAATGGTGACGAAAGAACTCGTCCCATTGGCAACCAAAAGGATTAAACACGGGATACGTTCATGAAAAAGTTGTCACATAAAATTTATGCATTCGAAGAGCTATGCATCGGTTACCTGCTGGTTTTTATCGCAACCGTGGCCACAATCCACGTGATCGTAAGATATACGTTCGGCATCGCCTATGACTGGATTGATGAATGCTCCAGGTATATGTGTATTCTCATAACCTTTGTTGGTGCGGGGGTCTGCGCTAGAAAAGGGAGTCATTTCTGCATGGATGCGTTGCTGCAGTATGTGTCCAATCGTTCCAAGCACTTCCTTAAAGTGCTGGCAAATCTTGTGTCCACACTGACTATGGCTGTCGTCTGCTATTACGCCTGGATTCAGATTGAAAAGCTCCATAGGTTTGGAGCAACAACACCATCATTGGAAATTCCGATGTATATCCCCTACCTGCCGATAGGCATTTTTACCGCTGTGATAGCTGTTCATTTTTGTATCAAGACCTACAGCCATATAAAGGGATTCATACACAATCTGCCCTATAAAGGCGACCAGGGGGGCCATTGATGTTAACATTTATGCTCTGTTTCTTTGTAGTACTTCTGGTCATTTCTACGCCTATAGCTATTATCATGTTGGCGGTCACCGGTGTGACCCTGTTTTTTTACCTTGGTATTCCCTTGCAGGCCCTGGTGCAACAACTTTTCAATGGAATGGATAACTTCATCCTGCTGGCCATCCCATTTTTTATTCTGGCAGGAAACATTATGGCACAAGGCTCTATCTCCAGAAAACTCGTCGATGTCATGCAGTTGTGTGTCGGACGAATTCCTGGAGGTATGGCAATTTCGTCTGTCCTTGCCTGTGTTTTTTTTGCAGCAATTTCGGGTTCCAGTCCGGCCACGGTCATTGCCATAGGTTCCATCATGATCCCGGCATTGATCAAACATGGCCACGATGAGAATTTCAGTATCGGACTTCTTACTTCTGCTGGATCCATGGGAATACTTATTCCACCTTCCATTCCTATGGTCTTGTATGCCCTGGTCATGAATGTTTCGGTTGGCAAGATGTTCATGGCGGGTTTCATACCGGGAGCTCTCATCGCAGGACTGCTGATTGTTTATTCAGTTGTGCTGGCGAAAAAGCATGGCTGGGGTTCAGTAAGAGAGTATGCAAAAGGTGAAAAGTGGGCAATATTGAAGGACGCCTCATGGGGGTGCGCCATGCCTGTCGTGGTCCTCGGAGGAATATATTCCGGCATTTTCACACCCACCGAGGCCGCTGCTGTCTCTGTTATCTATGCCCTGCTTGTTGAATTATTCATCTACAAGGACATGGACCTGAAGAAACTGAACAATATTCTGAAGGATTCTGTACTCCTTTCTTCAACACTGCTTTTTATCATCGCCTGTGCAATGACCTTCATCTGGCTGCTGACCCGTGAACAGATACCTCAGATTGCAGCAGAATTTATAACGACTCATATCCAGAACAAGTATGTATTTCTCTTGATTATCAATGTCTTTCTCCTCCTCGTCGGTTGCGTCATGGATATCGTTTCAGCAATTATTGTGATATCCCCGATCCTTCTGATAGCCTTGGAAAAATTTGATATAGACCTGATACATTATGGCATAATCATGATAGTCAACATCGAACTTGGGTTTTTAACATTTCCTTTCGGTCTGAATTTGTTCGTAGCAATGGGGATAACCGGAAAATCTTTAACACAGGTAGGTAAGTCGGTATTCCCGTTTTTAATTTTGTTGTTGATCGGTCTCTTCCTGGTAACCTACATACCTGAAATCTCACTCTGGTTACCAAATTTACTTGGATAAACAGCTGCTGGAATTG
This sequence comes from Desulfopila aestuarii DSM 18488, assembly GCA_945863875.1. Taxonomy (GTDB): domain Bacteria; phylum Desulfobacterota; class Desulfobulbia; order Desulfobulbales; family Desulfocapsaceae; genus Desulforhopalus_A; species Desulforhopalus_A aestuarii_A. Next base: position 45,112 of record CAMBBS010000010.1, read on the forward strand.
TGCCGCACTCTGATGTTAAAATTAACCAAATAATCAATTCAAAGAATGTGATGGACACCTCTCTTCCCGCAAACCTAAAAGAAGACCTTGAGAAATTTATCCCGATCGAAAGAGTCTTCCATGAAAAAATAGAAAGAATCGCTTTCTCGGTTGACGCCAGCATGTTCTCGAGAGAACCGGCCATAGTGGTTGATCTTGTCAGTGAAAAAGAGGTTGCGGCCTTATTAGAGTATGCAAGAAAAACTCGAATAGGCGTAACTTTCAGAGCAGGAGGGACGAGCCTTAACGGACAGTGCAGCGGTCATGGCATCCTGGCCCGGCTCAAAGGGCGACAGTGGGAGCAACTTGATGTAAGTGACGACAGGCAATCGTTCAAGGCCTGGTGCAACGTGCTTGGCCTGAGAATCAACAACACCCTGGCGCCCTACAAGAAAATGCTTGGCCCGGACCCTGCATCCCTTGCCTCTGCCAGGTTTGGCGGCATTGTAGTCAACAACGCCGCGGGCATGTGCTGTACCGTAGAGCAAAACGCCTATGCAACGTTACGTTCCATGCGGCTGATGCTTAGCGATGGAACGATCGTCGATACTTCGGACAATAAAAGTGTTGAAAATTTCCGTGAAAGTCACAAGGAACTTCTTGACGGTCTCCTGTTGTTGCGAAAGGAGATCCTGGCTCAACCGGAAGGAGCCGCCCGCATCAAAAAAAAATACGAGATAAAAAATACCTGCGGGTACTCGATAAATTCTTTTGTTGATTTCGAGGACCCGGTTGATATCCTCACCCACCTGATGATTGGTTCAGAAGGTACGCTTGGATTTGTAAGCAATGCAGCGCTGAAGACCTTTGATACCTTTTCCCACCGTGCAACGGCACTGGTTTTTTTTCCTGATCTTGGCACCGGAGCAAGAGCGGTTACCCGCTGGCATCAATCCAAAGCAGCTAACGCGGCAGAACTTTTTGACGGCCCCACCCTTAAAGCCCTTGCCAATCTCCCCTCGGCGCCGCCCATAGTCAAGAATCTCGACTTATCTGCATGTGCAGTACTCATTGAGGCCCGAGCCGGCAATGAACAATCCCGACAGGAAAAGATCGCCTCACTGCAGAGAGCAATTGACGACATAGAGACCCTCGGCCCCTATGAATTCTTCACCGATGAAGAAAGCTGCGAAGCCCTTTGGGCTTTCAGGAGGTCCATGTTCCCTGCGGTGGCCGGAGCAAGAGATGCTAACCAGTTGGTTGTGCTCGAAGATGTCTGTTTTCCTCTTGATAAGATCGAGGAAGGCTGCCTTGCCTTCGCCGAACTTTTCAAAAAATATAATTATCAGGGTGGTGTTCACGGTCACGCATTCCACGGCAACTTTCATTTTGCCCTGCCCGTAAATATGGGCTCAGAAGAAGAACGAACTAAAGTCCATGCATTTCTTGAAGAGATGATGCGGATGGTGGTAGGCTTTAACGGCTCTCTGAAGGCGGAACACGGAACTGGCTATGCAGTAGCCCCTTTCGTCGAGCTTGAATGGGGAGGGCAGCTCTACGATATCATGAAACGTGTCAAGACTCTTCTTGATCCGGAAGGGATTCTCAATCCCGGTGTTCTCCTTAACGGTGATCCACACTGCCACACGAAAAACCTCAAAAATCCGATGGCCAGCCATGCCTTAATTGACAACTGTGTCGAATGCGGCTTTTGTGAAGCAGTATGTCCATCACAACATGTCGGACTGACTCCCAGGCAAAGGGTAGCCCTGTGGCGTCACATTTGTCGCATGAAACATGAAAATCATGAAAACACCGAGGAGTGGGAGAAGGTTTACGATCAACTCGGAACGGACCTTTGTGCCACCGACGGTATCTGCACGACCAGATGTCCTCTTCGGGTCGATGTGGCCAGCTTCGTCAGGGACCGGAGAAACCGGACCAGCACAGAATTCGCCAAAAAAATAGCCCACCGGATTGGCAACAATTTTGCGCCAACAACCAGAGGTGCATCACACCTGCTGAACGGCGTTGCTCTTTTTCAGCGACTGCTTGGTGATGCCTTGATGTACAAAGGTGCAAGGGTCACCAAAAAAGTTATCGGCAAAAGCTTGCCTTCGTGGAACGAACATATGCCCCGCGGCGGAAAGAAACTACCAAGGCTCTCCGCCAGGTCAAGCGAAGCCAAGTCGGGTGAAACCATCGTCTATATGCCTTCATGTGCTATCAGAACCATGGGAGACAGCGTTCATGATCCGTCGGAACCATTGGCAAAGGTGGCGATACGGCTTTTGGAACGGGCAGGATATGCGGTGGTGATTCCTGAAAATATAAATCAACTCTGCTGCGGCAAGGCTTTTGATACCAAGGGACTGGTTGATGAGGCCAGAGTTAAAGCCAGTGAAATGGAAGCGGCTCTCTTGAAGGTGAGCGACAATGGAAAACATCCGATTTTCTGCGAAACCAGTCCCTGCCTGGCCCATATGCGCAAGGTGTTGGATCAACGGTTGAAGATGTACGAACCAATTGAGTTTGCAACAAAATATCTCATGCATCGACTCACCTTTAAAAAGGTCAAGCATCGCGTTGCGATTCACCCTACCTGCTCCACAAGATTACTTGGTCTGGCGGAGTCGTTTGTCAAGCTTGCCGAACAATGCGCAGAAGAGGTTGTCTGGCCAGAGGAAATTCAATGTTGCGGTTTCTCGGGTGACAAAGGTTTTTCCCATCCGGAACTGAACAAATCCGCTTTAGAAAATTTAGCAGAAAAGATACATGGTTGCGAAATGGGCTACAGCACCTCGAGGACTTGCGAAATAGGTTTATCACTTCACGGTAAGGTGCCGTATCGAAATATTGTGTATTTACTTGACCTTTGTACTGTCGGCAACTCGTAAGGCAATCTTGTATCACCTTTATGCCACGTTAGTGTCGTAATGCGCGAGCTGGAAATGCAGTTTTATAATGACGAGGAACTCGTACCAATGCAGCCACTGCCATCATGAAACAAGGCAACTGCAGGAACGATTTTTCGCTCGACCAATGGGTCTTTTATCAGGTGGTTTTTGACTATTTACCTGACAGCTGCGGATGAAACGGAACCTCGGCGCTTCGTCTGAGCGAACATACTGGTGTTTCCTGGATAACGGCTCACCGCATGCTGCGGGAAATCCGCATGGTCATGGTGCATCGCGATAGTATATACCGCCTTGAGAACTTGATTGAAAGCGATGATGCCTCTGTTGGAGGAAAAAGCCGGCAAGCGGGGCAGGGGTTCTGCCGGGAAAAAACCGGTTCTGCTTGCAGGAGAAAGACGGGAGATCATGCAGGGTTTATGGCAGCTGAAGAAGCGGTAGAGGCACCAAAAGCAGTGTGCAAGCATTTCTTCTTCGCCATGGAAAGCCAGGCCAAAAATTAAGAACTGATGCTTTTCCTGCTCTGAACGTTGTGGCCAAGGCTCATAGTCATGAGAAAAAAATAACTCCACCGGAAGAAGCTGCTGGATGGTTGCCGTTTATCCAGTCATTGGTAATCTGAAAACATTTCTGAATGGAACTTTTCACGGGGGACTCGTAAATATCAACAAGAATATGGGGAAGAGTTTTGCTAGCGGTTTGATCGGCGGTTCTGGGAAGACGAGCTTCTGATAAGGTCTATTAAATACTCGCCTATCCCATTGCCCAGCTTGAAATTGAAAATTGTTTCGAGCCATGAATTGAATTTATAGGGTAAGACAATCGGCCGCTATTGAGGTATATTGTCGATAGGTCGTGCCGGATGTGAATCGATCGCAAAATTTATTCCATATTAAAACTACTTGACCAAAAAAATGATTAAACGGGTGAAATCAAACCTATCCTATGGAAACAGACAAGAAGAGCATGGGATTCGGGGAAACCATCGCACTGATGGCTATTCTGGTTTCACTGACGGCACTGGCAATCGACATCATGCTTCCCGCATTACCGAAAATAGGCGAGGAACTAGGGACTTGGCACGCTAACGATGCGCAACTTATCGTCTCGTCGTTGATTTTCGGTTTATCTTTTGGCCAGATATTCTACGGCCCTTTCTCAGATAACACAGGGCGCAAGCCCATGCTCATTGCGGGGATTGTCATTTTTATCTGCGGTTGCGCCTTGTCCCTCTTCAGCACCACTTTTCCTGTTATGCTTACTGGACGGGTATTGCAGGGGGTGGGGCTGGCCGGGCCCCGTTCAATGGTCCTGGCCTTGATCAGGGATCAATACATTGGACGACCAATGGCGAAAATGATGTCCAGCATCATGACTGTCTTTATCATTATTCCGGTTATTGCTCCCGCAATCGGTCAGGGTATTCTTGCTGTCGCCGGCTGGCGAACTATTTTTGCCACACTATTGATCCAGGCCATAATCGCTTTAATATGGTTCGTTGTCCGGCAGCCTGAAACCCTGCCGCCGGAACATCGTGTCCCCTTTTCGCCTCGACGTGTCTTAAAGGCTTTCGCCGAAGTTTGCCGCAATCGCGCCGCCCTCGGTTACACTGCTGTGGCCGGCTGCATCCTGGGGGTATTTATCGGTTACTTAAATTGCGCTCAGCAGATCTTTCAGGTTACCTACCGGCTGAATGACCGATTTCCTCTTGTTTTCGGGTTATTAGCCCTATCGATAGGTTGCGCATCGCTTGTCAATTCTCGTATCGTCATGCGTTATGGCATGCTGTACCTCACCCATTATACGATGATAATCCTCTGTATATCCTCTTCGGCATTTCTGTTGTGCTTTTTCTTGATGGCTGGTCATCCGCCCCTATGGCTATTAATGGCCAGTCTGGTATTGGTTCTTTTTTGTTTTGGGATCTTATTTGGTAACCTGAATGCCATTGCCATGACACCGCTGGGCCATATAGCCGGAACAGGAGCAGCAGTTGTCGGTTCTCTGTCCACTTTTATTTCCGTACCTCTGGCAATCGTTATAGGGAGAGGATACGACGGGACGGTATTGCCTTTATTTGCAGGCGTTGCAACGCTCAGTTTAGTCTCGCTGATCATTATGAAATGGGCTGGAACAAAAGAGCTGGCCGGATGTCAACCTTAAAAAGATTTTTCACAAGGCACTTCAAGTCTGTCGGATTATCGGGCACGTGTTCCGGACTTCACAAACACAGCTTAACGTGCTGTTTATTGATAACGGTTGCCATCTGTCAGGGTATTTGACGCCAATCCTGGCACCATTTATGCCACAGAAAATTCACGGCAATCCTTATGCAAGGAACCAATCTCAGTTTTTGCCTCACAGTGTTTTTCCAGAAGCGATACCAATTCTTCTTGTGCCTGGACTCCAATTGCTGTGGTTGTTGGAGGCAGGCAGTCGATGTTGATAACGAGTGATTGACTGCTTAACCCTATTTTAGTGTGTTCTCCATTTCGCCAGTTCCAGCGGCGGCACATGATGTTTTGTGTCTTGCTATCAAAATAGATAACCTCACCTGGAGCCGGATTCTCCGTCTCCTCAGACCCGAGTGCTTGAAATGTCTCTGTCCCTTTCGCAATCCCTAAAACGAGATTCCCTTCAATGGCGGTTATGTCATCGCCGCCGCAAGGCAAACAATATTTCAATGAAATATAATTGAAAAGTGCGACAACGGTGTTGACAAATGGCAGGGCGGCGTTGGTCTGAATTCGTTTTAAAAGCGATTTAATTGATGGTAAATATTTTTCGGGGGAAGACCCAAACGACGCATGTGCCTCATCCCATGACTGCAGACGAGGATCATCAGCATATTCCATGCCGATTTTGTTGTCAATTTCCTGTTTTAATAGTCGGCGGACAGGTTTAAAAGAAGATCGGTTTTGCAGTGATCGGACAATTATGACTTCACGGCGAAATGATGGAAACATGTCGAAAATCTGGTCAGCGATGATAATATTCTTCATAATGCCATTATAATCCTTGAGTCAACTACATATAAGCGATCTGCCGAACCCTTGACAGGATTAAGATCGATTTCGCTGATTTCTGGAAAATCAGTAACCAGGTGTCCTAGGCGGACAAGAAAATCGGTCAGTATTTCTATGCTCATGCCTGGAGCCCCGCGTACCCCATCAAGCAGTGGTCGACTGCGAATACCGTCGATCATTCGCAGGGCTTCTGACGGTGCAAGAGGTGCCAGGCTAAAGCGCACATCCTTCAGGACCTCAGCATGGATGCCGCCGAGACCAAACATCACCAGATGGCCGAAATCACCTTCCTGACTGGCCCCGAGAATGACCTCCAGTCCATCGATCATAGGCTGGAGGAGTACCCCTGTCGCTTCGCCAATGGCCATGAGGTCCGTCCATGCAGCCAGCGCTGTATCCTCGTCTGCAATCCCGAGACGCACGCCACCGACATCGGTCTTGTGCAGTGGACCAATTACCTTCATGGCAAGCGGGAAACCCAGTTGCTGGCATTCGGCAATGAGTTCGTCTTTATTGAAGACTTCTCTCTGTTCGGGCGGACGAAAGCCTGCGGCGAGGAGCACCTGTTTCACGGTTGCAGGATCCAGGGCGCCTTTCCTGTCCTTGAGAGCCTGTTTTATTGCCAATCGGTTGTAATCTGCCGGGCTATCTCCTGCATCGACAGGTTCGAGCCAGCCTGCTACTCTGCTGACAGCTTTGCCCATGGCAACTTCGTCCGAAAAGAAGACATTGCCCTGGAGAGTGAAATCGTATATTTTTTCGCGACAGGATGTGAGTGAGCTGAGCATGGGCAAAATGGGAATCACGCTCTTTCGACTCGCATCCGCTATAGCCTGGTAGATAGCTGCATTGTCGGACAGACCCGAATCGCCGGAGAGAAAGGCGATGACATCGAGGTTGTGCCGCTCCAGTTCGCCCAGTACCTGGATGATGGCCCCAATCTGTTTGGCGGTCCTTGAAGGGAGTGCGTCTATGGGATTTACAATCGAGCTTTCCGGCGGAAGGATCTTCGCCAGTTCTGTCCGTGTTTGATGTGAGAGAACGGGCAGTTCCATTCCGCCACGGGTCAGCTCGTCGGCGAGCATTACTCCAGGGCCACCTGCATCGGTAATGACGCAGACGCGTTTACCGGAAAATCGGCCATTGACCGCCTTGAGAACACAAGCGACATCAATCAGGGCACCCCGGCCAGATACCCGAATGATGCCTGCTTTGTCAAACAGGGCCTGCACCGCAGTGTCGCTGGTGGCCATTGCACCGGTATGGCTGGCAGCGGCCCGTGAGCCGACCGAGGTTGCACCGGACTTGATACCAACGAGGGCGCACCCTTTTTGTGAAAGACTGCGGGCATGACGGAGCAAAAGGTCTGGTTTTTTTACTGATTCCATATAGAGCATCAGGATGCGGGCGCAGTTCTGGTCGTAGTTTTCATCGTAAAGCTGCAGCAGGTCCTCAACGCCCATTTGGGCCGAGTTACCAAGATTAATCACCGTGCCAAAGGATAGCCCTCGGACTTCGGCGCATTCCATCACATAATCGACAGTTGCTCCTGAGCCGCTGATGAAATCCACAGCGCCGCCTGGCAGCTTCGGTACAATGCCGGCGAACTTGCCCTTATAGGCGGTGGTGAGAAAGCCGGAACAGTTGGGGCCTATCAGACCCATCCCGGCCCTGTCGGCCACCTGTCTCATGTTCGCTTCTGTCTTTTTGCCTGCTTCATCTTTTTCACCAAACCCCGAAGTGAGAACGATAACCGCTCCACTGCCGAATTCAGCCAGTTCAGTCACAGCAGCCAGCACCATTGAGGATGGAATGGCGACAATTGCCAGATCGGGAGGGCCGGGCAGGGCGGCAATCGATGGGAACACCGGTGTTCCGAGGAGCTCGGCAGCCTTTGGATTTACTGGCCAGAGAGAACCACCGTATCCGTTTTCGAGAATGAGTTTGAACACCCGCCCACCTGGTTTCAATGGATCGCCGCTGGCCCCGATGACCGCGATGCTCCGTGGTCGGAAAAGGCATTGATAAATCGACTGCGAAGGCTCAGGGATGGAAGGTGCTGACATATTACTCATGGTCGTTATTCTCCTAGTTTACAGAAGGTTTCGTCCGGCTAGAAACGCATGGTAGTTACCAGCCCAGGCCGGAGCCGGCGTCAACTCTTTCAGGGCGCGAAGCCACAAAACCTCAGGGATACAGGTGAAAGGCTCTATCCGGCTCAATGCGCCCATCATCACCACGTTGGCGATACGGCCGGTAGTGTCACCAAGCCCAAGTGCCGCCTCGAGAACATCGATCTCAACCAGCGTAAAACCTTCCGTTGCCTTTCTGATAGCGTTCAGTTCCGGGTAATTTTTTGCCTCCATTCCCTGGGGAACAAGAACGGTCCTGGCCGCGAGGATGGTGCCGTTCGGGCGTAAGAGTTCAAGGAAACCTGGGCGAAGGATCTCGCTCATCTCCATTGCGATGAGGCAGTCAGCTTCACCGGGCAGTAAGACCGGGCTGTGGACCTTGCCACAGGCAAAGGTACTGATAACCGGACCGCCCATCTGGGCCATGCCGTGAGTCTCGCCCTTGACGATATTCTCCTCGCCATAGCCGCTTAAGAAAGCAAGCCGGGTTAATACCTTGCCAAAGAACAGGTTGCCCTGGCCACCGACCCCGCGAATGGCGAGACTTAATCTGCCGGGCAGGGAATTCCGATTCAGCTGGACATCCGACAGGGCAGGCGGCTCGGCAAACTTCGGGGCGTTGGTTGTGACCCGTTCTGCTTCAGTGAGCGGTACCATGGCCTTGAAAGGGCACATCTGCATGCAGGACTGTCCCTGTTCCCCGCAACCGGCACAGAGGTTGTTAAAGCGTGGAAATCCTTCCGGCCCCTGCTCGATCCCAGCACAGATAAGACAAGCGTAGCATTTGTCACATTTTTCCTCATCAATTTTCAGACGAATACCTTTTTTAGCTGCAGGCAATTTTTTCAAACAGCTGCCGCGAACCACCAGAGTGGTGAACTTGCCGTTGGCGGCATTTTTGAAGGCACTGCGCAGTGCCATCTGCAGCTCGATACGGTTATAAGCGTCGACCGCGACGGTGTCGGTACCGACGGCCTCAAGTTCTTTGACCAGGTCATAGGTGTTGGGTTGCCCGGCGAGATTGACCGGTGAGGTCGGGGCTGGCTGGCCTCCGGTCATGGCGGTCCAGTAGTTGTCTAAAACGACCTTAACGCCAGGCACTTTGCGGAAAACGGTATTGCGGGTCGCGTCCATGCCGCTGTGGCACTCGGTACTGTCACCCAGAACACTGAGGCACTTGTCGGCCATATCCGGACGGGAGAGAACAAAACCGGTACGCTTGGACTCACTCGCGCCCATGGCTAGACCGGTATCCAAGGCATTTAAGAAGTAGAGCAGGGCATTACAGCCGATATCTCCGAAAATCGCCTCAAGCTTGCCGCGCTTCTTCATCGTGGAAATGATCTGGGCAAAGAGCGTATATGGGCAACCGGGACAGATCATCGGCGGACGGTTGACGGGAGCAAGAGTAGCGGCCCGGGTTGTTATCTCACGGCCGAGAAGTTGGGCGATGGCCGCGGGAGTATATTCGGTGCGTGGGTTAAGCGTTTCCTTGCCATGGACCTCAAGGCCCAAGATCCTCAGTTCGTCCTGGAGGTATTGGTAACCATCGTCAATGACATAGACCTTGCCGGAGATGGAAGCATGGAACCGCCGGATGAGATTTTTCGGCAGCGGGTTGGTAAAACCGAGCGAGAGGATATCGATATCCTCGCCAAAGGCCTCTTTTACTTCAAGGGCAAAGGCGATATTGGCACCGCAGGTGATGATGCCGGTCTTGCCCGAACCTCTTATCCATTTATTATAGGGTGTTTCCTCCACCATTTGGCCCAGTGCAGGCATCCGTTCGCCAAGGACGGTGTCGTAATTCTTTCGGGCCATGCCGGGCAGCAGGTTAAAAGTGCGCAGATTCTTGTCCATGGCCAGCGGCATGCGGCTTTGAACCGGGTTCATCCGTACCAGCCCCTCGCTGTGACAGAGCGTGCCGGAAGCGAGGATGACGACCGGTGTGGCATAGCGTCGACCGATATCGGCGGCTATACCTGCAGCTTCGAGCATTTCCTGGTGGTTACGGGGCTCGAATACCGGCAGAAAACAGGTTTTGAACAGGTAGTGCGGATCAACCAGATGCTGGGTGGAACTGGGAGTGAAATCGCTGGCGATAAAATAGATGAGTGCACCACGCGGCTCGGTGAAAAAGGAAGAACTGGTGAAGATATCCCCCGCCTGGAAGAGGCCCGGTATTTTCATGGTGACCACCGCATCCCGGCCGGCCAGGGTGTGGCCGAAGCCGACGGAAGTTGCCACCGCCTCGTTTACCGACCAGCCGACGGTGATCTTGTCCTGGACCTGGGACAGGCCTTTATCGATCACCTCTGTGCTTGGGGTTCCCGGATAGCCATCTGCGCTGTGAATACCGGCACGCACACAGCCGACAGCAAAGGCGATATTTCCTTGAAGAACCTCGGTTCGACCTGTTTCAAGCTCACAGAGTTCTTTGATTTTGTTTCGCTTCATGTTCTATCCTCACGACGGTGTTGTCTCTTTATGAATGCTCAGTATTTTTCGTATGCTGGATTGATGATTTTGATTGGTATTCGTTCTGTGGGGCATGGTCAAACAGCATAGGTAAAACGTTTGACCTATGCTGTTTGACAAAAATATGATATATTTGTTATGGTGTGTCAAGTTTTTTCTCGAAAGGCACTCTCACCACATCAAAATAATGTAATAGGAATAATATGACACAACCGCTACGAAACGTCGGTCGACCGAAAAATCTCTATATGGAGGCGGTACGCTCAATCAAGGATGCAATCTTTCGGGGTGATTTAGCCCCTGGGCAGTGCCTCCCGAGTGAGAAAGATTTGTCGCCCCTGTTAGGCGTAAGCCGACCGGTGCTGCGTGAGGCACTGCGGATCCTTCAGAACCAGGGATTTCTCGATGTTCGAAGGGGCAGTCGCGGTGGCACCTACGTAACTGATCTCAGCAATATTTCCATAAGGGACAACCTCGAAGACCTGTTGCGCATAGGCAAACTCTCCTTGGCCGATCTGACTCAGGCCCGTCTTCTCCTCGAACCAGAAGTATTTCGCCTGGCTGCTCAGTATGCAACTGACGAACAGTTGTCCCAAATGGAGGTCCTCGTTTGTGAGGCAGATGCAACACAAGACCAGAAACAACGGATTAAGAGTCATTCCGACTTTCACCGGCTGGTGGCAACTGCCTCGGGGAGTCCTATTTACCTGCGCTTTATGCAGATTATTTTCGAATTCATGGAGGTCTTCGCGGTCAATATCCAACCCGAAGATTTCCAGGTTCATGATGACCAGGATCACCAGGAAATTTTCGACGCATTGAAACGCCGGGACGGGGATCGGGCTGCCATACTCGCAAGAATACATGCCGAGAAGGTCACCAAGGCGATGATCAAGCTGGAAAAACAGTGGTTGAAGGGATTGGATCCACTTCTCAATAACAGATAGTCGCTATCTGTTGCTTCTCCGTCGTACCGATTCTGCGTTGTGACGGGAAAATGCTTCTGCCTGGGGCAATATGTTGGGTGTGGACAGGCTCCTGGCAAATGAAGAGTTTTCAAGGGTATATCAACGACAATCGACCTCGAATGCTTTTCTGTATGTGTGTTCTGCCATAGTGAGACGGAAAGGCACAAACACTTGTCTTTACCAAATGAATAGGTTACGATTTTGCAAATTTTTGGTTGAAATCTCGAGCCGAGATAGAAGTTTTTAAATATCCTGTAATCCACGCTCTTTTCACCACCAACTCACATTAAGGAAAAGGTATGTCTATTTCTAATAAAATGAAAATGTTTGCGAAAAATTCATCCTGGATTCGCAAGATGTTTGAAGAAGGGGCTAGGATGAAAGCGAAATACGGGGCAGATAACGTCTATGATTTTAGCATTGGCAACCCCGACGCACCACCCCCGTCACAATTTGACAAAATCCTTCAGGAAGTAGCACAAGATAACACTCCTGAGGTTCACGGTTACACTTCCAGCGATGGTCACCTTTGGGTAAGAGAAGCCATTGCTAAAAAAATATCTGCCGAGCAGGAGGTGACTGTCACCGGCCATGACATGCTTATGACATACGGTGCTGCTGGGGGCCTCAATATCGCGCTCAAAACAATTCTTAATCCCGGCGACGAAGTCATCGTCCTGGCGCCTTATTTTGTTGATTACCTTCACTATATTGATAATCACGGAGGGACGAGTGTCGTCGTCGAAACTGATAAAGAATTCAACCTTGATCTGAACGCTATTGGGGCAGCTGTCAATAATAAAACCAAAGCGATACTTATTAACTCCCCCAATAACCCCTGTGGTCAAATTTATTCAGAAAGTGCCATGGCGGCCCTTGGCTCCTTATTGCAGGAGGCATCCGAAAAATTTAGGCAAGCCATTTTTATCATCGCTGATGAACCGTATCGAAAAATCGTCTTTGATGGCCACCAGGTACCCTCGATTTTTAAGGTGTATAGAAACAGTATAATTGTCACCTCATATTCAAAAGATCTCTCTCTCCCGGGGGAAAGGATTGGCCATCTTGCGGTCCATCCGGAAATCGATGAAAAAGAGCAACTCCTACAGGCACTTGGTTTAGCGAACAGGATTCTTGGTTTTATGAATGCACCTGCGATCATGCAGCGGGCTGTTGGTGCATATCCGGACGGAAGTGTTGATATTTCTTTATATACCCAAAGAAGAGAGAGTATTTGCTCTGTTTTGCAGGAAGCCGGTTATGAGTTTACCAAACCGAAAGGCACGTTTTACATATTCCCGAAATCTCCAATAGCGGACGAAGTTAAATTTGTTGCGATGCTACAGGATCAGAAAATTCTTACGGTGCCTGGCCGCGGATTTGGTATGCCCGGTTATTTCCGAATTGCATTCTGCGCACCGGATGAAGTGATTAAGAAATCGTCGGAAGGTTTCAATCGTGCCATGGCAATGGTTTCTTAATTTTCGGCAAAAACATCCATTTTAAATTGCCGCCCCGGCCCTGATGGTATCCATATAGAGACGGCTTTCGATATAAAGAGCAACCGTGGCAACGGCACGGTCGCATACGGGAAATACCGGGATGCCGTTTTTCAGAAGTGCGTCACGTAGAGGATCGTAGAGCCGGCCGCCGTCGATGACACCAATAATTGGTACCTCACTTCGCCCAATCACCTCGGATAACAGGGAGACAATACCATTCTCCGCATCCATTGAAAAAGCTGGAGACGCCGTATCCATGAGAGTGTGCATGGCTGGCGACAGGGGGTCCAGGCCGACAACAATGGCGTCAACCGCACCGTCCTGTGCGAGGGCATCAACGATAAGGGCATGGGTCTCGTCGTCAGCAGAAGGATTGATGTCCAGAGGGTTGCCGACAGTTACCAGGCTATCGAGGCGCTTTGCAACCAAGATTTCCCTGATCTTGGCGACTGTATTCAGAGAGTACCTGGCGAGCTGTATATGATAATCATCCGACTGGATAGAGTCCGCCATACCGACTGCTTCAAATCCAGCGCCACTCATTGCTGCAAGGCGATTGCCCCGGATCTTTTTGTGGCTCATATTCTCAGCAAGCAAAAAGAGGTCTTGGAACTCGGTAAAAGATCGGGCCACGATCGCGCCGGCCTGACGGACACAACTCTCGCAGACCATATAATCACCAGCCAGAGATGCGGTATGACCGCTGGTGGCATTCTTCCCTTCCGGGGTGCGGCCGGCCTTATAAAACACAACCTCTTTGCCGATCAGCACGGCCTCTCGTACCGCCCTGCAGAATTCGAGGCCATCCAGATCATTAAAACCTTCGGCATAAACGGCAATAACATCCACCTGATCGGAATCTTTAAAATACTTGATCATATCCCCCAGGGTTAAATCGGTCTGGTTGCCCATGGAAACCATATAGGCGGGAGCGAGTTCAGGACATTGGCTGCTGCGGTGCAGCATAAAAGCGCCACTCTGGCTGATTAGGGCAGAACGATGGTAGGGTGCGGTACGGTTTTTGGGCAGTTTCTCTTCTGGAATAAACCAGGTATCATATTTGCCGGGATGGGAGACGACCCCCATGCAATTGGCCCCGAGGAAGACCGGTCCACCCTGTTGGGTCCCATGCACCGCATCGATCTTGGCAATGACCTGTGCCGCACGCCCTTTGCTCTCTTCATTTTCACCCATCCCGCCGGGAATAAGCATCACACTGTTTGCCGCATCCAGGCTGATGATTTCGTCGACAAGCTCAGGTACCTGGTGCGCTGCTATTGCGACGACCAGAAGATCAAGCTTAGCCGGTAATGATTTCAGACTGGGGATACATGCCACCCCATCAATTTCATTGACGTCTTGCCGAATGAGAATCACATCTTTTCTCTGATACCCTTCGGCAAGAATATTATCGAGAATTATCCGGCCAAAATTTTTCCGTGTAGCGGAAACACCGATGATACCAATGTTTTTTGGATGAATCAAGTTGTCGATCTTTCCCACCGGTCGGTGATTTTCAATTGCCTGGGGCAAAGAGAAGCGACACATACCATCCAGGGGCACCATGAGGAAATCGGTAAAGGCATAGGGATTGATTTCCATTTCCTCAATCACAAACTCTGCGTCACCATTGGCGTGTGAATACCGCCGGCCCATTTCTATAAAGGAACTGAAACATTCAACCAGCTGTTCGTCGGTGACTATACGGCGCTGACCGCGGGTGAGTCCTGCCAGTTTACGATAGGAAATTGTTTTTCGGAAAAGCTCAAAAAAACTCTCCCCATCAATCAGCTCGCAGGAGGCGGCAACTATAGCCTGGCCTTTTCTGAACCGTTTGGCGTATAACTCGGTATCGGTGCCACCCAGTCCAGCACTGATGACCATCCCGAACTCCCGGGTATTTCGTAGCCCGACAATAAGCTCATTGCCGAATGCACCGGAGTCCGGCGGCATATATTGCACCATGAGTACGCCTTTTACATCGCGACGGATAGCGGTTATCAGCGCTTCCCCGGTGAGCCCCCGGTATGTTTCATGAACCGCATCCGGGTTTTTGTTAAACCACTGGGCATAATTTTCCGGCACCTCATACAACATGCGACGGACAGCGGAACGAATACTGTTCGGGGCTTTGGCAACGATACGTACTCCGCCGACTTCGGTTTTATGAATGATCGCCGGGGAAACTATTTTTAAGACAACCTTCTCTCCCGGCAAAGCCATAAGTTCGTCTTCAGACGAGCGTGCTCCAGGGGGGATAAGCATCGATTGAGGCGGTGTCTCAGACCCGGAACGGGCGAGTAAATCATAGACTTCATATTCAAACAGAAAGCTGCGTCTTTCGTCCCGCGCAGTGCGGAACAACTCGGTAATGGCTTCGAAATTAATTTCCAGACCTGGGTAACCATCCATCATTTTTCCCCTTTGCACGGTAGTGGGATTAATCATATTTTTTTCTGGTGCTGGAGCGATCCAGAAAGAACCCCATGACGACCTGGCCGACAAATCCTCCTCTCTGCGGTGGCGAAATTGACTTCCATTGCCTTTTCGTCGACCGGAGATAAGGGGATTCTACTATAGACACCCATGCTGGTCATACCGCAGTCAACCCACAAGGCAAGAATAATCGAAAAGTCGGTTCGCTTTAAAACGACCTGCACATAGGTTCTTTTGTCTCTGATCGGTTGTGCATCGAAAGCAAACGAATAATCTGTTCTTCATGCAACAACTTTTCAGAAGAACTGATGCCGATGAGTGTCAATGCCTCACCGGGGCAGGTCTCCACACAAGGTGGCGCTGCTCCATTTTTCGACAGCCCTGGGCAAAGGTCACACTTTACCATTGTGTCATTCACCCCAAATTGCGGCACACCATAGAGGCAGGCCGCGGCACATAAGCGACAGCCGATACAAAGTGCGCTGTCGACCTCGACCAGGCCGTTTTCCACCCGTTTAACAATAGCTTTTTCCGGGCATGCTGCCGCACATGCGGGAGTGACACAATGCAGGCAGCTCAGAGACAGAGACGTGCTTTTGACCCTGGGGTACCGTCCTGTCCAGAGATTGAGAACCCGGCGGAACTGAACACCGAAGGGTAACTCCCGCCAGGATTTACAGGCAATTTGACAACCTGCGCATTGGGTGCATTTTTCAGGATCAAAGGCGATGAGCAATTCGTTACCGGATGTGGCCATCATGCTACCTCCCATTTTTTTACCTGCACCAGGGTCTGACTCGTCATGGCGGTGACCAGGGGATCATAGGCCCTGGCAGGATCGACACTGTACATATTATTGACATTTGCCCCACCGTCCAGAAGAGGATAATCGTCGATTCCCAGCTCTTTACACCCCTGCCACCAACCGTGTAAAATCATAACCGTATCGGGTCGAATGCCTGGATATAACTCGGCCTTGACCTTCAGCCATCCATGGGGCGACTTGACCTTTATCCAGTCGCCGTCTTTAATCTGCCTGGTCGACGCGGCGTTTGGATGAATATGCAGAACCGGCTCCGATTGAATTTCCCTTAAAAGGGGAACATTTCGCTGCCATGAGGCACTGAAATTCTTCGATGTATGGTAGTCGGCAAGAATCAGAGGGTACTGTTGTGCAAGTTCCGGCGTTCCGCTGAAGCTTTCCGGGGGCTCATGCCACCTGGGAAGCGGCGAGAATCCGGCAGCCTCAAACGACGTATTGTAGAGTGCGACTTTTCCCTGGGGTAAATAGGCTGGAAAGCCAAGACGTGGACTGGATTGATTAAATACCTTGGCGTATTTTTCAAAAACGTGGTCCGTCTGCTGATAATTCACACCCGTTGGCTGTAGGCGAAGCCCCTGCATGTCCATTCCCAGTGGCGCCAGTTGATCGTCCATGGCGGTTTCGATATCGCCATCCCAGAAATCTTCGCCATAGCCCATGGCCACACCTAAATCCAGGAAAAATTGAAAAATTGATTTACCCTCACCAACCGGTTCAATCACTTTACGGGTCGCCATCAACCAGCCCGGTACCATTTGAAAAGGATGGTTGACCTCATAGCCGGTGGCCACTGGAATAACAATATCCGCATACGGCATATCGGCCGTCCGGGCCACATCAACCACCACAAAAAAGTCTAGTTTCTGTAAAGCGGCAATTACCTGTTTTGTTCCACGGGTACTGACCGATGGTTGAGTGCCTGGGGCAATGATCGTCCGCACAGGATAGGGTTTCTCGCTCAGTACACTCTCGAAAATGCGGTAATAGGCTGACGACAGGCCTTCTAAAAATGGCTGGAAGGCGATGGGGAATTCTGGTCCGACCAGTTTCGCTAAAAGTGCCTTGGAGTACCTTTTTTTCAGAGAGATATCGCGCGGCGCGTTCTTGGGCGGGGCGATAAACAGATTCGCTCCGGGACGATCAAGGTGTCCGGTTACCGCCATCAAGAGAGCCACTGCCCGGATAGCGTCGCTCGATGATGGAGAGTGTTCCACCCCATTGCCCAAATCGATGGTGGCACGTGGCGTCGTTGCGTACAGGTATGCAATTTCCTTGATCTGATCCGGGCTGACCCCGCAGATTTTTTCCGCCCACTGCGGGGTAAATTGCCGGACATGAACCTTCAGACGGTTAAATCCATAACACCACTTTTCGATAAAAGCGTGATCGACCAAGTCCTCCCCAATCACTACATTCAGCATGGCCAGGGCCAGGGCGGCATCCGTTCCCGGTCGCACCGGTATCCAGGTATCGGCCATACCTACATCCGGCTCGACTGAAGGCTTGATGGCGATTATTTTTGCGCCTCGCCGTTTTGCCGCGAGGAATGCTCTCGCCGGTCGAGCCACCGGACCGGAGTAGATCGGCTGCCGACCCCAGTAGATAATCATATCACTTTGATCATAATCCGGTCGCGGATAATCACCAAGGGTATAGGTAAAGGCAAAAGCGCGCTGCATGGCGCAAATTCCACTATGGCCGTAATTGGGGCTGCCGTGTGCGGTCAAAAATCGTTTGAGATAATCGTTGTAGGACCTTTTGGCCGGTGCTAAAATCGCGAGGGACTCTGGACCGTAGATCGTCTTTTGCTGACGCAACTTCTCGGCGATATGGGCGATAGCTTCATCCCAACTGATTTTTTCAAACTTGCCTTCGCCTTTTTTCCCGATACGGCGGAGCGGGTGGGTGAGGCGATCGGCTGAATAAACCCATTGGGGTGCAGCATGGCCTTTGGCACAAATCGCCCCTTTGTTGACAGGGGATTCGTCCATCCCGGCAACCTTGGTAAAACGACCATTTTTAACAAAGGCATAAATGCCACAGCCACCTCCCGGTCCTCCTGGACCACACATCCCGCATACTGTGGGGACGATTTCTTCTCCGTTGGTTCGCGCCAGATGATATGCTTGCTGGTAGTTCATGAACACCTCATGCTGGGAGGATGTTAAACGAAGTCAAAACACAAAATCCCCGGCCTTTTGACAGGTGATAGAAGGGTGGGGATGGCATTTTTTATAGATGTTACCGGGCCGATTAACGGAAAAGAAGTTTCGAGATTTTGTCTGCGGTTTCCCGCAAGGGTTTAATTGCTGATTCCAGAAAACTGTCCGTCAACCGGTATGCCGGTCCGGCTATGACCACTGCCGCTTTGGTCTGGCCCTCCATATTATAGATGGGAGTTGCCATGGCGTGGGTATTCAGGTAACGTTCCCCTTTGTCATAGGCGATGCCGGTTTTTTTGATTTCCTTGAGAAGTTTTCGGTATTCGTCCTTGGAGACGATGGTGTTTTCATTGAACTTTCGAAATTTCTGTTCGAGGAATATCTCCACCAGCTTCGGGTCACTTTGTGACAAAATGACCTTTGCCCCGGCGGCGACGTTTATCGGGACCTGCTCTCCCTGCTCAAAATTAAACCGAATATGGCTGGGTCCTTCCACGTGAAGTGCCAGTACCACGTTGGTTCCGGAGAGCATTTCCATTGCAACACTTTCCCCTAATAATTGAGAGAGTTCCGCAAGACAAGGGTGAGCCACAGCGATGAGTTTGCTGTCAAGCGATCTCGTCGTGGCATGGCCGATTCTTAATGCTGAACCTCCGAGCAGATATTTTTTATTGAGCGGGTTTTGCTGCAGGAAATTGGTGCCTACCAGCAGTTTGATCAACCTGCTGGTGGTTGATTTGTGCAAACCCAGTTTTTCGCTGAGCTCAGTGGTACCCATCTCGTTGTTGTCCGGGGTAAAGGCCAGTAGAATATTGAGAGCTTTTTCAGCTGAAGAGCTGTTGCCATTTTTTGTCTTCGTAACGTTCATATTTTTGTGACTGTTGATTTTTGTATTGCTTATGTTGCACGGTTTTTGCCAACTGAAAAAGGACATTCTTCTTGTGTGTGACTCCGGGTGATGGTCCGCCATTTGGTGTATTCGTTCCGTATGTTGAAACTCTTTAGGGCGTTATCGTCCTTCTGTCAAGCTATTTTGTCGATATAATTTCTTTTTTTTGGCTCTATTTTTCGTAACTCATCGATATAAAAGTGATTTAAAAATAACCTCCTGTTTTAAATTACATGTAAAATGATCTTGACATGTGCGCTTGACAGTGTATTATTGGTTTCATATGTCGAGATAACTATTTCGATATGCGGTACAAGTCGGATGTGTCAAGCAAAATGGAGTCCGCCTGCGACCTAGTGTGAAATGCCAAAAAAACAAAGCGATGCGTGCATGGTTCGATTGTTGTTGGTTGGTTGTTTGCCTGGACAAGAATGATCGAGGCTTCCTTTGCTGTTGCTGGAAGGGGAGGTATTGCATGTAACAAAACATGGATTTTCTTGTTTTTAAACCTGTATCCTCTGTATTACAAGAGGATATGGGCAACATGTTAAATTCCGGGAGGTTAAATGATGAGTGAACAAGTTTTTACCAACTGTACCAACGCCGGACCTGTCAGCGTCTACGTGAAAGATGGTAAAGTGACGCGTATGCGACCGCTGGTTGCAGATGAGAAAGATTTCAAGCCATGGGTAATTGAAGCCGATGGTAAAAAATATTCTCCACCGAAAAAATTCAATGTAGCCCCCTACGTTCATGCCGATAGGCGAAGACTCTATTCCGATGATCGGATTAAGTATCCGATGAAACGGGTGGATTTTGACCCCAACGGCGAGAGGAATCCACAAAATCGCGGGAAATCGCCGTTTGTACGGATATCCTGGGATGAAGCTCTCGATATAGTTTCCAGTGAGATTAAAAGGGTGAGCGAAACCTATGGCGGTTCAGCCATCAGCGGTATGACCTCTTCCCATCATAACTGGGGCATCGTCGGCTACAAAATGGGTCCTTTTGCCCGTTTTATGACTATGCTTGAATTTACCCCGGTGCTTGATAATCCCGACAGCTGGGAAGGCTGGCATTGGGGAGCGACCCATACCTATGGTTTCTACTGGCGACTTGGCATGCCGGAGCAGTATGACCTCCTGGAAGATTCGCTGCAAAATGCGGAGATGATCGTCCTGTGGTCCAACGACCCCGACTCAACCCGGGGTACCTACACCGGTCAGGAATCTGCACTGTGGCGTCAATGGCTGAAAGAAAAGGGCGTCAGGATGGTCTTTATCGATCCCTTTCATAATTTCACCGCGGGGGTCATGGAAGGCAAGTGGATAGCTCCGCGAATGGGCACCGATACTGCCGTGGCCATGGCCATTGCCTACGTATGGATCACAGAAGACATCTATGACAAAGAGTATGTAAAAGATCGGACCATTGGTTTTGACGAATTCAAGCCGTATGTCCTTGGTGAGACCGACGGTCAACCTAAAACCCCTGAATGGGCGGAAGAGGAATCGGGCGTAAAGGCACGGGTCATTCGTGCCCTGGCCCGTGAATGGGCTGCCAAGCGGACGATATTGTCCGGTGGTTCCCGCGGGGGTGAAGGTGGTGCCTGCCGGGTGGCCTATGGCACCGAGTGGGCCCGGATGATGGTGCTGCTTCAGGGGATGCAGGGGCTTGGCAAACCGGGCCGTTCCATCTGGGGGACTACCATGGGCGCACCTTCCGACACCAAAAACTGGTTCCCGGCGTACGCGGATCTGCAGGGCAGAGTGTCAACTGCCTCGATTGCCAACATTACCCGCATCAACCCCAATAAACAGCGCGTGTGGCGCCTCACCCTGCCTGATGCGATTCTCAATCCGCCAATCAGCTGGTACGGCGAAGGTTTTTGCGGTCAGTCGCTCCAGCAGCAGTTCACCCACTTTGAATATCCGATGAAGGGATGTTCAGAGATCAAACTTTTCTACCGTTATGGTGGATCATTTATGGGAACCATGAGTGATACCTCCAAGTGGGTAAGAATGTACCAGAGTCCTAAACTGGAATTTGTTGTCAACCAGGATTGCTGGTACAACAGTGAAACGAATATGGCCGATATTATCCTGCCGGCCTGTACCAACTTCGAGCGGGATGATGTCGGCGAATGGGGTGCGTGCGGCGGTTATACCTGCCATGCAAGCAGCGGCTGTAACTATCGCATCGTCGTACGTCAGCAAAAATGTCTGGAGCCGATGTGGGAATCTAAATCTGATTATGAAATTTTCACTCTGCTGGCGGAAAAACTTGGTAGAAAAGGTGAGTTTACCGACGGGAAGACGGAGCTTGACTGGGTAAAAGCATTTTTTGATTCTTCTGATTTACCCAAACATATCAGCTGGGAAGAGTTTGATAAGAAAGGCTATCACATTATCAATATTGATGATGATTATAAGTCGACGCCATCTCTTCGCTGGTTTGCCGAAGGTCGTGATTGCGATACTCCTGATACCAATAACCCTAAAAGGGGTACGGATAAAGCAGGGCATCTCGGCACCTTCAGCGGCAAGATTGAATTTGCTTCCGAGAGCTTGAAAAGCAAGTTCCCCGATGATGAGGAACGTCCGGTGACGCCCAAGTATATCAAGAGCTGGGAAGGGCACCATAGCGATATTTTTAAGAAATATCCGCTGCAATTGATGTCCCCGCATCCGCGTTTCAGCTTCCATTGTCACTATGATAAACATACCGATTGGCTCGATGATATTCCGATCCACCGTATTAAAAAAGATGGATACGCCTGGTGGCCTGCACGGCTTAACCCTGAAGACGCTAAACTGCGCGGCATTCAATCGGGTGATATCGTGCGGCTCAATAATGACCGGGGCTCGGTTCTCTGTATAGCCGTGGTTACTGGACGTGTACGCCTTGGAGTTGTGCACAGCTACTGTTCTTCAGCCAAGTACGACCCACTTACTCCCGGAAAATTTGATTCTCCAGATAGAGGCGGTTGTGTCGCCATCCTCACTTCTTCACGGATGGTGTCAAAAAACGTACCGGGAATGACACCGAATTCCTGCCTCATCGAAATTGAAAAATGGGAGGGCTGATAAAATGTCTCGATACTCCATATTGATAGATGTCAACAAATGTAACGGCTGCTTCAACTGCTTTCTCGCCTGCCGTGATGAATATTTTGGTAATGACTACCCCGGCTACTCTGCAGCGCAGCCACTGAACGGTCAGTTCTGGATGCAGGTGCAGGAGATTGAGCGTGGTGAATATCCAAAACCAAAGATTTCCTATATCCCCAAACCGTGTATGCACTGCGAATCGGCACCCTGCATAGACGCCGCAAAAGATGGCGCAGTGTATCGCAGAGATGATGGTATTGTCATCATCGATCCGGAAAAGGCTAAAGGCCAGGAAGCAATCGTCAATGCCTGTCCATACCGGGTGATTTTCTGGGATGCCGAAAAGCAGCTGCCGCAGAAGTGTACCATGTGTGCACATCGCCTTGATGAAGGGGAAAAATTGCCCCGCTGTGTTGAATCCTGCCCCGTTGAAGCACTTGTTTTTGGTGATCTGGATGATCCGAACAGCCAGATTGCCAAGCTTTCTGCCAGTCTTGCCACCGAGAGCCTGCATCCTGAATTCGGCACCGATTCTCTGGTGCAATACGTTGGTCTGCCGAAACGTTTTGCCGCGGGAGAAGTTGTCTATAAGGGCAACGAGGGCGAGTGTGCACCTGGGGTGAAGGTTACCTTGTCCGGTGGCGGGCGGAAGCTGGAAACAGTCACTGACATCTTCGGCGATTTTGAGTTTGAAGGACTGGATAAAAACGAAAAATATCAGGTCATTGTTTCTGCTGATGGGTATGCGGATAATAAGGTGGAGTTTTCTACCTATAAAGATGTGAATCTGGGTGAGATAGTTCTGGAAGGGAAGTAACAGGCCGTTTGATATGGGAGCAGGCCGCTGCGGATCGGCCTGCTCCGTTGTTTTCATTTTTTCATCCGGATCAGCGAGGTCTAGAAATGATCAGTGTAAAAGATGCCGAGGGGACACCCTACGACGCTGCCAAGCATTCCGAGGTCTACGGCCTGCAGAAGATTACCGAGGCCCAGTCAAAACGTACAACTGTCTGTTACTCTTATTTTCAGCCCAACGGTGGCGCAGAAATGAGCTCTTCTCCGAAAGAGAGAATTTATTTTGTCGTCAAAGGATCCATCACGGTATGCGGTCCTGATGAAAAACATGTCCTCAATGAAGGGGATCTCATCTATATCGCGCCTGGGGAAGAGCGTGACATGGTGATCAACGGCGGCAAACCGGCAGAAGTGCTGGTGACGATTGTCACGCCGTAATGAGGTTTTAATTTTGCCATCGTTGGCATGTAAAATAATATGCAAGGAGAAGAGGGATGAAAAATATATTTAAACTGGACGGGAAAATAGCCATTGTCACCGGTGGTGCCGGCGGCATAGGGGAAGCTCTGGCCCTTGGTCTTGGCATTCATGGTGCCACCGTAGTTGTTTCGAGCAGGAACCAGGAGGCGATTGACAAGGTGGCAAAGAAAATAACTGCTGAAACCGGCAATGAGGCTATGGCCATTGCCTCGGACGTCACCGACGAAAAAAGTGTGCAGAACCTGGTCGACAAGGTTGTCGAAAAATACGGACGAGTCGATATCCTGGTCAATGCCATGGGCATGAATATCAAACACAATGCATTTGATTACCCGATGGAAGATTGGGATAAGCTCTTTAGTGTCAATGTGAAAGGAACCATGATTGCCTGTAAGGCTGCCGGGAAAGTTATGCAGGCACAAAAGAGCGGTGCTATCGTCAATTTGTCTTCGGTACGTGGCATTCGCGGCTATACCGGTGGTAATACCGGTTATTGTGCAACAAAAGGTGCAGTCGAGCTTATCACTAAAGCCTTGGCCCTTGAATGGGCACCGAGCGGAATCCGGGTAAATGCCTTAGGGCCGGCTCTGGTCATTACACCCGGTACCAAGCATATTGCTGAAGATCCCAAGCTGGCTGCCAAATACGCTGCCGCCGTTCCGATGGGCCGGATTGGTTTGCCGGAAGATATGGTGGGAGCAGTGGTCTATCTGGTGTCAGATGCGGCAAGTTTCGTGTCCGGGCAGACCATATATGTTGACGGTGGACTCACTGCAGCTTAACCGGTAGCCTGCCCGCTATAAAAGATCAAACGACAAATTAAAAATGAGGATTCAGCAATGACAACAGCTCAAATTTTGAGTAGGGCTCGGCAAGAAAAAAGGACGGTGCTCACTGAGATAGAGGCTAAACAGATCCTGGGTGAGGCAGGGATCAACTGCACCTCGACAGTACTTGCAACCACCAAGGCAGAGGCAGTGGTCCTGAGTGAGGAAATAGGCTATCCGGTGGTCCTGAAAATCTCCTCGGTGGATATTACCCATAAAAGCGATTCCGGCGGCGTCAAGGTCAATCTGGCGAACAAAGAAGCGGTTGAACAGGCCTATGATGCGATCATGACATCCTGCCGAGCCTATGCACCCGAGGCAGAAATTGAAGGCGTTGCCGTTCAGGGCATGGCGAAAGTGGGGACCGAGATCATCATGGGCATGATCAAGGACGCAAGCTTTGGACCGGTGGTAATGTTTGGACTCGGTGGCGTGCTGGTTGAGGTGTTAAAGGATGTGTCTTTCAGAATCGTCCCGATCGACAAGGCGGATGCGGAAGATATGACCAGTGAGATCCAGGGCAAAAAGCTTCTTGCCGGATATAGAGGACAGGATCCGGCGGATGTGCCCTGTCTGCAGGATATGCTGGTCAAGCTTTCTGATTTTGTGAATGAAACTCCGGGCATCGAAGAGATCGATATGAACCCGGTGTTTGCTTATAAAGATGGCGCCGTTGTCGTTGATGCCAGAATTATTTTATCCGCGTAAAACATACACTATTCAAATAGACGACATAAGGACGGTGCAATTATGATGGATCTTTTTTTCAAACCCAAATCTGTTGCTGTCATTGGGGCCAGTGGCACTCCCGGAAAGCTGGGCTATGTAATTGTCAACAATATCGCCAATAGCGATTTCAGCGGCAGCGTTTATCCGGTGAACCCTAAGTCAGATGAGATACTTGGCTACAAGGTCTATAAGTCACTCACGGAAATACCCGGTGACGTTGACCTGGTTATCACTGCTCTGCCAACTCCCAAAATGACTGTAGCGACACTAGAGGAATGCGCCCGAAAAGGGGTTAAGGCGGTCATTATTGAATCTGCCGGCTTTGCTGAAATGGGTGGCGATGGTGTGGGGTATCAGAAGCAAATAGTAGATATTGCCAAGAAAAATAATATTAGGGTGATGGGGCCAAACTGCTCCGGTATTGTTTCACGAAATATCGTTACCTCCATCTATCCTATGAACAAAAAAGTACCCAAAGGTAACGTGGTACTCATCGGCCAATCCGGTCTTTTAGCAGCTGGCATGGCTGCTGATATTGTAGAAAATGAAAGCTTGAATATCAGCAAGGTTGTTTCATTTGGTAACAAATGCGATGTCAGCGAAAACGATTTACTGGAATACTTTGGTCATGACGATAGCGTCGATGTTATTTCAATGTATTTGGAAACAATTTCAGATGGTCGCAATCTCACCAGGATCGCCAAGAAAGTCGCCGCTAAAAAGCCGGTTATCTTTTTGAGCGGTGGGCGTACTGAAGCCGGTGCCAAAGCGGCCATGAGCCATACCGGCAGTATTGCCAGCAACGCTAAAATTGTCGAAGCGGCGGTCAAACAGACCGGTATGATCATGGCTGATGATTTTACCGAACTGAAAGATTTCGCCAAGGTTTTTTCCACCCAGCCACTTCCCAAAGGGAATCGCATCGCGGTGATCACCCTGGCCGGCAGTGTCGGTGTTAATGTTTCGGATCTGTGTGCAAGCCATGGCCTGGAGCTTCCCAAGCTGACTCTGGAAACAACGGAGAAATTAAAGGACATGTTCGATACGCCCGTATCAAATCCTGTTGACCTGTATTTCAGCGTCACCAAAATCGGTTTTACTAAAACCCTGGAAACCACCTTTCCTGAAGCGTTCAGAGATGCAAACATAGACGCTGCCGTACTTATCCTGGCCGGTTTCGAATATACCCAGGAGGCCGTCCAGAAAAAAATCATTCAGAAAATCGTCAAGGAGGTTGGCAAGCCGGTGGTTATCTGCATGATCGTTGGATACAACAAATATAAAAACGTCATAATGGACGAAATGGGCAAAGAGCTGCCGGTGTTCCCTTCTCTGATCTCCGGGGTAAAGGCCTTAAGTAAATTGTGTGAGTACGGTATCCGCCGACAAAAATTATTAGTACCTTAGAAATTCATTTCACGTTTTTTGTGAAGGAATTTCGTGATGGTACTTGTACCCCCTTGTGGGGTGTCAGCATAAATAATTAGCATACAGGGGGAAGTGTATGGTTTACGAGAACATCATTTACGAAAAAGAAGAGAATATCGCAGTCATTACCTTTAACCGTCCCGAGGCGATGAATGCCCTGAACAACCAGACCAGGGCCGAATTCCGCGATGCCATTGCCGACGTGGCCAGCGACGACAATATCAAGGTGCTCATTCTCACCGGCAGCGGCAAGGCCTTTGTGGCCGGAAGCGATATCAAAGAATTCAATAAAACCACCCCCTATGCCGCCCATAACATCGTGCGGCTGGGAGAAATGGTGGAAAAGCTGGAGAAGCCGGTCATAGCGGCTGTCAACGGCTTCTGCCTGGGCGGCGGCTGTGAGATCGCCATGGGCTGCGACATCATCATCGCTTCGGAAAAAGCCAAGTTCGGCCAGACCGAAATCAACATCGGTATTATCCCGGGCGGCGGCGGCACCCAGCGGCTGCAGCGGCTCATCGGTCCCTGCCGGGCCAAGGAGCTGATCTATACCGGAGATATCATCCGCGCCGAAGAGGCCGATCGCATCGGCCTGGTCAACCGGGTGGTGGGGGTGGATGAACTGATGCCCACCGCCAAAGAGATGGCGAAAAAGATCGCCACCAAGAGCTCTGCGGCCTTGAAACTGGCCAAAACCGCGATCAACCGTGGCATGCAGACCAATCTGGAAAGCGGTTTGAAGTACGAGTATGA
This sequence comes from Desulfopila aestuarii DSM 18488, assembly GCA_945863875.1. Taxonomy (GTDB): domain Bacteria; phylum Desulfobacterota; class Desulfobulbia; order Desulfobulbales; family Desulfocapsaceae; genus Desulforhopalus_A; species Desulforhopalus_A aestuarii_A. The sequence continues at coordinate 72,544 of CAMBBS010000010.1, forward strand.
ACTCTACAGTATCTCTTTGAGCCTGGAAGATAAAGCGGAAGGTGTCAATGCTTTCCTTGAAAAAAGGGCGCCAAAGTTTGTCGGACGATAGCGGCATTTTTATTAATCATGATATCAAATAGTTAGGAATGAGACAATGGAAAACATGGCAAATAAAGTAGCTCGTATACCGAATTTAGTAGATTGGTCGACTGGCGAAGTCAGATTAATGAGTGCAAAATGCAATTCTTGCGGAACATATTTCTTTCCAAAAGAGCATTACCAGCATCGCCCCGGCTGCTCAAGAGAGGGTGTGGAAGATGTCTTGCTTCCCCAAAAAGGCAAGCTGGCGAGTTATACCATTCAATATTACCCCTGCCCCGCGCCGTTTAAAACAGAGAAAAAAATTACACCATACGGTATCGGTCTTGTTGAGTTTGAAGACGAAAAAATTCAGGTTACCGGTATCATAACCGAGACCGACCTGAAATCTCTTAAGCTCGGGATGGAAATGGAAACGACCATACTTGAGATGTTCACCAATGAGGAAAAACAGCAAGTGGTGACCTGGGCGTTTCGGGCGGTTAAATAATCGATTTTGCGATAACTATAATAAGGGATAATGACAATGAGAGATGTATATATTATTGGAACCGGGATACACCCGTGGATGGGTTTCTCTGAAAAAGTATTCTCTGATTTCGCGGCGGTTGCTGTTGACGGCGCGCTGAAAGACGCGAACATCGAATGGAAAAAAATTCAGGCAATCATGGCCGGGATTTTTATTTATGGCGGCAACGCCGGTCACCTCTCCGGTCAATATCTGGAGTCCATTTTTGGTGAAACCGGTGTGCCGGTGGTAAACGTCTACAACGCCTGTGCCACCGGATCCGCCGCTATCAGGATGGCGTACAACAGTGTCGCTGCCGGCGAGACTGATACTGCCCTGGCCTTTGGGGCCGACGTATCACCGAAAGGTTTTCTGACCGCCAAATCAGACAACGCTGTTCAGGACAGGGACGTCATCAGATGGAAAATGGGTGGTCTGCCTAACCCGATTTACTGGGCGCTGGAATGCAGGAAAAGGATGGAAAAATACGGTACCACCGAAGAGGACCTGGCATTGGTCAAGGTTCTGATGAGTGAGTATGGTTCGAAAAATCCGGACGCGCGGTTTAAAAAAATTTACAGCCTGGAAGAGGTCCTGAGCTCTGTCTATGTCTGTGATCCTCTAAGACTCTACGAGATTTGCCCAGTGAGTACCGGCGCTGCAGCGGTTATTGTTACAGCCGACAAGGAACTGATCAGTAAGGCCGGCAAAGCGGTGAAGATTAACGCCACCACCATGGGCAGCGCCATCTATGGTGACCCGACCATCAGAATATCTGCACTCTCCTGCCCGGCCGTTGCTGAAGCGCCCATGCTCAGCGAAAGCTATTCGGCGTCTCAACAGGCATACAAGAAGTCCGGTATCGGACCGGAAGACATCGATGTGCTGGAACTGCCCGACAACAGCTCCTGGCATTACCTCGTGTATCTGGAAACATGCGGATTCTGTAAAGAAGGCGAGGCGGATAAGATGCTCCGCGACGGTGAGACAAGAATCGGTGGTAAACTGGCCGTAAACCCAAGTGGTGGATTTTCTTCTCACGGTGAGGCGCTTTCTGCTCAAGCTCTCTGGCAGGTCATTGAATGCGCGAATCAACTTCGGGGCAGATGCGGCGCCCGTCAGGTTGAAGGCGCAAAAATTGCTATGGCGCAGACCTACGGCTTGATGGGGAACAGCGGCACTACTATCCTGAGCGTATAAGTCTTTTGTGGTTTGGCAGGCCCAGACTCTGATGAACCCTGGAGCTGGGTCTGCTGGAAAACCAGACATTTAAAAAACATCTCAGCAAAAAAAGGTGATAAAAGTAAAAACGGCGATGAGCCTGAGAAAGCAAATGAAAAATCATGGATAAAGAGCAGGAAATGGAATAGCTTTGCGTCAAAGCTGCAAATGAGGCGGATATTTTGGCGTCGGACCATTGCTGTCAGGGCGGCAGATATCCATTCACACAACCTGACGACCCAGTATAAGATCAAAGGTCCCCAACTCGCTTGTCTTCTGGCAGTGATGGAAGCAGGCCATAATGTGGCGGCTCGGGCCTGGAAACAGACCACATAACCCCCGAAAAATAATCCTCTGGCCACTTGCTTTTATCACCTGCGACAAGGCAAGCCGACCGTGTCGGCTGCTCTGCGACAGAGCGCGGCCCTTGACAAAAAAACATTTCCATTAATATCGTTCGTGTAGAAATAATTATTACATCAATTAATCGATATCTGCCTTATAAGCATCCTGCAACACAATAAGACAAAGAAAGGACGAAAAGCCCCCTGAAGCCTAAACCATAAGGGGCTCTTGGGTGCGAGCGTCTATAACCAGGGCGCGGTACTACCCGCACACAGCTCAATGGATGTCTGGTCGAAATGCAGATCATGCTGGTCTGCACCGAAGGCATCGTTTCGTTGTCTGCAAGGAACTGTAAGTTTATGACAATTAACATTTTTTCCACCAATCAGCTAAAAAAATGCCGACCATCGCAGTGATGAAAAAGTAGATCTTTCCCCATGGATAAACTGGCATTGGCAGCTTGAAAATTCTATCACCGATGCCGAGACCTGTGAAAAACTGCTCAATATCGAACTCGAACCGCTGGAGAGGCGAAAGGTCGAGTTGACCATGAAGAAGTTCTCCGTGTCGATCACGCCCTATCTTTCCTTGATCGATCGCAGCGACTGTTGTAACGAGCCGGTCTTTCGCCAGGCATTCCCAGACGCACAGGAGCTGCACTTTGAAAAGTGTGACATGGTCGATCCCCTGGCCGAAGATACAGACAGCCTGGTACCGGGAATCACCCATCGGCACCCGGATGCCGGTTGTCCTGCCGTACCGTATTACCGATGCTCTGGTGACTATGTTGAAAAAGCACCATCCGCTCTGGATCAATACCCATTTCAACCATCCGCGTGAGATGACCAGTTCATCGCGCCAGGCACTGAAAAACCCGCCGATGCGGGGAGGGGGTTCCCCTGGGCAACCAGTCGGTGCTGCTGGCAGGTGTCAATGACTGCCAGCAGCAGCTCAATCTTGAGGACGGCGATGAAACAGCTGTTACCAACATAGAAAGGCTGCTTTCAGACTGCGATAAAACGATCAGTCTGACCCCACGGAATAATGCACGGATGGAACGGCGGGATATCAATTGATCGGATCGAATACTTCGGCAATTCAGCGATTCAGCATGGCCCGGAAAGTGACCGGGTCTATTTGATGAAACTGGACAAGGCTGCTTTGCCGAATATTCTTGATCAGATCCCTACACTGGCCAGGCAACAAGGCTCTGCCAAAATATTTGCCAAGCTCCCGGCCGGCAGCAGAGCTGTTGTTGAGCAGGGTGGCTGCCGGATCGAAGCCGCTATCCCAACTTTTTACAATGGTCGGGAAGATGGCCTGTTCATGGGCCGTTATTATCATCAGGAAGGCGGTTCGGGGCTGGAAGTCCATATCTTGCAGCGCCACTTGATTGCCAGCAGATGAGCGGGCCGTACCAGCAGATTTTTGCCAGCTATTCCTTTCCGGTCAACGATCCGGAATATCTGCGGGAAACCATGGCCAAAAATGTGCTTTATGCGGGAGTATGGCAGGATAAAAAATTATTGGCGCTCGCCGCGGCGGAAGTCGCGGGGAAGGTGGCCAGTGCCGAGATGACTGACTTAGCCATCCATGTCAACGGCCGGGCCCGGGGCCTCGCCGGTGTGCTGCTGCAAAAGCTGGAAGTCCTGATGGCAGAGGCGCATATCAAGACCTGCTACACCATTGCCACGGCGACCAGCTTCGGTAGGTACATTACTTTTGCCAAGAACAAGTATGTTTTCGCCGGTGCCCTGATCAACAATACCCAGATTTCAGGTGCACTGGAAAGCATAAATGTCTGGTACAAACCGGTGGAGCAGCAACGTTAATCACTATCATACCCTCTTCTATAACGTTATCGTGGTCGATTTCTTCCCGGCATAACGGCACTGAACCCGTCACGTTGCTCCTGCATGCTTGGGCTGTTATCAGCAGCCTTCCAGCGCTGGCTTCTTTTTGGTTGCTTTCACCCCATCGCTGGTCATTTCAGCCGCCTTGTCTTTTACCTCGACTGCGGCTTCTTTGGTGGCGCTGGCCGCTTCCTTGCTCACTTCCACGGCTTTTTTCTGGGTTTCGATTATGGTTTCTTTGGTTTTTTCAGCAGCCTCTTTTGTGTCTTCACTGCTGCAACCATAAGTAAACATCAAAAGTAACCCGACACATGCAATGACAATTTTTTTCATCGATCATCCTCCCCTTGCGTTGTTAGAGCATACTGCAGACGCAGTTCTTAAATTATGATTATTCTTTTTTTTGAATAGCCAAGATAGCCAATATTACTTATTATTAACCAACGATCCCATTCTGTGAATGGTAATGATCAGTATTTACAGATGGTGATAATTATAATGCCACTGGAGTAGAAGATATAGGGGGAAAAATTATATTCAGAATGAAATAAAAAGTGATTAATGTCTAATCTGTCATGGCGGTTGGCATTATGTTTGGCATATCCGGGCGAACCAATGGCAAAGAACGGACTTTGCCGCAAAAAAGATGCCTTAAGCAGACAGCACGTTGTCGCTGTCACATCTCATTAATATTTCAGAAAGGAGACACCAATGAATGAACGACGCATTTTTCTCAAGACAGCTGCCGCCGCTTCAGTGGTGGCATTCGCTGCCACGCCTCTGGCCTTTGCTGCAGAAAACACCAATTATACCAATATTATCTATACCACGGATAATCCCGGAAAGTGGAAGGGGAAAGAAGCTATTCATGTACCCCAGGTGACGGTAACCGGCGCTAAAGTTGACTTGGTCACGACGCACCCGATGTCGGAGGCGCATTTTATTGTTCGGCATACCCTTATTCTTGAGGACGGAACCTATTTAGGGGCAGCCACTTTTACTGCTGAAGATAAACCGGAATCCAGTTACGAGCTGCCTGCAGGGTATAAAGGCAAGATCTATGCGACCAGTTTCTGTAATCTGCATGATTTCTGGCTTACGGAAACCATGGTCTGATGCACCTTCCTGCGGTTTTCTGTTCTTTTGAAAGCTGTTGATTCTTCTTGGCAGACCTGCATGACATACTGCAGGCCTGCCGCACGGTCTTGGCCCTTATTTTTGCGGAGCGCCTATCTTGTCCAGACCTCAGGATCATAGCTGCCTGGAGTGCAATATTCTATCCGGTAGGGTTCGATAACGATGACCGAATATTTCGGATCATCGGGGCCGGAAAAAATGGGTGCAAGTAAGTCATTCCAGAAGTTATGACGTTCTTCCTTGTCGGTAGTGACCCGGGCTTGGCCCTGGATTTGCAAATAGGGGCGCATTTCCTGCAGGCTGGTAACGCCGCAGGTCAAATGCACATTAGGATTGTTTTCTATCTGCTTGACTTTACGTGAATCGACAAAGGTCGCGCATCGGATCACCAAATCTCCGTCGCCGACCGTTACCACATAACGAACCCAGGGATTATTTTTCTCGGTTACCGTCGCTAAAGCGGCAAGCTGTGGTTTGTGAAGAATATGAAGAATACGCTGTTGTAGATCCGCCATTGTTTCTGCTCCATGTAGAGTTTTTCTTGTTATACTGCTTTACCAGTATTGGTAAAGCAGATCCCGCCGAAGGTAAAGGGGGTGGTTATTTTGACCCGATTCATGATTGACAATTAACCAGAATATGGACATTTTTTTCTGAACAAAGCGGGACGTTCTGCTTGCTCGAGACATCTTGCTGCACGGTAGACGGCGTTAATAACGTATCAACCTGAAGGAGTGGTGTTATGCGCAGGCTCATGCGGTGGATGGCCGCTTTACTTGTTATTGCGGGAGTTGCTTTTCTTGTCTGGCAGAAGAGTCGTCCCAAACCAATCGAGGTGATGGTGAAACCGGTTGTTCGCGGAGTAATTGAAAAAACCGTTGCCAATACCCGCGCCGGCACGGTCAAGGCCTGCCGCAGAGCGAAGCTTTCCCCGAGTATCGGCGGACAAATCTCCCTCCTGCCCATTCGCGAGGGCGATCAGGTCAAGGCCGGCACCCTGTTGCTGGAAATATGGAATGCCGATTTAAAGGCCCAGCTGGTCCTGGCCGAGCGCGAGGTTGTTTTTGCCGAGGCACAGGCCAATGCAACATGTCTCTCGGCAGAGCAGGCAGACCTGGACGCTAAACGATCAGAGCAGCTGTTTCGCAGGCAGGTTGATTCGAAAGAGCAGACGGATCGGGCCATTACCCAGGCCAGATCGTCTCAGGCCCAGTGCGAGGCGGCAAAGGCCTCGGTGCAGATGGGGCTGGCCCGGGTCAACGCCGCCCGGGCAAACCTTTCCCGTACCCGACTGCTGGCGCCTTTTGATGGTGTGGTGGCGAAAATTGAAGGTGAGTTGAATGAATATGTCACCCCCTCGCCAATTGGTGTGCAAACCCCGCCAACCGTCGATCTCATTGAAAACAACTGCTATTATGTCTCGGCTCCCATCGATGAGGTCGACGCCGCGGAAGTTCGCCTCGGCATGGACTGCCGTATCAGTCTGGACGCCTTCAGGGGGAGGCAGTTTGCTGGGACGGTGCGCCGCATTTCACCTTATGTTCTTGATGTGGAAAAGCAGGCGCGGACCCTCGACATTGAGACGGCCTTCAGCAATACGGATGATTTTCACGACCTTCTTGCCGGCTACAGTGCCGATGTCGAGATCATCGTCGCCACCCGGCAGGATACCTTGAAAATCCCCACCGAAGCCGTTCTTGATGGCAGAAGGGTTTTTGTTTATCAGACGGCTGATAAGAAGGTGCATGAAAAACAGGTACAAACAGGGCTGGCCAACTGGGCCTTCACCGAGATCCTCACCGGACTGGAGGAGGGCCGGCTGGTGGTCATCAATGTCGATAAACCGGGCCTGAAAGACGGCGTTGCGGCAGTTGCCGCGGAGGACGTTCCTTGATCAGCCTGACGGGGATCAGCAGAGTTTTTACCGTTGGTGACGAGCAGGTGTACGGTCTGCGCGACGTCGATCTGGAGATTACTACCGGCGAGTATGTGTCGATCATGGGACCTTCCGGCTCCGGCAAGTCAACCTTACTGAATATGATTGGTCTGCTCGACAAGGCGGACAGCGGCAGATATCTTCTGGAAGGCGAGGACATGACCGGGCTGGACGACAGCCGGCAGGCGGATCTGCGGCGTCATAAGATCGGCTTTATCTTCCAGTTCTTTCATCTCGTGCCGAGGATGTCGGCTGCGGAAAATATCGAACTGCCCATGATACTGGCCGGCCTGCCTTCGTCCGAGAGAAAAAAACGGGTACAGGGGGCGATCGAGGCCTTTGGCCTGACCAACCGGGCCAGGCACCGGCCGGATGAACTCTCCGGTGGGCAGCGGCAGCGGGTGGCGATTGCCCGGGCGACCATCATGCGGCCGCATATCCTCCTTGCCGACGAACCCACCGGCAACCTCGACCGTGTCTCCGGCAAGGAGGTGATAGATATCCTCGAAGACCTCAACCGGCAGCAGATCACCCTGCTCATGGTGACCCACGATCCAGAACTTGGCCGGCGGGCAAAACGGCAAATTCATATGGTCGATGGGCGGATCGAGTCGGATGTTGCCCAGGGGCCATTTCGCGAAAAAGAGCCAAAAAAAAATCATGAAGCTAATTGATATCATCCGCTTTGCTGTTCGTGCCGCAACCGGCTATCCGACGAGAACCATGTTGCTGCTTCTAGCCATGGCCATTGGCGCGGGTTCGGTGGTTGTCCTGTCAACCCTGGGCGATGGGGCGCGCAATTATGTTATCAATCAGTTTTCATCTCTTGGCAGCAACCTGCTCATTGTCCTGCCCGGTCGCTCGGAGACGGTCGGTGGGCCTCCACCTCTGTTAGGGATTACGCCAAGAGATCTGACCCTGGACGACGCCATGGCGCTGCTGCGCTCATCGGCCATACGCTATGTCGCGCCGATTTCGGTCGGCGCCGCCCCGGTCTCCCGAGGCAGACTGGAGCGGGAGGTGTCGATCCTCGGCTCGACGCCGGATCTCATATACATCCGCCGGCTGGCAATGGCCGGAGGTCAATTTCTTCCCGAGGGCGATATTACCCGTGCCGCCTCCGTCTGTGTTCTCGGTTATAAAATTAAACAGGAGCTTTTCGGCAGCAGCTCGGCCCTTGGCGAAATGGTTCGCATCGGCGACCGGCGCTTTCGGATCCTTGGCGTTCTGGCGGAAAAAGGTCAGTCCATCGGCATGGATATGGGCGATATTGTCGTCATCCCGGTCGCCTCGGCCCAGGCTCTCTTCAACACCGCCTCCCTTTTCAGGATCATGATTGAAGTCACTGATCGGGACGCCATGGCCCGGGCCAAGGAGCAGGTTTTACAAACTATTCGGCAGCGGCACGACGGAGAGGATGATGTGACGGTTATCAGTCAGGACGCTGTCCTTGCCACCTTTGATCGCATCTTTACCGCCCTGACCCTGACCGTGGCCGGCATCGGCGCCATCAGTATTGCCGTCGCCGGCATCCTGATCATGAATGTCATGCTCATCGCCGTTTCTCAGCGGCGCAGCGAGGTCGGGTTGTTGAAGGCCATCGGGGCGCCGAGCAGGAGGATTGTCACCTTGTTTCTAGCCGAATCTGCCTTTCTGTCAACTATCGGCGCTGTTCTTGGCCTGCTGCTGTCTGCCGTGGCGGTCTGGGCTATCGAGCAGGTGTTTGCTGATTTTCCGCTGGAAATACCTCTATGGTCTCTCTGTGCGGCGGTTGGCGTGTCGGTTGCTACCGGTCTTCTTTTCGGGGTTCTGCCGGCCATCAGAGCGGCCCGGCTTGATCCGGTACTCTCCCTTTCAAGACGTTGAGCTATCATGCTTATCCGTGATATCTGCAGACTCTCCTTTAGTGCTTTAGTGGACCAGCGGCTGCGCAGCTTTCTGACTATCCTCGGCATCGCCGTCGGTATCGCCTCCGTGGTCCTGTTGACATCGATCGGTGAAGGGGTGCAAAGGTTCGCCGTCGCCGAATTTACCCAGTTCGGCACCAATTTGATTGGCATAAATCCGGGCAAGGCAACCACCCTTGGCACCTCCGGGGCAATTATCAACAATGTCCGTCCGCTGAGCATTGCCGACGAAGAGGCGCTCAGGCGCATTCCCGGCGTGATCAATACGGTCTCTGTGCTTCAGGGCAACGGGCCGGTGGAATTTGCCAAACGCAGCCGGCGCACGACCATTCTCGGCGTTGGCCCCTCGGCGGCGGATGTCTGGCAGATCAAGGTAGTCAAGGGACGGTTTTTGCCGGAAGATGATAGCCAAGCGGCCAGGTCTTTTGTGGTTCTCGGCAGCCGAGTCAAAAAAGAACTGTTTCGAGATGCCAATCCGCTGGGGCAGATAATCCGGGTTGCCGGGGAGCGTTATCGGGTGGTCGGGGTCATGGAGTCAAAGGGGCAGATGCTCGGTTTTGATCTAGATGATGCCGTGTATATCCCGACAGTTCGGGCCATGAGTCTTTTCAACCAGCAAAGCCTGATGGAAATCGATATCCTCTATCGGAGTGGCCTGCAGTCGAAGACCATAGCCGAAAAAGTAAGGAAAATGCTGAAAAGCATCCATGGCGCTGAGGATTTCACCATCACCACCCAGGAGGAGATGCTGCAGGTTCTCGGGTCGGTGCTGGGTGTTCTTACTCTTGCGGTCGGAGGACTGGGGGGGATATCTCTGCTGGTTGGCGGTGTCGGTATCATCACCATTATGACTATTGCCGTCAATGAGCGCACCCCGGAAATTGGCCTGTTGCGAGCTATTGGTGCCGACCGCGGGCAGATCCTCCTGCTTTTTATCGGCGAGGCGGTGGTTCTCGCCGGCATAGGCGGCATGCTCGGGCTGCTTGTCGGTGCCGGCACCGCCTGGATTTTAGGCGAACTGGTGCCGGGTCTGCCAACCTATACGCCGTGGAGCTATGCCCTTTATGCCGAGCTGATGGCGGCCGGGATCGGCCTTTTGGCCGGTGTTTTGCCGGCTCGTCATGCCGCCGGTTTGAATCCGGTGGACGCCATACGGGCGGAGTGAGGGCTGCGGATGCTCAGTTGCCGGCAATGAGAACCCCCGCCGTACACGATCCTTTTTGCTATTTCTCCAGGGCAGTTACTCCGGTGCGGGCGATCTCGATGATGTACTGCCGGCCGACCTCGTCAAGAAAGGTATCGATGCGCCCGGTTGCCCCGGCTACCTGGAGGATATGAATATCCCCGCCTTTTTGGTCAAGCACCTCAAAGTTATAGCGTCCGCGAAAGGATTCCAGGTGGGCGCTGTCGACCTCAAGTTTGACGATCGCCACTTCCCGCCAGTAGCTGTGGTCGGTATCGAGTTCCTTGGCCGAGATCACCTCGGTGAACTTTTCCAGCTGCTTGATTATCTGGGTAACTTTCGCCTGATCATCTTCCTGCAGGGTAATGGTCATCCTGCTGATGCCTGCAACCCGTGAGCTGCAGACAGTCAGGGTGTCGACGTTGTACATCTTTTTACGGATGAGCATCGATACCTTGTTGAGCACCCCGGGGCGATCGAGCATAAAAACCAAGATAGCACGTCGATTCATGATTTCTCTCCCTTGCCGTCACTGGTTGCCGGTGGTTTTTTTCGCTTGGGCCGCTTGACGATCATGTCATTAAAACCGCCATCGCTGGGGATCATTGGCAGGATAACTTCACTTGCATCGCAGATAAACTCGAGCATAATCGGCCCCTGATGCTCGATGGCCTGCTGCAGGGCCGAAGCGACCTCTTCCGGCTTGTCGACCTTGCGATAGGGGATGTTATAGGCTTCGGCGATCAGGCCGAAGTTGGGACTCTGCATTGGTGTCCCGGCATAGCGACCGTCAAAGAACAGTGTCTGCCATTGCCGTACCATACCCAGGTGGCCGTTGTTGAGCAGGATGATCTTCACGTCGAGCTGCTGTTCCATGATGGTGCCCAGTTCCTGGATGTTCATCTGGAAGCCGCCGTCGCCGCTGATTGACCAGACCCGCTCGGCGGGGCGGGCCAGCTTGACGCCGATGGCCATCGGCAGCGACGCCCCCATGGTACCGGCACCGCCGGAGGCAAACCAGCTGTTGGTCGTCTGATAGTTATAAAAACGTGCGGCCATCATCTGATGCATGCCGACATCGGGAACGATCAGGTCTTTGCCTTCGGTCAGTTCAGAGAGCCGGTGTATGATCGATTTCATCAGGAGCCTGCCGTTGTCGCCGACGCCGCCGTCAATTTCCCGGCGCAGGTCTTCGGCCATCACCTGGCGAAAGCCGTCTATTTTTTCAAACCAGCGTCGTCGTGGCTTAAACGTCAGCATTGGGTCGCCGAGCAGCACATGCAGGGTCCGGTAGACATCGGCGTTGATGGCCACCGAGCAGGCGACATTTTTGTCGATTTCCGAGGGATCAATCTCAACATGGATAACGTCGGCATGCTGTGCATACTCGCTGAGCCTGCCGGTGACCCGGTCGTCGAAGCGCATGCCGAAAGAGATGAGCAGATCCGCCTCCATAATGGTCCTGTTCGCTTCGACGGTGCCGTGCATGCCCATCATGCCCAGGCTCAACGGATGATCAGCCGGCAGAGCCGAGAGACCGTGCAGGGTAAAGGCAATGGGAATATTTACTTTCTCGGCGAACTGTTGCAGCAGCGCGCCGCTGTTGCTGTTGATGACCCCGTGACCACAGAAGAGAACCGGCCGCAGGCTGCGGTTTATCATCTCAATGGCCCGCCGCAACGGTTCCCGCTCCGGGGTTGGATGGTAGTAAAAACCGGGCAGGGTCGGCCGGAAGTTTTTCGTATCAAAGCTGTATTCGCTGGACACGCTCTGGTTTTGTACATCCTTTGGTATGTCGATGACAATCGGACCGCCTCGGCCGGTTGTGGCCACGTAAAAAGCCTCGTGCACCGTCACTTCAACCTCCTCGGCGGCAAGCGGCATATAGGTCTGTTTGCAGATTGGCATCATCACGCCGATAACATCGCTTTCCTGAAAGGCGTCGGTGGCAATGACACCGGTGGTAACCTGCCCGGTTATCGCCACAATCGGTACCGAGTCCATGTGCGCATCAGCAATACCGGTGGCCAGGTTCATTGCCCCGGGTCCTGAAGTCGTCATGCAGACGCCGATCTGCGGAGTGTTGGAAGAAAGCGAGGCCCGTGAAACGCCCTGGGCCATAAAGGCCGCTCCCTGCTCGTGGCGTGACATGACGAAATGGAAATCACCCATTTTATCCATTTCGTCGAAAATCGGCATAATGGCCCCGCCCGTATATCCGAAAATGTATTGGACGCCATTTTCTTTCAAGGCCTGCAGCAGCAGCTTTTTCCCCGTCATGTGTACCTCTTTGTTCGGCATAATTTTAAATGGTGAACTGTACTCTTTCTGTCGATACAATCTTGCGCTCTTTACCGCCTGATCAACATGGCTTGCTCCCTCCGCCCTGAAACGGTGGTGGGGTGGTAAAATGACTGGCTTTATTTCGCCAGGGCATGGGTAAAATAGATGAAAACCAGGGAGGTGGCAAGATTTACCTGAACGGACAAAATTATGCCACACGGTGGTTTCTGTCAAGGGCGATTATCATTCTGTGAGCAATCGGGGATCTGTCCTGGAGAATGCTCTTGCAATTTGTTAGTAATTTGTGGTTAATTACGGCTTGTCACAAATCCAATCGGACAATCAAAATAACGGAGGTCTCCACGATGAGCGCAGACACTCTGCAACCTCTTTCTCTGATCAACCGGCTGCTGCAGCCCAAGGCATATGATTCGCCTGTTGAACAATGCACCTTGATCGAAACGCACATCTCCTGGGTTATTTTAGCTGGTCCCTATGCCTATAAAATCAAAAAATCAGTCAACCTGGGTTTCCTCGATTTTTCCACTCTGGACAAGCGCTATTTTTATTGCCAGGAGGAATTACGCCTAAATAAAAGACTCGCGCCGGCGATGTATCTGTCCGTTGTGTCGATAACCGGCACATTTGACCACCCGCAATGGGGTGGTGACGGAGAGGCGATTGAGTATGCGGTGAAGATGCGGGCCTTTCCCCAGGAGGCGCAGCTTGATCGATTACTGGGCCGTGGCACATTACAAGCCAGCCAGATAGATCTGCTGGCGCGGCACATAGCAAACTTCCATAAGCAGGTCGATGTTGCCGATGCCACGACGCTCTATGGTGACCCGGAAACGGTCCTGCAACCCGTTGAAGAGAATTTTAAGCAGATACGGCAACATGTACAAGACAGTGGAGCCTTGCACCTGCTCGATGAATTAGAATTCTGGAGTGGGACAACCGCCCACGCTCTGCACTCCTTTTTTATTCAACGTAAATCGGCCGGTTTTGTCCGTGAATGTCATGGCGACATGCATCTGCGTAATATCGCCTGGATCGACGATGCTCCGGTTCTTTTTGATTGTATCGAGTTTAGTCCGAGCCTGCGCTGGATCGATGTCATGAGTGATGTCGCCTTTCTGGTCATGGATTTGCAAGATAGAAAACAACTGGAACTGGCCCGGCGTTTCTTGAATCACTACCTTGAACATACCGGCGATTATGCCGGGGCCGGGGGGTTGCGCTTTTATCAGGTGTATCGTGCCCTGGTTCGTGCCAAGATCGATGCAATTCGTGCCCATCAGACTGGAATAGGGCAAGAGGAAAAAGCGGCAGCCGAGAGGGATTTTTTCGAGTACTTGGGCCTGGCCTTGACCTACGTCAGAACGGCAAAACCGCAGCTCATTATCACCCGGGGCATGTCGGCTTCGGGCAAGAGCACGGTAAGTCAGTTACTTTTGGAACAGTTAGGTGCCATTCGTCTTCGTTCAGACGTCGAACGTAAGCGATTGTTTGGCTTGAAACCGGAAGGTGATGGATATGCTGCGCCGGGAAAAGGCATCTATAGCCCGGAAGCAACACAAAAAACCTACCAAAAACTAGAAGAGCTGGCAGCCCAGGTTCTCGATGCCGGCTATCCGGTCATTGTCGATGCGGTATTTTTGCACCATGCGGAGCGAGAGCACTTTAGAAAACTGGCCAAAAGCAGACAGGCGCCATTTGTAATTTTGCAGTGCACGGCCGACATCGAGACATTATATCAGCGTATTGTGCAGCGCAGAAACGATGTCTCCGATGCTGACCTGAAAGTCCTCGAGATGCAGCATGCCAAATGGCAGCCGTTACATAAGCATGAGCATATCAATGCTGTGACCGTTAATACCGCTGCGCCGATTGACATTTACTCGCTGGCTGGGAGAATTAAGACAAAACTTATTTCCGAGACACCTTGACTGTGTTGAAATAACGGAGTATTTTTACACTCTTTTAGCCCTGTTGACTTTTTCGGCGATGCAGAAGAGATGCTCATCGCCCAGGAGGTTGTTGTAGAGAGGGGGCGGCATCTCATCGATCATCTTCGCTATGCGACAACAGAATATGGCTTGTAAACCAACTAAAAAAACCGGTTTCGCTCGAGTTCTGGCCGCCTGCTCCTACTCATTGGGGGGCTTACGCGCTACTTTTTCCACCGAAGCGGCTTTTCGGCAGGAATTGTACCTCGTCACTCTTGCTTCGGCAGGGCTGCTTTTTTTGCCGCTGTCCACCGAATGGAAGGGACTCCTCTTTTTTGCAACCACTGCCGTTCTTGTTGTCGAGTTGTTGAACTCGGCAATTGAGTCGGTGGTCGATCTCGCTTCCGTCGAGTACCATGAGCTGGCGAAACGAGCCAAAGACATCGGCAGTGCGGCAGTCTTTGTCAGCATCACTCTCACGCTCCTGTTGTGGAGTGGCGCTGTTTTGTCGATATTTTTCGATAAGGTATCGTATTGAAAAGATGATTTTTTAAGGTATCCTTTCTTACGTCACTTTCAATATATTTTTTAGATCGAACACGGTCATGTTCATAAAATCATTTCACCTGCACTCCTCTGCGGAGCAGAGATGCGGCCTGCTGCTCTTTTCGTCGGTTATGGTAACGGTCGCCTCAGCCGCAGTGCTGGGGCTAGTTCTCTGGGCCATATCCTGGTCGTTTGGCCTGGTCGGCGGGATACGGGATTTCGGCAGTGCTATTCGCTTTGAATTACCTTACCTGATTGTTGCCTATGCGGCGCTGTTGTATCTTATGCGGCCGACGCCCGAGCGCATTTTGCTTGCGGCGATGCCGATTATTGTGCTTTATCTGGTTATCGACCTTCGCTTTGTGTATATGCACAGTGTCTTCAAGCTCGATGAGCTGCTCCTTTTGCCGGAGGGGCTCAACGTCTCGCCGATCTGGGCGAGGATAGGGGTCTGGGGCGCCCTGGTTGTCTGGACGGTGGTTTTTGTCAAAAATCTCAAGCGTTCCCTCCGGGAACTGGCCGTGCCTTTTTTGCTCCTGGCTCTTGCGGCGGCACCACCAGTTATCGCCTACACCATGCCGCGACAGTTCCTTCAGGTGGCGCACAGCTCGGGGCTGACTATCATCCCCTGGTCCGATCGTTTAACCTCGGCCGTCATGGGCCGGACGACCGCCCTGTTTCTTTTTGCCGCGACCAAGCGCCAGGCTCTGGCCGATCTGGCAATGCAGCCGGTGGTCGATGATCCGCAGCGGAATCCGGCCCTGTTGATAAATACCCTGCAGGATCGCCGCAATATCCATATCCTCGTTCTCGAATCTTTTCTTGATCCGCAGCGTTTCTCGGCTTTGGAATTTCGCACACCGCCGGCCCCACCCAGGTTTGACAAGCTCCGGGAGAATATGCACATAGCCAAGTCGCCGGTATTTGGTGGCGGCACGGCCGAGGTTGAATTTGAGTTGCTCTGTGGTGTTCCGGCGTTCGAGCTCTATAGTCCGGCCGAATTCAGTATGTTTACCGGTAAGCCGACGCCCTGTCTGCCCAACCTGCTCGCTGCGGCCGGTTACCGGACGATAGCGACGCAATCGTATCAGCCCGATTTTTTTAATTCGGAAAAAGCGTATCAATCAATAGGCTTCCAGGAGACGAATTTCCCGTCGATATATGCCGAAGACCGGCAGACCTATCTTAACTATGACGTTCCCGACAGCTATATATTCGACGGCGATCTTCTTGCCCAGAATCTTCTCTATGTCGAGAAACTTCTCGCCGCCGGCAAGCCGTTTCTCAACTATGTGCTTGGTACCTATGGCCATCTCCCCCACAATACCGACATTGAACGCTTTCCGCCAAAGGTCGATGTGGCAGGAGTTAAACCCGGCTCCCAGGCCTATCTGGCCATTCAGCAATTCTATTATCGTGCCGGGGCTGTGGCTGATTATATCACGAAGCTTAGGGAAATGGACCCGGACAGCTTGATCATTGCCACCAGTGATCACCTGCCGCCTCTTGACGGCGGTTCCTATACCTATAAAAACCTAGGTTATACGCTCCATGATGAGGGTGAATTCAGAGACAATATCTGGTTCTATTTTGGTCCCGAGCACAAGGATCTCGCCTGGCCGAACCACGATTATCAGTTTATGGACTTTATTCTTGATGTCCTCACGAAAGAACGTATCTGCTCTCTGCTAGAGTGCAAAAATCGCGAAAATGTGCCCCTTGCAAAGCTGACGACCAGCTATAACCACATCATAGCCAAGGGCGCGGGCATTGCAGGAGAAAAATAGTCCCCACCACCATGCAGTTACCCCAACTTCCCATTTGCCGTATACTTCCCGAACTGAAAAAAGCACTCGCCCAGGGCCCGGCGGTTTTGTCAGCGCCGCCCGGATCCGGCAAGACGACCATCGTCCCCCTGGCCCTTCTTGATGAGCCTTGGCTGGCGGATAAAAAAATACTTATTCTGGAACCGCGGCGACTGGCCGCGAGAGCAGCAGCCGCCCGGATGGCGTTTTTACAGGGCGAAAAGGTCGGACAAACGGTCGGCTACCAGATTCGTTTTGATCGGCAAATCACCCCGGCTACCCGTATTGAAGTGCTCACCGAAGGCATATTGACCAGGCGGATGCAAAACGATGCAGACCTGCACGACGTCGGGTTGATCATCTTCGATGAATTTCATGAACGGTCCGTCCATGCCGATCTGGCCCTGGCGTTCTGTCTCGATGTCTGCCAGGTGAAAGACGATCTGCGCCTCCTGGTCATGTCGGCCACCCTCGATACCGCTCCCCTGGTCACCCTGCTTGGCGACGTTCCCCTTCTTTGTGGTGAGGGGCAAAGCCATGAGGTGCAGATTGACTATCTTCAGCGGCAGGCAACCGGCAGAATCGCCGATATCAGTACCGCCGGAATACGCCGGGTTTTTCGGGAACAGCAGGGCGATGTGCTGGTTTTTCTGCCCGGTAGCGGAGAAATCAAGGAAGTGCTGCGCCAGCTTAGTGGTGACGCCGAGTTTCATGATATCCTGCTGTCGCCTCTTTTTGGCGACCTCTCGCAAAAAGATCAGGATCGGGCAATGCAGCCCGATCCGAGCGGCAGGCGGCGGGTAATTCTCGCCACCTCGATCGCTGAAACAAGTCTGACCATCGAGGGCGTCAGCTGTGTAATCGACAGCGGCTGGTCGAGGCGGCCGCACTTCACACCCGGCAACGGCTTAAGCCGGCTGACGACGGTACGGGTTTCCAGGGCGGCTGCAAGGCAACGGGCAGGCAGGGCCGGACGTCTTGGTCCGGGCTATTGTTTGCGGCTGTGGACCAAAGGGGAGCAGTATGGTCTGACGCCTTTTCATCCGCCGGAAATCCTCTGTGTCGATCTCGCTGGTCTTGCTCTCGAGCTTGCCCTGTGGGGCGTTCGTGACCCGAAGGAGCTGCGCTGGCTTGATCCTCCCCGTTCAGGGCCGTATCTCCAGGCTCTTGAACTCCTGCATTCTTTACGCGCAATCGATCAGTCGGGACGAATAACGGCAACCGGCAGGCAACTTGCTGCCTTGCCGATTCACCCTCGCCTCGGGCATATGCTGCTTATGGCCGGCAAAAGAGGACAACTCCGGCCGGCCTGCGATATCGCTGCAATTTTGTCGGAGCGTGATCTGCTCCGGCATGATCGCCGCAATCCTTCCGCTGACCTGAGTCTGCGCCAGAATCTGCTCGAATTGTGGCGGCAAAAGGGAAGTGATGCGGTCAGGCGAGAGGGCGGTGATCCGATACTATGCCGCCGGATTGATGAGGCAGCGGGCAGATGGCTGGGCGTAATCGCTGATAAAAAACCGCCGCAGCATATTGAGGCCATCGGCAGTCTTCTGGTCTATGCCTACCCCGACCGAATTGCCCGCCGCCGCCCAAAGCAGCGGGAACGCTATCTTCTCGCCACCGGACGGGGGGCTCAGCTTCCGGCGGCCGACCTGCTCGCGGCAAGTGAATATCTAGTCGTTGCCCATATGGATGCTGGCCAGACGGAGGGACGGATTTTTCTGGCCGAGAGCGTTGATCCGGCAGAGCTGATGCGACACCACAGTGCATTGTTTTTGGAATCAAGACAGGTTTATTGGCATGACTCTTTAGCTAAAGTAGTTGCCGTATTGCGGCTTTCTCTCGGAAAAATTATTGTCGAAGAAAAAACGATATCCAAGGTTACAGAAGAGGAAATCAGTCGGGCCATGTTGATAGGAATCAGGCAAAGGGGCATTGGCAGTCTGGGCTGGGACCTCGCAGCACGACAATTCCAGGCCCGAGTCAATTGCCTGCATGGCCTGCAGCCGGAAATGGACTGGCCGGATTTAAGCGATGATTATCTACAGGAGGATTTCGGCTGGTTGGAACCGTATCTCCTCGGTGTCAGCAGCGCTGAGCAGCTGAAAAAAATTAACCTTCTGGAAATTTTCAAGGCCATGCTGGGCTGGGATAAACAGCAGAAACTTGACCAGGATGCACCGGCCAGCATCGTTGTGCCGAGTGGCTCAAGAATTTGTATCGAATACCGTATGGACGAGCCACCGCTCCTGGCGGTGCGCATTCAGGAGATGTTCGGCCAGGCCGACACGCCGACTCTTTGCGGCGGCAGGGTTGTTGTGCTCCTGCATCTGCTCTCGCCGGCGCGGCGACCCATCCAGATAACCACCGATCTTGGCGGGTTCTGGCAGAACAGTTACCCGGAAGTTAAAAAAGAGTTGAAAGGCCGCTATCCCAAACACTATTGGCCGGATGATCCTCTGGTCGCCGAGGCAACCAGAGGATCAAAACGAAAAATGAATGCAGCAAAACGCATACTTTCTCTCTTTTGACAGATTACGAATTTCCGTAAGCAGTACTTCCTGAGCAAAGGCTCCAGAGGCGCCGCTGGTGATTCTTCCTCTTTGCGCTTTAGCGAGTTCTTTCAAGAAAAATCTATCACCAAGATGCAGTCAGGTAAAAAGCGATGCAAGCCGCGGAAACGCTTACCAAAGGAAGGCAATTATCGGCAATGGCATCTCTTGAAGCATCGATTCTGTCGGTGGCAGAGCATTACACTGTAAACTATGGTAAAGATCTGAATCCAGCAACACCAATACCCCTCAGTTTCAAAGGAGTGATGAAGATACATGAGAAAAATAGCTTTTGGCTATTCAACCCGCTGCAATATCAGATGTGCCCATTGTGTGGCTGCGGGTGATATGGTCGATGATGCAAAGATGGAGCTTGCCAGAGCGAAAGAGGTCATCCGGGAAATGGCGGCGGCCGGTGTCCGCGGCATGAGTTTTACCGCCGGTGAACCGTTTATCTATTTTGACGATCTACTTGAACTGGTCGGTCTTTGCCGAGAAGTAAAAATGTATACCAGGATTGTCACCAACAGCTCTTGGGCTAAAACTCCGGAAAAAACCGAACAATGGCTGGGGATGCTCAAAGAGTCCGGCCTGTCCCAACTGCGCATGAGCTACAGCAGGTGGCACCAGCAACATGTGCCGCAACAAAATGTTCTGAATGCGGCAGATGGTTGCCGGAAAGAAGGCATTGATTACTTTATCTCCTTTGTCACGGATTTCACCAGGGAAGATGACCCCTATGAACAATTCCTCCGAGACAATAAGCTGAAATTCTTCCCGGAACCGGTTATCTATGCCGGGCGGGCGGAAACCTTTGGCCGAAAAAAGATTTTCACCGATTATCAGGAAAATCGCTGTGCCATGAATCCCTATCTTGCGCCGGATCTGAATATGTACGCCTGTTGCGATGCAGGCAGCCACTTTACCACCACTAACTTTTTCCTCCTCGGCAATCTAGAAAACCACTCAATAGATCAACTGCTTACCAAGAGCGAGAATGTCCCGCTCTATAACTGTATCAGATCGATGGGCATTTCCAATATCGCTTCCTTTGCCGGCGTCAAGGCGCGGGAGATTGTTACCTATCGGAAATGCGAGTTGTGCAAGGTGTTGTTTGATTCCCCGGGAATGCTCAAATTTTTGCAAGATGCCGCAGGGTCTGCGTTGCCGAATTGGGTCAGGTAACATTCGGATTTAGGCCTGGGTATTTATAACAGAGGTTACCGGGCGTGTCCTCGAGGGCGTTATAACGCCTGCATCATTCTGCTAAGGAAATAAGCCGGCTTATTTACCGTTTGCCGGGGCCCTGATTATGATATTTTGTATCATCTCATTTCACCATAATCTTCCGGTAACGTGCCTTCTGGACCAGACGGGAGAATGGACTGTACACTTCGTCCAAACAAGGGCAGGGTTGACGACAGATCGCCTTCAAAAAAATAGTCGGTAACCGGAGCCGTTTTTACGTATCCGGGAATGGAGAGCGCCTGTTCCCGGTTGAATTCGTAGATAAGACCGCCTCGCTCTTTCACCAGCATCGGCAGCCCAGCGGCAGGATATACCTTTGCAGACGTACCGATGACCAACAGAAGGTCGCAATTGACCATAAGCTCTTCAATTTCCACCATATTTCTGACAGCTTCCCCAAACAGGACAACGTTCGGTTTAAGCGGGAAATGGCAGAGTGCGCATAGCGGAATATCTTTCATTGTGTAATGGCTTTCAGTAATCTGGATAATTGTGTCACATTGAAGACATTGCAGATGTTGGTGATCACCATGGATTTCCAGCACATTTTTACTGCCTGCCGCCTGATGCAGATTGTCGACGTTCTGGGTCACCAACCCTTTCAGGAGGCCTTGCTCTTCTAATTCAGCCAGCACCTTGTGCGCCTGATTCGGCTTTTTACCAAGGAGTCCTTGGCCAAGCGCGCGGTAGAGCTGCCATGCCTTGTGGGGGTTTTTATGAAAAACATCGAGTGTGGCATATTCATCCGGTGAAAAGATTGTCCATACACCGCCGGGACTGCGGAAATCGGCGATACCACTGTTGACCGAAATACCAGCACCGGTGAGCGCAGCAGGACAGGCCGCTCTCCGGAATTTTTTTGCTGCTTCTTCGAGGTATTCGATATTTTTGCGGGCAATGATGGTTTTCATTAAGTTCCTCACTCATTCGTCATTGTTTTTCACCCCAAACAGCAAAAATCGGGTCCGAAGTAAAAGTGCTCGCGCTGTGTCTATCGTCATCTGGCCGTGGATAGCCCCGTATCGATTCGGTATGCAGGTTGATCAGCGCCTTTTGTCGACGAAAAAGATTGAGGACATATCCCTGTCGTTCAAAGGGGTGCAGATCCGGCCAGATCACCATTTCTTTGCCGGGAAACCATCGGTCGGAAACGACCACCACGGCAACACCTCCCGGCAGTAAAACCCGCTCAATTTCAGCCAGTACCTCAAATGGTCTCATCAGATATTCAATGGAAACCGTGCAGAGTACCGCGTCAAAGGTCTTGTCGCTAAACGGCAGGGTGATAAAAGTATTCAGGTCTTGCACCATATATGTCGACAAGGCTCTGTTCTGCTGCATTTCTTCATCAT
This sequence comes from Desulfopila aestuarii DSM 18488, assembly GCA_945863875.1. Lineage (GTDB taxonomy): Bacteria > Desulfobacterota > Desulfobulbia > Desulfobulbales > Desulfocapsaceae > Desulforhopalus_A > Desulforhopalus_A aestuarii_A. The sequence goes on from CAMBBS010000010.1 coordinate 94,453, forward strand.
TGAGGCCGAGACCGGTAACACTATAGTCCTGGGTATTGCCAGGGAGATGTGATTCGATGCTGCTCATCAGATCAAGTATCTGCATTCCAGGTCTCAGCAGCCTGCCATAAATGTCGCGCACATGCCTTCGCGCCGTATTGTCCAGATGCTGCACTAAACGGGGCGTTCTGTAAAATTCTGTATCAATTTCTGCATTGGCCCGTTGAAAGGGGTAGGCGCCGTACATGCTCATCTCGGCTTTTTCAGTTGGAATCTGCATGCCCGGGCCATTTTGACAGAGAATGTCGGCAACATCGGTCAGAGAACCTCCCCGCTGCACGGCAATTTTCTGCACATCAAGAATCTGCGCTGCAACAGTAAGTGCATATTGAGATAGAGGATGATTGGTATCCGCCAGCAGGCTTGTCTCCGTCGCCCCGATGATCCTGAAGGGAGTGGTATCGCCTGGAAAACAGTTCAGTTGTTTCCAGGCAAGATCCTGGGGATAATATCTGCCGACAACAGGCGAAACAGCATCTGCAGCGGTGTCCTTGCCGAAATCTTTTTTCTTGATATGCCGCACATGAACCTTGCTGTATGGCGGAACAAGAACACCTGGAGCAAAATGCTCGACATATTTTCCGCCAATGTCGAGGGCCTTAATCCCGTCATGCAAGTTACCTGGGAAGAAATCCCGCCAGAAATCGATTTTTCCGGCATAGATCCTGTCCCGATGTGTTGCATATGGGCTCTGCCACTGTACCGAAAATTCAACTACTGCTCGCTTTGTTCTGTTGTTCATCAGCTCCTCTCTTCGGGCACTTATTGCTCGACTGGTTCGTTGCCCCGGTCCGGGTCAACATTCTCATTATTTTTCCGGAAGGAAAATTTTACCTCTCAATATAATGCGGCTTATCGTAAATACAACAAGGAGCAAAGAGGGGTTTAATGGTAGTTTGATCTATTAGTAATTCATTTTGCGCAAAGTCATGCTGCAGCCAGCGGTCTTGCTTTTCCGGATTTTATCCGCTTTGGTCGGACGATTTTCAAAAATGCGAAGTGGAGAAAGTCAATAATAATCGGCTAATCGTTTGCCGGTAAACCGAAAAGACGGTATGTTCTATATATTGCAATCGTTTATTTTGTCGACAGGACTTGACTGAACTCCCGGCACAACAATTGCTCTCTAAAAGGTAGGTGTTTTTTGATGCCGCGATTCACCTCAGCAAAATTCTTCGGTTACTGTGCTTTATAACGGCAGATGGCGACAGGAATGAGACGTATCATCCGAATAACAGAGGAGGGATACCATCATGAAAAGCCCCATTGCTTTCCTTGTATCAGTCTTAGGATGTATGGTTTTGTCAGGAACGATCTCCGCCGCAGAGGAGGCCGACCGGCAACTGCCGCCTGAATCATTTCTGTCTCAAGACAAGCAGCGGCAAGGAGGCCTTACCCCATCGCGGATGACTCAGCAGGAGAGCATCCGTTCAGATTCCACCGGCGACAACATGCACAAAGAGGACAGTTCCCAGCAGACAGAGGCAAAGAAGCTGGAGGGGGAATTGCGAAAATTGTTGCTGCTGAGCTGTCCAAGGTGACCCTCTGGACAGCATCAAGGTGCAATGCCTCTCCGCAGAGTAATACAAGTTATTTCTCCGGGACAATTAAAGCGTAGAGGAACGCCGGAAGTACCGGCGCCGCGACTGGTATATCCGGACATGCCGGCATAGTCCCAGCGTCCGGAGGCGGTAAATCGCGGTGCTCTGCTGTTGGTCAAAAGAGGTTGTCCGGATGACAGGCAAATCTGCCCGCCGTGGGTATGGCCGCAGAGGTAGAGGTTTGCCTGGTATGTCGAGGCAGTTGTATAGACTTCGGGCGAATGGGCCAGCAGAATGGTGAAGGCATCTTTCGGTACCCGGCGAAACCCCTGACTGAAATTCTCGGTTTGATAGTAGTGCGGATCATCGACCCCGACCACCCAGAGTGTCTCTGACTTCCCCTCCTTTTCTTCGCTCAGTTCCCAGCATTCGTTGACGAGCATGATGATGCCCGCCTCTTCGAAATCCGGTAGCATCTCGATGCAGTCATGGTTGCCGAGAACCCCGAGGATGCCATGCCGCGCCCGGACATGGCCAAGGAGTTGACGCAATTCCCTGAGGCAAGGCGCCATCGGGCCATAGGTCTTCATTCTGATATCTCCGCCGATAAGACAAAGATCCACCTTGATGCCCTGGATCTGCTCGATAAGTTTTTCCGTGAAACCATCCAGTCCGTCTAAATGGAGGTCTGTTACAAAAAGAATTGTATATCCATCAAAAGCTTTCGGTAACTCGGGAAACCAGAAGGTCACTTCTTCCACCTTCACCTGCAGGGCATTGTGCCGCCCTTTTTCATAGAGTCCGGCTAACTTAAAAAGCCAGGTGTACAACACCTGATAGGTGAGCAGATTGCTCAGGTTGAGCAGTGTCTGCCAGCGGGAAAGGGGCATATGACAGGATCGCCACTGACGCCAGCGAACGGTGGAACGGAGCGTGCGCGGATAATTGTCCGGCGCAGGACGGCAGGTGAAGGCGCTCCACCAGGCAGAGCCCAGATGGGCAACGCCAATAAACAAAACGACGATTATGGCTATCTGGCCAAACCCGAGATCAAGAGCAGTGCTCAGATAGAGGGTCGGCAGCAGGGATTCAAATACCTGGTCAAGGGCGACCACGCTCTCCCCGGATGCCAGGACCAGTCGGCGTTTGATGAAGCTGGACAGTAAATCGCCAAGCATTGCCAGCAAGGTGGCGATGGCGGCCACCTGCCAGGCCACGCCCAGCAGGAAAAAAACAGCAGTTCCACCGAGCAGGCTGACCAGGATGCCGCCGATCGTTTTGTGAGCACCAAAAATCGGCCGCCCATCAAGCCAGAGCCTGCCCGCATCAAGCGGCCTCTTAAAGCGCCGTCCCCGGAAAAAGCAGGCGAGCGGCGGCAGGAAATTGACCCATAACAGGAAACAGACAACCTTGATTATGGCCGGCACCTTATACTCCTTTTAAGCGTTAGAGGCCATGGGCAGCGGCCGATTATCCCTGATGGTGAACCATCGTTTCCACCCATTGAAAGCCGATCCGTTCCTGCTCAAGTCGCAGTCGAACCGCCAGCCGATCAAAGCGCAGATCATCATAGACAAGCTGCTCCATGGTGGTCAGCCTGGTCAGTTCGCCTCGATTTTGCTGCGGCTCCTCCCCCCAGTGCGCTTGATGGGCCAGGAGGGTTTCCCGGTCCATGAGAAAGGAGTGTGTCGCCGGAAGAAGACTGCGCAGCTGGTCCAGGATAGCAAAGCCGTGGGTGTCGATATCGCCCCAGTAGTGCACCGTGCAGGTGTGCAGCCAGGCTGCTCCGGTGAAGATGCCGAAACCGTAACCGGCGCCAAAGATGACCATGCTGCGGGCAACCTCCGGGAAGGCGAGAAAGTTGATCTCATTCTCGGTGATATAGACGCGCTCGACGGGTAACTTAAGGCGGGCGAAGGTATAGGCGGTAACGGTGATATCCTGATCGACTGCCTTGGGCAGCAGGGGAAAAGACGGGTCGAGGAGGCGAAAGCGGACGCGTTCCGGTTTGCCGCGAAAGCCGTAGCGCCTGCAGAAGCTGGTTATGCCGCGACCGGAGTTGTCAATGGCAGCCGCAGGTAAAGCCAGATCGAACAGCTCGGCCAGCACGCCGCGATGGCTTTCGATAAACTTGCTGTGCACGCCGGGAATGTCCACCTGGCGCAGATAGATGCGGGGGCGCGGATGGCACTCCAGCCAGGAGACGATATCCAGCAGTTGCGACCAGTCGTCGGCCAGGGCCAGCCCGTGCAGGGGGCGCTTGATCAGCCAGGCAAGAAGCTGCGGATATCGCTGCCTGGTCAGCGCAACCACCGAGGCAAACTGCTTCGCCTCGCGGTGCCTGCCGACCAGTGCCAGGCAATCGTCAAGGCTGTCGACCCAGATCTCGGCGGGGACGGTGTTTTCTCCAAGGGTGCGATGCCTGATGTCGCGCCAGACCAGGCGATACTGTTTTGCCTCGCCATCCAGGCGGCTGATCCAGGCGCGAACCTCACCAAAACGTTCGGCCATTTCTGTCGAAGTCGGCATTTTCAGGCTCATACGCCGGGGAAAGAGCTCTGTGTCGGCGGCCAGTGCCGCGAGAATTGTCCCCTTGTCCCACAATTTGCCCAGCTGGCGGACAATATCCGACGGTGTCGTCCAGCTCATGGATGCTCCGCCGCTTTCTCTTTGCGATATTCCTCGATGGTCAGATTGCGCAGACTCGACGCCTGGCCGTCGGCATTGTGCACAAAGCCGACACCGGAGACGAAGGGTTCGATGACATGGATCTTCTGCAGGGGGGTGACGATGAGCAGCTGCAAGTTGAGCTGGGCAAAGAGCTGCAGGCCGTATTGGGCGGATTCATCCGAGCCACGCCCGAAGGCCTCGTCGATGACCACGAAGCGGAAGGAACGTGAGCGCACCGCACCCCATTCCAGGCCGAACTGGTAAGCCAGACTTGCGGCCAGCACGGTGTAGGCGAGTTTTTCTTTCTGGCCTCCGGACTTGCCGCCGGAGTCGGCGTAATGTTCAAACTCGCTGTTATCCTCGCGCCACCGCTCACTGGCGGCAAAGGAAAACCAGTTGCGCACATCGGTCACCTTGGCCGTCCAGCGCCGGTCCATCTCCGAGCGCCCTTCGCGGCCTCGAAACCGTTCGATGATTTGTCGCACCTGGAGAAATTTTGCCTCGGAATACTGCGCATCGTCGGAGCCGGTGAGGCTGCCTTCGGTGCAGGCGCGCAGTTCTTCGCGGAACAGGCGGACGTCGGCATCGATCACCGGTGTTGCCTCGAGGACAATATATCGCCCCAGATTATAATCGATGCGGGTGAGTGATTCGTTGATGCGGCCGATACGCTCCTTGATGGTTTCCTGCTCCCGCGCCAGCTGTGACTGGAAGTTGGCCACCTCGCGGATGGTGTTTTCGTTGAGCAGTTCCTTGAAACGCGCCTCGAAACGGGGCAGGTCGTCGGCCTGCAGTTGTTCGAGCATGGTCCGGTAGTCGGCTGCGGCCTCGACCGAAACATCGACCTCCCGGGTCTCCAGATCATATTTGGTGCTGTAGGTCCGCATGGCATCGATGATCTTGTCGCGCAGCCGGGCAATCTTCCCATCCTCGCTGTCGATTGCCTTCTGCAGCCAGGTGCGCATCTCCTGTTCCCGGTTGTCGCAGGACTCGACCGTGAGCTGCTGCTCGCCCAGCGCCTGGTCGCGCAGCGATTCAAGCCGAGGAAAAAAGCCGGTCGATTCCGCCGGAGAGCTGTCTACCACGGCGTGGGTCTGCAGCCGCAGTGCCGCCGCATCACTTGTTTTCTGTTCGGTTTTCGCGCAGTAACTGCGGTGCAGGTCGAGCTGTTGTTCGAGCTTGTGCAGGTTTTCTTCCGTCTCCTGCAGCTGACCGGTCAGCATCTTGAGGATATCGGAGGTTGTCTCCAGCCGTTCTCGCTCGTCGTTCAGCCTGGCGATCCTTACCGCCGACGGCTGCCAGTCCAGTTCGGCAAAGTCACGATACTCTTCAAGTTTAGAGAGGATGTCCAGACGGAACTTGGCCGTCTTCTGCCGCTCCTGCAGTTCGGAAATTATCGTGCCGATGCCGGCCAGCCTCGCCTCCAGCAGCCTCGCTTTTTCCTCCAGGGCGGCTATCTTGGCCTCATTGCTCCAGCCGAGCACATAGCGGCTGCGATCGTCCAGCCGGTGACGATCGTCCTTTTCATGCCGTTCACCCCGCGCCTTGATCTGGCCGGCCCGGGTGATGGCCAGGGTTTCCCGGCGAAACTGCTCCTGGTCGGTACAGCAGGCCAGATCAAAACGCCGATAGACCTCGCTCTCCAGCCAGTTAAAAAACGGCGAATCGGGTTTGATGGCCAGTTTATTGACCAGGGAGTCGGGATGCAGAACCGGCTGCCCGGCCTGGCGTTTTGGCCGTACCCGGTAGTAGACCAGCCGTCCCTTGAGGTTGTTGGTATCGACCCATTCGGAGACCTGGCTATACCGCTGCTCCGGCACGAGAAGCGACAGGCCGAAGCCGTGCAGCAGGCGCTCCACGGCGCCTTCCCAGTCGCGCTCTTCCCCGCGCACCCGGAGAAGTTCACCGATAAAGGGCATCTCTTTTTCGGCAAGACCGAGATGGTTGCACAGGGTGCGGCGGATGGTGATCTGCTTTTCGTCAATATTGGAGCGCCGGGCCCGCAGGCCACGGATTTCCTTCATCAGCTCGTCGTGTTCTTCGCGCTTGAGGCGAAATTCCACCCCGGCCTCATTCAATTCGTTCTGGACCCGGGCCTCGGCCTCCGCTTCTTCTTCGAGCATGGCCGCACATTTTTGCCGCAGAACGAGAAAGGCGCCGACGCTGTCGGCGGCAAACAGCTCCAGGGTCTCCATCAGTTCGCCATAGCGCTCGAACCGACGCTTTTTTCGCTGCAGTTCCTCTTCACACCGGCGTATCTCCTCGCCGATATGCTCGATACGGTCGCCACCGTTCTCGGCGATGCTGCGCCGAAGTTCCCGTTCGCGGCCCTGCAGCATCTGCCGCTGTTCGATCAGTCCGCCGATCCTGGCACTGTGGCGTTTCAGTTCTTCCTCAAGTCTGCCGAGCCGCTGCTGCAGCAGTTCGAGCTTGAGGCCACCAAACCATGGGCGCAGGGCCTCCCGGCAACCACGCAGCTGTTCTACGGAATGCACCAGTTCGCCGTGCCGGTCGCAATCGGCGACCAGCGGATCAAGCATCTCCACCTGGTCCTTGGCCTTGAGGACCGCCTCGTGGGCCCGGTTGAGATCATCGAAATGGCCGATCAGGGCGTCGATGCGCGGGACGACCTCAAAAGGTTCGAGCATATGGCTTCGGACAAATCCGGTCAGGTTACCGACCGATTTGAGTGAGACGGTCTGATGAAAGAGATCCAGCGCCTGCTCGTTGTCGATGCCGAAGCGTCGGCGGAACCAGGCGCCGTAGGGCGGGAAGCTGTCAAACATCTGCACGCCCTCGCCCCGCAGCCGTTTTTTCAGGTTGGCTATATCCGCACCGAAACCGCCGAAATCCTGCTTGATGCCGAGTTGCCGCTCGCAGCCGACATAGAACCGCGTTGGCTGACCCTGGCCATCTTTCAGCCAGAAGACCTGGGCCAGGGTCACCGTTTTGCCGAAACCGCTGTTGCGGAAAACGCCGAGGATGACGGAATAGCTGTTGTAATCGCGCAGGGCCACCGGCTTGACACTGCCGCCGCCCTCGGTTCGTTCCGATTTATAGTGGCCGAGCACATACGAGCGCAGGGTTCGTTCGCGCATGTCACCGCCCGCCGCCTTGTTATAGGCGACGCGCTGGGCGGGAACGAGCAGGGTGGTTACGGCATCAACCAGGGTCGACTTGCCCGAGCCGATATCACCGGTGAGCAGGCTGTTCTTGCCATCAAGTTCCAGTGTCCACACCCGCTTGTCGAAGGTGCCCCAGTTCAATACCTCCAGGCGCATCAACCGAAAGCCGGCCAGCCGGTCGTCGCCGGCAAAATCAAGGGACAGGGGCTCAGCCATTGGACTCTCCGCCCTTTCGCGCAAGCTCCTGCCGGTACACCGCCAGCCGCTCATCGAACTCGGTCAGCCATTGGGCGTCGACAAAGGCCTTCAGGATGCGCCGCACTTCAAACATCTGTTTCTGCCCGCGCAGGGGACGAAGAAAGCCCAGTTTGGCGACCTTGTTGAGATGGCTGTCCACCTGATCGATCAATTTGGCCTCGTTGCTGCCGGCAGGCAGAAACACCCGGAGCAATTCGGCAATCTCATCGCGGGAGAGAATCAGCCGTGTCTCGCCGCCGGTGGCATCGAATTCAGCCAGCTTCTTGCGCAGCAGTGCCAGCAGCAGGCTGACCGGAAAGGCGAGGGGCTGACGCCGCACCAGGCGGGGAATAGCCGCTTCGGGTTTCTCCTCGTCTTCCGGCCGGGAGCGCAGAAAGGCATAGCCTTCGGCCTCGTCGAGAACCAGCTCCAGGCCGAGAACCGCCACATAATCCCGTACCGCCGCCTGCAGGTTGAGCAGGGCATGCCACGCCTCGGCCTTTTCTTCCTGTTCCAGCACGCCGCGCAGCAGCGAGACGACGATCACCGACAGGTCGTTATTAGGTTCAGGGGCGGTTTTCCGGAGTTCCGGTTCATTCATGTCATTTATTTCCTTGCAAAAATAATGCGCGGCAGGCGGACGCGACGATAGCTGCCATCTTCCAGTTGCCACTCGATGGACTCGATACTCTCCTCGTCGACTGCCGTATTCGGACGTCCGCTTGCCAGCTGCAGGTAGGCGAGCAGCTCGGACAGGCCGAGGTGCAAAGGATGCAGAGCCACCAGCTCGGCCAGGCTGATCTGTGATCGCTCCTGCAGTGCCTGGCGGATATTGCGGGAGAGTTCCGCCCGATCGACGACCACCTGGTTGAAGAGCGAGCTCAGATCGGCATCCGTCTCTCCCTCTTCCAGGGCGAGATCGACAATCATCGGTTTCACCGGAGGCCGGTACAAGGGCCGCTCCATCGGCAGTTCGACCGTGGCGGCGGCCTCGGCCAGCTCGATGAAATCTCCGGTCGGCGCATTCTCGCGAACGGCCAGCGACCCGGCTTCGATATTGTGCAGGATATCCATGATGCGCCGGTTTTCCAGCCAGGCCTGATCGTCGAGGAAGCGGCGCAGCTGCTGCGACAGGCGGGCGACGGTGCGCTGGGTATGTTCTCCCGCCTCCAGCCAGTCGTAGTGCACGCGGCGCAAACGCGGTTCGGGCTGCATTGCCGCCACCGGCGGCAGGGTCAAGACCTGCTCCAGCAGGCGGCTCAGCTCCTCCTGGCGGCTCTGCGACATGAGGAAATCCCAGAACGCCCTGAAGCTCTTGCCCTGGTCGGAATCGGCGATAGTATCGCGCTGGCCCATGATCTCCTCGAGCAGCTCTCCCTTGGCGCCGTCCCACAGGGCGATCCGCTCGCGCACCTGTCGATCGAGGCTGCGAAAGTTGTGCTCTACCTCGCGAAAGTCGGCGAGCAGGTCTCGTGCCAGCTGGAGAAACTGCTGAAAGCGGTCCTTTAAGGCCGTATCGTTTAACAGCGAAATATCCCCATCCCGGATGCGTTCCATCTCGGCATCTATCTCGTCTCGCCGTCGAAGCAGCTCGGCGGTTCGTGCCTCGGGGTCGGCTTCGCTACCCTCGCTCATCTGCCTGAGCAGGGCAAAGAGGGTCAGCAGCCGTGACTCAGTGCCGACAAAAGCACGTTCGGTAAGGCTTGCCAGCCAGGCGATGCTTTTTTCGCTCCCCGAAGTGAGGTCGAAGTGGGGTTCATCGGAGCCGGGCGGGTAGTACTTGCGCAGCCAGCCTTTCTCGTTGTCCGCCCAGTCGTTGAGATATTCCGAGGCCCGCCTGGGGAAAACCTCCGGGCCGTAGGTTTCCCGCAGCGAAAACAGTTCGTCTTCCAGGGCCTCGGCCAGATCCGCCTGGCCGATCAGACGAACGTTCGGCTCGATAAACACCCGGTGCAGAAAACTCGCCAAAAGCGGCGCGTGATCAGAACGCAGCAGGCGCCAGGCCGGGTGCGTCCGGCGCAACTGATCAAGATCGGCATAATCAAGGGTCATGGTATTAAAGAAGTCCGGCCTTCTCCAGGCGATTGGTAAAGGCCTTGCGTCGGCTATGTCCGGCCATGAACTTCTTGAATTCCTGGCGGAACGTATCCGAGTTACCTTGCAGTTCGTAGGCGTCGCGCAGGTTGACAAGCACCTCGCAGGCGCTGTCATAGCCGCTGGCACAGGTTCTTTCGGCCTCTTCATGGGCCTTTTTCCAGAAAGTGGTGGAGTTTTTGGCCACATGGGTGAGCAGGGCTTCCATTGTCTTCTTTTGTGCCGCTGCGGTTTTTCTCTGTGCCTCCGCTTTTCTGGCCAGTCGTACAGCCTTGGCCTGTTCGGCCTGCTGCCAAAGCTCCTCGACAGTGCGGCATGTCGCTGTCTGGTCCTGCGGGTTTGCCTGGGATCGCCAGGCGGTAAAGCTGCGCTTCAATGTTCTTTCCGCCTGCGCTCCCTGCCCGGTCAGCATCTGGTGCATGTATTGCCGAATTTCTTCGCGGGGTAGCTCTTCCAGCCATACATCGAGTGCTGCCACCATCCTCTCGTCGCTCGATTCCACCCGGCTGCCGATTCCCGCGCCGGCCAGCAGGTCCTGGTCAACGGCAAGAAATTCGGCCAGGGCATGCTGCGCCGCAGTCAGTTTACCCAGATCAGTCAGGGCCATCGGTTCCCGTTCTGCGTCCCCGTCCTCGACTGTCACGGCCTGCAGCCAACCGATATACAGGCTCCGCAAATCCCCCCGCAACAGCTCTTCACGTAAAGGAACCAGCCGGGCCATCCAGCTGCCTCCATCTTCATCCTCATAATCTTCGTAATTTTCACTTTCAGCAAGCGACCAGGTCAGCAGCCAGTAATCGCCTACCGGTTCCACATCAAGATAATCCTCCACGGCAAAGGCCTGCAGGGCCTGTTCGTCGACAGCGTCCTTCGGCAGACGCAGCATCAGAGTCGCCGTGCCGAAGTTGGAGAGGTAGACATGCGCATCGAAGTAATGCTGCATAAGGTTGCGCGGTCTTGCCTGCAAATCGCCATAGTTGTAGACATTGATAAAGCTGACCGGCGTGATCTCCGCCCGGGAGGAAATCCCTCGCAGCTCTTTCATTTCAATATCACTCAGCGGTTTGTCGATAGCTCGAAAATCATAGTATTGATATTCACTCATTGGCGGCTTCCTGGTAAACTTTTCCGTCGAAGCAATATTTTCCACCCGAAAAGATATAACATCTGCTCCTCCTTCCGCAAGACATACTTCCGCTTATACTGGCCATACAACCTTAAAAATGAGGGGAATGAGCTAAAAAATGTGTTTTTATAGCTCACAAAAATCTATATAGTGATTTATAAAAGGAGGTTTTATAAATCATGACCCACAAAAAATGGAACTGGCAAAAAGAAGACTGGACAGTATTTTCATATGATAACGAAGAAATAGAAAAATTAGAAAGAGAGTATGCCAGCCAATCCGGTTTTTCGCTTGGCATTGCCAGGCATCTCTCAAGTGGAGACCAAAACGACCTGATAGTTGAGCTTTTAAGCAATGAAGCCAGTAAAACATCTGAAATTGAGGGAGAATTTTTAGACCGGGAAAGCCTGCAATCTTCCATAAGGCGAGAGTTCGGTTTGGGCATGCCCGGTCATCACAATCATTTTAATGCAAGTCCCGCGGAAGCCGGGATCGCTGAAATGATGAAAGATATATTCACCAATTGCGAGTCGCCATTATCAGAGAAGACGCTTTGTGATTGGCATGAAATGTTGATGTCCGGCAGAAAAAAAATAGAGATAGGAAAATATCGAACACATACGGAGGCGATGCAAGTTGTCTCAGGGAGATACGACAAGCCCAAAGTTCATTTTGAGGCTCCCCCTTCCGCCGATGTTGCAAAAGAAATGGAGAAGTTCATAGATTGGTTCAACAAATCAGCCCCTAACGGGAAAGAACCCTTGACCCCCTTGGTGAGGGCAGGAATTGCACATATCTATTTTGTTTCAATCCATCCTTTCGAAGATGGAAATGGACGGATAGGGCGGGGGATAGTTGAAAAATCATTATCACAGAATATGGGTCGGCCGACACTCATTGCGATTTCTTCAAGTATTAACGACAGCAAGAGAAAATATTATGAGGAGTTGGCGGTAGCAACTAAAGGAAATAACATAACACAATGGCTTGTTTATTTTGCTGATACCCTTCTCGATGCCCAAAAACAAACTATACAACAAGTCGATTTCATAATCACCAAAGCAAAGTTTTTCGATACCCACAAAGAGAACCTCAATCCCCGCCAATTAAAAGTAATTAACAGAATACTTGCCGAAGGCCCTAAAGGCTTTGGTGATGGATTTAGTGCGAAAAATTACCGCGCAATCACAAAATCGCCCACGGCAACAGCCACAAGAGATTTGCAGGATCTGGTAAGCAAGGGTATTTTTTCAAAAACCGGTCAGCTGAAAACCACCCGTTATACGTTGAATCTTTCCCCTTTTCAGGGCAAGTAACAGACTGTAGTCAGGCTCCATGTGAGAACGAAAATAATTGACGCCCCTCTCTTGCAAACAGAAAACATTTGTTATTATAACAACATATTGGTACTGTTCGTTGCATGTTTTCTTAGTCGCAAAGAGTATCAGCAGGCTGTGGCCTAAACTGGAAGATTCAGCAAATGGATACAAATAAAAAGAACATCCTGGTGATCTATCATTCCCAGGGCGGCACGATGAAACGTATGGCCGACAGGTTTGCCAAGGGCGCGCAAAAAGAGGAAAACGTTACCGTCACCTATAAAAAAGCGGCGGAGGCGACCCTGGACGACTTGCTGCAATGCCACGGTATCGCCATCGGCTCGCCTGAATATTTTGGGACCATGGCGGGGATGATCAAGGATTTTTTTGATCGGACCTACGAGGGTGCAAAGGAGAAGACCATTGGGCTGCCTTTTATTGTATTTGTCTGTGCCGGCAATGACGGCCGGGGTGCTGTTACCCAGATCGAGAGACTTGCCGCCGGCTACAAATGGAAGAAAGTTCAGGAACATGTGAGGATCGTCGGCCCGCCGACAAAGGAGGATCTCGCCAGGCTGGAAGAGCTGGGGCAGACTCTCGCGGCGGGCGTCGATTTCGGTATTTTTTGACTCTGATAAACATAAAATCTTCCCACGAACCTGTCATGAACCCGATCATCGACCTCGACCTTTTACTCCGAACAATGGCGCCCGTGCTGCATCCCGGCGTCTTTGTCTTTGCTTCCCTCGATGCCGGGGTGACGGTAGATCCAGCGCTGGTGCTCGCCTCCATCAAGGAGCCGGAAGGACTGTCGGTAGTCATGCGCGAAAGCGATGCCCAGAGGTATGATCTCCATATACTGTTTCGCTGCGCCTGGATTACCTTGTCGGTACATTCCGATCTCCAGGCGATAGGCTTGACCGCGGCCTTTGCCACGGCATTGGCCGATGCGGCGATCAGCTGTAATGTTGTCGCCGGTGCATACCATGACCACATTTTCGTGCCGATCCAGGCGGCGGAAAAAGCCATGCACGTGCTGCGTTCTCTGCAAAAAAGCACATTTTAATACAAACCTCTATTTGATAAAATCGTCTATAAGGATCAAAACTATGAAAGACGTTGTCATCGTATCCGGCTGCCGGACCGCTATCGGCGCATTCGGCGGCACCCTGCGGGACTTGAACGGCGCCATCCTGGCCGGTGTCACCATGAAAGAAGCGGTTCGGCGGGCCGGTATCGATCCTGTGCTGCTTGACGATATCCGCTATGGCTGCTGCATGGAATCCGCCGACACCCTCAATGTCACCCGGGTCGGCTCGCTTCTCGCCGGTATCCCGGACACCGTTCCCTCCGTGACCATCAATCGCGTGTGTATTTCCGGTATGGAGGCGGTCATCTCCGGCATGGCGATGATCCAGGCGGGCATGGCCGATATCATCCTTGCCGGCGGCACCGAGCATATGTCCAGCGTGCCCTATTCGGTTCCGGCGGCACGATGGGGCTGCCGCCTCCAGGACCAGTCCTTTGTCGATAACCTGATCCACGCCCTGCATTGCGGCTCGCATATCATTCCCCATCCCGAAGACGGCCCGGTGGACGCCACGCAGGCCCCGCTCAGCATGTTCGTCGGTAAACCGTATATCATGGGCCATACGGCGGAATTTGTCGCCCAATATCTTGGCATAACAAGAGAAGAGATGGACGAAGTCGCCCTGCGCAGTCACAATAATGTCGAACGGGCCACCCAGGATGGCTCCTTTGCCGACGAGATTGTCCCGGTGGAAGTGCCGCAGAGAAAGAAAGCATCTCTTCTCTTTGACAAGGACGAACATTTCCGGCCTGGCATGACCATGGATATCCTCCGTAAACTGCCCCTGGCCTTTGTCCCGGAAATCGGCACGGTGACCGCCGGGAATTCCAGCGGTATCAACGACGGCTCCACCGGCATGGTCATTATGTCGGCCGACAGGGCGAAAGAGCTCGGCGTGCAGCCGCTTGCCAAAATCAAGGCCGTGGCCCGGGGCGCCTGTCATCCGTCGATCATGGGCCTCTCGCCGGTCCCGGCGGTGCATAACCTGCTCAAATCGTCCGGTTTAACCCTGCGGGATTTTGAGCTGATCGAGGTCAACGAGGCCTTTGCCGCGCAGTATCTCGGCTGTGAAAAAGAGCTGGGCCTGAACCGCGAGATCACCAACGTCAACGGTTCGGGCATCGGCCTCGGCCATCCGGTCGGCTCAACCGGCGCGCGGATCATGGTCACCCTGATGTATGCCATGAAAAATCGCGGCAAATCTCTCGGCCTGGCGACCCTGTGCGGCGGTGGTGGCGTGTCCATGGCCTGTGCCATTGAGATGCTCTAAAAAAGCAGGCAAACAAAATGAATATCATCGGCAGCTGGACATGGAAAAAACTCGGCAATGCGCTGTTTGCCCCTAAAGTTAAGGACATAGATGCCAAAATAAACGCAGTCAAGCAACGCCTGCCGATTCCTGTCTTCTGGTTATTGGGGAAAACGCAATCAGGGAAAACGTCAATAATACGGGCATTAACCGGCGATGATGCGGTTGAGATCGGTAACGGATTTCAGGCGTGTACGAAGAGGTCGCGATTTTATGATTTCCCGTCGGCCAGCCATCCGATGCTCCGCTTTCTTGATACCCGAGGCTTAGGTGAAACGGCGTATAACCCGGCTGAAGATTTGACCTGGTGTGCCAATCAGGCGCACTTACTGATCGTCGTGCTGCGGGCGCTGGATATGAATCAGGCGGAGGTGCTTGAAGCGGTGTTCGCTATCCATAAGCAGCATCCGAGCTGGCCGATCATTGTCGTACAAACCACCTTGCACGAAGGTTATGGGAGTATCGACACGGAACATATCCAGCCCTATCCTTATCACAAGACACCATTTCCACCGCAGGTGCAGCATGCCCTGGCCCAGGTCTTACTGCATCAACGCGACTGGTTCAAGGGTTTGAAAGTGCATTTTGTCCCCGTTGATTTCACCCTCCCCGAAGATGGGTTCGAACCAAGCGATTATGGTTTGAGCGCCCTGTGGGATGCCATTGAAACGGTGCTGCCGCTGGGCGTGATAGGTTTGTTGCGGGGCACTGAACAACATAAAGAATTGCTTGATTTTCATGCCCGGGAGGCCCACCCGCATCTTATTGGTTACGCATTGCTGAATGTCTGCATGGGGGCGATACCGCTGGCTGGTTTGCCTTTGGTGCTCGGGGTGCAAGCCAAGTTGTTTCATAGTATTGCATCCATTTATGACCTGGAATTGACCCGCAGGCTGTATGCCGAATTTACTACGCTGATCGGCACTGGTATCGGCATGGGGCTGCTGGGACGGGAAATGCTGAAACTGATCCCGGTGTACGGCTGGGCGGTGGCAGGGGTGTATTCCGGGGCGATGACCTATGCCTTGGGTAAAGCTTTTTGTGTGTATTTGTACGGTGTTAAACGAGGTGCCATGCCGGATCAAGAGATCTTGAAACAGACATACAACGAAGCCTTTAACCATGCTCGACAATTTCTTAAAAGTAGGGAATAAGTTTATGGCTGTGTCTTTAACCCGCTTTGGCATAATCGTGGCCGCGGTCTTTATATTGCCGTGGCTGGTATTGATAGGCTTGGGTTTTCACTGGTTATGGCAGCACGGTTGGCTCTATCAAGGCATGGGTGTTGTTTCGGCGAATGTTGTGCTGGTGTATTGCCTGCTGCGCTGGCGTCAGCGTACGACAAAGCCGATATTTGTCAAGCCGTTTGCCATTTTGCCCAATCCCAACTGGCCGGATAACGCCCAGGTAATCTGGCAAGAACTTGAGCCCCTAACCGTGCGCTGGCAGACAGAAGTCAATGTCTTGACCGACACTAAAAAAGCCTTACAGCTGTCCAATGAAGTATTGACGCTGGTTGCACGACACTGTCATGCCGATTCCAAGTACCCTGTTTTAGAATTTCCACTCCCATATTTACTCAGGTTGATCGTTTTGGTTTGTAACGATATTCAGCATGAGATCTTAGATAAAATTCCGGGCAGCCATGCGGTACGGGTTGGTGATGTGCTGCGCGCCAGGCAACATCTTCATTCCTATAATAATATTAAATCAATAGCCAAAGTCTGGCATTGGCTGTTCAATTGGCCGGGCGCGGCGATGGCCGAGGCTCGCGGTTTATTATTCAGCAAAGGAATCAATACCGTTACCAGCGAGATATCGAACCGTTTGATCGGCGCGTACATTAAAAAACTCGGCTATTATGCTATTCAATTCTATAGCGGGCAATTGACCCTGGAGGATATCGTTCCGACTGAGCGCTTAAGCCCTGCCTCAAAAAAAAATATCGCCGAGAACCAGGAGCGGGAACAATCTCTTGAGCCGCTCCGGTTCCTGGTTGCAGGCCAGGTAAGCAGCGGTAAATCCAGCTTGATCAATGCGCTGTTTGGCGAAATAAAAAGTGCGTCAGGATTCTTGCCCACTACTTCGGACATAACGCCCTACGTTCTCGAACGCGATGGGCTGCAGCAGGCGATCATACTGGACAGTGCCGGGTACGGCGGCGTGATGCACGACCAGGTGCCTGCCGCATTACAACGAGAATGGGCAAAAGTTGATGTTATCATAATGGTTTGCCATGCAGCACAGGCGGCTCGCCATGCGGATGCACAGCAGGTGGATGCGATCCGTAATTATTTTCAGCAAGCCCGTCCAAACCAGGCCCTGCCGGTTATTATTGCCGTGGCGACACATATCGACCGATTACGGCCCGTGCGTGAATGGCAGCCACCTTACCAGATTCAGCAACCGGATAACGCCAAGGCACACAGCATCCGGCAGGCGTGTCTGTCAATAGCGGCAGAGTTAAGCCTTTCCCCAGACTGCGTTGTCCCGGTGTGCCTCGCCTCCGGCAATCCGCCATACAATATCGAAGACGGAGTATTGCCACTGATCCATGAACATCTCAATGCTGCCCAACGGGTTCGATATTTGCGTTGTCTGCGTCAGCAGCAATCGGAGAGTTATTGGCGACACTGGCGTAAGCAGGCCTTAAAAGCTGGACAAATCATTCATTAAATACCATCGCCACGCTGTGGTTCTTGATTGTCGGTCTTTATTTCTTAAGATCCAAAAGAGGCATGCAAGGTAAGTCATAAGTAGTTGTCAGAGGCAAGCGGAGATAACTCCTGGGAGACGAAGCTATGACGATGAGAAACCTCGATTTTTTCTTTGCCCCAACGTCGATTGCCCTGGTCGGAGCCGACCGGACACCGGCAACGGCTGCAGGTGTGCTGACCGCTAATCTGTTTGGGGGTGGATTCAAGGGAAAGATTTTTACGGTAGACACCGCTGCCGATATTGCCGGTCTTCCCCAGGCACCGGATCTGGCAGTGATTGCCACGCCGGATGCGGAGACGGTGCCGCAACTGATTGCCGAACTTGGCAAGCTGGGCACCAAAGCCGCGCTGGTTTTCAGCCCCGCTTTTGGGCACAGTAGCGATGCCCAGGGCCAAAGCCAGGGCAGCGCCATATTGGCATCGGCCAAACCGTATCTGCTGCGCATTATCGGCGCCAACAGCCTTGGGATCATGGTCCCCAAAGTTGGTCTCAATGCCAGCACCAGTCATATCCAGCCCTTAGCTGGAAATCTTGCCTTTGTCTCCCAGTCAGGAGCTGTGCTGACGACCGTGCTGGACTGGGCCACCGCGCGGAACATCGGCTTTTCCCATTGCGTGGCCCTGGGCGACATGACCGATGTTGATTGCGGCGATATGCTCAATTACCTGGCCAATGATTACCAGACTCATGCCATCCTGCTGTATATCGAAACCATCAGCGAAGCGAGAAAATTCCTGTCCGCCGCCCGGGCTGCCGCCCGCAATAAACCGGTGATCGTCGTCAAGGCGGGCCGGTATGCCGAAACCATGCGGCCGTCGGCTGCCGGTGCCGATGGTGCTTATGATGATGTCTATGATGCGGTCTTCAGACGGGCCGGCATGCTGCGGGTACGAGACCTGCAGGCCCTGTTTGACGCTGCCGAGACTCTCACCATGACCAGACAGGTGACCGGGGACCGCCTGGCCATTGTCACCAATGGCAACGGTATCGGGGTGATGGCCGCGGACACCTTGATTTATCGGGACGGACGGCTGGCCGTACTCGGCCAGCAGACTCTGGATAAACTCAAGCAGGTCCTGCCGTCCGTCTCGTCCCTTGGCAATCCGGTCGATATTGCCGGCGATGCACCGGACAGCTGCTATGGCGACGCCCTGCGGGTTCTGGATCATGAGGAACAAACGGATGCCGTCCTGCTGTTGCACTGTCCGACGGCGCTGATTTCGGCAACCGTGGCCGCCCAGGCGGTGATTAGTGCGCTGAGAACGAGAAAATCATCATTTCGGCAAAAGATGGTGTTGACCTGCTGGCTCGGTGAGGAATCCGTCGAAGAGGCCAGGCGTATTTTCACTGAAAACCACATTCCCACCTATGCAACACCCAGCGAAGCGGTGCGGGGCTTCATGCAAGTCGTGCGCTACCGCAAAAGTCAGGAGATGTTGATGGAAACACCTCCGAGTCTTCCCGAGACATTCACCCCGGATTCGGCCAGGGCCAGGCAGTTGGTCGCCAAGGCCCTGGCCGAAGATCGTCCCTGGCTGACAGGGGTGGAAAGCAGGGCACTCCTGAGTGCCTACGCCATTCCCTGTGTGGAAGCCGATGCAGCGGCCTCCGCCCAAGCCCACCGTCCCCATGCCCATGAACTGAGTGTCGGCATGACCGAGGATGCCCGGTTCGGCCCGGTGATCCAGGTCGGGCATGGCGGTGCTGCCGCCGAGGTGATCGGCGACAGGGCTTTTGCCTTGCCCCCGCTCAATATGCAGCTGGCCCATGAAGTGCTGGCGCGCACGAGAATATATAAGCTTTTGCGGGATTACCCAGGCATGCCGGGGGCGGATCTGGATAGTATTGCCCTGACCCTGATGAAAATATCGCAGTTGGCCTGTGATATTGCCGAGATTGCCGAGCTGCACATCAATCCGCTGCTGGCCGATGACCAGGGGGTGCTGGCTCTCGATGGCCGTGTCAAGGTGGTCAAGGCCAGGGGTGCGGCAGTTCATCGCCTGGCAATCCGGCCCTATCCCAAGGAACTGGAGGAAACCCTGTGCCTGCCGGATGGGCAGGCCTTGCTTATCCGTCCGATCCGTCCGGAAGACGAACCAGGTTATCAGAAGATCTTTGCCGGCTTAACCCCGGAAGAGATCCGCCTGCGCTTCCTGCATCCGATGAACACCATGTCGCACAGCCTGGCTGCCCGCTTGACGCAGATCGATTATGACCGGGAAATGTCCCTGGTGGTGGAAGGAAAAGATCAGGCAGGGGAAAAAGAACTGTACGGCGTGGTGCAGATCAGTGCCGACCCGGACAAAGAGCGGGCGGAATTTGCAATCCTGATCCGCCACGATATGACCGGCCTGGGGCTCGGCCCCATGCTTTTGCGCCGCATCATCGATTATGCCCGCGGTCAGGGTATTGGTGAACTGTTCGGTGATGTTCTCAACGACAATAAACCGATGCTCAAGCTGTGTCGTGTCTTTGGCTTTAAGGTCACATCAGACCGGGAAGATCCCGGCATAATGCAGGTTACCCTGCCACTCACCCCGGATGGATAATTATTTTTTCCCCAGGTAGGCAATGCAGCCGTTCAGGGTGGTCAGCTGCGGGTAGTCGAGCTCCGGGATTTTAATATGCAGCGCTTGCTGGAGCTGCTCAATGAAGTTGACAAAGTCGACCGAATCCAGATCAAACTGATCGCGAAAGCGAATATCCGGCTGCAGATTTGCAAGATCCGCCTCGGGGGCGATTTTGCCGATGGTTTGCCGGACAAGTTCTTCAATTTCAGCTGTTTCCGCAGGTTTCATGATTTTTTTTCAATTGAGGTAATAACATTCTCCCAAAACACTGTCGCCAAAAAGTGCTTTCTGGGGACTGAACGTACAACTCAGCCGCCGAGTTTACGAGGTCGGCTGAGGAGATATGTTTGCTGAAAAATCTTGCTGTGGATTCATCCAATCCGGCAGAGGGGAGTTCGTTGCCTCAGAATAGAGTGTTTCCGGAGCAATATCTACTTCATCGCCCCATGTCAGCACGCCGAGATCCTCATTAATTCTAAAATTCTTGAAAAATTCTATACTCTTAAACTTCTCAAATACACCACCTTCGCTCAAATATTTTGAAAAGTCGACAATTCCAGACGCACCGTCCTCAAAAGTTACTTCAATTTTATATCCGCCTTTATAATTTGCTGAGATTACATCCCTAAGCATGACTTCTCCCCCCTTATTTCAAAGGTTCAATTTTCTTTGGAGGCTGATTATTTTGCACAAATTCCTAGTTTTGCAACAGCTCATTTTTGTGCTGAACAGCCCATTCAATCACAAGACCCAACGCACGGGGTGAAAGATGGCCTTCCAGGATGCGAAATGATTCTATTTCTATTGCCACTTTCTCTCCGGCATACCGTGCATGAAAATGCGGCGGGTTGTGATCATCGAAAAACATGGCAATAATTATACCATAAAATCGACTTATCTCAGGCATTTAATTTTCCTTTCTCATTCAGCGAACGTGCTGTTCCGTCGCACGGGGCTGCTGACGCTCAAAAAAATCCGAGGCAAATAATCTATTTAACATGCATATCACCGCATTCCAAAAAACGCTGATGCATGAAAAACGCCTTTTCGAGGATGTGGGGCTCATGTCCTCCACGCTCCCGGACCGCCCGTTGATAATAGTCCCATAACTGATCCCGGAACTCGGGATGGGCACATTTTTTTATAACCTGTTCGGCCACCTGGCGCGGGGTCAGTGGACGGGTATCGACCAGGCCGTATTCGGTGACCACCACGTCCACCGAATGCTCGGAGTGATCGACATGGGAGACCATGGGCACGATGGCCGAAATCAGGCCGCCCTTGGCGGTGGAGGGGGTGACAATAATGCTCAGCGCCCCGTTGCGCAGGTAATCCCCGGAGCCGCCGATACCGTTCATCAACTGGGTGCCCATGACATGGGTGGAGTTGACCTGGCCGTAAATGTCCACTTCGATGGCCGTATTGATGGCGATAACTCCCAGGCGGCGGATCACCTCCGGCGAATTGGAAATTTCCACCGGCCGCAGGACAATCTTGTCACGGTAGCGGTAAATTTCGTTGAAGAACCGGTCCCTGGCCTTTTCCGATAATGTCATGGCCGATCCGGAAGCCGCGCGAACCTTGCCCAGATCAATAAGGTCGAGCACGCTGTCCTGCAGCACCTCGGAAAAAATATCAATGGACTCGAAGTTCTTGTCTTCGATGAAGCCGGATAAAACGGCATTGGCCACGTCGCCGACCCCGGCCTGCCAGGGCAGCGAAGCCGGCATGCGCCCCTTAATGATCTCATGGCGGACAAAGTCGAGGATATATTCGGCGATACGGGTGGAGATGGCATTCGACGGCATGAATATTGGACAATGATCCTGCTCGGTGCTGAACAGGATGGCCACCACCCGGCTGGGATCCATTTCGATAAAGGGTTTGCCGATCCTATCCCCGGTCCGATAAATGGGGATAGGCATGCGGTACGGCGGATCCTCCGGTATGAAGATGTCGTGGATGCCCTCCAGCTGCGGCGAGTGTGCGGAAATTTCGATGATAATCTTGTCCGCTTCCTGCACATAGGTGGGCGTATTGCCGACAGACATGGTGGGGATTAAATGGCCCTTTTCGGTAATTGCCGCCGCCTCCACCACAGCCACGTCACAGCTGCCCCATTCGCCTGCCCGCACCTTGGCCGACAGTTGGGAAAGATGATCATCCTTGAAGGCGATCTTGCCCTGGTTGATTTTTTCCCGCATGATTTTATCACTCATGTAGGGACGCCGCGAGGCCAGAAGGTCCGCCCGGGCCAATATGCCGTCGACCATGTCCCCGGTCGATGCCCCGGCAAACAGGTTGATCTTGAATTTTTCGCCTTGTTCGGCGCGCTTCACCAGTTCCTGAGGGATCAGCTTGGGATAGCCGGCGGTAAAACCGGAAATAAACAGGTTGGTGCCGTCCTGGATATGCCTGGCGGCGGTAGCCGGATCGGTTATCTTGTCCTGCAAGGGTTTGTAGCGCACCCTGTCGGTCAGCATTGCCTTATCTCCTTGATTGCTCCATGTGTGGTAGAAATATCTTCCCGATTGTCACCATAGTTGTCATCATAAAATAGGGATGCATTCGATTAAAACAAACTATCGTAGTGTAAAATCATACCGCCAACCTCCGCCCTGATCTCCGCCCTGATCTCCGCCCTGATCTCCGCAGCCAGCTTTTCCGGCTCAAGCACCCGTGCTTCCTTGCCCCAGGACAATACCCACCGCTTCAACTCCAGCACAGGGTTGACCGTGAGCGAGAGGACAAGTGATTGGCCACCATTGTAGGCGATCTTCTGGCTGGGGTGCCATGTCCGTTCGAGAATATACGGGACCACCCTGGGCGAGAACTAGATCTTGACCTGTTCTTCGGCCGTGCCCCAGTGCACGCCAAAGCGGCTTCTGGTGATCTGGTGAAAGTTGAAGGTCTCTGGAATGACATATTCTTCCTCAAGTATCGAGGCCTGGTTTATCCTGGACAGGCTGAAGGTACAGATCGTATCGCGCAGATGACAGTGGCCGATGACATACCAGTCGCCATCATAGCGGATGGCGTGATAGGGATCCAGTTCCCGGCTGGTCGAGCTCTGTCCGGGCGGCTGGTAGTGGATCTTCAGTCTGTGCAGCGTCCGCAGGCCTTTGAACACGGTTTGCCATATATCGTGGCGGATCGTCGTGCCGGGGGGAGGAAAGACGGTGAACCTGTTGTTTTCATAAGGCGATTTCAGCGCGGTCTTGTCTGGCAGGGAGTCCTGGGTTTTCTTGAAGACCGAAGTGCTATAGCCAAGTGAGACTGTCAAAGGAGGGCGTTCCCTCATGCTGCAGCAGCAGTTCTTCGGCCAGATAGATGGCGAAGAAATCACTCTTCTCGATGGAGAGGGCCGGCAGTTTGAAATTTTTCTTCCGTGTAATAATAACCCCGCTGCCGGGCAGCATACTCTAAAGGCGCCTCCAGCTGGCAGCGCATATTATAGTCCAGGTCGCGCTGGATGGTTTTCCTGCTCACCTCCCATTCCTCGGCCAGACTCGCGCAAATAGGGTATCGGCCCTCGCCGATTTTTCGGTCGATAAATAACAACCTGTTGTGCTGCGGCTTGTATTTGCTCATGGCCCCATCCCCTTTTTTTCCTCGGTCATTATTTGTCCTGTCGGGCATAGTATCCTGGAAAGACGAACAGAGTCAAAGAATCCTTCACCACTTGGAGAACGATAGGGAATTATTCCTCTTTCTACTGGTTGTCATCTTTGTTGTTTACCTCTTCTCCCGGCGCAATACGCATCAGTACGACAGGAGAATGCCGCCTGTCAGCGAACAGCTGTAGACAGGACAGGAAAGAAAAAGATGACTTTGCCGGTGGCCTTGGGGCGTTTTTTCTGCTGGGAGAGATCGTTGATCAGGGTGTTGGTCGGCAGGAACCCCCAGCACGGCAGGGCTTGGTGCAGACGGAACAGTTTAAGGATGACTGTTTGCACGATGAGTATTTTGAGTAAGGGGAAGACTATTTCGCCATTGTTTTACGGTATGTCCAAGACAAGAATTTTATACGGAGGAAATATGACCGGGAGTATTCAGATAATGGCAGCAATGATCAGGCTGCGGCTAAACGTGTCGTTGTCCGAATGAGCTTGCCGGGCATCTCATGGTGTAAGCGCCAAATGATGGACATTGGCTTGCTTCCTGTGTGGCTTACAAAATTTGCTGGACCCAGAAAGTGATATGGGCAGGAAAGGTTATTTTTCTTTTTCGTCTCACGTACAAAGAGAAGAACATGCGATCCTTGTTCTTGATGATGTCTATACCTTTGCCCCGTTGGTGAGGTCTCACTTGTCGTGTTTTGCGATTGCCAGTGAAACAGGGTTTCGTCCAGCGCATAATCTTTATACATTGTAGTTGGCGAGTAATCGTGCTCTGTTTTGTTTAATGTGATGAAGAACAGATCGGTATTGATATAGGGGAGGTACTTGACTCCTTCTCGCACTAGCGAATGGTTTTCGAAGGTGTAAAAACCGAGACCGGATAGTATTTCACTTAAGGTATAGCTGGCATGCACCGATAAAGGGCAGGGATAAGGAAGCTGAGGTTTGTGGACCACATAGCTTGCCTTTGCAATGAGAATCTCTATGAGACTAAGAGCCTCATGCAACAGCACTGCATTGTTTCTCAACGATAAAATATTTTCTTTGAGGTTTTTTCCTGGCGGTCTGTTGTTCCAGATAGAAAAACAGAACATAGTTAACATCCTACTTGTTTCTATATCCAGATTGCACAAGGTCGACGGGCAGATATCACCCGATAAAACATTTAAAAGTGTCTGTAATTTTGGGGAGCTGTTGTTATGACAAAAACGGCGCAAACCTTTGCTGATGATCTCTTCATCCTGTGCATGAAAGTCATCCGCCCTACCTGCTAAAAAACAGAGACGGGACCATGAAGCTTTTTTGTATATGTCATCCAACTCCAGGTGATGATAATCAATAAAGTTCATCAAGGTCAACTCTAGTCCAGTCTCCTCATGAAATGTTGATATTCGACCAATTATCTGGTTCTGATTGGCGTGGGTAAGAGATTGGCGGATATTTTCCAAAACATATTTTTCTGCCTTTTTCTCCATCTCGATAACACAACCTGAGGGCAACGAAGGAAAAGATGCTTGAATTTCATCCTCAACCCTATTTGATGTTGGTCCCAAGAGAGTTCGAAATCGTACCTCAAAGTTGAATTTTCTATGTGCCTGACCGATAAAATCGAGAACCGTTAAATAATCTTTATCTTCACAAAGACGAAGCCCCCGCCCTAACTGTTGCAGAAACACCGTTAGACTCTCTGTCGGCCTGAGAAAAAGTACGGTATCAATCTCCGGGATATCGATACCTTCATTAAACAAGTCTACAACGCAAAGGAAATTAATATCAAAATCTCGAAGTTTTCTGGTCGCGTCCTTTCTGGTTTCATCGGGTGTTGCTGCTGTCAGGGCTAAAGCAGGAATATCATATTTATTGAATTGCTTGGCCATATACCGGGCATGTTTTTGCGAAACGCAGAAGCAAATGCCCCTTGCTTTGTGCACATCAAGCAGCAAATCGCGCACTTTTTGGATTATTAACTTGGCCCGAATATCATTGCCAGTAATCAGAACGTGTTCCAGTTCAGCCTGAACGTATCCGCCTTTTTGCCATGTCAACTTTGAGTAATCAACTGTATCCGTGATGCAGAAATACTGAAATGGTGAGAGGAGTTTCCTGTTAATGGCGTCGGGTAATCTGATTTCTGCACTAATGCGATAATCGAAATAGTTGAGAATATCCTTTCCATCTCCCCTTTCTGGGGTTGCTGTTAGACCCAACAGGACTTTTGGTGAAAAGTGCGAAAAGAGATTTTTGTAACTGGACGCCGCAGCGTGATGGAATTCATCAATTATGATATACTCGTAAAATCCCGCATCAAGCTGTTCCCAGAGCTGCCTGGCATGAAATGTCTGAACTGAGACAAACAATTGTTCAAAGTGATCCGGTACACTTTTCCCAACCCACAGCTCTCCAAAATTCTGATCTCTTAAAATGTTACGAAAAACAGCTCTAGCTTGACTGAGGATTTCTTCGCGGTGGGCAACAAAAAGAAACCGGACATGTTTTTTTGATCTCGTAAATCGCATGAAATCAAAAGCGGCAATAACAGTTTTTCCAGTTCCTGTTGCTGCAACAACAAGGTTTTTTGTCCTGTTATGGATACTGCGTTCTGCCTCGAGTGTGTCTAAAATTTCCTGTTGATATGGATATGGCCTGATATCGAAGAATGCTAAATGATCAGCCTGATTACTATGACCTGTGTTTTTCTCAAGCTTAAGAGCATTGGCTAGGCGAGGGATTTCCTCAGTTGTTATCTTCTCAAAATCTTTAGATTGTTTATAGGTGTCAAAAGTCGCTATGATCTTCTCCCACAGATGCTTGGTATCATATTGGCAGATTTTCATGTTCCACTCCAAGCCGTCAGTCATGGCAGGGTTGGATATATTAGAAGATCCAACATAGCAACTGCCAAAACCACTTTTTCGATGAAAGATATAGGCCTTTGCATGAAGTCGCGTTCTTTGGGTGTCGAAGGACACCCATAACTCAGTATTTGTAACAAGCTTAAAAGACTGTAATGGAATCGTCATAAAAGCGGATGACATCATCCCTGTAACTGCATACGCTTGGACGTAAAGATGAAAACCTCTGCCTTTCACCCTGGAAATATTTCAAGGGTGAAATGGCAGGCTGCCGCATGGGGAATACGACCTTGTCATGCAGCAGGAAGCGTTAATGTCTGGCTAAAGTTAATTTTCAGATCCACATGAATTCGTTCAGTTTTCTTCTTGTCGATGATGAACGGGAGTTTCTTGAGGTCCTCGCCTTGCGCCTGCGTGAGAGGGGGTACGCGGCGGAATGTACTTTTACTGGGCCGGAAGCACTGAAATATCTTGAAAAGGACCATTCTGTCGACATCGCATTACTTGATATAAACATGCCTGCACCAGACGGGATGGAGACGCTTCAAAAAATCAAACTAAAGCATCCTCTTATTGAGGTCATCATGTTTACAGGCCACGCTACGATTCGTTCCGCCGTTGAAGCATTAAAGCTCGGCGCTTTCCATTATTTGACCAAACCTTGCAATCTGCAGGAACTCATTTGCTTGTCGGAACTGGCAGTTGTTAGGAAGAGAGAGCGTGAGGCCAAATTGCTCGACGCCAGGATGAAACCCTACATCTCAGATTGGGGTCGGCAGGAGTTCATATCCAAGATTTTGGCTGGGAAGTAGAGCTCTGGTTTCACTCAGGAAGTCGATTTAACTAACGTCCTTATATCCTATAGATTTTGAATGACCGGCATCATCGCCGACAATCTGGCCCTTGCACAAATTCCTTTTCTTGAGCGGACCGTCGACAGTCCAGGGGGTTCCCGCCCCGCCTTGTATTCTTCTCTTCCGTACAGCAAAAAAAAACGAAACAGCATGCAGACCACCGGCGTCATGACGCCGGCAGCAAAATTATGAAAAAAATGCATGGGGGCCGCTCTGTGATACCCCCTGGCATGGTAATGAATCTGTCGGAACTCCCTCGAAATTATGAGTTGCACACCGCATAGCAGATGTTATATTGCCGGATGGTTTTACACGTTTTTCGTATGCCCGCCGATTTCCGGTGCGAAAAGGCCAATAGATGAATACAACCGTTTGGAGGCTGAGCGGCGAGCAGACAGCGCGTTCTTGAATTACTGACCAGCAGCAAGCCGGACCTGCAGGCCCGTTTAGGCGTGACTCAGTTTGGCCCTGTTAGGCTCGACTGGCCGTGACACGGCGACCAGCGGCAGTGATGTCGATGTGCCGGTGGCCTTCGACGGTCCGGCCACCTCAAGGCGTTATTTCGGGGTGCAGTTCTACCTTGACGACATGATCGACTTTGCCGGCAAGGTGCTTGTCCACACCGACGGATTCGACCAGGCTGGTTTCGTGGCGAATGGGTTGACCTATGATGCTACCCTGCGTAACCTGGAGTTGATCGGTGAAGCCGCTACCCATATCCCGGACGAAGTCTCGCGCCGCCCACTCTGAAATCCCTTGGCGGATGACCATCGCCACCCGCAACCGCCTCATTCACGGCTACCTCGCCACCGACGACGGCCACCGGTGGAATGTCGTGCCCGGCCTGCTGCGGTTGGTTCAATCAACTGGAGATGTTCAATGGTCATGATCCGCCAACATAAAAACTTCGTAGAAACGGTCAAGGATGTCCGGCATAGATAATGATCTTTAAATCTTTTTGGGCAATGGAGAGTTTAGTGGGTTCGACTCCGATGATTAGATTTTATTAAGAACAGGGGCAATATGAGTTTTCAAGGAAAGATAACAGAATGGAATGATGACAGAGGGTTTGGATTTATAGAATCAGATGATGGAAGAAAAAGAATTTTCGTTCACATTAAATCCTTTGTAAGGCGGTCAAAAAGACCATAGCCGTCAAGCTAACGGATAACTTATTGAATGCACTAATTTATTTTGACACGACAAAGCCTTTGGGGCTTGAACCCCAAAAGCTTTGTAGCCTCATAATGGCTCCCCTGTTTGGGTCGGCTATTTCATTGAAACTTGGATAATAGCCGACTTTTATTTTTGTTTCATTACTTCGGATAAGTATACCATATTTCTGACA
>CAMBBS010000011.1 GCA_945863875.1 Desulfopila aestuarii DSM 18488
AGGCATCTGGGCCGGCGCCGTGGCTGACAATAACGCTGGTATTGTCGATAACGCAGCGTCCACAGGCGCCCTGCATCTACGCCATGGCTGATAGGGGTAAAAAGATGCGCTTTTCCGTTTTCACTATCAAATATTATCCATATCATTCACCTGGGTCCGTGTGCTGCACAAATATGTTTCTGGTGGTCTTAAAGATATTACCGCCCAAAAAGAAAAATCGGGGACAACCAGTTGAATTATTTCAGAATTTCTTAAATATCCACGATGAATTGATCGGTAATGGTCTAAATTTGGAGCTGACCAGCAACACCTAATCCTGCCAGAGGACATATTCAATAAGGTTTAACAATAAAACTGTACGGAAAAACCTTATGTGCGATTAAAAACTATGAGGCTGCTGCTTTTGTGATTGCCGACTACATGGATTGTAATCGTGATTGACAATCTATGCACAAGCCACTATCATAGGCTCCATGATTACTCGAAAACTCGCTGACAGGTTGGTGCAACTCGCCACATATTATCCCGTTGTAGCAGTGACCGGCCCCAGACAGGCAGGAAAAACCACGCTGTGTCGAGCCACCTTTCCGGATAAGCCCTATGTATCGCTGGAATCCTTGGATTTCCGCGAGTTCGCCGAGAATGATCCACGGGGATTTTTGATGGAATACCGGCAGGGTGCCGTCCTCGACGAGATCCAGCAGGCACCTGGACTGATAAACTATCTGCAAACGGAAGTCGATGAACATCCAGAGCCAGGCAGATTTATTCTCACCGGCTCACAGCATTTCGGCATATCACAAATCATTTCCCAGTCCCTCGCCGGACGTTGTGGCCTGCTGACCCTGTTGCCCCCTGATTTTGGTGAACTGCAGGGCTTCTCCGAGGTCCCTGATGATCTTTTCACCCTCCTCTGGCAAGGCGCTTACCCGAGGATCTATGACCAAAACATTCCAGCCCACCAGTGGCTGGCCGACTACATCGCCACCTACGTACAGCGTGATGTCCGCCAAGTTGTGAATGTCGGTGACTTACTAACCTTTTCCAGCTTTCTCAAACTTTGCGCTGCACGTACCGCGCAGGAGATCAATCTTTCGTCCCTCGGGGGTGATGCTGGGGTTTCCCACAATACGGCCAAATCCTGGTTATCTATTCTGGAGGCCAGTTATATCATTCACCGGATACCAGCCTGGCAGGTCAACATTCGCAAGCAGATAGTGAAGGCGCCCAAGCTTCATTTCTTAGATACCGGGCTGGTCTGCTATCTTCTGCAGATCAGGGAGCCTGGACAACTCAGGTTGCATCCTCTACGAGGGGCTATTTTTGAAAGCTGGGTGGTTTCTGAGCTTTACAAAGGACTAGCCCATCAAGGCGAGCAGCCGATTCTCCACCATTATCGTGAAAGTCGAGGGTTGGAAATGGATGTACTCGTGCAACGTGGTGATTGTCTGCATGCCGTCGAGGTCAAATCTGCGGCCACGGCAGCCTCTGATTTTTTTAAGGGATTTGAACAGCTTGCCGCGAGAATACAGACAGCCAGCCTGTCCCTGCATCTTGATAATGTGGTGGTTTATGGAGGCGAGAAATCGCAGCAACGTTCAACGGCCCGGCTGCTCAGCTGGTGGGACGTGGGCAAGATTTTGCATCAGGCATTATAGCTGTAACCGGGCAGGCAGATTTTTACCCATGCACACGGAGCTATTTCAGGAAGAATCGTAATTCGCGTCTTTCTTCCTGCATCAAACCGCCTTAGAAACTTATCCAGGTTTTCAAGTAGTGGCTGGATATGCCGCCCGACTTTAACGATTCTTTCACGATGCACACCCGGAATGACTTTTATCTTTTCGCCAGTATCAGGAGTCTCAACCCAGAGCAGTTCTTCCGGCAGCCGTTCACAAAATTCCTTATGAATCCATTGGCCATATTCTGATGCAAGAGGACAAAGCGCGGGTGCTTCTCCATCAGCTATCATTTTTTGTACAGCGATATGAGCAACAGCCTCTTTTTGTAAGGCGCGCTTTTTTTTGCTCGCTCGAATAGTCTTCTGCTATAGCTCGATCAATACCACGGGGATGTGTATCATGGCCTTCGATCAGATTTGAGGAATAGCCGTTCATAGAGCGAACCAGGTCACCCACAGGCCTCGATACAACAGGATTAAGCATGCCTGCGAAGGAACTCACCTTGGTGGCCAGATCAAGTGCAAGATCGTTAAGCTCGCTTGCATTTTCCGGTGGGAGCATCGGCACCATCAGCCCAACTGTTTCTGTCATAAAATCACCTGTTTTTGTGCCACTCACTCTATATTTATAACAAATACTTATGAGTAATTATATACGGACCTCGTAAATGGAGGATGAAAATCAACTTTTTTTTTTTGGACATTTCTTATCGGCTCTTCACCGACCTCTACTGCAAGGAGCTGTCACAAAATCAAACAGGTATTTTCCCTCGTCGTCAACCCGCTGGATCGATTGGTAATCCTCAAGATCGCTTGCAACCAATTTAAAACCGGGATGATAATGGAATGGGTGGCGATCATGGAGATGCTCGAAGGTGTTTTCAGACGCCCCCCGGCGGCTGAGGATCGCGGTGGCACATTCCTGCGTGTTCATCTCCATGCCGCCGGTCCAGGCAAGTCCACTTGCCCTGCGTCTGCTGGTTTTGTTCCACACAAAGATACGCCTGGGCGTCACATTATGCCGATCAGGTTCCGAGTCAACGGTGAGTGTCTTTTCCTCCTCAAAGACTCCGTAGTGCTTGTCATTGAAGACAAACTCCGTGACAAACCTGCTCTCTTCGAGAGCCGCAAGTTTGCCGGCATCGGCATGTTTTCCCCAAGTCACAAAAGGGGTGCCCTCCTTGACCAGTCTTGCGAAAAAATCCTCCAGTAAAAACCGTGCCACCCGTTGCCGGGCCGCGCTGTAAAACCACTCCCAGACCTCAGGCCTGCACGGAATCCGCTTTATCCCCAGCACAATCCCGGCTTCGCGCAACCGCACATTTTTCAACTGCTCGATGGAGCCGATATTGCCTGCTGTCATCAAGACAAAGACCATGAAAATCCTGCAGGCCGACCCAAAAGAGCCCATCACCAGCTCAAGCCAATTCCATTGACGGGCCAAGGTCATCATAGACAGAAAAGTCCCGGGGCAACACCTCTTTTCCCTGTCATGCTCCTCTAAAAAGAGCTGCTCAGCCACCTGCACCCGTTGCTGACCAGAGGAGAAGGAAAAGGTAAGCTGGACTTGCTTGGCCTCCTTCTCCTGGCGCTGTTGTGCCCGGATCTTTGCAACCTCTGCAGACCTGTTGCCACGGTTGCGCTCCGGCTGATGCACGTGTCTCAACAATGAAAAGCCGCCTGGCCGCTGCATCCGCAAGATCGACTTTCTTGATGAAAACCCCTTGCCGGGAGAGGATGAATGGCACGCTTGCCCCGCCGGTCAAGGACTTCCAAATTCAGCCCCAGGCCAAGCTCAAATGGAACCTTCTCTTGCTTTTGTCCATAAAATCAACCCTTTGATTTTGACATTCTCTCCGGCCGGTTGCCGGAACAATTACTGCTGATCTTGTTTGACCTTCAGTCCCTGGTTAAATGCCTTGCATATCTTCGCAAGGTAAATTACACTTTGGTCTATGGAGACAAAAAACGAGATTCGAACAGGAAGACATTGCCTTTTCAATATGCACGTCCATCTGGTGTTTGTGACCAAATACCGGAAAAAGGTGTTGGATGGAAAAGCGATCGAAATACTCCGGGAATCTTTTGCCGGGATCTGCCGGAAGTCTGCAGCTGAACTGATCGAGATGAACGGAGAAGAGGACCATGTTCATCTGCTCGTTTTTTATCCGCCCAAGGTGGCCGTCTCTGCCCTGGTGAACAGTCTGAAAGGCGCTTCGTCCAGGATATTGAGGAAGCGTTATCCCGGGATAGCCGAAAGGTATTACAAAGATGTTCTGTGGAGTCCGAGCTACTTTGCGGCTTCCTGCGGCGGTGCGCCGATCTCCATTATCCGCCACTATGTCGAACAGCAACAGACACCGGAGTAACAGCTTACGCCTTGTCGCCCGGTCCTTGAGGTCGGGGATACAAGGCGCGTTTTTGGTAAGTGGTTTTCGTTTTTAATTGCAAACAGAAACTCCTACCCGCCCCACACTAATTTTTCAGGGGGTAGGTGTCTCACTTACATTGACACGGAGGGCAGGGCACAATTGTCATTGGTTTGATCGCACTCGAGTTCCATCCAGTCATAAAAGACTCTTGGCTGCCCGTCGATTGCGAAGATGATCCGCTCGATGGCCGGAAACTGCCCCAGAGTTCTCTGGATCTGTGTAAAAAACTCCGCCCTTCCACAGCTGGAAGTGGCACCCGTAAGCTCCTGGCGTCTATCGTGCAGGTCGACATAAGCGGTTCCGGACCTGATCTTCAGTCGTTTCAACAACCCTGCAGTGCGTACGGAAAAGAAGGATCTATAGCCCTGGGAGCGCTCCTCAGCTGTTGGTCCTCTAAACAAGGCCTCAAGCGCAGCGGCAGCCACATTGGTGATCGACGATGAGGATCTCGGAACCGGGAATACCGCATCGCATACCATCGTGTTTTTCGCCAAATCGTCGTTATTGAAATAGACGATGAATCGGCTGAAGGGTTGATCCTTAGGCGGTGACAGGGTCGCAGAACAACCGCATATGGCAATCAGGACGATGATGACGGAGACCAGAAGGAAAAGCGTCTTTCTGACCCCTGCGGCATGTTTTCGAAAAGTGGGTTTGCCTAATCTGTGCATACAGACCTGATTAACCTCTCGGGGCAGAAGGCACTTTGCCCGTCCGTTCGCAAAGCACGCACCAGTCTCAACACAGATTTTTATTCAGGGATGTTCAATAAACCGCGTTCGGGATCCCAAACGACCAGGGCATCCTCATCCACCTCGGTCTCAAACAAAACATTGTCGCCGTGAATCACGCGGATTGTCCTGGCCATACCGGCCTGATTGAGAGCCTCCAACATAACCGCCGCTTTGTTCAGTATCTTCTCAGCGTAGTCTGCCTCGCTACCGCCCCCTGCCAGATCAGCACCACGATCGTTCGGGTTGCTTTCCTTGTACTTGTGACCAACGCTGAAGGCGATCAGCCCGCCATTCGGGAAAAACCGGTGAATGCTCTCGACGAGGATTTGCGCCAGATCGGTTTGCCCTCGGTCACTACGGATAATATCCGCATGCTGAGGATTGCTCGCGAACAGTGGCTCAAGCAGAATGGCCGGCATCTTGGTATGCTTCAAGTTGCCGTCACCTCGGCCGTTCCAACCACCGACCAGTATACCGTTGTCGCCCCCGACCGTAGTTCCGAAAAATCTGGCAACTGCCCTGGCGTACCAACGACCCCAGTTCTTGCTGGTGGGCGATGCATTCGAACCCGTCACTACAACCGCGTAGCTGGCGGTGCTGGAAGAACTGCTGTTAAAGTGATGTTCGACATAGGCAACCGCTTTGTCCGTGTTCGCCTTGCTTTGACGTGCTGAGTAATTGCCCTTATAGAAATTGACCTTGTACATGCTGAACCTCCTTTAAAAATGCGTGAGCGTGACCAATGCTGTCTGCATTTTCCGTTTCGACCGGAGAAAAGCATCCTTTATCTGAGATGGTTGGGGGAGTTAAACACTACCTAAGTGTAGATTAAGCAATGTTTCTTTGTTTGTACAGTCTTGGAAAATCCTTTTATGGTCAGAGGAAAATTTACTGCCTCTAACATGAAATGGTTGTTTAAGCGGAATGTATTTGACAAATTTTGGCTGGATAATCCTCCTTTAACGATCAGTAAAAACCCATCACTTATCGCCCATGATTCCCACTTTTACGGGAATGTCCGAATCGGATTCGGACATTGTTTCCCTACAACGGGAAGCATAGCCGCATGTCACGCGGCACGGTGATGGACATAAGAGGGGAATGCCAGTGAAGCCGAACGCCTTTATCGCTATGTCGTTCGGCAGCAAACCGGGGCCGATGGGGCAAGTAATCAATTTCAATCGGATCTACAGCGAACTTATAAAACCCGCGTTGCAAGCCACGAGGCTCGAAGGCTTTCGCGCCGAAGAAGAGGAACAGGCGGGCGACACTTGCCAGGGGCATCCAGCGCCTGACCGAGATGGTCAAAAAACCTCTTCGGCTCAGGCTGGCAGGAGCTTTAAATCAGGTTACAGAAATACAGGATGAGTGCGGAGAACTGAAATTTTCTGTTGCGACTGAAATCTGGTTTTTGATTACCATTTCGTTCGAGAAAATTTTTTGCCCCGTCAACGATAACCGGCCCGATGAACTTTTACCGCCTTCGTCACCTCAGGGCAGGGAATCAATCGGCTATAAACTGATGTAAATGGAATTATCTGCTGCAGAGAAATATCGGCTATCTCTGTGTCGGCCTGACAATTATTACGTTATAGGCCCACCGTCCCGAAAAGCGGTTCCTGATAACTCCCGGTTTCAATCCAAGTTACAGCCTCGAACATGGAAAAAATCCATCGAAAACCCAACCTCTACGAAATCAACCATCTGCGTCTAAACAAGGCGAAAGGCAGCTGGACCTGGCTTGCTGATGTGTATGGACTCGCCCTTTGCCTGCTCGCTCTTTCCGGCTTACCGATGATCTGGGGCAAACAAAAAAAAAGCAATGCATCTTTCTTACGGCTTTGGGTTTTCTCACTCCCCCCCCTTCTACTTGTTCAACACGCCATAGATAAAATATTTCTCACCGAGGATCCAATCCAACTTGAATATATAAATATTATTGCTATCATTGAACGAAGTATATCAATATAACAGGCTGTTTTCGGGTTATTTATCTTTATTTATTCAAAGCGGCAATGGAGGACTGCCAAGGGGTCTGGTTTGCTTTTGACTAACTAAAATTTAAATCTAAGAGCTAACTTGACCATGGAATCCTGAGAGATGAAGCCTTGAAGTGGTTTGACAGAAGACTAAACCACTGGCGCCAACATCACTTTGGGACCTTTACTATTATTCTTAAGCAGTCGAATAACGGCATCGGTTACTGTGGCGTCGAATCTCGTTTAATTGCACTTTGCCCCCACAACCTTCGCAGAGAATACGAAAATGAAAAAAATGGAAAATTGTGCAAAATGTCGCTTTCGGGCAACGTATGATAAAAACCCCAAATCGCTTTTAGGGCGAATTTGGCGCTGGCATATCAATTTTTGTCCCGGCTGGAAAGGCTATTTCACTTCTCTTTCTTCGGAAGAAAAGGCGAAACTCGCCGAACAATACAAATTCGAGAAATACCGATAAGCTCATCAGGGCCGGCCCTGATAGACTGTGTTTTTGGTAATTTCAAACATGGATTAATGAAGATGAATGAACAGAAATTGATAGAAAAGCTGCGCTTAATCGAAGCGCTGTTCTCGGGGGCCACCACAAAAGGTGAAGAAGTTGCCGCGGAACTGGCCAGGGAACGGATACTCGAACGACTGCGGCTTACGGAAAAAGAAGAGCCCCTGATTGAATATCGATTTACCATGTCGGATATGTGGACACGTAAAGTGTTCGTGGCTTTGCTCAGGCGCTACGGCATTAAACCATACCGCTACAGTCGGCAACGGTATACCACGGTAATGGCTCGGGTATCGAAAAAGTTTGTCGACGAGACCTTGTGGCCGGAATTTCAAGAGATTTCCGAAACGCTCAAAGTTTATCTCTCGGAAATTACCGAACGGGTGGTCACCCAGGTCATTCATCAGGATAGTTCCGAGGCAGAGGTTGTCAAAGAACCAGCCCTGATTGGGTCTGGCAATGTTGATGGAACCTGATGCGTCGCCTTCAACGGCGCCTTCAATTGCGGAGCAGCCGGATCAAAAAACAGGTGCGTCCGACAAAAGACCGCAAAACAAGAGACGGAAAAAGAAGAGACAAAACAGAAGAAAGAAAAAACGTTGAAATGACGGTACGCACATACACAGCAAGGAGATAAAACAATGGATCTAAAGATACTCTACGATACGATTCCCCCATGGGATTGGCCGAAAGATGCGGCCAGAATGTTTCAAGAAATTCTTGATAATCATTGCGCTGACCTATCCGATCGGTTGTTGGCCGCTGAAATGGCAGGTGATCTTGTGGTGTTTAACGACGCACTCGCCAAGACATTGTTTCTCATAGTGGGGAATAAGGATGAACCGATAGAGTTGCGGGCTAGGGCTGCAAGTTCCTTTGGACCTGCGCTTGAACATGTTGATCTCTATGAATTCGACGATCCCGATGACATTGTTTTGTCGGAAGAACTCGTTCGTGAGGTTCAAGCATCTTTAAAAAAATTCTATTATGACGCCGGCTTTCCAAAGGAGGTGCGACGACGCATCCTTGAAGCCGCGGTGCGGGCACCACTGGATTGGCATTCTGCTGCTGTTCGTGCTGCTTTTAACAGTGGAGATGAAACCTGGCAGTGTACGGCGGTTTTTTGTATGCAATATATCCAGGGCTTTGATCAGCAGATCCTCGAAGCTCTGGAAAGCGAAAACCCGGACATCTGCTACGAGGCACTTTTAGCTGCCGGCCGTTGGGAACTGGCAAAGGCATGGCCCACTATCGCCCGCTTGGCTGCCGATCCTGATATTGATAAAACAATGCTGTTAGCAGTCATTGATGCCGCGGCAAACATCTGTATACCTGAATCAATTACTTTCTTGAAAAAGTTTCTTTCTTCCAATGATGACGATATTGTTGATGCTGCCCACGAGGCTTTGGAAATGCTTGAACGTTGATTTTCACCAACAGATCATCAAGCCAAAAAAATCTGCCTGCACTTCGATTTTGATCGAGCCAACCTCGCAAGCTCTCAGTTTATTCTAACCCTGGCAGCTTCAATAGAATCCTCGACCCGCTTTTGGATCTTTTCGATTTCATCGGCCATGTCCGTCCGGTCGACGACTCCACTTTTATCAAAAGCGGCGAGCTTTTCTTTTACCGCATTTTCTTTTCTGACGATATCTTCGATGATCTGATAAAATGTTATTTGATCATCCGGATCAGCAACTTCGGCAATGACCCTGAATTTGACGATTTCTTCATGTCGTTTTTCGATTTTTCTCTTCACTTCACTTACGAAACCCCTCGTGTCCGTCATAATGTCCTCCTTTGCCCCATCCCGGCAGAAGAAATACAAGCCGGGATTGTTTTCAATACCCCCTTGAAGGGTGTTTTTTTCAATTGATGCTTTTGTCCGCCTCCCAATCGTTGTGAAAAGTAGTCCTCATTCTGACGACACACATCCATGGCCTCGACATAACATCACCGGAAGCAGCACATATGCCTGAAAACCGGTTACAATATTGAAGC
The DNA here is from genome assembly GCA_945863875.1 of Desulfopila aestuarii DSM 18488. Taxonomy (GTDB): domain Bacteria; phylum Desulfobacterota; class Desulfobulbia; order Desulfobulbales; family Desulfocapsaceae; genus Desulforhopalus_A; species Desulforhopalus_A aestuarii_A. The sequence goes on from CAMBBS010000011.1 coordinate 9,348, forward strand.
TAGCAATATTCCTCCATATTATAGTGTTTGCCCTCAGCGGCCACGAAATGAATGCCGTCCAGCTAGGGCAGCCCTGCTGCCTTCCACGCAATCATGGGATTGACAAATTCATTGTTGCGGCATTCCTGGTTTTGCCCCACATGTTTACAAACATAGTTGACAATTGGAAATGCATTGAATTTTCTGTAATATTTCCGCAAAAATTCAATAATTTCCATTTGATCATTTAGAAATGATGTTCATTTTCTTATCGTTGGCGTCCATCTGAGAAATGCCATGTTCACATTCTGAATTCCCCTTCTTAATGCTCTGTATTTGTTGGAATCCCGTGATATTTTGCATAAAGATCGTGCAGTCTGCGGCGGCTATTACGCAGAGTGCGCGAATAATCATCGGCCATCCAGCGTGGCTCGCTGATCGAGTAGAGGTCCTTGGCGATTTCATCGAGGGAAAATTCAATCGCTCGGCACCACTCTCCGCTGCAGACGTTATCGATCTCGCGGGCAGCCTCGATATCTTCTTCAAGCTTGGCCAGGCTGTCGATGAGATTTTTCATGAATATCCGGTGGTTCATTTCAAAAGACTCAACCATTTTCTTTTGCGTGTTCATTCCTCTACCTCCTTATCTTGCAACAACCCCTGGCGGCCCAGGAGTAGGTCTGGTTAATTTTGCACAGTAACCTGTGCTTACTTTTTACAATAATCATTCCCAGATAAATTTCCACTACGTGTCAACGGACGGGATCACCAATAGCACCCATTGGACATGGATATTCTGGTGTCTCCTCGTCGGATACCCCGGATACTTATCCAACCCAGGCCACAACCCCTTCTCTTTATTTCCCCAGGAAAATACTTACTGTTTACAAGTCTGCCGGTTTATGTTTTTTTCAAGCTCAAACATCAACTCGACCAGAAGATAATAGGATTATTACGCATCCTGTTTAGTACATAATATTTCAGGTTGTCGTACCCTGACTGCGACATTCTGTTACCTTGATTTACGGAGCAGTTTAATGGAATTTCAACCAAAGTGGATCGCCTGGGAAATCACCCGACGCTGTAACCTCAAATGTGTGCACTGCCGTTCTTCTTCCGAACTGGCGGTCGTCGGTCATCCGGATTTTGCTCTGGATGAAGCGAAAGCGATCATGGATGACATCGCCACCTACGCCAGCCCGGTTCTGGTGCTCTCCGGCGGCGAGCCGCTGTTGCGTGAGGACGTCTTTGATATTGCCAGGTACGGCACCGGCAAAGGGTTTCGCATGTGTCTGGCGACGAACGGCACCCTGGTGACCGATGCGGTCTGCCGCAACATTAAGGATGCGCACATCAAAATGGTCTCCCTCAGCCTGGACGGCGCCAAGGCCGAGACCCACGATAACTTCCGCAACCAGCAGGGGGCCTTCGCCGGCACCATGAATGCCATCGGACTTTTCAAGAAATATGACATCCCTTTCCTGATCAATTCCTCCTTTACCGTGCGCAACCGGCCTGAAATTCCGGAAATCTATCGGCTCGTTAAAAGTCTCGGCGCCACCGCCTGGTACATGTTCATGATCGTGCCCACCGGTCGCGGAGAGGATATTATGGATGAGCTTATTCCGGAAGATGTCTACGACGAGATTTTGGCATGGCATTACGAGGTGGAAAAACAGGAAAACGAATTGTTGATGCGGCCGACCTGCGCCCCGCACTATTACCGTATCGTACGTCAGAAAGACAAGGAACAGGGAGAAAAGAACAAGCGCAGAAGCCTGCAGTTTTCCACCGGGGGCTCAAAAGGCTGCCTCGCCGGGCAGCTTATCTGTCTTATTGACGTCGATGGCGAGGTGCAGCCTTGCAGCTACTTTGCCAAATCCGCCGGTAACATCAAAAAAACACCCTTCAAGAAAATCTGGGAAGAATCGAAACTTTTCCTTCAACTTCGCGATTTTAAAGGGTATAAGGACAACTGTGGCAAGTGTGAATATGTCGAGGTATGCGGCGGCTGCCGCGCCAGGGCGTATTCCATGACCGGAGACTACCTGGCCCAGGAACCGTTCTGCAGCTATGTCCCCCGACGAGGCGCTGTTCAAGATCCAGTAGAATAGTTTTTCATCGAAAGCTAATCGTTGTTCAACTATCACTCAACCAACATGTGACCCTATGAACGATACCTTTCTCAAAGCATGCCGCGGTGAAAAAACCGACTATACACCGATCTGGATGATGCGGCAGGCCGGACGCTACCTGCCCGAATACCAGAAAATCCGCGGCAACGTGACGTTTCTCGAACTGTGCAAATCGCCGGAGCTCTGTGTTGAAGTGACCCTGCAACCGGTTGATCTTCTCGGCATGGATGCGGCCATACTTTTCTCGGATATTCTCATTCTCATGGAAGCCATGGGTGCACCGCTGGAATTTCATGAAGGCCGCGGGCCGATTTTTCATAAAACCATTCGCGACCAGGCGGCGCTGGATACCTTAATTGTTCCGGATGCGGACGAAGCGACCGGCTTTGTCATGCAAACGATCAGATTATTGCGCAACGAACTAAAGGTGCCTCTCATCGGTTTTGCTGGCGCCCCATTTACCTGTGCGACCTACCTGATCGAGGGCGGCTCGTCCAAGGTCTTCTGGGAAACCAAAAAGATGATGTTCACCCAGCCGGTGCTGTTCCACCGGCTGATGGACAAAATTACCGACAGCACCATCCTCTATCTCCAGGCCCAGGCCAGGGCCGGCGCCCAGGCCCTGCAACTCTTTGACAGCTGGGCGGGCATACTGGCACCGTGCGATTTTGCCGACTTTGCCCTGCCCTACGCGCAAAAAATCATCGCCTCCCTGAAAAAGTATGATATCCCTTTGATATATTTCGCCAACAATGGTGCTACCCTGATCGATCTTTCCGTCGATACCGGCGCCGATGTCATTGGCCTTGACTGGCGCATCAATATAGGTGACGCCATCAAGAAAGTCGGCAAAAAAGCGGTACAGGGCAATATCGACCCCTTTGCCCTGCTGCTGCCAAAAGACGAATTACGGCAGCGCATCGGCCGTTTACTCGAAGGGGCGCAAGATGCGTATGGCCATATTTTCAATCTCGGCCACGGCATCCATCAGTTCACTCCCCCCGAACAGGCAAAAATCGCCGTCGATGCGGTGCACGAACTGAGCAGCAGATAAGCATTGCCGACGAACCCACTACTTATTGAAATTTATGGCAATAAACATACCGTCCATCAAAGAGTGCCTCGAGTTTCATGACAGATTCGAAATGCTCGACAACATCCGGGCGCATTCCTTTGTCGTCGCCCGGGTCGCCGAGGCCCTGGTCGGCGGTCTGCACAGAACCGGCAAGAGTTCCGGTCCTCTGCCGGATAAGGAAGAAGTCATTGTCGGGGCCCTGCTGCACGATATTGCCAAAACACTCTGTATAAAAACCGACTGCCGTCATGCAGAAATCGGTGGACAGATATGCCTGGAGCTGGGCTATCCGGAACTAGGCGAGATCGTTGCCGAACATGTCGTCCTGAAATATTTCACGGCAGATCTCTACGCCCGGGGGATTTTCGGCACGAAAGAGATGGTCTTCTATGCCGACAAGAGAGTCCGTCACGACCAGGTGGTTTCCCTCGACGGCAGACTGGAATACATTCTCGAACGATACGGTGACAATAACCCGGCCAAGGAACAGCTTATTCGTCAAAATTTCAACAAAACTATTGAGTTGGAAAACTACCTTTTCAGCTTTCTTGACTTTTCTCCAGGTGACCTGCCCCAATACATTTCCCAGGCAAAATTTTAATGATGCAGGGTAATCCGGGGTTGGGGCTGTTTCCATGCAGATGGAATGTTTTTTAGTCTGTCTTAGCCGACTGGTTTCATACATTTCCGTTAGGCCTCGCCAAACACCTTGACAAGACTACTGTTTATCGAATACCTATACAATATTCCCACGTCTGCTGATCAATTCTGTTGATGTTCCCACACTCCAGGTTGTTTTAGCAGCAACATATGAAGAATGACTGTAACAAACAGTCTTAAAGCCGTAATAGACAAAATCCAAAGGAGGCATGTGCGATGAGAGAATTGAAGCGAGTTGTTCCTGCAGTGGTTGCAGCGTTTTGCTTGAGTGCAGGGGTGGCCATGGCCGGCACCCTCGATGATGTAAAAGCCAAGGGCTTCATCCAGGCCGGCGTCAACGGTGAGCTGTTTGGTTTTGGCAAACCCGACGAGAAAGGCGTATGGAGAGGACTTGATGTGGACACGGCCCGGGCTGTTTCTGCGGCTGTCTTTGGCGATGCCGACAAGGTGAAATACACCCCGCTTACCGCCAAGACCCGTTTTACCGCCCTGCAATCCGGTGAGGTTGATGTCCTCACCCGTAACGCCACCCAGACCCTCAGCCGCGACACGGATCTTGGCCTCGATTTCGTCCAGGTCAATTACTATGACGGCCAGGGTTTTCTTGTACCCAAGAAACTCGGCGTTAAAAGTGCCAAAGAGCTCGATGGTGCAACGGTCTGCGTCCTTCCCGGCACCACCACCGAGCAGAATGTCGCCGACTATTTCCGCGTCAACAAGATGAAGATGAAGCCGGTGGTCATCGAGAGCAATGCCGAACTGGCCAAGGCCTTTTTTGCCGGCCGCTGCGACAGTCTCACCTCCGATGCCTCACAGCTTGCCGGTATCCGCGCTGTTGCTCCCGCCCCCGCCGACTACATCATCCTGCCCGAAATAATCTCCAAGGAACCTCTGGCCCCGGCCGTTCGTCATGGCGACAACCAGTGGAAAGACATCGTCAACTACGCCGTGCTGGCGATGATTGAAGCCGAGGAACTGGGCATCACCTCGAAAAATATCGACGAGATGATGACAAGCACCGACCCCAGGGTACAGCGCTTCCTCGGACTGACCCCTGGTAACGGCAAGGCCCTCGGCCTTGATGAAAAGTGGGCCTACAATATCGTCAAGCAGGTCGGCAACTACGGCGAGGTGTTCGAGAGAAATGTCGGCGTGAACACGACCCTGATGATCGAACGCGGTCTGAACGCGCTCTGGACAAACGGCGGTTTGATGTATTCACCTCCTTTCAAGTAACAGGAAATCCGTAGCATTGTGCAGCCGGCTGCCCGAAGAACCCTTCGGGCAGCCGCACAGGTGAATATGAAGACATCAGCCCAAGAGAAAATCCCCTTTCTGCGTGATCCTGCCAAGCTGGCGATCCTCTACCAGTTTCTCACCCTCGCCGGGGTCGGCCTGCTCAGCTACTATCTGGTCCACAACACCCTGGCCAATTTAGAGAGACAGTCAATCTCCACCGGCTTTGACTTTCTCAACAGAGAGGCCTCCTTTGAAATCGGCGAAACCCTCTTCCAGTATTCTGCGGCAGACTCCTATGGCCGTGCTCTTGCCATCGGCTTCCTCAACACCCTGCTCGTCTCCTTTATCGGCGTCATCCTCACGGTCATCCTCGGCACCCTGCTGGGTATCGCCAGACTTTCCTCAAACTGGCTGGTGGCAAAGCTTTCGGCCATCTATATCGAGGTCTTTCAGGACATTCCGATACTGCTGCAGCTCTTTTTCTGGTACGCCTTTTTTTATGAGATCCTCCCGTCGCCACGCCAGGCCGTCAGCCCATTTGCCGGAATCTTCCTGTGTAACAGAGGCCTGGTTTTTGGCGTTCCTTTCTGGCATGAGGCATATAAATACGTCTTTGCCGCCTTCGTCGTCGCCTGTGTCATCGTTTTTTTCCTGAAAAAATGGGCGGCAAAACGCCAGGCAGCAACCGGCCAGATCTTTCCCCTCGTCAGGGTTTCCCTGGTCCTGCTCCTCGGCCTCCCACTCATTACCTGGTGGCTGAACGGCGCCCCGGCGGCAATGAATGTGCCGGAGCTTTCCGGTTTCAACTTCAAGGGCGGGGTAACCGTCAGTCCGGAATTTACCGCCCTGCTCCTCGGCCTTGTCCTCTATACCGCCGCCTTTGTTGCCGAAGTCGTTCGGGCCGGAATCCAGTCGGTCACCAAAGGGCAGACGGAGGCAGCCATGAGTATCGGCCTCAAACAGGGCCAAGTCCTGCAACTGGTCATCCTGCCGCAGGCACTGCGGGTTATTGTGCCGCCACTCACCAGCCAGATGCTTAACCTGACAAAAAACAGTTCACTGGCGGTAGCCATCGGCTACCCGGACTTTGTCTCCGTTGCCGGAACCACGATCAACCAGACCGGCCAGGCCATCGAAGGCGTCGCCCTGATAATGATCGTCTATCTGGTTTTCAGCCTGTCGACATCGGCGTTCATGAACTGGTACAATAAGAAAATCGCCCTCGTGGAAAGATAGACACGCCTATGGAAAAGAATCTCCACCACAATACTGCTCAAGAGATCAGGCCACCATTGACCAACATCGGCATTATCGGCTGGATGAAGGCCAACCTGTTCAACGGCTGGTTTAATTCGGCCTTAACCCTGCTGGTCGCCTATCTGCTCTGGCTGTCGGTACCGCCTCTGGTTGACTGGGCGCTAGTCAACAGCAGCTGGCTGCCGTCCGGCGAACAGTGTACGGCCGGAGAAGGCGCCTGCTGGTCGGTTGTTACCGCCAACATCCGCTTTATCCTGTTCGGCTTTTACCCCCACGACCTGCAATGGCGCCCACTGCTGGCGGTGGTTATCCTGATCGCCCTGCTTTTTTATAGTCAAAACCGCAACCATTGGCGCAAATCGCTGTTTTATGCATGGATGGTCGGCCTCTTTACCATGGGCCTTTTGCTGAAAGGCGGTCTCTTCGGCTTTGCATCCGTGGAGAGCAACCTTTGGGGCGGCCTGCCGCTGACCCTGCTCCTGTCGGTTTTCGGTCTGACTGCCGCCTATCCGGTAGGGGTGATCCTGGCACTCGGCCGACAGTCCGAAATGCCGATCATAAAGTCATTTTGTGTCGTCTATATCGAACTTATCCGAGGTGTGCCGCTTATCAGCCTGCTCTTCATGTCCTCGGTGGTTTTCCCCCTTTTTCTGCCCGAGGGACTGGTCATCAACAAAATTCTGCGGGCACAGGTGGCGATCATTTTATTTACCGCTGCCTATATCGCCGAAGTGGTCCGCGGCGGGCTGCAGGGAGTCAACAAAGGGCAATATGAGGCGGCTGACTCACTCGGTCTCAACTATTTGCAGACCATGCGGCTGATCATTTTGCCCCAGGCACTGAAGATTGTCATCCCCCCCTCGGTGAGCATTCTCATCTCGGCATTTAAAGATACTTCCCTGGTGGTCATCATTGCCCTTTATGATTTACTCAAGACAACACAGACCACCCTGAGCGATCCGAAATGGATGGGCTATTCGGCCGAGGCGTATATTTTTGTCGCACTGATCTACTTTGTCTGCTGCTTTTTCATGTCCAACTACAGCAGGCGGCTGGAACGAGAACTTGATACCGGCCTGTAGATGAAGTTAAACCAACCAAATGTGACCAGCAACCAGGATAAAATTCGATGAACGCCAAGCAAGCAGAAAAGACCACGGATGATTCTCCAATCATCACTATCGAAAACATGCACAAGTGGTATGGGGATTTTCACGTTCTCAAAAACATCAATCTGACCGTCAAGAAAGGGGAACGGATCGTTATCTGCGGCCCTTCCGGCTCCGGGAAATCGACCCTGATCCGGTGCATAAACCGTCTTGAAGAACATCAGCGCGGGAAGATTATCGTCGACGGTATTGAATTGACCAATGATTTGAAAAATATCGAGAAGATCCGCACCGAGGTAGGCATGGTGTTTCAGCATTTCAACCTGTTCCCCCACCTGACCATCCTGGAAAACCTCACGCTGGGGCCAATCTGGGTGAGAAAAACCCCGAAAAAAGAGGCCGAGGAGATCGCCATGTACTACCTGGAAAAGGTGCGCATCGCCGAACAGGCGCATAAGTTTCCAGGCCAGCTTTCCGGTGGACAGCAGCAGCGGGTGGCCATCGCCCGCAGTCTGTGCATGAAACCCAACGCCATGCTCTTTGACGAGCCGACCTCCGCCCTCGACCCGGAAATGGTGAAGGAGGTGCTCGATGTCATGATCAGCCTGGCCCAGGACGGCATGACCATGCTGGTCGTCAGCCACGAAATGGGCTTTGCCAAGAGTGTCGCCCACCGGGTCCTGTTTATGGATGGCGGCGAGGTCCTGGAAGAAAATAGTCCCGAGGAATTTTTCAATAATCCGCAGCATGAGCGGACCCAACTCTTCTTAAGCCAGATTCTTGATTGATCACCCAGGAACTGATGGAACCGCTCTGCCGCCCATCCATCTGCCTACCGCGGCATAACTGACGAGCGCAGACTTTTATTCTTCTGGGAACTCCGATGCTCAACCTGTCTCTGCTTGCTGTTTTTATTCCCACATGCTTTATGATTTCCCTCACCCCGGGCATGTGCATGACCCTTTCCCTCACCCTCGGGATGTCTCTTGGCCTGCGTCGCACCTTCTGGATGATGTGGGGGGAACTGGCGGGCGTTGCCCTGGTGTCGGTTTCCGCTGTGGCCGGGGTGGCGACGATTATGCTCAGCCATCCAACACTGTTCCTTGTGCTGAAATTGGCCGGCAGCGGTTATCTGCTCTACCTTGGCGTACAGCTCTTTCGATCAAAGGGAAAAATGGCCCTGGACGGGAACCGTCAATCGACACCGGCAATCAGCCACAGGGCACTAGCCGGTCAGGGTTTCATGACCGCCGTGTCCAATCCCAAGGGCTGGGCCTTTATGATCGCCTTATTGCCGCCTTTCGTCGACCGGACCTATCCGCTTTTGCCGCAAATGACCATTTTGCTGCTTATCCTGCTGACCATTGAATTCATCTGCCTGATCATTTATGCCGGCGGTGGCCGAGGCCTCAGATCCTTTCTGGAGAACAGGGGCGGCGCCGCTATCCTCAATAACACAGCCGGTGCCTTAATGATCGGAGTCGGTGGCTGGCTGGCCTTCAGCTGATTCAAATGGCAAACAGGAACTTGAGACAGAGCATCAGCACCCCGGTATATAAGACGGTCATACCCAGCCCCGCCCGTATATAATCCTTCGTCTTATACCCTCCGGGGCGCATAATCAGCGCGTTGACCTGGTGCGTCGGCAGGATAAAGGTGTTCGATGCGGAAACCGCGACCACAAGGGCGGCAACCAGCGGATCAGTACCGACTCCAGATGCCATGTTCATGGCCAGAGGAACCATCAGCACCACCGCCCCCACATTGGAGGCGACCAGAGAAAAAAAGGAGGTCAGCAGGGATATCACCAGCATAAGCAGCAGCGGGCTGGGATCCCCAACCGCACCAAGCACCTTTTGGGCAATATACGCCGCCGTGCCGGTTATCTCAAAGGCCGTACCAAGAGGAATAAGTCCGGAAAGCAGGAAGACCGTACGCCAGTCAACCGCTTCATAGGCACGGTCTGCCGGGATGATCCTGGTCAGTATCATGCCCAGGGCCCCGGTGAGCAGGGCAATGGACAGTTTCACCTCAAAAACCAGGGCCAGCGTCAAGGCCATTATAAGGAAAAAAACCGCGCAACGGGTACGCTCGGGTTTGAGTTCCTCGCCCCGGATGTCATCGAGCAGGGCAATGTCCATCTGATCGGTTAATAAGCGAAACTGCTTCCAGCGCCCCTGCATGAGAATGGTATCACCCTGCTGCAGCTCGGTGACGTTTATTTTCTCCATGATGATTTTATCCCCACGGACAATAGCCAGGGGATTAATCTGAAAGAGCCGGCGAAACTGCAGTTCCTCCATGGTGTGCTGACTGAGATTTGAGTGCGGGATGACCACGCCCTCGACGACCCCCGATTCATCGGGAAAGTTTTCATCCGCGAATACGTCGTGTTCCGGCTTGATCAGCCAGCCCTGCTCATCGACCAGCCGCTGGATATTTTTCTCGCTGCTCATCACCCAAAGAGAGTCTCCTGCCTCGATAACTGAATCCTTTGTGGGAGCAAACTCTTTCTTATAACCTTCTTTTTTCGCAATACCGATCACGGTTACGTGATATCGTGGACGGATCTCCAGTTCGCCAAGGGTGTGGCTGGGATAAAATGCCGGCACAGCCAGTTCATAGCTGTGTCCGACTTCACCTCCATATATTTCCTGCAGCCGCCTGTCCGTGCATGTATCATCATCGAGACGACAGACACTGGCCGGGAGGATTTTTTTGCCAAAGACGGCAAAATAGCTAATGGCCGTAACAAGAAGCGCTATCCCTATGGGGGTAACCGCCAGCAGGCCAAAAGGGACAAACGGCCGGTTGGTGACGGCTTGAGGATTATTCTGCCACCACGCCTCCATAAGATCATTCAACATAATCAGCGGACTTGAACCGACAAGAGTGAGACAACCGCCGATAATCGCACAAAAGCCCATGGGCATCAGAATTCTGCTGGCGGAAAAATTCAGTTGCCGGCTGATGCGCATGGTAGCCGGCATAAAAAGGGCTGCCGCACCGATGTTCTGCATAAAACTGGAAATAAGGGCCACGGTCAGGGAGATAACCGCCATGATTCTGTTTTCGCTCCGGCCGACAACTTTGATGATCTGTCCCGCCACTGCATTCATCACCCCGGTTTTGTTCAAGCCAGCACCGATAATCATCACGGCGATTATTGACACCACCGCATTCGAACTGAGACCGGCAATTGCCTGCTCCGCCGACAAAACACCGGTCAAAGGCAACAGGACCATCATGAGCAGGCCAACGAGGTCGACACGTAACAGGTCCGAGACAAATAGAAAAATAGCCAAGCCAAGTAAACCAAAGACAATCATCATGTCCCGGGTGATCACCACTGCTTCCATATGCATTTCTCCTAAAATGTCGGATTGAATAGACGCGAGAACCAACTGCGGATAAAGGAACGTCGTAAAGGAAAAAAATACCTCCGTTCAAAACGAACTTCAAGGGTATTTTATTTTATCATTAATTTCTTAACAATCATTGTTCGATCCATGGGCAATCGAGAAAAGCACTCTCCCGGCCTCATCCATATCTCTTTCCCGTTGCACTGAACGGTGCGGGATGCCGCCGGGCCAGAGCATTTTAGCCGGATCGGCCATGCCGGAGACAACCGGCCCGTGGCCGGGCACAAACCACACATTCGAGGCAGGAATCACATGCTATTCTCTGGAGATACTCTGTCAGAGAATCCCTTGCCAAAGCAACAGATATCTTTTAGCCGCGGCCATCACCCCTTTCTCCTGGTGATGCAGAGGTCATCGGGGTTGCGGCTGATTATGTATTTTATGGAAATAGAGGGGGATCAGGACAAACCATTCCAACCGTTCATCAAAATGTACCGCCACGCCGCCGTCGTCATTCCGAAGTATGGTTCCAGTGACATTCTCAATCACCAGACGACTGTGCGCCCCCTCGAAAACAATTTCGATATCACATTTTTGTCCAGCATCGGGGCAGCTACCCATTTCCATGAACAAGCCGGTTATACTGATATCCCGTAAGGTCCCGCTGTACTTCTTCTCCGTTTCCTGCACAGCGCAGAATCCCTTTGACACAAATGGCGTTCGAACCGACACTCTGCGTTCATCCGACTTATCCATATTTCAACACCTTTTTTCCCAAAAAACCTGTTTCACCAAGAAAATAGACTATATCAAGGTGGTGATGATAAACAAATCGCTCAAGAAAATCGACTGTCAAATCTCAATATATTCAGACCCCGTCAACAGACCCTGAAAACAGGTAACATTCATGGACACATTTAAGTCCTCATTAAATCAAAATGTGTCATTTTGCAGCAAAAATGACGAAATTCATCTATTTTCTGGCCTGGATTGTCCAATCACGATGTCATATGCTGCATAATCAACCAGTTACGACCAGTCAGGTATTCGGTTTTTACGGGGTCTGGATGTAAAGGAATCGATGTTTTTTTATTTAAACGGCAAACTCGTACTTAATGGCAGGATGATGTTTATAGTTAACCAGCCGGAAGTCATCCGGAGTTACCCACGTTTCAAGATCGCGCAGTGTTTTAATATTCGGATTAATTTCCAGTTTCGGCAGGGGCAATGGCGTACGCTTCAGCTGCACATCGCGTAACAGTTCGAGCTGGTCTTCGTAGATATGGGCGTTAACAATTTTATGGAAGGCCCGTGCCGGTTTGAGTCCGGTTATCTGCGCCATGATCATCAGCAGCCAGCCGACCTGCACCTGATTAAAACCGTGGCCCAGGGGCAGATCGTCCGAGCGCTGGTAGGAAGTCAGGTACAGCTTCCCTCCGAGAATGCTGAAGGTATGCGTGTGCATACAGGAATTCAGGCAGGCGCGGTCGCGCTCGCCCGGATTCATAAAGGTCATTATTTCACTTCGGTTATCAATCCCCTGGCGCAGATCATCGTACAGATTCTGCAATTGATCGATGGGTTCACCTTCCGGATTACGCCAGTCCCTCCCCTGAGCGCCATAACATCGGCCCATGTCATCGACCCCTTTGCGAAAAGGATTAGCCAGCCAGGCCGCATTGTCATTGGCATTCGCATTCCAGGTATTACAGCCGATTTTTCTAAAATCGGCCGCACTGGTGTACCCTCTGAGATAGCCGAGCATTTCGGCTATCGCCGACTTCCAGTACAGTTTTTTGGTCGTTAAGACCGGCAGCAAGCCCTCACTGACATCATATTCCAGATCGGCGTTAATGACGCTAAGGCAACGCTTAGCGGTCCGCATATTTTCAACCCATTCGCCGCTGTCGATGACACGCCGGCATAATTCCAAGTATTGTTTCATTTCGACCCTTGACCTTTTGACTTTTCTGACAAAAAAAACAGGAAAATAATTTCGAAGACACTACAGTATGCGGATCAGCAAATAACCCGAACCAGAAGAAATATTGTGCATATTCCGCAAGACTTGACAAACCCGTAAAGGCATCATTCTTCGAATGGCTACGTAAAAGACTTCAACTCTATAAAAAAGCATGAAACAAATATCAGTTTTTGAAGGCTCCCCCCGACCAACGGAAATACCTCTGGCGGAGAAAGCCAGACCCCAGATACTGGCGGAGATAGTCGGCCAGGATAAACTTTTGGCCTCCGGCAGTGCGCTGCAGCGCATGATCGAAGACGATGAATTCGGCTCTTTCATCCTCTGGGGTCCGCCCGGTACCGGAAAAACGACGATAGCCAAATTTATTGAGTTGCAAACCCGCCATACTTTCTGTTCGTTCAGTGCCGTCATGAGCAAAATCGGTGACGTGAAAGCACTGATGGAACACGCACGGCAGGTCCACCTCTACGAAAACCGCAATACCATCGTCTTCGTCGATGAAATCCACCGCTTTAACAAATCACAGCAGGACGCCTTTCTACCTTATGTGGAGTCGGGTGCGGTCATCCTTATTGGCGCGACGACGGAAAACCCGTCGTTTGAAGTGATTTCCGCGCTGCTCTCGAGATGTCACGTCTTTGTCCTCGAACCTTTGTCTGAACCCGACCTCCAGACTATCCTGGCCCGGGCCCTGCCAAAAATAGCCAAACGATTAACTATCGATGACAACGCTCTGCTGCTGCTCGCCGAAAAAGCATGCGGCGATGCCAGAAGAGCACTGAACGATCTCCAGCTGGTTTGCCGCAATGCCGAGATCGGCGACCATATCACCAAAGATTTCGTGGCAAAATCGGTACAGAAGAAATCCCTCTTCTACGACAAGCGCGGTGAGGAACATTTCAACATCATCTCGGTCTTTCAAAAATCGATCCGCGGCAGCGACCCGCAGGCGGCACTCTATTGGCTTGCCAGGATGCTTGAGGCCGGGGAGGATCCGCTCTACATCACCCGACGACTGGTGCGAATAGCATCGGAGGATGTCGGTCTGGCCGACCCGCAGGCAATAATCCAGGCAATTGCTATCAAAGACGCCGTGCATTTCCTCGGCATGCCGGAGGCAAACACCGCACTCAGCCAGTTGACCGTCTATCTGGCCACCGCCCCGAAGAGCAACGCCCTGGAAAGCGCCTACAACAGCGCCAAGGCTGATGCTGAACAAACAAGCCATCTCAAGGTACCCTTTTCCGTCCGCAACGCCCCGACCAAACTTATGCAGGAACTGGGCTACCACAAAGGATATCGTTATGCCCATGACTACGAAAACCATTATAGCTATCAGCGATACTTTCCCGAGAATATGGCTGAAAAAACATACTACACCCCATCTCAATTCGGTTTTGAAAAAGAGATACAAAAAAGGCTTGAATGGTGGAACAAGCTGAAAGACCGTCAGATGCAGAAGCCGGATACAACCCCTGAAGAAAAATGAGCCCTGACGAGCAGCCGCTTTTCGACCGCCTAAAGTTACTCGGCCACGGCGCAGGAGCAGGACAGACGGCCATTTTTCTGTTTTCTATTACCGCCGCACATGGTAGTAAATGGTAGTATCATAGCAACACTTGCCCTTATCTTCCCTGGAACTTTTATTTATTTGTCTCTTTCTCTGATTGCTGATGAGTTTTTTCTACGACAAGATTACCTACATTTTTGATCCATTGCATCATTTGTGGGAACATGAAAAAATGCACCGGAAGATCTCCTACGGGCTGGTGCTCTTTTTTCTTTGCAGCATCATCAGCATTGAGTTGAACCGTCGCAACCTGCTCCCTGCTTCTCTGGCCTCGGCGGTGCCGAAGAACCATTTCTTTGCCGTGCAGGCGGCCTTTACCGTGGTCCTCATCCTCGAGGTGATCAGCCTGGTTTTTACTATTCCCTGCTCGTTTAGCCGGTCGGTCGGAAAACAGTTTGAGATTCTTGCCCTTATTCTCATGCGCAATGCCTTCAAAGAGCTCTCTTACTTTCCTGAACCAATAACCTTTCAGGGCAATGAACAGGCCGTTTTATACATACTTTCCGATGGGTTCGGGGCATTGCTCATCTTTGCCCTGCTTGGCTACTATTATATAGTGCAGCCTCGGACCACCGATGAAAAAATGCAGCCGGCGGATCTGTACAGTTTTGTCGCCGCCAAGAAAGGCATTGCCTTGATACTGCTGTCAATTTTTATCTTCATGGGCGTCAACAGCGCTCTTGCGACACTTGCCGGCACGGAGCATACCGACTTTCTGCACGGGTTTTACACTCTTTTGATCCTTACAGATATCCTGGTGGTGTTGATCTCGCAGTGCTACCAGCCGTCTTTTTATGCGGTTTTTCGCAACTCGGGCTTTGCCCTGTCGACGTTGATCATCCGCATTGCCCTGGCCGCCCCACCCTTTTATAACGTCCTGCTCGGTCTTGCCGCGGCGCTTTTTGCCATTCTGCTTACCCTCGTCAGCCGAAGCCTCTTTTTAAAAAAGAAATAGTCCCTTGGCGATGACTATTCCCAGACACCCGGAATAACACTGCCGCAGTGGGGGCAGCGGCCAACCTGAAGATGGTTGGCCTCTACCTGAAAACCATGACGTTTAATCACCGTCTTTTTACAGGAGGGACAGGCGGTATTTTCCCCCACCACTTCCGGTCTGTTGCCGGTATAGACATAGTCCAGCCCCTGGGCAAAACCTATTTCCCTTGCCCTGACGAGTATTTCCCCACCGGTGGGCGGCACATGCAGCATTTTGTGGCTGGGATAAAATCCGGTGACGTGCCACGGCATCTTGCGGTCGATACCAGCGAGAAAGGAAGCGATCTCGGTTAATTCCTGCTCACTATCATTCATGCCGGGAATGATCAGCGTCGTCACCTCGACCCAGACCCCCAGCTCCTTGAACCGGGCGATCGACTCCAGCACCGGAGCCCGCCGTGCCCCACAGACTTTTTTGTAAAAGGAATCGCGGAAGGACTTCAGGTCGATATTTATTGCTGTCAAAACAGGGGCGAGTATTCGACTGGCCGCATCGGACATATAGCCATTGGAGACAAAGATATTTTTCAGTCCCTTTTCCACCGCCGCGACAGAACAATCATAAGCATATTCAAAGAATATCGTCGGTTCGACGTAGGTGTAACTGATCGACCGGCAATCGTTTTCAATGGCTGAGGCAACGATGGTTTTCGGATGACGATACACTCCGGAACTGGACACATCCATATCTCCAGGTACTTGCGAAATCGAGGCATTCTGGCAATGCAGACAGCGAAAATTACAGCCAAGAGTGGAAATGGAATAGGAAAAACTTCCCGGCAGGACATGAAAGAGGGGTTTTTTTTCGATGGGATCGATATGTTCCGCAACAACCCTGCCATAGACCAGGCTGACGATGGCCTCGCCTCTTCGCTCTCTTACGTGGCAAATGCCGCGCTGTCCCTCGCGCAGAGCACAGGCATGGGCACAAATCGCGCACTGCAGTTTGCCGTCCTCCCTTCTGAAGTACATCGCGTAAGGAGTAAGGGTGGTGTGTTTTTGGTTAGTATCAGCCATAATATCTCCACATAAAAGTGTTCAGCAACGAACAGTTATCAAGAAGAAATAGTGCTGCCGCAACCGTTCAAGCTACTTTTACACGTTAATCACTTGCCTTTTGAATACCAAATAAAAGCATGGGGCAACATGAGGCAATGCGGTCATGTAACACAGTGCCATTTGCCTTTCGAAAAGAGATAATGCGGCCGGAAATTGCTTTTATAACTCATTGCCGGCACTGAGTGAATAAGATATCCGAGATACAGATACTCAACCTCCCACTCGAGACAGAGATCTATCAGCTGCATGATGTTATAGGTGCCGAGACTGCGCGACGACTCATCCGGATCAAAATAAAAGTAGACGGCATTCAACCAGTTATAGCCGATATCAATAACCGCCGTGCCCACCAGGCGACCATCTATACGGTATTGTATCTGGGCGCTGTTGACGATATGATTCAGAAAAAAATCCCGATAATAGCCCAGGGCATTATTGTTTTCCCGCGGATAGCGCCTCCGCAGGAATTTTTCGCACAGCTGCAGGGTTTCCTCATCGGCCTGCAGCGGTGAAATGGCCATCTGCACATCCTGGTTTTTTTTCACCGCCCGTCGCTGATTCCGATTCGGTCGAAACTCGTCCGGGTGCAACCGAATGGGCATGCAGGCGAAACAATGGGGACACTGCATATCATAAAGACAGTTGCCGTTTCGTCGGTAGCCCGCCGAGAGAAAGAGCTCCATCGCCCGTTCACTGAGGGGCGCAAAAGTGGCCTGATGAAACCGTGCCACAAATGGCAGACCATAGGGACAGCCGATATCAATGGAGATAAAAAGGTGTTCCACCCGGGAGAGCAGCCTGGAAAACTCCCCGGCGCATTTCTCGTCGTATGTAAAAGTAACGTCTCTCATGCTTGCCTCTGCAGGTCGGAGATGCTTTTTCAGAGCAATCAGTCAATGCCGCCTAAACCAAGCCCTGATCGAGCATGGCGTTGACTACCTTGACAAAGCCGGCGATATTTGCTCCTGCCATATAGTTGCCGGGAGTGCCATATTCGTCGGCAGCATCCAGACAGGTCCGGTGGATCGACTTCATAATCTGTTTCAGGCGGTCATCAACCTCTTTTCTCGGCCAGGAAAGACGCATGGAATTTTGCGCCATCTCCAGCCCGGAAACGGCAACCCCGCCGGCGTTGGCCGCTTTCCCCGGCGCATACAGCAGCGTATGATCATGAAAGATGTCCACCGCTTCCGGGGTCGTCGGCATATTGGCCCCTTCACAGATAAGCTGTACGCCGCCTTTGGCCAGGTGGACGGCGTCAACACCATTAATTTCATTTTGCGTGGCACAGGGAAAGGCGCAGTCCGCCCCATGCTCCCAGAGGGGATTGTAGCCAAGAGAAGGATCTACGGGAACATGAACCGCTTCCGGGTATTGCATGGCATATTCACTGATTCGACCCCGCCGAATATTTTTCAGCTGCTTAACATACGCCAGTTTGTGCTGATCGATTCCCTGTTCATCAAATATATATCCGGACGAATCCGACAGGGTGAGGACCTTACCGCCAAGCTGAAGAATTTTTTCCGTGGTAAACTGCGCGACATTTCCCGAACCGGAGACCAGACAACGTTTATTTTCGATACTTTCCCTGCGCGTCTGGAGCATTTCAGCGGCGAAATAGACGGCGCCGTAGCCGGTGGCCTCGGGGCGAATGAGGCTCCCCCCCCAGCCAAGGCCTTTGCCGGTGAGCACGCCGGTAAATTCATTTTTGAGTTTTTTGTACATACCAAAGAGATAGCCGATCTCGCGAGCCCCGACGCCGATGTCGCCGGCCGGAACATCTGTATTGGGCCCGATATGCCGATAGAGTTCAGCCATAAACGACTGGCAGAAACGCATCACCTCGTTATCGGATTTACCCTTTGGGTCAAAATCCGAGCCCCCCTTGCCGCCGCCCATGGCCAGCGTCGTCAGGGAATTTTTAAATACCTGTTCAAATGCCAGGAATTTAATAATCCCGAGATTCACGGATGCATGGAAGCGCAGACCACCTTTATAAGGCCCGAGAGCGCTGTTCATGCCCACCCGGAAGCCCCTGTTGACATGCACCTGGCCGTCATCATCCATCCAGGGTACGCGAAACATAATGACCCGCTCCGGCTCGGTTATCCTGTCAAGGACTGCCAGCTGCCGGTATTCGAAGTTGCGGTCGAGAACAGGCTTGACGCTGGCCAAGACCTCATGCAGAGCCTGATGAAACTCCTTCTGATCCGGGTCCCGGTCAATAATTCGGCTGATTATGGCGTCCACGAGCATCCTCCTGTGGCAATAGAGTTTTTTTACACACCTTTTTTCCCTGTATCAACCATTCTACATTGTTTTTCCATTTCGAACAGGACACTTTCAGCTTTTATACCGTCACATTTCAAGACAAAGGGCTTGTCCAGCCGAACATGACGAACATACGATCCTTTTTCGACCACAGGCTGCTGTGCGAGCCACTGCCAGTCGAAGAAATCGGCTTGTTTTTCACCTTCGATTCGGCCATTGTCATTTAAAGTAAGATAAGGGATGCCAAGGGAGGTGATGTTTTGAAAAAAATGGGTGCCCTGCGATGGCTCTGCCCTGATTTTCTTGCTGCGCACCTCGATAATCGCCGCCACCCCGGAAATATCCGCCCATTGCACGGGAATGCCCAGCCAGGGATCAGCCGAGCCCCATCTGCCTGGGCCGATGAGCAGGAACGGTCTTTTTTCATGCTGCAGTCGGCGATTCATCGCGCCGATTTCCAGCGCCATCTCACGCGTTTTCGACGCCTCGAAGGTATCGGGACAGACATAGACAATATCGGCCATATTCGAGAAACTGCCGTGGCCAAGGCACTGCTTGATGGAGCAGAAGGCCTTTTCTCTCTCCTTGTCGCCGATATGCACATCGGCCATTTCGCTTCCGGTGACCATGAGCCTGACCTGTAAAAAATAAAAAACGGATTTGTCAATTTCCGCCTCAAGGTGCAGGGCAAATTCAATCTCCACCTCACCACCCATGCCGGCCTTGCCCGCCTGCAGCAGTTCGGCGAGGATCTGCGCCAGCGGATATCCGGGGTACTTGAGCAACTGGGCAAAGGTCATAATTTTCATTCCCGGCAGGCAGGCATCGCGGACCCTCTCCTCCTCGGCAATATATGTCGAGGCCAGCATGGTCACCGGCAGTTCATTGTCGGCATCCTGCACGGTTCGTAACACCAGATTAGAGGTATCGCGGCGCAGACACCTGCCGGGGGTCATATCGAGAGCGTAGAACTCACGTTGACTGTATTGCAGCATATTTTCCACGGTTGCGAACTGGACCAGTTTTTTCGGTCTGGCCGGAGAAAACCAGAGCGACTTGCCGCCTTCAACCACGGTCTTGCCAAGCCCCAGGGCAATATGACTAATCCCTTCCTCGGCGCGCATATCCAGGACCGGATAGAAATTATGCGACTGGGCGACGCCGGATACCGCCGGATAAAAAAAGTTGCCGTAGAAATCCCCGGCCACCTGTTGAATAATTACCGCCATCGAGTCTTCACGGCCATGGCCGGTTACCTTGGCAAAGGCAATGGGTCCCTCAAACCAGGTCGAGGCATAGACCAGCTTAATGGCACTTTCCAGCTGACGGAGCCGTTCGTCAAAGTCGGGATCGTTATTCGCGAGAAAATATGTCGAATAGAGCCCGGCATAGGGTCTGAACTGGCCGTCTTCGAGCAGGCTCGACGAGCGAACAGAGAGGGGTCTGACTGATTTCTGCAGAAAGGCGCGGAGTTCCTGACGCAGCCAGGCCGGCAAGGGATTGTCCAGAAAAATGTCGCAGACCTGATCATCCGGCAAAAATTTGGCAAAATGAAGGTTATTCTCTTCGACAAAGGCGTCAAAGCCATCGGCGGTGATCACGCAGGTTTTCGGGATGGTAACCCCATGTCCGCTCAATACGGAGTTTTCCCCACAGGCACCCTGCAGACAGGCCCAGATAAAGGCGATACCTCTGGCCTTCCCCCCCATGGAACCGCCGCCGATCTTGACAAAGTCCATCACATCCGGGTCATAGTCTTCGGAGGAAAATTTTACCACGACGCCCCGCTGACGCAATTTTCTCAGCGAGTGCACCTTATAGACCAGATCCGCACGTATATCTTCGATGTCATCGATATTGACCAGATAATCCTTGTGCAGTCTGCGGGCGAGAATGACCTCGGCCCTGGCCATGACCCAGTTGGAGAAATGGTTTCTGCCGGTGTGGTATCGAAGCGATTCCTCCGGAATAACCTGGAGCTGTTTCTCAAATTCACAGAGATTGGCCGCACGGCCGATGGCCGTCTGATCGGGCATGCGAAAGATAAAATCGCCAAAACCGAGGTTTTTCAGGAAATAATTATGCAGTTCGTCCTTGATCAAAGGGGAGTTTTTATCGATAAAAACTGAGGGGATGCGCTCCGCCTCGCCACGGTTCTGCTGTTCCGTCGACACCATGAGCAGCGGCAGATCCGCTATCTCACTGCGAATTGTCCTGAGAAAATCAAAGCCGGCCTGGGCATCCGTGCGACCGCCTCTGCCAAAAGCCGCATCGGAAATGACGGTAAAGACATAGGGTTTATAGGTCTGATATAAATCCTGCGCTTCTTTATAGTTCGTCGCCATGAGAATTTTCGGCCGGGCCCTCATGCGCAGCAGACGGTGCCGCTCATTGAGGCTCTCATCAAGCACCGATTGGGTCTGTCTCACCACTTCATTGTAAATGAGGGGAAGAAACAATGAGCGATACAGCGGCGAATCCTCAACGTAAATAATGACCCGAACCATCGCCCGTCTGGTATCCGCATCGACATTCCGGTGATCTTCAACATTCTTTATGATGGCGAGCAGCAGATCCGCCTGGCAGCACCAGAGAAAATTCTTATCCACCCCGTGCGTGCCAATCTTATCGGGAAAGGTCGAGCGCATGTTGTGGCCTAAAAGAATGACCGGCAGATCGGGTTGGATCTTTTTTATCGCCGCGCCCAGTCGAAAGGCGTCCATCCCCCCCAGGTAGGGCATGGTGATGACTATTTCAAATTTTTTCCTGCTGATCAGCTCAAGCGCTTCAGCAGCGGAGGAGACTCGGGTGATTTTTGGCGGTTTGCTTAAATTCAGGCCGTGGTATTCATTGATGAGCCTGGTCGCAATACTGCCGTCCTCTTCCATGATATAGGCATCATAGAGGCTGGAGATAAGAAGAATCTCCTGGACCTTAAAGGACATAAGGTCGTGAAAAATCTTAAAATGCGGATCGAAATCGGTGATTACCTGGTCGGAGCCTGACTGCATGATCACCTCCAGAAAAGTCCATGACTTCTCCCTCCTTGCCTTTCAACGTCTCTTTACACAGTAAAGTATATCCGTTTTGAACAAAAAGAAAATAGAATCAACGATCCCCCCCGCCGAGGAGGTAGACGGCCGGAAACCAGCTGACCACCAGCAGGAAAAGGGGCAGCAGCAGAAGACAGAGTCGCAGCGCTGTTATCCGAAAAGAAGCCACCGCCTGGCGCATATCCGGCAATGCCGTAAAAAGCGTCGTCAGGCCGGCACTCATGCCAAAAAAAGTTGCCGTAAAAAGGGCAAAATATATGACATAACCGACGGAATAATACTCCTCTTTCAGGATGTCAAAAGGACAACGGTGAAAAGGCATGGCATAAATATACGAGGAAATGACCGCCGTAATAACCAGCAGGGACAGGGCGAAAAAGAGCAGCCACAACAGACTAAAAACAATACCGATTATGTTTTCACCAGGAAACGACCCCCTGTCGGCTCTCCTCAGTAAAACTAAGCCGCCGACAAACAACAGGCCGGCCAAACCGTAAAAAAGCACCATCAGCACGACAACCGGCACCGGCCCGACAAGATTTTTTCCGTCTCCGGCCGCCCCGCCGAAAACCACGCCGCAGCAGGAGGTGATAATATCCGGTTGTAGATCGACCAGATACAGTATCAGCAAAAGTATATCGGCGAGCAGCAGAGGAACCAGCAGCAGGACATAGCCATACTTTATTCGGGTCAGGGGCAAACGTTCCGAGCTGATGTCCAGACGATGCAGGACAATCCAGAAACCATAGAGAAATATACCGCATATTTTTACCAGCAACAGCGGTATGCCGTATTCATTGGCGAGAAAGGCCCCGGTGGCGCACATCGCGCCAATGAGGATCTCCGAGTAATTATCCGCCGCGAGGACCAGCAGCAGCAGGGCCAGAATCTGTAAAACCATGCCGTACTGCATCAGCAGGGCGGACAGCCAGGTCTCGTTTTCCAACTCGATCTGCCTGGCCGTATCGGCCTCACTGTCCCAGAACCGCAGGGTCCTGATGGCGGTTCCCACCGCCCCTGCGGCTAAAAACAGCGCGGCGGCGGAAGTGACCAGCAGGGTAATCGACCAGGAGTTAAGAAGCATGGTATCCGCTCACGCCTTGCCGATATTCGGCATAATCAACCCATCTCTGACCTCGATAATTCGGGTCATGCCGGGATGTCCGCTGACAATCGGATCGTGGGAACTGACGACCACCGTTCGCCCTTCTTTTTTAAGGGCTGCCAGCATGTCGACGACCTCCAGAGACAGTATGCCGTCAAGATGGGCGGTCGGTTCATCGGCGACGATGATCGGCGGATCATTTATCAGGGCCCGGGCGATTGCCGCCCGTTGTAACTCGCCGCCGCTCAGCTGGTTGACGGCAAATTTTTTCCGGTGGCGGAGGCCGAATTTTTCAAGCAGCAGATCACCCTTTTTTTCCCGAACCCGGGGAGAGATACCCAGGGGAATAAGGGGCAAGGTGATATTCTCCAGCACGGTCAGGTGATCAATCATATTGTAGTTTTGAAAAACAAATCCTATCAATTCCCGGCGGTAAAGGGTGAGAAAATGATCCGGCAGCCGAGATATCTTCCTGCCGCCTATCGTTGCCCTGCCGCTGGTCGGCGAAAAAATGCAGCCGATAATGGACAGCAGCGTGGTCTTGCCCGAGCCGCTTGGTCCCTGTACGCAGACCATCTCGCCTTTGGCAACGGCCAGACGGACACTCCTGAGGGCACTCACTTGATTGATTTGCCCCTGATTATATATTTTTGTCACCGCCTCGAGGTCAATCAGCATATCAGATCACCGAATCAGCCCGAACCGTGGCCGCCCGCCAGGCGGGAACCGCCGTGGCACAGAGATAGGGGATGACCGAAAGAGTAAAAACGAGCAGGAGATCCTCAACGGCAAAGGGCGGCGCCAGAGAAAAGACCGGTCGAACCACCGACCAGCCAAGAAAAACCGGCCTGAACAGTGCGCCGTCAAAAGAGGCAACGTGCACCCAGGCCAGGACATAACCGCTGAGAAAAGCCAATAGGGAGACGGTCAGGGACTCGCAAAACCGTAAAAAAATGAGGTCACTGGTCTGCCAGCCAAGGATTTTCAAAATGCCGACCTCCTTTCTTTCTTCCTGGGACAGACCCGATGCCTTGTCCCAGGCGAGAATGACAAAGGCGGCCAGAGCGGTGAGCAGGCAGATCGTGCCCAGGCCGCTGCGCCAGTTAAAAACCACTTTGTAGGTTTTCAGAATCTGATTCCTGGTAATAATCCGACTCCCCAGCAGGGTATCGCTGATTTTTCGGGCGACGGTGTCAATCTCATTCGGATTGGCGACATAGACCAGCAAATCGGTGACATATCCTTCTGGAATGGCAAAAAGATCCCTGGCATCGGCCAGGGTCATGAGGATCAGATCGGCAGTGATAATCTCCAGTTTTTTATCAAAGAGCCCGATGATCTCAAATCCCGCCTGGCTTAAATCCGGCCGGAACAAAGAAAAGTGTTTTCGCTCTCCCAGCTGAAGATGCTGGCGGATATTGTCACTGATGACCACCTTGCCCTGTTCGGCAAGAGCAGGCAAACGCCCCTCGGCGAGGCCGAGCTGCAGAGCTGCCGGGGAACCGACGAACGGCGTCCGCATGCCGATCACCGTATAATTGGCGCCATTGCTCTCGTCGAAATAATATCCCCAGATCCGCTCGTCTATTTTCTCGATACCGAAGATGCCGGAAAGTTCGTTTGCGGCGGATGCAACAATGGAAATCTGTCTTCCGGCAGACATCTGCTGGACGGTAATGTCCGGGGCGGTGGCAAGTATCCTTTGCGCAGCCTCGGTCAAGGCCTTGCTCACCAACAGGAAGGAACTCAAGAAAAAAATAACCAGGGCAAAAAGACAGAAGACGCTGACATTCTTGAGCAGTTTTCGTCTCAAGGCATACAGGGCGTAGTCAAGGATATTCAGCAGGCGGCCAACAGAATTCATCGTCATACGTTACCGCCGTATCGGTGCCCAGAAAAAGGTGGACGGAAAATGGTCAATCGCCCCCGGATGATCCATCGATACAACCACTGAATCGCTGATGGCCGGGTGGCGGGTATAGCGCGCTTCGGTGGATAGGGCAAGATCGGACAGACCAAGATGAAAAACCACCCCTTGGAGCAGCCGCACATTCTCTTCCTGCGTACATCTCTTGCTTGCCGTCGACTGGACAAGACCACTAACCAGCACGGCAAGAGCGAGCAGAACACCCAGTAAACCCGCAGACGGCCGCATCGTTCCGCTTATTGCCCTGCCGGCATCGAACGCCCTTTCATCGTATGTCCTTTCCGTAACGATTCGATTATGTCCGGGGTGATCTCGGCGAAGCTGTAGATCTTCTTGCCATGGTGATCCTTCTGGAAGTTTTCCGCCGCTGCCTGACCGGAAAAAGGAATCAGTTCATGGCCCATGGGGCCGTACACGTCACTGCCGAACGCGTAAAAGGCTTTTTGCCCGTCAATCCAGTGCTGACTGTAATAGTCCTTAACGAAGACCTCTTCTACCGTATCGCCTGCAGCGGCGCCATATTGCTCTGGGGAAAAATAATAGGCCAGCATATCCTTCACCCCGTCAAAAAACTCGGCACGGCCATCGGACATATTGATCTGGGCCAGCCATTGGGGATATTTTGCCACAAACATCCCGCACACGGGGCATCGGCTGTCTTTATTCAGCCCTTCCCCCGCCTTGGGACCGGCGGCAATGCTGCCCTGCACAGTACCCAGCAAGAACAGAATGGCTAGCGCGACAATAGCTTTCTTCATCTTTTCCCCCCCGTATTTTGATTGCTCCTGCGGTTCATCAGAGATACTTACCCAAAATCTCCTGTAGTTCCGCCTCCCCCACGCCGCCAAGAATCGCCGCCAGGATCTTCTGCTCCGGATCGATAAAAATGGTCTGCGGGTAGGCACGAATATCGTAGAGATCGGCAAGTGCGGCATCTCCATCCGCGGCTACGGGGAAAACTATAGCCATTTCTTCGGCAAACTCCCTCAATTTTTCGACATTTTCATAAAAACTTCCGATATACAGGACCTGCAGCCCTTTATCTTTATGTTCGCTGTAAAACTTGACAAATGCCGGAGTATCCGCCCGGCAAAAACGGCAATTCGTCTCGAAAAAACGAAGAATGACCGGGCTGCCGTGCAGATTCGACAGCACCGTCACCTTACCGGACAAGTCCTTAATGGCAAAATCGGGCGCAGTGTCACCTAATTGCAGCGGTTTGGATTTTTTTTCCTGGATACATCCGAACAGCAGGAGAAGCAGCAGAAAAAGAAAAAATCTCATCACAATTTTCTGCCAGCCGGCAGTTCTGATGGCTTTTTGCCCAACAGATCGACACTCTTTCGTTTTCCATGTTTGCATAAGGATCACCGGATGTGGTACATTGCATACTACAGTGTAGGCCAAGGTCCTGGCCGAGAATAAAAACAGCTTCGCTGCCATACAACGTTTATGATACATATGGTCCGAAGCAGTTGACAAAACAAGAGACAATACCCCTGTAGTATGATAGGATAATCCCATCAGCCCAGAACATCAATCTTCCAATGCCGAGACGCGGCAGTCAAACGATATGGACAGCAAAGAATTTGTCAAAACCAGAAAAGAACTAACCAGAACCCAGAAAGAGCTGGCCAGTCTTCTCGGGATCTCCCTGAAGGCGGTCTGCAGCTACGAACAGGGCTGGCGGACAATACCGAGCCACGTCGAGCGCCAGCTGATTTTTCTGCAGGCGAAAAAAAATCATTCCCATACGCATGGCGGTAACTGCTGGGATATACGTAACTGCCCCGAAGAAACAAAGCTGCAGTGTCCGGCCTGGGAATTCAATGCGGGTGACATGTGCTGGTTTGTCAGCGGCGCCATCTGCAACAATACCCCCCTTACAACCTGGGACCAAAAAATGGCCATCTGCAAGGACTGCGTTGTCATGCAGAATATGAAGTAGACGGGATCCGTGCGACATGTACGCTCCAATCCCTGCAGACACTTCCGACACCGGCCTGCGTTAATGTTCATCGTGGCGCTGCCTGCAACTCGTCCGGTGTGTTAATGTTTTGCCAGCCGGAGTGCAAAGCTGCCGGGATCACCGGATTTTCAATTTTCGGGTGAGCGGCCGCAGCCCCGATGCGTAAATTTCCATTGTAGAACTGTTCCTCAAAGAGGTGCCCTGCACGAAAATCATAGCAGGCCAAAAGCGGCTCGCAATGCCTGCTCTCCTCCCGCCGGGGAACTCGCCCCCAGCAACCGGCGCGACGCCCGGACAAAAGCCACTGTATCGCCTCGGGTGTTATATGGGGCATATCGCAGGCAACGAACATCCAGGACACCGTCGGCTGCCAGCGACAGGCGGCAATAACCCCTGTCAGGGGTCCGACTACGCCGGGAATATCGGCCAGGCGAACCAGATGCTGAAGTTTTTCCGGCAGGAGCCCCGCCCCCGAAACCACCAGTCCATCGACCAGAGGACGGAGGATGGATGCTGTTCGTTCCAGCCAGGTTACTTTTTTCTCGTCTTCGATAAGATGCTTCGGCCGGCCCATCCGTGAACTTTTGCCGCCGATAAGGATACAGCCCCACACCGGGATTTGCTGAACCAGTTGATCCAATTTTTTAATCAGCTGGTCGATAAACTCCCGCATCGCCGAGTCATCGCCACCAATCCACACCAGGCTGCCCGGCACCGACCGCCCATCCGGGTGAATGCCAAGGTGGATCTGCTGTGCCGGAAAATCAAGCCCGGCATCGATTATGACCAGGTCATGTAGTTTTACCTGGGAAATGACCGCATAGCGCGTCAAGATCCGGTCGTCTTCCCTGGGCAGAAAAATGCCGCTGAGGGACCGCCCGGCCAGCTCAGCCACTAATCCTGCCGCAAATTCGTGCCGCAGTGTTTTTGTTTCCCCTGCAACTTGAAACACCGGGAGATTTAACAGATCGTGGTTGTTGTTCACCTTGCCATCCTTATCTCAGACAGGTAAAAAACCTGGCCGCTTGATGTTTCTCTGGAGCGAGCGGCATCGGCCGGCCGCTCAGAGCAGCAACTCCATTCTGCTTTCCGGCAGAACGCCGGCCCGGCGCCCCCGCGCCATGAAGGCCTCTATAGCGGCAATCCCCTCCTCGCCCAAGTCTCGCGAAAACTCATTGACGTAGAGCCGGATATGGCTGCGGACTATGCCCGCCTCGAGCTCCTGGCTTTTGCTCCTGATATAGGGCAGACAACCATCCGGATGGGCGAACCCATACGCAACACTGGCCCTAATGGCCCGGTCAATGGCCGCAATCCGGTCCCGGCCGAGGCTTCTCCTGGCAGCAATGCAGCCAAGGGGTATCGGCAGGCCGGTGCTCTGTTCCCACCACCGGCCAAGATCCTGCAGACAAAACAGCCCCTGTTCGGCATAGGTAAAACGGGATTCATGGATGATGACGCCCGCGTCGACTTGCCCATCTTTGATCGCGCCGATGATGCGATCAAAACGCATCTCCACCAGCCGCTGACCGTCCGGCAGAAACATCTGCAGCAGCATCGCGGCGGTCGTCAGTTTCCCGGGGATGGCGATGGTCATCTCGCGCAGCTCCCCCGGCGGTATCTCCGACGCGGCAACCAGCAGCGGCCCGCAGCCTCGGCCGAGTGCGCTGCCGGCAGACAGCAGGCAGTATTCATCGAGCACATGGCCCAGGGCATGAAAAGAAAGCTTGGTCACATCAAGTTTTTTGGCCATGGCCCACAGATTGAGTTTTTCCACATCCTCGAGCACAGGTTCAGCAAAGGCAACTTCCACCGGGGCCACCAGGCCATGGACCAGGCCATAGAAGATAAAAGTATCATTGGGACAGGGCGAAAAGCCCAGGCTAAGATTTCCGTTCATGGGCAACATTGAGTCAATCCTTGTATCAGCTGTACCGCCGTATCGGCGGCTTTTTGGCAGGCCTCGGGTAATCGCCAGGAAGATGGCTGCCGGTCCTCGACATAATTGGAGATACAGCGCAGCTCGGCACAGGGCAGGCTGAATTCGCGACAGACGCGGACAACGGCCGCGCCTTCCATATTTTCACACAGGCCATTCCACCTGGCCTGCAACATTTCCCCTCGGATTTTTGTGCCGCTGACACCATTGACCGTGATGAATACCCCCGGATGACTGGGGATGCCGAGCCGTTTCAAAACCGAGCGGCAGCGCTGCAATAAGGCGGCATCCAGGGGCAAGACGATCTCCCCGGCGAGGGCGCTGTTTAAATATTCCATATCATCGCCAAGGCAGACGCCGAAATCACCGGCCACCTCCTGTTCGGCGAGGCAGATATCCAGCAGCAGCGGCTGGCGGCTCTGTTCGGGCAGGAGATAGGCGCCGCCGACACCGAACTGGATAACCATGTCAAACTGTTCTCTGTTTGCACAGAGGAATCTGGTCAGCCGAAGCGTTGTTTCAACAGGTCCGACTCCGGTCAACAGTGTCCGGCAGAACACTGTTGATGGGGGCAAGGACGCAACAAAGGGGGCCATTTCTATTTCGGTTGCAGCAACTGCCAGAATCATGGTATCTACAACAGCTCCTTGCGCGAATAAAAATTTTATCTTCTTCTGCCGCCTGTTCAAACATCCCGGCAGCTGGACAGCCTGTGACTTTAACGCATAATTTGACTTAATGCATGGTCGACAGCGCGTGAACCGTCATTTTTCTCCCTACCCCACAGAGCATGATGCAAAAAGATCTCACCCTCAGTTCCTACAGCTACCACCTGCCCGAACACCTCATCGCCCAGCATCCCGCGGCAAAACGCGACAACTCGCGCCTGATGGTGGTGCAGACCGGCAAGACAGGGCCGCGGCATCATCGTTTTGCAGATATCGGCCGGTTTATCGGCAAGGATGACATGCTGGTGGTCAACAATACCAGGGTCTTTCCGGCTCGGCTGCTGGGCACAAAGGAGACAGGCGGCAGGGCCGAGGTCTTTCTGCTTGAATTTCCGGCCATCCAGGCTATGCACAGCGCCACCGCCGTGGCGAACGGCTTGATCAAGTCATCCAAGCGACCCAAAAGGGGGTGCCGTATCACCATTAACGAGATACTGTCCTGTACGGTTGAAGAGGATCTCGACGGCGGCAAGGTGCGGCTGAGTCTGCATTTCGACCGGGAACTCGGCCTGGCGGAGACCTTGCAGCGTTCCGGCCAGGTACCTCTGCCACCATATATTTCCAGGAAGAACGGCTGCACCAGCGAAGACGTCCACCGCTACCAGACCGTCTATGCCAGCCGGCCAGGGGCAGTTGCCGCCCCGACCGCCGGTCTGCATTTCACCGAGGAGTTATTGCAAGGGATCACCGAACAAGGCACCCTGTTTGGCCAGGTCACCCTGCATGTCGGCTATGGCACCTTTGCTCCGGTGCGGGAAAACGATATCACCTGCCATCGGATCCACCGGGAATATCTGCGTATCCCACAGGAGACGGTGGCCGACATTGCATTGACAAAAAAGAGGGGAGGCAGGATCTGGGCTGTCGGGACGACCACCGTCAGGGCCCTGGAATACGGGGCAATAAAGACCGGTCAGCTGGAAGCGGTCGAAGACTGGTGCGATCTGTACATCTATCCCGGTTTTCAGTTCAGGGTCATCGATAATTTAATTACCAACTTCCACCTGCCGGATTCGTCGCTGATGTTTCTGGTCTCCGCCCTGTGCGGCAGGCAGACCCTCCTCGACTGTTATAAGACTGCAGTCGAGGAAGAATATCGTTTTTTTTCCTATGGTGACGCAATGGCCATCATCTCCCGGCCATCTCACTAGGTTGCCGGGATGAATGGAGAAACAAAGGAGCTACACGGAGGTAGCGGCAGGACACGCGGCACAGCCGCCGGCAGCCGGGCAGGATTTTGGCGTCTCGGCGGGCTTGACCGGTTCGGCCTTTTTGGCACCATTGCCATTGGCCGAGCTCGAATATCCGTCGGCATACCAGCCACCGCCTTTTAACTGGAAAGACGTCATGGACATGAGTTTTTTCACTGGCCCCTGACATTTGGGACAAGTGCTCAGCGGTTTGTCGGCGATTTTCTGCTGCACTTCAAAGACCTTGTTACACTCCTGACATTCATACTCGTAAACTGGCATTTCTTTTTCACCTATCAGATCGCAAAAAATTAACGTTGCAAAACATCATGCATGGATTTCCTCACCACAACCGGAGCAGAAAACAAAAAAAAACCGAACCTCGACTGGAACTTCGGTTGTCTGCCGCGACTATGATCGACTGTTTTATTGATTCAGGGCAAAAATAATTCCATAGACACCTTCTGTCAACAAGTTCCATCAATTGCTTGAGGAAAAGCATCTCTCCGGCCCTGACCGATGTCTGCTTGTTGTTAAAAGTCTTTTCTGGTATATATCAGCCTGAACTGGTGTCTGTCCAATTTTGGATCTCTTCACGAACGCGCACTCTTTTATGATTGGTATTTTTGATTCAGGTGTCGGCGGCATGACCGTTGCCCGGGCGGTGGAACAGCTTCTGCCCGGCTTCCCTCTCCTCTATCTCGGAGACATCGCCCGGACCCCCTACGGCACGAAAAGTGCCCGGACCATTACGGAATATTCGGTTGAGAATAGTAGATTTCTTGTGCAAAATGGGGCGAAGATTATTGTCATAGCCTGCAACTCCGCCTCCAGCGTGGCCACGGATCGCCTCCGGCGGGAATTCAATATCCCCATCGTCGAAGTCATCACCCCGGCCGTTGAGCAGGCAATCGCCAGGAGTCGGACGGGCAGGATCGGCGTTATCGGCACAAGAGCGACCATCCGCAGCAACATCTATGAGCAGAAAATCCACGGACAGCAGCCGGACTACAAGGTGTTTTCCAGGGCCTGCCCCCTGCTGGTCTCTCTCGTGGAAGAGGGCTGGACGGACAAACGAGAGACGAAGATGATCCTTCGTCGCTATCTGCATGACCTGAAAAATCAGCAGATCGATACCCTTGTCCTTGGCTGCACGCACTATCCTCTCCTGAAACACCTGATCCAACCGAGGATGGGCAAGAGGGTCACCCTGATTGATTCCTCGGCGGCAACCGCCCATTTTCTAAAAAATTACCTGGAGAAGAGCCCCGAGTTCCAGCCGACGGCCAGCCATGACCCCAGCCGGAACAGATATTTTGTCACCGACCTGACCGAGACGGCCGAACATATTGCCTCCAGGATATTTGGCCGCAATATTCAATTGTTATCCATCTAATCATTTTATTTCCTGGACTAATGCAAACACTCAGCAAAATCATCTTGGTTCTTCTCTGGCTGCTCCTTCCAGTTGTTGTTTATGGCGGGGAGCGCAGCATCGAATATCCCGAAGATATCGCCCAACGACTGCAGGCCCGGTACGACAAAATAGGCAGCCTTGCCTTCAGTTTTATCCAGAACAGCAGCGGCGATATGACCGGGCGGCCGCGAAAAGGCTCGGGCAGGGCCTCTTTTGTCAAGCTCAACGGCAAACGTTATATGCGCTGGGACTACGCCATCCCCGACAAGCAGGTACTGGTCAGCGACGGCGAGCTCTTTTCCATGTATTTTGCCGAGCTGCAGCAGATGATCATCTCCCCGGCCGACACGCTCGAGGCGGACCTCACCTACTCTTTTTTCACCGGCAAAGGCACGCTGAAGAATGACTTTCATATTCGCCCGGCGGATGAAGAATACCAGGGGGAAAACGATGCCGAATTCCAGGTAATAAAACTCATCCCGAAAACGGCACAATCCCAGGTTCAGGATATCCATCTGTGGGTGACTGCCGATTCACTGATCCGACGGATTTCCATCCGCGACCATTTTGATACGCTGACGGTGCTGAATCTCAGTGATATCGAGATCGATGCCCTGGTCGGCAGAAACCCCAGGGAGTTGCTGTCCTTTTTCTCCTTTGTCCCCCCGGAAGGAACCGAAATCATCCGGCAATAACATGGTTTCCGACAACGCTTCACCCTGCAGAATTGCCCTCATTTCCATGCCCTGGTCGATTTTCAACCGACCCTCCATTCAGCTGGGGGCCTTGAAAAGCTACCTGGAACGGGAAGCCGAATATCAGGTGGACAATTATCATCTCTATCTCCATCTGGCAAAAACCATCAGCACCGAACTGTACAGCCGAATCGCTCTCTCCGGCTGGGCTGGGGAAGCCCTCTTTGCCCCGCTGCTGTTCCCTGAAAAAAAAGCCGACGCCGCAAAACTTTTCCGCCAGAGTCTCACCGGAAAAGGGAAACCCCGGCCCGACTTTGATACCCTGACGGCGTCTGTTGCAGAGAGCTGTGCGCAGTGGCTGGCGGATATCAACTTTTCCCCCTATGCGCTAATCGGTTTCTCTCTTTGTTTCAGCCAATTATTCGCATCGCTGTATCTTGCCAAAAAGATCAAAGACAAATGGAGCGATATCCCCATTGTCTTCGGCGGTTCCTCGTGTTCCGGCGAGATCGGTGCCTCGTTGCTGCAGCACTTTTCGACAATAGATTATCTCATTGACGGTGAAGGCGAGCAACAGCTCCTCGCCCTCTGCCGCTTTCTTTCCGGCCAGGCCAACAGCCTGCCGGATAAGATTCGCACGCTGCACCCCGTTCCGGCCGCGCAGACAAACAAAGCCGACAAGGCAACACCACCCCTGCCGCTCGGCCGGCTGCCCTATCCGGATTACACACCCTATTTTAAGGAAATGCGGACGCTTTTCCCGGGCCAGCCCTTCATCCCCTTATTGCCGATAGAATTTTCCAGAGGCTGCTGGTGGAACAAGTGCACCTTTTGTAACCTCAATCTCCAGTGGCAAAATTATCGATTTAAAGAAAGCGGCAGAATGCTCAAGGAAACACTCCACCTCGCCGAAAAACACGAAAGTCTGCATTTTACCTTCACCGACAATGCGTTACCGCGAAAAGAGGCCGATCATTTTTTCACGAGCCTGTTACAAGAAGATCTGGATATTGATTTCTTCGCCGAGATTCGCGGTATCACCGAACCGGACCGACTCCAGTTGTACAGTCGAGCCGGCCTGAGAACCGTCCAGGTGGGTATCGAGGCGTTAAGCACCTCGCTGCTGGCCAAAATGGCCAAGGGTACTACCACCATCGACAACATCGCCGTGATGAAGATGTGCAGTGCCGCAGGAATCCGTATGGAGGGGAATCTGATCACCGATTTTCCCGGCACGACCGAGGAAGAGATTACCGAAACGTTGAGAAACCTCGATTTTGTTCTGCCTTTTCTTCCCCTGCAGGCGGCAACCTTCTTTCTTGGTTATGGCTCGCCCCTGCACGCCGGTGCCGCCGGCCAGAGCAAAACCAAGGATTTTCCCATCCAAAGGATCATCCCCCACGCTAAAAACCGCCGTCTGTTTCCACAAGACCATGTGCAGTCCATGCTCATGCTCATCAACAGTTATCAAGGCGATAAAAAACTGCAGCATCGGCACTGGCAACCGGTAAAACGCAAGATCCGCACCTGGCAGGATTTCCACAAACAGCGCACGGCAAGCGGGCAGCATCCTCTGCATTACCGCGATGGCCGTTCATTTCTCATCATCCGCCAGGAACAACCGGAACGTACCCCGCTTCTGCACCGGCTACGCGGCGCCTCAAGAAAGATCTATCTCGCCTGTGAGCGTCCCGAAAAAATAGACTCACTGCTGAAAGCATTTCCCCAGGTGACCGACCAGGCCCTGCGAAAATTTATCGACGAAATGTGCACCAAGCGTCTCATGTTCCAGGAAAATGATCGCGTTCTGGCCCTGGCCGTGCATCACACCAGCGGTTGAGATTGTCCATGACCTGTCTTCTTTGCTATGGTACATTGTCCGGCAACAGGGACAAAGGCTTGTCAACCTGTCCAGCTATGCTATAATTTAGATATAAACCGTAGTTCTCTTTTCTTTTTCTCTTAATGGGTAGACATGACAGAAACAGACAACGAAAGCTTTGAAGAACTGTTCAAAGCTGAAAAAACCAAAAAGATCAAACACCTGACCCCAGGGCAAAAAATCAGAGCCACCATCGTCGGCATAAACGATGAGACCGCCTTCCTCGATGTCGGCGGCAAAAGCGAGGGGGTAATCAACAGCTCCGAGCTCAGGGATAAAGAAGGTAATTTCAGCTATCAGGTGGGTGATGAGCTCGATGTATATTTTCTGCAGGCAAAATCGGCCGAACAGCTTTTCACCACCTCCATCGGCTCAGGCTCGTCCAATGCCCACCTGGAGGAAGCCTTTCGCAGTGGCATTCCGGTAGAAGGATTTGTCAAAGCTGAAATAAAAGGCGGCTTTGAGGTCACCCTTGGCGGCAATGTCCGCGGCTTTTGCCCCTTTTCCCAGATGGGACTTCGCCGGGTCGAGGATGCCGCCAAGGAGTATCTGGAAACCCATATGAAATTTATGATTACCCGGTTTGAGGAAGGCGGCCGCAATATCGTCCTCTCGGCCAGGGCGATCCAGGAAGCCGAACGGGCGGAACTGCGTGAAAAATTGCAGGAAACCCTGGAGGAAGGGCAGACCGTCGAAGGAGTCATCAGCTCAATCAGGGATTTCGGCGCCTTTGTCGATATCGGCGGCGTCGATGGCCTCATCCCGATTTCGGAAATCGGCTGGAGCCGGGTGGAAAAAGTAGATGATTTCTTCACCGTCGGCCAGAAAGTCCAGGCGGTCATCAAAAAACTGGACTGGGACAAAGACCGGATCTCTCTCAGTTACAAAGAAACCCAGGCCGATCCATGGAACGAGGTAACCGCCACCTTCCAGACAGGATCGACCCATATGGGCACCGTCGCACGACTGGCCCAGTTCGGTGCCTTTGTCACCCTGGCTCCGGGCATTGACGGCCTGATCCACATCTCAAAACTGGGCAGCGGGCGACGGATCAATCACCCCCGTGAGGTGCTGGAAGAAGGGCAGAATATCGATGTGACCATCGAGGCCATAGATCTTGCCGAGAAAAGGATCAGCCTGATACCCGCCGATTATGTGTCGGCCGAGGCAGAACAGGACAAGGAACGGTCTGAATATAAATCGTTTATTACCAAGGAAAAAAAGCAGCAGCCGAAAAGCGAAATGGGCAGCCTTGGCGCCCTGTTGCAAGCCAAAATGTCCGAGAAAAAGAAATAGCCTTCCCCCGTCGACAACCATACATCAGCCGACAAGAAGTCTTCTGCCGGCCGGTGCCACCGATATCACAGGTGGCACCGGCTCTCAGTGAGACGCCTTTACCCGATGTTTCTTGTCATGTGCGCCAATCAAGGCCACTGCCACAAGCGACAGGATTAAAACGGCAGAACCGGTGACAGAGTAGGCGCGACCAATCCCCCAGGCGTCCATACTCAGGCCCGCCAGAACCGCACCGGTAAAAACTCCCGCACTCATGGCAAAGCTGAATATGCCCATCATCGTCCCATGGCCGTAATGCGCTTTAGCCTCCATTGAGGCATAGGCGCCGAGCACAGCCCAGATGGCCGCCTCCGACATGCCCATGCAGAGATAGGCAATGGCCATACCGGTAAAACTCTCCATAAGCGGGACGGCCAGAATGATCATGCCCAGAACAATGCTGCTCACCAGGAGAATCAGCAGCTTATTATGTTTGTCGACAATTTTGCCGAAGGGGATCTGCAGCAAGGCATTGACCAGGGTCCTGCAGGCAATAATCATCCCGATCTTCAGACCACTGCTCCCCGGCCATTGCGATACGAGCAGGGGCAGAAAGGCCATACTCGGCACCATGATGATCATGGTCGTATAGCGGGACAGGAGAATGCCGCAGGTTTTATTGTTTGCCAGCATACTGCCGATGCTGGACAGCAATGGCCGGGCAAGGTTTCGCTTTGCGGCAATCCGGCCCGGCATATATAAAATAACCAGGATAAAGGCCAAAAAGCTTAATCCGGCCATGGTATAGAAAACCGAAGGCAGCCCCCAGTTATCAGAGAGCAGCCCACCAATGACCGGTCCGCAACCAATGCCGCAAAAAATCGCAATATTGAGATAGCTCATATATCGCCCTTCCTCGCCCGCCGGAGAGAGAAAGCTCATATAGGCCATAGCGATTGGGACGATCATCGCCGAGCCGATTCCGTGAAAGGCCCGAATAATGATCAGATCGGGAACGCCGGTCGCATGCGGAATAAACAACCCTACCAGACCGTAGACAAAAAGTCCGGTTATGAGAAAGCTTTTTCTCCCCCACCTGTCTGACAAATTGCCAACCACCGGCTGCAGCAGTCCCCGAGTAATGGAAAAGGCGGCGATGATCATGCCGAGAGCAAAGCCGCTTGCGCCCAGCTCTCTGGCAAAAATCGGCATCACCGGGACGATGATGCCGATGCCGAGCAAGGCGATAAAAACAGAGAGAAGTAAGGTGATGAGGGTATTATTTTGCATTGCCGTTGGCTATACTGCTCTGTCGATCCTGCGGCAACCGGCAGCAGACGGGCAGTCCAGACCGGAAAGTGACGGCAAAATGGTTGGTATAAGACAGCTTCCTAGGCATGATTGAGCAGCTTCAACTGCAGGGGATGAGGATCGAGATAGTGCTGGTTGGCCAGATATTCCTGTTTGAATTTTTTCGCAAAAAATCGCATCAGCGTCAGGGGAACAATCAGCGGTATCATACCCTGATGGTATTGATCAAGTATCTCCAACACCTCCTCCTTCTCAAAAGGCGAGAGATCGTTCTTGAAATAGCCAAGAATATGGCTCAATACATTGCTGTGTTTTTTGATGGTGCTCCTTTTTTTCAGAGCACTCATCAATAATTCTTCATACCGGTCAAATAGTTCATTTATGGTCAGATCTTTGGCCTTGGCGACCAGTCGCCCCATTTCCCGGTAATCTTTTTCACTATGCGAGAGAAGCAGCAGTTTGTGCGTCGTGTGAAAATCAACCAGACCACCCCGCCTTTTGGCCGTCGCCACCAGCTCTCGCCACCTTCTATGGACAAAAATCCGCTGAATAAAATTTTCCCTTAGTACCGGATCATTGAGCCGGCCGTCTTCTTCCGCCGGCAGAAAGGGGAACTGCGCCATAAAAGCCCTGGCAAAAACACCGACGCCGTTATTACTCGGCATCCCTGTTTCAGAATAGACCTTGACCCGTTCCATGCCGCTGCTGGGGGACATCCGTTTGAAGACAAAACCATCAAGCTCTTCCTTCGCCAGCGCCTTGATCCGCTCGGCGGCCCAGCCCTTCATCTGGCCGGTATAATCTATGCCACTCTTTCTCGTCACCAAGCGCGGATCAGCCGGATCACCGACAAGCCGCATCGCTTCGCGCGGTGTGGAGAGCCCGCACTCCACCTCGGGACAGACCGGCACATAATCGACATATTGCCCCAGAGTATCGGTCAGGAATTTATCGTGCTGGTGTCCGCCGTCGTATCTGACGTTGTTGCCGAGCAGGCAGGAACTGACCCCTAATCTGATTTTACCATCCATGTCCTCTCCTTTTCTGTCTATGCTCTTTTAAAATCCCAAGGTAACGGTAAAGATGCTTGACATCTCTCCTAAGCTCAGCGATATTGCCTTTGCACAAGGTAACCTGTAAGGTTTGCGCTTTCTCGTTTTTCCTTAAATCCGTACCAGCCTGTCCGGCCGGCAACATAACCAAGAATGAATCTAAACCATGATTCGAGTTTATAACAGTAGAAATTGCTCTCTGTATATCCCATTCCTTTTCTTATTGGTATTTTCTTTTATAGCGTATATTTACATTGACAGAGTCGCCAAGCTTGACAATAAATATTTTGCCACCCACGCCGCTATCCTCGCCGACAACATCTGGGCCCTCAATCAAAGTGGCGCCGGCGGCTACCTGCAGCTCGCCGTAAAAGCCAACCATTACAAATCACTTGCCGTTTCCATTCCAGGTGACAGCTCGTATATCTCGGTCGCCAGCGCCCCTTTAACCGGCCTGTCATCCTTGCTCTACAAGATACAACTCATCGGGGTAAAAAAACTTTCTCAGGAAATCACCCATGACGGACAGATCATCGGCTTGCTCACTGGAGAAAAATATATCCGGGTTATCTTCCCATTGTTCAATATTCTTGTTTTTCTTCTCCTCATCACCCTGACCGTGATTTTCATCATCCATCTTTTTCACAACAGGAAATTTCTTGAGCAGGAAGTCCTGGACAGGACGCGCAACCTGCAGGAGAGTGAACGCCGATTCCACGACCTTGTCAATCTTCTGCCGGAAATGATTATCGAGACAGACCTGACCGGAAATATCACCTATGCAAACAAGGTGGCGAGAGATCATCTCCAGCGTTCATCTGAACAAAACATCGCCGTCAATTTTTTCCAGCTCATCGCAGAAGAAGAACGCGAAGAGGCAAAAAGTATTTTTCAGGATTCTCTTCAGGGAAAACGATCGGAACTCATTGAGTTTACCGCCAGAGATAAACATGACACCACCTATCCTATACTTCTTCGTTCCACGCCGATCAAAAAAGATGACCGTGTTTGCGGCGCCCGGATGATTGTCGTCGATATCACCGAGCAACGATTGCTGGAAAAACAGCTGAACCGGGATCAGAAGATGAAAGCTATCGGCCTGATGGCGGGGGGGGTTGCCCACGACTTGAACAATATCCTGTCCGGCATCATCAGCTATCCCGAACTTCTCCTCCTTGACCTTGCCCCGGACAGCAGTCTGCGACGGCCCCTCGAGGCCATTCGCCGTTCAGGTCTCGACGCCTCGGAAGTCGTCTCCGACCTGCTGACCGTCGCCAGAGGGGTCGCCGCCAACAAAGAAGTTATCGCCCCAAACGAATTCATAGAGACCTATCTCAAGTCTGCAGATTTCCTGCAACTCCAGACGAGATATCCACTTGTTAATTTTACAACATCTCTTGCGCCGGAGCTACGAAACATCTCCTGTTCTCCTATCCATATCCGCAAATGTCTGATGAATATCATCACCAACGGCGCGGAAGCCATCCATGGTGAAGGGACCATCTCGATAGTCTCCAGCAACGGGGGACGAGGTTTTCCCCAGGCCAAAAACAAGCAGCATATCGCCAAAGGAAAATTCAGTAAAATAGCCATTCACGATGATGGGTCGGGCATTGCCGCAGGCGACATGGATCATATTTTTGAACCGTTTTACACGAAAAAGGTCATGGGCCGAAGCGGCACCGGGCTTGGTCTTGCTGTGGTCTGGAATACCATGCGCGACCATGGCGGCACGGTCAATGTCATCAGCAGTACGCAAGGAACGACCTTTGAGCTGTATTTTCCCAGCGTCGAGGCGGTCACGGCACCACGTCAAAAACCAAAAGACTGGCGCAGCTATAAAGGCCGGGGACAGACAATCCTGGTTGTTGACGATGAACCGGGTCAAAGGGAGATTGCCGCCCAGTTGCTGACATCCCTGGAGTACGCCGTGCACACTGTCCCCTCCGGGGAGGAGGCGGTAGAATATGCCCGGAAATATCCCACTGACCTGATGGTCCTTGATATGATTATGGCACCGGGACAAAATGGGCGAAAGACATTCGAGCAGATCCTGAAAATCCACCCACGACAAAAAGCAATTATCGCCAGCGGCTTTGCCGAAGACGACGACGTCCAGGCCACTCTGACAATGGGTGCCATGGCATTTGTGCAGAAGCCGTACACTCTTGAGCAGATTGGCTCGACGATCTATAACATTCTCCACCGGTGAGAGAGTATTTTACAGGCACACCAACCATCAAGCTGGATGGATGATGTTGCGCCACCTAAGCCCGGTCAACGGGAAATAAGCCGGGACTCTTTCCCGTACCCCCTTGAGGTACCAAGGACTATGCCAGAGAAAGCAGATAGGACCTGAGGTTTTTTGCCGTATGGGTCAGCTCGAGCTTCTGGCGCAGACGCTTGCGATGAAAATCGACCCCACTCGTCGACAGATGCAGGACATCGGCTATCTCCTTGGTCGATTTACCGCTTCGAACCATATTGGCAACTTCTATTTCCTGGGGGGTGAGCGACATATTCAAGGCGGCGAGACTGTGTAGAAACGGTGATATGATGTCTTTGAGATTGGCCTCGACAATCTCAAGCAGGGTGCGCTGCTTTTCCGTCAGGCTCCCCTGCAGCAGTTTCTCCAGATACGGCAGCACCAGGCGGTCAACGTTGGCATATATCGTCTCTTCAATCCGGGTTCTATCTTCTTCACGCTGGCGCAGAAGAACCCGCAGGGCGATATTGGTTTCTTCAAGTCTTTCCCTTTCTCGCCGCAGTTCCGCCTCTTTGACCTGCAGTGCCTCCTGTACCTCCATGATCGGAGTGATATTTTCATGGGTAACGATGACCCGGTGCACATTCTCATCACGATAGGGCACCACCCGCACGGCATACCATCTTTTTTGGTCCGGAGAATGACAGGGGTATTGCATCAAAAATTCATCCAGCTGCCCGGCGAGAACCTTTTGAATACCGTCGGCGACCCGGTCGGCATCATCGTTCTGGTCGGCTCTGGCTCGTTCACAGATTTTCAGATAATTGGCGCCGATGCTGTCAAAGGAATCAGGCATACCATTTTGCCGACCGTATTCCTGCCAGGACCGATTGGTTTCCATGATGCGTCCCCTTTCATCGAGAATCGCCACATGGGCCGACATTGAATCGATAACGACCCTGTACAGATCCTGCCCCTGCATGGCACGCCTCCTTACATTGATAGTTTTTGCTGCTGTTACAGTACTGATGTATTATGGATTATCATCGCCCGTGTCAAGACGAACTGCACGGGTATCTCACTATCGGCTCCCGCATTTCATGGACATGCCCTACGCCCCCTGCCAAGAATTGCGCATAACTTGACATCTTCCGGCGGGAATGCCATATTTCCCAGAGCCCCCCGCGTTTAGCGGCCGAGACCAACCAAAATGTTTTTTGCAGTAGGCGGTGACACATGCACATAGTTCTGAATTCCCCCCTCGACATGCATCTTCACCTTCGTGAAGGCGACATGCTGCAGGCGGTTGCGCCCATGACCACCGCCTCCTTTGCCGGGGCGGTGATCATGCCCAATCTCGTCTCCCCTGTCGACTCACCAGCAAAGGTGCGACGGTATAAAGAACAGATTGAAGCCGCAGGCAAGTCTGCTTCTTTTGCCGCCTATATGACGCTGTTTTTCAGAAATTACTCCAGGGCGGAACTGGCGGCGGTCAGAAAGAAAATTATCGGCATCAAACTCTATCCGGCAGGCATCACCACCGGAAGCGACAGCGGCGTCACCGATTTTGCCAGCATAGGCGGAACCCTCGCCCTGATGGAGGAGATGCAGATTCCGCTGCTGGTGCATGGCGAAGCAGGCGGTTTTGTCCTTGACCGTGAAAAAGAATTTCTCGAGGTGTACCTGCGGCTGGCCGAATCCTTTCCCAACCTGCATATCGTCATGGAACATATTACCACCGCAGAGGCGGTCGATCTTCTTGACTGTTATCAAAACGTCTCGGCCACCGTCACCCTCCACCACCTGCTCATCACCCTCGACGATGTTATCGGCGGTCTGATGCAGCCCGATCTCTTTTGCAAACCTATCGCCAAAAGGCCTGAAGATCGAAGGCGGCTGCGGGATGCGGTCTTCTCCGGCCACCAGCGGATCATGTTCGGCTCGGACTCGGCGCCTCATCCCAGGCATAAAAAAGAATGCTGCGGCTGTGCGGCCGGAATCTTTTCCGCACCCGTCGCCTTGCCGATGCTCGCCGAACTCTTCGAAGATGCCGGCCGCCTCGACCTGCTGCAAAGTTTTGTCAGCGATATCGCCTGCAACCGCTACGGCCTGCAACCGCCGGCAAAACAGGTCATTCTCGAAAAAAAGCCGTGGCAGGTTCCGGAGCTCTACGGCAAGGTAAAACCATTCGGGGCCGGCCAAACCCTGCGCTGGTCAATTGCCGCATGACAGTACCGGGCGGGGTGACGCCCTATTCAAGCTCATCTCTACCCACTCTGTCGTGGCAGGGCGGCGCATGGCACAGGACAATGGACAATCACCTC
Source organism: Desulfopila aestuarii DSM 18488 (assembly GCA_945863875.1). GTDB lineage: Bacteria > Desulfobacterota > Desulfobulbia > Desulfobulbales > Desulfocapsaceae > Desulforhopalus_A > Desulforhopalus_A aestuarii_A. The sequence goes on from CAMBBS010000011.1 coordinate 52,120, forward strand.
TGACTGAAGGCCTGCGACGGCAGACGCAGATAGTTCTCGAGCAGCTGATTATCATCAAACTCCGCCTGATCAAAATAGATCATCTGCGTATTGCGTTGCCGCGGATGGCCGGCATGGAAGAGCCCGGAGGGCGTCAAGAGAAGACACTCCGGACGATGGGCCTCAACCACGAGTCCCTTTTCATCAAAAAGGCTGTGGTGATACGCGCCAAGTGGCAGATTTTCCAGGACTTCATAGGGGAGAAGCCGGTATGTTCTGTTCTCGGCGCGGCGGTCCGCGTCGCTCAACGCCGCCGCCGGCCGAACGGTCACCAGCTGATGCTTGCCGGCAGAGTAATAGAGGACAACCTTCTGGGTGGGATCGCCGGCCATGTCAACCAATTCGGGCACGACCGCATCGATTTTACCCGGCAAGCTGTTTTCCAGATGGAAGGTTTTCTCGGCTAATTTCTCCGGATACTCCGCACAACTCAACTCTTCCAGACGAGCGGCTGGAAAGACCTTGTAATAGCAGCCGCAGTTGGACACCGATTCAAACAGCAATGGCCGGTTATCCTGAGTAAGCGTGATGCGCAAGGTCCAGCCTTCCATCCGCCCTGCCTCGGGATCGAAGGTATGCAGTTTGGGGTGTTCCGGATACCAGAAGGTATAGACCAGTTGCCTGGTCACCGCCCCCTGAATGCGTTTGCGGTCGACATAGGCGTAGACGGCCGGCTTGTCGGTATTGACATGCGGGGTCACGGTGGAGGACGGAGAACCATCCAGCCAGACCTCGCCAAAGCGGTCGATGGAGGGGGCATAGCCCGGATTTTCTCGATGTTCCTGGACAAGCACCGGGGCGTAATATTCGAGAAGCGCCCAGTCGCCACCAAGCTGTGCCGGATCAGCCGCAGCCGGCAGCGGCTCGGGGCTATAGACTGTCCGCAATAAAAAATCGGGTGCGTGGGCACTCCGGTCGTCGGTCTCGGCATGATACCAGATCCAGGCATAGACAAACGGCACCAGGGGGCCGGTGGCAACCATGCGCATGGCCCGGCCCTTACTCATAATGGATGTTTCGACACTGGCAACCAGCTTCTGCCAGTAGGCGTCAACCTTCTCTCGAGTCTGCAGAGAGAGAAAACCGTTCAGCTCCCTGGCGAACTCTTCGGCGGCATGCTTGCGATACCCATTGACGAATCGCTGCTGCGGCGTGTCCCCGGCCACATCGACATCAAAGTCGGGTTCGTCATCAAAAATATTCGCCTCGTTGGGTACCGTAGCAAGAAAAGCCGCCAGCTCCTCATCAGTAAGTCTGGCAGCGGCATTGACAATGACCCTGTCGTTCAAGGCGGCCGCCTCACGCAAAAAACCGGCGACGAAACTCTTCTTTGCCTCCAGGGTCGTTTGCTCATCATACAGTTCCACCTGTTCGAGCAGGGCCCGATTGACCTTGAGGTGCTCAAAGCCGTCAACGCTGAGATATCGGGCGTCGTTGACCTTTTTCTCCAGGAGAAACTTGTCCTGCGGATCAAGTGGCTCCAGCCGGGAATGCGGCGCCGGCAGATGAAAAGAGGCACAGCCGCCGAGCAGGAGTGCTGCGACCATAAGGGGTAAAAAAGAGACAATTGCCCTGCTCCTTTTCCCGACAACCATCATGTGCGACACTGCATATGCGTTCATAAAGTTCTCTTCTTTTCAGAATATGGCGACATCTGGAGGCTACTGCAGGTGGCAGATGCAGCAACAATCTCGACAAGTTTTAAAGTCTTACATCCCCCGGGACCGCCCTGTGCAGATACATCTCTTCAGTCGGCAGGCTGCTCTCCGGTCCGGCGAGACCGACGGTGGCATTGACATAAGCACCATAGCCGAGTGGCCGGGGGCTGGCCGTGTGAAGATGCTGCAGATCCTCTAAACTGACAACCATCTCTTCGCCTCCCTGCAGCCGCGGCAGGCGGTCGAGATATTTGCGGTACAGAGCTACTATGACTTTAACCGTTTCGGCTGGGTAATACTGTCCTTCAATACGCACGGTGCGGGTGCCGATTGCCGCAACATGGGGCAGAACCTCAAGGAGACAGAGATCTTTTTCCGCCAGGAGATGGTTGCGGCAATACTGGTCGGGGGCCAGCAGTCGCGTTTTACCAAGCCGATCCCGCAGTCCATAGGTCGTCTTCGTGCAGTAGCCCGGACAGGCATCCTGCTTGGTGAGATGACCGAGCAAGCCGGTGATGAGACACGATTCCAGCAGCATGGTGGCAATACTGCCGTGCACCAGGAGTTCGATCGGCAACGGCGACCCTTGTATAAGAGAGGCGACCCCGGCGAAAGACAACTCAGCGGAGAGGGTGGCACTGCTGATACCGATGGACTGCAGATATCCGAGCGCTTCGGCGTTAAACAAGTTCCAGGTGAAATCGGCATGAATCTCGAAATGTGCCTGTGGATCGTTTTCCCGAATCAACGCATACGCCCCGAGATTTGCCGCGTACATTTTGCCAATACCCAACGTCTCCGCCTGCTGCAGAAGTTTGGTCAACTCAAAGGATTCCCGCTGACCGACAATTCTCGGGGAAGCAAGAGCGATCTCCGCACCGGCCGCTCCGGCCTGTTTGACAAGCTCCGTCAACTGCGCCAGGGACCAGGGGCAGCCGTGGTTTTTATAAAAGAACTCACCACCCACGATGATCAGCTCCGCGCCCCCGGCAAGGGCCGCCATGGCGCTTGCCGCGGAACCGCAGCGTACGGCCAGCATGGGCGCGACAACTGGTGCCGGTACCTCTCGCAAAGCCTGTTCGCTGAAGACAGTTTTCAGCGCCTCATCATGATCCTGCTCTTCGGCGACAAGGGAAAAGAAGCGCGGTTCCTGCCTGCCGGAATGGGCGCAGCCATCGATGCCGGGGTCCTTGAAGGTATGATTGGTGGTATAGTCCCGAACCCGCTGTTTTGACATGGCGGCAAACGGGCCGAAATCGGTGGCATAGCCATACGGATCGTCATAATACCGGTCAATAGCCTGACGATAGGCCTGGACAATCGGCACCAGGTAGGCGGCGGGCCGGGCGCGACCTTCAATCTTGACGCAGTCAATCCCGGCGGTTATCAGCTCGGGAAGCTGATGGTAGAGGCAGAGATCCTTTTTGGCGAGAAGATAGCGGCCGGAATATTTGCCCGCCGCCCGGCCGGTCGCTGCGTCGATGAAATCCCACTGCCAGCGGCAGGGTTTGATGCAGAGACCGCGATTAGAACTCTTCTCCGTGGCAATTCCACTCAGATAACAGATGGATCCCTGGCTGATGCACATATCGTTATGCAGAAAACATTCCACCTCAACAGCAGCCTCCTGGCGAATCCGGGCCATGTCGTGAAGTGGGATATCCCGCGAACAGACAATACGCCGAACGTTCTGCCCGCGTAAATGACGGGCGGCCGAGCTGTTGTGAATATTCATCATGGTACTGGCATGCAGCGGGACGCGCACATTGAGGCGACGGCAGAGATGCAGAACCCCCAGGTCCTGGATCAGGAGCGCATCGGGGGCGAGATCCTCAAGAAACATCAAATAGTCGCGGAGCATGCCAATTTCGTTATTTGACAGCAGGTTGTTGACGGTCACATAGAGTTTCGCCTGATGCCCGCGAACGTAATGCAGAGCGGCAGTCATATCTTCCGGGCCAAAATTCAACCATGCCGCGTGCTGCCGCATACCAAAATGTTTGCCGCTGATGAATACGGCATCGCAACCGGCATCGATAACCGCTTTCAGAACATCGAGGGAACCGGCCGGGGCCAGCAATTCCATTTTTTCAGGTGGAGAAAACATAGAGCAATTGCCTTTTTGAGTACTGTGACAACAAAAACTGTTTCAAGTCTGTTGCAGACTGTCTGCAGCCCGGAAAAACCGGTCATCAGGTCACATTTTTTTGCAGGACACCGTCCAGCGCCTGCAGAACTCGAACGATCCCCTCTTCATCGATAATCAAAGGGGGCATAAAGACGAGCACATTACGCTGCTGCCCCCCCTTGCCAAGGATAAACCCGGCATCTTTCATCTCTTCAAGCAGAGCATCCGTCATTTTTGCTGCCGGCCCGCCATCCGCCGAAACCAGTTCACACCCGACCATCAGGCCAAGTCCGCGGACATCGCCAATACATGCATGGCGCTCCTGCAGGCGGCGTAGCCCGGTCTGCAGTACGTCACCCAGGCGCGAAGCATTGGCGACAAGATCTTCTTTATCGATTACGGCGAGAACCGCGCAGCCGGCTTTTGCCACGACCGGGTTGCCGCCGAAGGTAGAGGCCCGGGGCTGGGTAAATCGTGCCGCCACCTCCTCGGAGATGATCGCCGCGCCCATGGGCAGGCCGCCGCCAATCGATTTGGCCACGGTTATGATGTCCGGCTGCAGCGCAAAATGTTCGGAGGCAAACATCCTGCCGGTGCGGCCGAAAGCGGTCTGCACCTCATCCACCACCAGCAGGATCCGATGACGGGCAAGAATTTCTTTCAGCCGGGCAAACCATCGAGACGGCGGCACGACAATGCCGCCATTGGCCTGGATAATCTCAAGAAAAAAGCAACCGACCGGCACCGCAGCGGCGGCGATCGTCTTCTCGAGAGCATCGGCACATTCGAGGGAACAGCTCTCTTCACGCAGCCCAAACGGACAGCGGTAACAGTAGGGAGCCGGTCCATGCACCACCGCCGGCAGCGGACTGAGATCGGTTTTCCAGAAACCGACGCCGGTGAGGGACAGGGTCAACTTGCTGTTGCCGTGCAGAGAGTTGAGCAGAGACGCATAGCCGCCTCTGCCCGTGTAATTCTGGGCAACCATGGCTGCGGTTTCATTGGCCTCCGAACCGCCGGCACAGAAAAACACCTTGCCGCCGGCCACCGGGGCGATGGCGACCAGCCGTTCGGCCAGCTCGAGCATCGGCTCGGTCAGGTAGATGGTCGTGGTATGGCAGAGGGTCGCGGCCTGGGCACAGATTGCCGCCGTCACTGCGGGATGGCAGTGGCCAAGATGATTGACGGAGACACCGGAAAAAAAATCCATATACGCCTTGCCGTCGCTGCCATGGAGATACACTCCCTGACCGCGGACAATCACCGGGGGCCGCTGGTAAAAGTGATAGACACACGGCAGCAGGTACTGTTTTTTCCTGGCCAGGACGGACGCAGTCTTCTGTTCGGCAATGGTCATTTGTTTTCTTTCCTGTTCCTGGATCATTTTCTCGGACATCCTCCTGGGAGTTATTGACAGCGTACCTCGCCGGCAACAAGCAGATTTTTCACCACCCGCGCCGCCAGCCGCTCTTCCGACTGGCGGAAAAAATGGTCATCATCAACCAGTTGAAAGTCTTTCGGCTCAGGGATTGTCGGCCAGACCCGCGCCTGAACCTCAGGCTCATAGGTGAAATCCCTGTCACCGGTTATGAAATATTTGCTGCCCCGGCAGGCAGGCAGAAAACCATAGCTGTAGCGGCTGATCCATGGCATGGATATGGCCGTCACCGAAGGTATCATCGGCCTGAAATGGGTCAGCAGCAGGCCGACGGCAGCGCCAAAGGAATAGCCGACGACATGCACCCTCTGCAGTGATGGCCCCAGGCACTGCCGCAAAAAATCAAAGGCGGCCAACGCCGGTACCAAGGCCGCATCAAAACGCTGTTCTTTTTCCACGCTATCCCAGTAATCAAAGGCGGACAGGCCCGCAGCAAGTTCGATACTGCTGCCCCCGACCCCTGGATAGTTGAAACGCAGAACACTGTAGCCCGCCCGCGGCAGAGACGACGAGAGGCTGCGGATAACATTATTATCCATGGTGCCGGCGAAATGAGGGTGCGGCGACAGCAGCAGCACCGCCTCACGGGCCTCCACCATCGGATGGTAAATCAGCTGGCCTTCGAGCAGGCTCTCCGGTGCGGCAATCCACACCGTTTCTTCAAAAAAATCCTCCTCCCCGTCGCCAACGCTAGTAGAGTCCAATGGCCACCTGCTCCCCGCTGCTCTCTCTTGCCATGGGCGCCGGGTTGCGCAGGCCATTGCCGCCTATGCCAAGCTCCCGGCAGGCGGCGGAGGGTTCAACAAGCTGCCCTTGGTCCCGTTCAAAGAGATTGATGATAAGAAAACTCTTATCGAGACGGCTGCAGACAATCTGGCCGGTCTCGCCGGCCTCGCCGGGATGAAACAGCTTTTCCGCCGACGTCAGCTCCTTGCCGATCGGCACGGTCTGCAGGATCAGGCGATTGCCGACCGGAAAATACTCCAGCGGCAGATCGGGATCACCCATAAATTCCGGACACATGCCAAAAAGGGTATTGCCGTACCCGGCAATCATCACGGCTTTCGGGAAGGCATCGCCAATCTGCTGGAAAGCTGCACGTTCCAGGGTCATGCCGCCGAAGTGAATGCCGCCAATTGCCAGCCGCTGCTGCTCATCCATGGTTTCGGCAAGCCGCAGCAGAACTTTTGGCGTACTGAACAGCACCCCGATGCGCTGGGTGGCGATAATCCTCATGGCCTGTTCCAGAACATGGTCAAGATAGCGGCTAAACGCAAGGGACTGCTGGGGAAATTTTTTCACCCAGCGGGGATCGAAATCAATGGCAAAGGGATCGGCCGATTCAAGGGCGGTGGCGCAGAGACGGGCCGCTTTACCGATAAGATGCGGCCCGCTCGGCCCGATCCACAGCCAGTTCTCCCCCTTGGGAAAATTCCGGCAGGCAGCGGCGATGACGAAAGGCTCGATAAAGGCCGCATGAAACTCTTCTTCCAGGTACATTGTCGTCTTCGGAACCCCGGTGGTGCCACCGGTCTCCCCGACAATCCAGCCGTGACGCTGCCGCCGATAGCGCCGGGGGATGAAATCCTCAATGGGCCTGCAGCGCAGGGCTTCAACCTCCATGGGACCGAAGAGACGCAGATCGTCAATGGTGCAAATATCGCTGGCAGGTCTGATACCAAGGGAATCCGCCTTGTCAAGCCAGTAGGGGGTGCCGTGCCGGCGATCAAAATGGATGTCGACGACTTCAGCCAATCGGTCATGGAGGGTGAGGGGCGTTTGAGACACGGAATCATTTCCTGGAGTATGGGTGAAAACAATAGAGTAAGGCCGGCAGCAGGATGATGTCACCGATCCAGGCGAGAACCATGGTCAGACCGCCCAGCAGACCGAAATAGCCGACCGGCTTGAAATCGGCCAGGGCCAGCACCAGAAAGCCGACGGTAACCACCAGGGTGGTGGCGCTGATCGGCCCGGCCATGTGGCGATAGGTCCGGTCAATCGCCGCATCGCCGTCACCGCCGTTGTCGACTTCATGCCGCAGCCGCATCAGAAAAAAAACAGTATCATCAACGGCAATGCCGATGGCAATGCCAGCAATCATGATGGTCGCCACATTGAGAGGAATCCCGGCAACAGCGGCGACTCCGGCCAGAATCATGACCGGGAAGAGATTGGCGATGCTGCCGATCACCACTATCTTCCAGGAACGGAAGACAACGGCGAGGATCGTCACGATAACCGTCAGCGCCAGAGCAAAACTTTTCAACTGGGTACGCACCAGTTCTTCCTGAATACTGTTCAACAAAACGATCGTACCGGTGAGCCGTTTATCAACACGGTCTACCGGAAGTTTGTCGAGGACCCCCTGAACTCGTGCCACCAGGCTGTTGAAGGCCAGAGAATCCATCTCATCGACGAAAATGGACAGGCGTATGGCGTCACCGGCGTGATAGTGCACCGGCCGGATTCCGTCGATGCCTTTAAGCCGCTTGGCAAATTCCCGCACATATGCTGCCGTTGTCTCCGCCTCCCCGCGAAAATCAACTTCGATAGTGGCCAATCCGGTGAGATACCGGGCAATAAATGTATAGTCGCGGACAATGATCGAATCGTCGCGGAAAAAGCTCAGCACATTGGATTCGGCGCGAAGAAAGGGGATCCCGGCCAGGGGCAGGAGAAGGGCGACAACACCGACTGCAACAATCATTTTTCTCTGGCGGCGGATGAGGCCGGGAGAGATACGCAGCACCGCAGGCGGCGGTACGCGTAATTTCTCGGCAAAACAGGGCAGACGCAGGCCAAGCTGCACGATAGCCGGAATTATGATGATATTGCTGACAAAACCGATGGCGATGCCCACAGCCGACCACAGCCCGAGATCCCGCACCGGGTCCATATGACTGAAAAGTAACGATAAAAAACCAACAGCAGTGGTAAAGGTGGCAACGCCGTAGGGAACCAGCACGGCCCCAAGCGCTCTTCGCAAGGCTTCATCGGGAGCGGTGCCACCGCCGTACTCCCTCTGGAAATGAAAGAGCAGATGGACGCCGCCGGTAAGCGCCAGCACCCACAGCAATACCGGCAGAACGGTTGAGATCATGTTGAGGGTCATGCCGCAACCGGCGGCGGTGCCCATCGTCCAGCCGACCGCCAGTCCTGCGGCGGTCACTATCGCCGCCACATAAAAGACGGAACGAAACAGCAGAGAGAGGACAATAAGCCCGGCCACCGCGGCCAGGGAGATAAAAATACGCGACTGCTGCTCGGAAATGCGGTCCAGTTCGGCATTGAGCACCGGTGGGCCGCCAAGATGGAACGTATAGTCCGCAGCTAAGGGATCGAGCGCACTTTTCACGGCCGCGACCAAAGCCTGCCTGTTGTCTATCCTGCCCAGTCTCGCCAGATTCAGCAAAATCCCCGCCACCTGCCGATCCCGTGACAGCAGCAGATGGCCGAGGCGGCTTCGCGTCCAGGGATCGACATCGGCAATGCTGACAACCTGGATGCGCTCATCTATCTGCCGGAGAACCTTGCTTACAGCTTTCACCGCACCATAGGGCTGCCCGGCGCCGCTCGTTTCAACGGCAAAGGCGACCAGCAGCCATTCATCACTGCCGTAGTCGTTTTGAAACTGCTGATAAAGGAGATATTCGGGGCTGCCATGATCAAGCCAGACATCAATGCCGTTATCGACTTTGATTCTCGGCAGCTGGGCAAACGACCACAAGCCTGCGACCAGGAGCAGCAAGGCAAGCAGGAAGGAGTGCCTGACGATACCACGAACCATACCGGTCATCATTTACTGCTGCGGCACAGCGAGTTGTTCCCTGGGATTGAAGGGATAGGAACGAAAAAATTCCGACAAGGCGGTAATCACCTGCAATCCTTTTTCGATATCGCCCAGGATATCGGCATCTCCATCAAAAAAAACCTGCTCCGGACGGGCCAGGCCCCTGGCAACCGTTTCAAAGGTGGCCAGAGCCGTGTCGTAGGTGCACTCAGGAACCAGGGAGTTCTGGGAAATAGCGGTAAGCATGCCATCTCGCAACTCCAGCATCCAATCCGGCCCGACCATATCACGGAAATGAATGGCCACAATGCCATTGAGGTTTTTCAGATTGCTCAGTAATTGCTTATGCAGCTTGGCGGGAAGGAACTCCTTGAAATACCTCTCGGCATAGGTGGTTTCTCTGGTTTTCGGCACGATTGCAGGCGGCGCCTGCTGCCTGTTTCCCCAGTTTTTGGCAACGGCAAAATCAAGAATCTTGCGGTAATATTCCTCATCAAGAGACGGAAAGCGCGTATCGTAATCGGCAAGCAGAGCGCGGCTCCGGCTCAGATCGAATTCCGGTTCACCAAACATATACTCGCCATATTCACTGAAGGCGGCACCGATCCGCCTGCCTTTGGCGGGGTTATCGGGACAGTTCCGGTCGCTGGGATCGATACACTGGATATTGAGGTCAAGAATCCTGCTGTACGCCTCGACAAGCTCGACAAAGGAGGGCGGCGATGGATTGGTAATATGAAATATTTTGCCGCCGCTCTGCGCAAGCTGTGATACATCCCAGATCGTATCGACGGCAAAATCAACAGGCACGATATTCAGTCGCGCGGTTGCCTTGGCTTCAATGATGACCGGTTGCCTGCTACGTCGCCGTGACAGCGCATGCGCGACTCTGATGAAGTTATAGATGTTGTTGAAGCGAATGGTACGGCCACTCCGGCTGTCACCAATGAGAATAGCCGGGCGAAAAACCGTCGCGTTCAGACCCTTTTGTCGACAATACCCATGCACTTCCTGTTCAGCCAGACATTTGGTTTTTTCGTAGGGGTTTTTCCAGGGAAACGGCCCATTCTGCGGTTCTTCAAAAATGCGTTCCCGGCTGTCACCGACAATATATGCCGTGCTGATATGAAAATAGCGGGCCGTCCTCGCCTGTTCGACAAACTTCAAGACATGGCGTGTTCCGTCAATGTTGACGGCAACGGATTTTTCAACCTGGGATCTGTCAAAACCGGTATAGGCGGCGGCATGAAAGACCGCCTGCAGGTTTTCCGCCGCCTGCTGCCATGCGTCAATTGTCAGACCGAAACGGCGGAGCGTCACATCACCAGGGACAAGCTCGACACGGTCCCGCACCACGCCCCACTCTTCCTGAGGCATACCCAAAAAAGAAAACACCTGGCGAATCCGTTCTTTTGCAGAGAAATTGACGCTGCCGCGCACCAGAAGCCGCAGATGAAAGCCGGCAGCCAGCGCCCGCAAGGCGAGCAGACCACCAACCAGGCCGGTCGCACCGGTAATAAAAATTGTTTTATCCGTATGCAAAAGAATGTGACTCCCCAGGGTATGACAGACCGACGGTAAAAGAATGGGTTTTTCTTCTTCAAGCCTTTACGGGATGCAGGCAAATATGACCTTCACCCGGCATGTATCCCGACCCAGTCAACACATAAACACTCGCGTTTTTGTCAAAAATCCTCCTTCACGGCCTGATGGAAGCCGGTCACCACTGTCAGCACCTGTGCAGATCAACAAAGGATACGCCCAGAAATCCATTGCATATCACCTCGGTGCTCTCAACTTGAACATGACAGTGGCCAGCGGCGGCAATACCAGCGGCAGCGATTGCGGATGCCCGTGCACCGCTATCGGCTCGGTGGCCAGCCCGCCATTATTGCCCACGTTACTCCCCCAATAGTAGTCGGAATCACTATTGAAAATCTCCCGATAGTAACCGGGTTCCGGTACGCCAATCCGGTAACTATGCCAGGGAACCGGGGTAAAGTTCGAGACGATGACAAGAAATTCATCAGAGGATACGGCTTTGCGCATACAAGACAGGACGCTGTTATCCGTGTCATTGGCGTCGATCCATCGAAAACCGCTCTCGGTAAAATCATTTTCATGGAGAGCCGGTTCGTTTCGGTAGAGTTTATTCAAGTCCTGAACGGTTCGCTGCAGCCCCAGGTGATTGGGGGCCTGCAGGGCTGCCCATTCCAGGCCGGTGTCGAAGTTCCATTCCTGCCACTGGCCAAACTCACATCCCATGAACATGAGCTTTTTCCCGGGGTGGGCCCACATGAAGCCGTAGTACGCCCGCAGATTGGCAAATTTCTGCCATTCGTCCCCGGCCATCTTGTTCAGCAGCGCGCCTTTGCCGTGCACCACCTCGTCGTGCGAGAGCGGCAGGATGAAGTTTTCATTGAACGCATAGAGCAGGCCGAAGGTCATGTCATTCTGGTGATATTTGCGATGGATCGGATCCTTGCGCATATAGCCGAGGGTATCGTGCATCCAGCCCATATTCCACTTCAGACTGAAGCCGAGGCCGCCGGTATAGGTCGGCCGGGAAACCATCGGCCAGGAGGTCGACTCCTCGGCCATGGTCAAGACACCCGGGAAGACGCCGTGGACGACCTCGTTCATTTTACGCAGAAAGCTGATGGCCTCAAGATTTTCCCGTCCGCCGTAGCGGTTCGGCAGCCACTGTCCATCTTCCCGCGAGTAATCGAGGTAAAGCATCGAGGCCACCGCATCGACGCGCAGCCCGTCAAAATGGTATTTGTCAATCCAGAACAAGGCGTTGGAAATAAGAAAGGCCCGGACCTCGTTGCGCCCGTAGTTGAAGATCATCGTTCCCCAATCCTGGTGTTCCCCCTGCCGGGGATCGGTGTGGGCGTAGAGATGGGTGCCGTCAAAAAAATTCAGGCCGGCGCCATCTTTCGGAAAATGGGCGGGGACCCAATCGAGAATAACGGCCAGGCCGTGGTGGTGGCACTGGTCGATGAAATACATCAGATCCTCCGGCGTGCCAAAACGGCTGGTGGGGGCATAAAAGCCCAGTACCTGATAGCCCCAGGAAGCATCAAAAGGATACTCGGTGATGGGCAGCAGTTCGAGGTGCGTGTAGCCCATGGCCACCACGTAGGGGATGAGTTGATCGGCGAGTTCGCGATAGCTCAGATAGCGAGAACCCCATTTTTCATCCGGCACCCGGCGCCAGGAGCTCAAATGCACTTCATAGATGGAGATCGGCCGGTCCAGAGCCTGTTGCCTGCCCCGGCGCTTGACCCAATCCGCATCCGACCATTGATAGCGGTCCAGATCGGCCACCACGGAGGCAGTCTTAGGCCGCAGCTCCATGGCAAAGCCGTAGGGGTCGGCCTTTTCAAAACTCTCGCCCGCCTGGCTGACAATGCGGTATTTGTAAACGGTAAATTCCTCCAGCCGGGGCACAAAAAGGGTCCAGATGCCGCTGTTGCTGGAGGCAAGCGGATGACTTGTACCATGCCAACCATTCAAATCGCCCATCAGGTACACTTCGCGGGCATTGGGCGCCCACACGGCAAAATGCACCCCTTTTGCACCGTTCATCTCAACCAGATGCGCCCCCATTTTTTCGTAGGTCCGCTCGTGGCTTCCTTCACCGATGAGATATTGATCAAAGTCGCTTAAAATGGTTGTCGCATGCATGGTTTTCTCCTTCTGGTCGAGCGTGGGGTAAAAAGAGTCTGACGGACGGCAAGGTTCGTTACTTGCCTGGTGCGGCCATGCTCTGTCGCATGGCCTCAAAGAGAATCACCGCTGCGGCAACGGAACTATTCAACGAATCAAGACTGCCGGCCATGGGAATAGAGAGCAGCACATCGCATTCTTTTTTCACCAGCGGCCGGATGCCCTTCCCTTCGCCGCCAACGACCAGACAGGCGGGCACCGTTAAATCCGTCTGATAGAGGGAATGGGCGTCGGCATCTTTTACCGCGCCAAAGATCCACAAACCAGCTTTTTTCAAATCTTTCAGAGCACTCACCAGATTGGTGACCTGGCAGATATCAATGTGCGACATGGCGCCGGCGGATGACTTTGCCGCAGTCCCGCCAAGCGGCGCCGAACGTTCCCGGGTGACCAGGACGCCAGCAGCACCGGAGGCCAGTGCGGAACGTATGATGGCCCCGAGGTTATGCGGGTCCTGCAGGGTGTCGCAGACCATCAGACGGACGTTTTCACCGGCGGCGATACGACCCTTCAGCTTCTCCACCAGGTCATCAAAGGCCATCAGCGGTGTTCCGCTGATTCGGGCAATAACCCCCTGATGCCGCACCTGCTCACTCCCCTCGCCGGTGATACGCAACGATTCGACGAAGGTAAGTTTAACACCGTGTTGCCGGGCCTTTTCGATAATTTCTTCGATCTTCCCTCCCCGCCGGTCTTTCTGCAAGATGATTTCGGTAAATCGATCGGCCTCTTTCCCTAGACCCTCGAATACCGGATGCACCCCCCACAACAGATCTTCACTCAAGCGAATACTTTTTTCTCCCGACGGTTTCTGTCCCGCGCCCTGTTTTTTCATGTGATCACCCGCCCGCTGATAGGTTTGCCGGATGGCAGCCGATGGCCCCTGGCCCGTTCCGCCAAAATGATGGCCGTCAGAAGATTAATTGCCTCATCAATGGAATCGTTGATGATCAAATATTCATAGGCGGCGGCGGCGCGTATCTCGGTTGCCGCATTCTTCAGCCGCAGCCTGATTGTTTCCTCATTCTCCGTGCCTCGGCCGCGGAGCCTTTTTTCAAGTTCATCGAGATTCGGCGGTGCAATGAAGATATGCGTTGCCGCGGGCCGTCCTTTCCGGCGCAAGAGAGCGGCGCCCTGGACATCGATATCAAGGAGAACGTCCAGGCCGTTGTCCAGCTGGACACCTATGGCATCGGTGCTTGTTCCGTAAAGGTTGCCATGTACCTCGGCGTATTCAAGAAACGCTTCCCGTTGGATCATTGCTGAAAACTCGTCCCGGGGCACAAAATAGTAATCAACACCATGCCGTTCTCCCGGTCGAGGCGCACGGGTCGTGTGCGAGATGGAAAAGACCAATCCGGAAGTATCGGCCATTACCCGTTTAAGCATCGTGGTCTTGCCCGTACCGGACGGCGCGGAAATGACAAACAATCGACCTGTGGTCATAGCTACTCCTAGGATTTTGCTTTTTGCTGTTCATAATGTGCAGCCAGGTTATGCTCAAGCTGGAGGGCCTGCATCCTCTGACTGATGGTATCGGGCTGTACGGAAGAGAGAATGATATGGTTAGATTCCATGACAAGAATTGATCTCGTCCGTCTGCCTTCGGTGACATCGACGAGCCGGCCTTCCATCTTCGCCACCTCTTTCAATTTTCGGGCCGGGGATGAACCGGTGTTAATGACAGCTACAATTTTTTCAACTATTACGGTATTGCCGAAGCCGATGTTCAATAACTGCATAGCGCACCATGAATTCAAAAGAGAACCTTACAGATCATTCCGGAGTCTGCGCTTGCCTCTTGCTGGTACAGGAGAATGTTCTGTGTCAAGGGAGGTGCCAAGGCTTTCTCTAAATTTACCGGGGTAAATCATAGTGATCTGCCCTTGTCATCTTCGACAAAATTATTCAATATTCTGCACCTGCTCGCGCATCTTTTCCAGCTCACTCTTCAAGTCGACAGTGAGATGGGCCACCGTCGCGTCGTTTATCTTCGACGCCAGGGTATTTACCTCACGCAGGAATTCTTGAATGAGAAAATCAAGTTTACGCCCAATACCGTTACCTTCAGCAAGAAACAGGGTAAACTGGCCGATATGACAGCGCAGTCGAACGATCTCTTCGGTGACATCGGTTTTATCGGCCATCACCGCGATTTCCTGGGCGAGACGAGCCGGATCAAGCTGGACGTTTGTCAACAGTTTGTCCAGCCGTTCCTGCAGGTTTCTCTGCCGCTGTTCGAGCAATTCCGGAATATTTTTCTCAATGCCGGCGATGGTTTTTTCAAAAAAGTTTAACCGGCCTCGAAGATCCGCGGTTAACACCGCACCTTCCTGCGTCCTCATCGTATCACAACTTTTCAAGGCCACGTCAATGATTTTTTCCACCAGCTCCCACACGACAAGCACGTCTTCATCCTTCTGCTCCCGCACCAGAACGTCGGGATACGCAGCGAGAAGCTGGGCGGTTATCGTCTTTTCCAGGCCAAATTCCTCGGACAGGGTCTGCAGGGCATCCCTGTACCCGGCAGCCAGCGCCAGGTTCACTTTCACCTCCTGCTGGTCGGAAAAATCGCCGCTGACGGAAACAAGCAGGTCGACCCGACCCCGCCCATGCATATCTTTAACTTTTTTGCTGATTTTCTCTTCCAGACAGGCATAGCCCCGCGGCAGTTTCATTTTCAGATCAAGATACCTGTTGTTGACACACCTGACCTCGGCAGTCCAGACCCGACCACCTTTTTCCAACTCTCCCCGGCCAAAACCGGTCATACTTTTTATAGCCACGCCCTCTCCCTCTATGCAAACCGTAAAAACAACAAAACGATGTAGAAGGATACCCCTCTACATCGTTTTGCCAACGATCTTGCCAGTAAAACAAAACATTCCAGGAAACTATTTTCCCGCCAATGCTCCATTCAGTTTCTTGACAATGGTATCGCTAATATCAATTTTTTTGTCAAAATAGACCACACCATTTTTAGAATCCATTATTGCCGTGTAGCCGTTATCTTTGCCATAGGTATTAACAACTGTTTCCAAAGCTTTGAGAATCGGCTCGAGTTCTTTATCCTGCAGGTTTTTCATCTCAAAACGGGCATCCTCGGTCTTTGCTTGAAGTTCCCTGCCGCTTTTTTGAAATTCTCGAACCTTCTCGTTCTTTTTCTCTTCACTCCAGGCAGAGCTTTTTTTCTTTATCTCTTCCTGCATTACTTTAAGTGCGTCTTCTTCCGCCTTGAAGCCCGATTGAAGTTGCTTCATCTTCACATCAAATCGACCTTTTGCCGCTTTGCCCGCCTCACATTGAATAATGATTTTCTGAACATCCATAATACCGATTTTCAGGTCGGCGGCAAAGCAGCTGCTTGCCGCAAAACAAAACAGTGAAAAGATCAAGCCGGCCAGCAATTTTTTTTGAGATACCATCATGTACTCCGAAAGATTTTAAAACGTCTACCTCTTTTTATTCTACAACAACAAAGTCCGCACGCCTGTTCTGTGCCCAGGAGAGTTCGTCATGGCCGAGGAGCAACATTCTCTCTTCCCCATAGCTGACGGTGCTCATCTTGGCTTCATCCACTCCAAGGTTGACCAAATATTTTTTGGCACTCAAGGCACGTCTTTCACCTAAGGCCATATTATATTCGTTCGTACCACGTGGGTCGCAGTTCCCCTCGATCCTTACATCGTAACCTTTCTGGTTTTTGAGAAACTCCGCGTTTACTTCAATACGTGCAACCTGGTCGTTTTTGACATCCGAAGAATCAAATTCAAAATAAACAGGGAGCATTCCTTCGGTCGTGCGGCCTTCGCTTATACCAAGGGATTTGGAATCAAGCGACTCGGTAGCCCCCATCGCATCGCCTTTTGCCTCTTGTACCATTGCCTGATCCGTGTCTTTTTTCGATCCACACCCAGACAAGGCCAAAAGAGAAACACAGAGCAACACCGGCAACAGAACTTTAACTTTTTGTACCATGACAAGAACCTCCAGAAGATCCTTTAAAATTTTTTACAACTTTACAACGGTAAATTATCGAAGCGACAATTGCAGTGAGCGACTTCCCTCATTGACAATTTCATCAAACAGCCCACTATACAAATAACGGCCAAAAAATCAACTGCTTTTTATCATTCCCATTGACCAATTGGCAGAACCGTGCTTGCTTCAGCTGTCGCACAAGCGTTACAGCAAGCAACATCTCCCGCCGGGAGCGCAACAGCGTTGAAAGGTAATTTTTAGGTCACCGGGTGCAAATTTACCCTAGTGATTATTATACAATCAGATTATATAGCTCCTATGCAAACCCCAATAAGCGCAAATCAAATGTGCTTGAAAAATACCTTTGCGGGGTGGCCTTTTCGGTGTCACCTTATAAGCCAGAGGTGCCCCTAAGCAAGGAAAACAACGTGCCCATGTCCTTTTTGGAGATGACCATTATACGGAGATTTGAATGGCCAAAGTAAATATCAGCCCAAACAGAACCACAGACAAAACCATCCGCACCATTGATCGTAAGCGTGAACAGGAACGCCGCAAGATGTTTCAGCGAGCAAAAGATAATGCCCCGGAATTTGCTGCGAAACTCGTTCAGCGGCTTATCGACCGGGAGATAATCGACACGACATCCGTTTCCGCCATGCGTGAAGCCTTTGAAAATCAGCTGAATAAACTGGGCTATATAGAGGAGTTCGAGCTGCAGATGAAGATTGCCCCTGTCCGAACGATTGCCCAGGATCCGAATGTGGTCAGTCTGTATTTCACCCAGTATATAGTGGAAGACCTCATCGAACATCCGGCAATTAACGATATCTTTGGTGACGACCTGGAGATCTATCGAGCGGTAGATTCCGTTTTCAGGGTTCTCAGGCAATAGATGGAACACCCGGCCAATTACCCTGCCCTTCTTTTTGCCGACGCGCAGGGCAATATTCTCGAATTTACCGGTCTCGACATGACCGGCATGAGCAATGGCAATTTCATTCGCCCGGCACTGGACGATATAATTCCCCTGCCCGAAGGCAGTGATCTGTTTACCCTGCCGGGCCGTCTTCCCGTCGGGTGGGACCCAAGCACGGATGAACCCGCTCTCCTCAGCGAAAATCCCTTTGAACCCGGCAAACCGGTTCTGGCGGTCGCCGCCTTTATGGCTCCGGCGCATACGGCAATTTTTTCCAGCAGCTACCAGACCCAAGCCGGCGGCCCGACCCTGCCGCTCTTTGCCTATACCGCAGTCGGCTGGTACCAAGACCGTTTCTGGGTCACCGGGTTTCGCAGCGACCCGGACAGACGCCAGGATGCCGACCAATACCAACAGGCCGACGTCATCAAACGCACGAAAAAAAAACTTCGACTCTATAAAGACAACAGACTTGTCCAGCACCTGGGCAAATGTTGCCTCACCTATGGCTGTCCTGCTGCCCGGAATTACTTTCTCGGTCGCTGGGAAGCTCCTCTGCCGACCTCGCCCGACTGCAACGCCCGCTGTCTCGGCTGCATTTCTTTGCAGCCATCCGGCTGCTGTCCTTCAACGCAGGACCGAATCACTTTTGTGCCAAGTGCAGGAGAAATAAGCCAAATCGCCATCTCGCACCTGGAGACAGCCGAAAATCCGATTGTCAGTTTTGGTCAGGGCTGCGAAGGTGAGCCGCTTTTGCAGGCGGGGGTTATTGAAAAAGCAATTGAACGCACCCGCCACAAGACCTCCAGGGGCACAATTAACCTCAACTCAAACTCCAGCCTGCCGCTCAGTGTCAAGCGACTGGCGCAGGCCGGACTGGACAGCCTGCGGGTGAGCCTTAATTCGGCACAGGAGAAATACTACAACCCCTACTACCGGCCGAAGAATTATACTTTTTCCGATGTCATGCAATCCATCGATGTCATGAAGGAAAATGGCCGTTTTGTCTCCCTGAACTACTTTATCCTCCCTGGATTTACCGACTCCGTACAGGAATTTGCCGCCCTGTGCGGCCTGATTAAAAATCATCCTCCCGATTTCATCCAACTTCGCAACCTCAATATGGATCCGGAATGGTACCTGAGAAGCTTGGCCATTGCCGAAGATACGCAAACTCTGGGCATTCGCCACTGGTTTAAACTGCTGCAGCAGGAATTCCCTTCACTTCGTTTCGGCTATTTCAATCCACAGGTGGGCACAGTGTAAGCCTTCCCCAGCGGCGAAGGCGTGGTCAAAAAATAACCTGGCCGGAAGAATGCCCGGAACGCCATAAGGATCCGCAACGAAATGGATATAAATGGCCGGGTTATTTCGTAACGGCTCCTCAGCTGTCCTCTCGTATTTCGCTCCATCAATTTTCTATCGCAGCCTGAAACTGTAACAGAGAAAGTCCGTTAGAGTTGTTTTTCCTTTCTTTTCTCTATATGATGGGATATGATGTCAAGTAATAAAGCTTATCAATATTTTTATTTACTTGAGGTAACATCATGGATCAATTACCAAATATGAGATTGACAACCCAGCGGCAAGTCATCCTGGAAGAGTTGGGGAAGGTGAAAACCCATCCGACCGCCAACGAAGTGTATGACATGGTGCGCAGGCGCTTACCGCGTATCGGCCTGGGTACGGTGTACCGAAACCTGGAACTCATGGCCGACAACGGCATTATCCTCAAGGTGGAAGTAGGGGGCACGCAGAAGAGATTCGATGCCACCGTAAAGCCCCACTATCATATCCGCTGCTCTGCATGTGGCAAGGTTAATGATATTGATATCGCCATTCAAGAACAGATAAACCAGGCTGCCGAAAATGCCAGCAATTATAAAATTCTTGGCCACCATATAGAATTTTCAGGAATCTGCCGGGAATGTCTGGAAAAGAGCGAAGAAACATCGATTAATTGATGGTTTTTTCGTTATCTTTTGTCGCACAACGACAAAAAAAGGGGCTTGATCGTCTTTTCACGGTCAGGCCCCTTTTTGGTCATGTTCAGCGGTATCTCCTGGCATCCCTCAGCCGAAGATCACCTTACAGAACCTGCGCTTGCCCACCTTAACGAGTATTTCACCGAGCGGATTGACAAGCGCAGTCACATCACCCACCTTTTCCCCGTTAATGGCGACGGCACTCTGCTGAATCATTCTTCTTGCTTCGGAGGTCGATTTGACGAGCCCGGCATCAACCAGCAGCTGCGGTAAAGCAATTGGCGCAGCGGCAACGCATCGTACCTCGGGGATATCATCCGGCACACCGCCCTGCTGGAAGACCTTTGCAAAATTTTCTTCCGCGGCCTCGGCAGCGGCAGGCCCATGAAAACGTGCGGTAAGCTCCCGCGCCAGCTGTTTCTTCACCTCTTTTGGGTGCAGCACATTGCTATCGACCTTACGCCTCAGGTCGGCTATTTCCGTATTGCTTAAATCACTGAGCAGAGAAAAATATCGAAACATAAGATCATCGGAGACCGAGAGCACCTTGCCGTAGATATTATCGGCGGATTCGGTGATGCCGATATAATTCCCGAGGGATTTACTCATCTTATTGATACCGTCCAGTCCTTCAAGCAGCGGCATCGTCAGCACCACCTGCGGTTCCTGCTTGTGCGACCGTTGCAGATCCCTGCCCATGAGCAGGTTAAACAGCTGATCTGTCCCCCCCAACTCGACATCCGCTTGGAGGGCCACCGAATCATAGCCCTGAATAAGGGGATAAAGAAATTCATGGATGGAAATTGGTTTACCGGAGGTAAACCTGTTATGGAAATCGTCGCGCTCAAGCATGCGGGCAACGGTCAGTTGCGAGGCCAGCTTGATCATATCGATAGAGGTGAGTTTGCCAAGCCAGGCGCTGTTAAAAACAACCTGGGTTTTTTCCGGGTCAAGAATTTTAAACACCTGCTCTTTATAGGATTCAGCATTTGCTGCCACCTCCTCAACAGTCAAGGCCTTTCTGGTTTCCGATTTGCCTGTCGGGTCACCGATCATTCCGGTAAAGTCGCCGATAAGAAAATAAATCTCATGACCCAGATCCTGAAAATGCTTTAATTTCTGCAGCAGAACCGTGTGTCCGAGATGCAGATCAGGAGCAGTTGGGTCAAAACCGGCTTTAATCTTCAGAGGGATACCGGTTGCCTCGGATTTTTTCAGTTTTTTGATCAATTCCTCGCGGGAGATGCAGTCGACAGCTCCCCGTTCTATCAGTTCCAGCTGCTCTTCAATCGACGCCATGGTATTTTATGCCAGTAATGTATTTAGTTTTTATCTTTTTATTATCCCGGTAAGAACAAGTTTCATCTATTTTGCATACTCCACCGCCCTGGTTTCGCGAATAACAGTAACCCGTATCTGACCGGGATATGTTAATTTGCTCTCAATCGACCTGGCAATATCCTGACTCAGAAGGGTAGCGTCCTCGTCTTTCACTTTATTGGAATCAACGATGATCCGCAGATCGCGGCCGGCCTGAATCGCATAGGATTTCTCGACCCCATTAAATCCGTTGGCAATAGCCTCGAGGTCCTCTAGGCGCTTGACGTAACTCTGCAGCATTTCCTTCCTGGCGCCGGGACGGGCGCCGGACAGGGCATCTGCCGACTGCACCAGAATGTCAATGACGCTCAAAGGCGGCAATTCCTCGTGGTGAGCCCCGATGGCATAGACCACCTGTTCGGGTTCGCCGTATTTTTTCGCGAGATCACGGCCGATGATAGCATGCGATCCCTCGACTTCATGATCAACCGCCTTGCCTATATCGTGCAGAAGCCCTGCACGTTTGGCCATTTTCACATCGACACCAAGTTCGGAGGCCATTATGCCACAGAGAAAAGATACTTCAAGAGAGTGCTGGAGAACGTTTTGCCCATAGCTGGTGCGGTATTTTAACCGGCCGAGCAGATTGATCAACTCGACATGCACCCCGTGCGCTCCGACGTCAAAGGTTGCCTGCTCACCCGCTTCGCGCATGGTAATTTCGAGATCCTTGGTTACTTTTTCTACTACTTCCTCGATACGACCCGGATGAATCCGGCCGTCACTGATGAGCTGCAGCAGTGCCAGCCGGGCCACTTCTCGACGCACCGGATTGAAACCGGACAAAATAACCGCTTCGGGGGTATCATCGATGATGATATCAATACCGGTAGCAGCCTCAATGGCCCGGATATTACGCCCTTCCCGGCCAATGATCCGCCCTTTCATTTCATCGCTTGGCAACGGCACCATCGACACGGTTCTGTCCGCCACATAATCGCCGGCATAACGTGAAATAGCCAGGGCCAGAATGTTTTTCCCCTTCCGGTCCGCCTCCATCTTCATCTCGTTTTCTATCCTGACCAGCTTTTTCGCAGCTTCCATGCGCGCTTCACTTTCCAGCGAATCCATGAGCAGCTTCTTCGCCTCTTCTTGACTTATCCCGGCTAATTGAGCCAGTTCGTAGCGTTTTTCGCTGACCAGTGTATCTATTTCCTTGTGCTTCTCCTGCCACTCTATTTCCTGCTGCTTGACCAATCGCTCGCTGTTGTACAGTTCCGTCTGTTTCCGGTCAAAACCGTCCCACTCACGCTTGAGACTGTCTCTTTTTCGCTTCAACTGCCGCTGCTCTTCCTTCAACTCTTCCCTTTCCGCCTTGAGTTCCGCCTCCAGAGCCTGTTTTATTTGATAAGCAGCCTCCTTGCTTTGCAGAAGGGCCTCTTTTTTGATTTGTTCAGCCTCAACTATGGCCTTTTCGACAATCTGATTACTTTGAATTTTTATGTTTTTTTCATGCCCCTCAACAACCAGCTTCCGGAGGTAAATACCTATGGCCGTACCGATGAGCAGGCTGACAATGACGAGTAAATATGGATGGGTTAGTAAATCCATTGGACAATCCTATCTGGTGAGGATTGACAGGACAGAAGAAAAAGCAAAGGAAAACAAAATAAATGGGGGGGGAACTTTGAGAGAGCTCAAGCCTGCCTCATTTCGACCGGACTGGAACTGGCAGTATATATAACAACCACTCCTTCTGTTATTACTTACCCGAGATCGGCAACTTCCAAAAAACGTTACCAGCTGACGACCTCCCCTCAATTATGCAGATAGTTCTCTGGTCTTTCGACCGCTATTCTTACCCCGGCAACAACGCGTCACACCAAACCACACGTCAATACGCACCCGGGTGAAACTGAACAATCCGTTTTACCTTCAGATAATTACAATACCAGTAAACAGAATTATTTTTTGTATACTGCCTCTCTTTGAAGAGGTTATCCCACAGTCTTATGTAAGAATAAGTCAATCTAAATAAGCTGATCAAATCGGTTTATTCAGAGAAATATCTATAAAAAGCAGTTCTGCTTTCCCTTAATGTGTATTTTGTCCCAACAGCACCTTTCTGCTGAGGTCAATCTGCTATTATATGTTTAACCAGCGTCATTTTCTCCCAGAATATTTCCTTTGGAAAAGATCAAGCCGGATAGAAAAAAATACGCAGCAAATAACTTCCATTCACCTCGAATGGACATCTTCCCCACACTGCCGTGTCGCCAGGAAAGTTAAACCTATTAAATAGGTGGGTAGCCTCATAATATCTCCAAGAAATTCGGCGAACGATTTTCTTTTTAATATCAGTGGAGTCACCCTTTTTTTGGGAGTTGGCTCAACACACACTGAAGATCACCAACAGTGCAGGGAAAAAATTTATTCTTTTGTCTATTCAGTCAACTAAATTATCTAGTTATTATCAATACAGTTTTCAAGGATACTCATCCTTGAAAGAATTATAACAGACTTTCCCACAAACGAAAACAAATTATACTGGCCGCCCTCATTCCGCGAGCAACCTCGCTCTTATTTCTTCATTGAGGCGAACGATCCTTTCCTCCGAATCCCTTTTATATACCTCAAATTCCTGGGCAAGTTTGACATATCGGGAGGCAATGTTCAAACAGGCCAAAATTGCCACCTTGCCGACCGGCAGCGTTCCTGCGGTCTGTGGCGATCCGGTTTCGACCAGCTGGCGAACCAGGGAAAGAATCGACCTGAATTCCTCCTCCGAGGAGGCGGTATAAAACTTATACTCCTGCCCCAGCAGTTCGAACCTCACCAACCTTTCCGTCTCAGACATAGTACTATCCGGATCCACTTTGAATTCTGCTGTGACACATACATTTTTAAAGCGGTATGTGGTATGTCTACCGTCCCACGATAAACGTACTTTCCACCCACGTGTCGTCGCTATGAAACACTATTCCTTTGCATCCGACATGGAAAAAAGGTTGTGCTGTACGCGTCTCTCTTCTTCGCCATTTCTTTCTTCAATCTCTTCGATCTCTGCACGAAGCTCATTCTCATCAATATTCTCTGTCTCCGAAGAGCTGTCCGCCGCTGTCTCGCTCTTTTCCAGATTAAGCTCCCACTCTTCTATCTGATCAACAATTTTGTTCACCCGCTCGCTAATCTCGTTTCGCTCGGTCACTTTAGAAGAGATATTGTCTCTCAATTCCTCGATCAACAGATCTCGCTCAAAAACTTCCTGCTCGAGTTGTGCTTTTTCGGCCTTTAACGCGGAAAAGCGCGTCAATAATTTTTCAACAAATTTTTCGAGTCGCTGCAATTCACTTCCCTGCTCCATATTCTTTCCCCCTCGATTCTTTATTATATTGATAATATTATTTATTCTTTCTTATTCCTGACTAATCAACAGGCCAAGAAGTGTCATCCCCGTCCCGTTTATAATTTTTATGTCAATGTATCACCGGGAATATACCATGCGTTCTGATCCCTGCAACCTCTATCAGATTCTGGAATAATGCCAGTCGATCGGCCGGGCATTGTCATAGGGCATGAAGCCATGGAAAACCCTGGGATCATCATCAAACACCATCGGTAAAAAAAATCTGTCGCCTTCCCACATCGGCAACTGCATGATATCCGCCACATCAACCCAGACCAAATCCCCTTCTTCGTTGCAAGCAGCTGGAGTTCCGGTGAAAGTATCTATCCGGTAGATAAAACCAAACCAGTTTTCTCCCTGGGGACCGAAACCGGTCCAATTTATCGTCCCGCGCAATACAACCTTGTCGCAGAGAATGTTCGCTTCTTCGTATATCTCCCGGACGAGGCATTGAAAGATATCCTCCTCCGGAACCATTTTGCCACCCAGGCCGTTATATTTACCGAGATGCTGGTCATCAGGGCGCCTGTTTCGATGCACGAGCAGGGTTTGTTTACGATCGGGGGACAAAATATAGCCCAGCGTCGCGACTATCGGTGTATACATGCCACCCTCCATTTTTTGGTCAACGACTGAAGATACATATTCCGCTGCTCCCTCTCTTGTGATATGATTGGTCATGTTTTTTTATGAATCACTCTGCCAAACAACACAATAGTGACACAACAGCCTTTATGCCTATCAAATTCTTTGCAAAACATCTGACACAAATTGTCCTCTGTACTTTTTTCCTCCTGCTCCAGACGGCTGAAAATTGTCAGGGAACATCTCCGGGCAGCCAAAATTTTCCTCGCTACAAGGCTATTGTTAACAATGTCGTCTTCTGGGAGAAGATATATTCGCACTATTCCCTCACCGAGGCAGTTATACATGACTCGGAAGATTTATCAAAGATTTACGATGTCATACCGCTTCTTGGTGACGACATGCCGGGAGCATCGCGGTTAAATTCACTTTATCAGCAACACGCCATAAAAAAGTACCGTGACATCCTCATAAAAATTGCCGACCACCAGCCGGCGACGGCCGCCGAAAAAAAAATAGCCGCACTTTTTCCCGGAAAAAACAGGCACAGGATATTGGCCCAGGCTGCAGAAAATGTCCGCAGCCAAAGAGGACAGAAGGAACGCTTTCTCGCCGGAGTCATCGACTCCGGAAGATACATGCAGGAAATAAAAAAGATCTTTCAAGCGTATCACCTGCCGGAAGAGCTGGCCTACCTTCCCCACGTTGAATCCTCTTTCAATTTTCAAGCGTATTCTCGATTGGGCGCGGCGGGTATCTGGCAGTTTACCAGAACGACAGGAGAGCAATATATGACTATAGATTATGCTCTCGATGAACGCCTGGACCCGATCACTGCCACCCATGCCGCCGCCAGATATCTGAGAAAAAGTTACAATACCCTCGACAACTGGCCCCTGGCCCTGACCTCGTATAACTACGGCTTGGCAGGTATGGTAAGGGCCGTAAACGAACAGGGTACCTATGAGAGGATATTCCGTCATTACAACAAAGGGCATTTTAAATTTGCTTCGAAGAATTTCTATTCCGAGTTTCTGGCGGCCCTGAAAATTGCCAGGCAGCTGGAAGAAAAACAGAAGGGAAAAATCAGGCCCGCCCAGTCCAGCCGGTATCTCAACCTGCCAGGCTACGTCGATATAACCGAGATCCGCAGGCACTTCGGTATTTCAACAGAGACTATCAAATCGCTTAACCCGGCTCTGCTCGCATCAGTCATCCTCGGTGAAAAACATATCCCAAAAGGCTACACCCTCCGGCTTCCTGCAGAGAAAAAAACGAGCCAGCTGCTCGCCTCCCTCCCTTCCACCTTTTATAAAAAGGCGCAGAAGCCCAGCCTCTTTCACCAGGTGAAAAAGGGTGAAACAGCCGGAAGTATTGCCAGATTGCACGGCATTTCTCTGAAAAATCTGCAGAAAGCGAACAATTTGAACGAACATGCCACTGTTTATCTCAAACAGCGACTAAGAATTCCCAAGCAATTCGGCGCGGTGCGACAAACGCCGCAGAATATCACCAAAATCGCTGCCCGCAGCAAGGCCGAAATATCCAATACCGCTGACAACCCGGCAACACCTCTTCTTGCCGCGCGCAAAAAACAATATCCCGCCGGAAAAGGGTCCGATGCTTTATAGGACAACGTTGTGATTCTTTGCCGGCCGCAGCAGAATTTTTCCCGCTGTTGCACTAATCGACCATAAAAATACCAGCTTAACCAAGAAGGAATGCAATGGATATCACCAAGACGATACAGGAACTGAAAAAAAGACCGGATTTTACCGAAAATGTCGGCATGATCCTCATCCACAATGGCGTCGTGCGCAATTGGTCAAGAAAGGATCATACAGCCGTCACCGCCCTTGAGGTCACCCCCGACCACAGGAAAATTGAATCGCTCCGGCAGGAATATCTTCAGCGCGATGGTATTTTTGAGATCATTGTCGAGGCCTACTCCGGAACCTTCCAGCCCGGTGACGATCTCCTCTATATTATTGTCGCCGGCGACATCCGGGAAAATATCAAGCCGGTTCTCGCAGAACTGCTTGATCGGATTAAATCCGAAGCCGTTACCAAAAAAGAGATTTTTTCCAACTAAGTATCAGTACTTCATCACCAACCGCCGGGAGGTTATGCGTGTCCACCGCCAAAATATTTATTGAAAAATTTGCCGACATACATCCCCTCCCGCACGTCGTTACCGTTGTTACCCGCCTGATTAACGATCCGGAATCAACAATGAAGGACTTTGAAGAAGTGATCAAGATGGACCCCGTCCTGGTAAGCCGTCTGCTGCGGCTTATCAACAGCCCTTATTATGGCCTGGTCCAGACGGTTGATTCAATTGGTCGTGCGGTAGCCTATCTGGGTATGAAAAACCTGCACAATCTAGTGGTAACCGATGCCCTGAAAAATATTTTTGTCGGCCCGGAGATTCAAGGCGTTTTTTCCAAAAAAAAATTATGGATTCACTGCGCTGCGGTTTCGATCTGCAGCAAGATGATCGCCGAAAGAATTTTTGGGATTAATGGAGACGATGCTTTTTTATGCGGTATTCTCCATGATTTCGGTTTATTGGTGGAAGAGCAGGTCCAAAAGGAGGATTTTCACCGGATATGCTCCTCATGCACCTCAACCACCGCACTTCTGCAAATGGAGCAGGAGGCATTTGCCACGGATCACTGCGAAATCAGCGCCCTGATGACCTTGGATTGGAATATGCCGAAGTCCATTCAGGAGGCCATCCGCGACCACCATTTAATCTCAAACGGGATCATACCCTCAAGCCTGACCGGAATAATTCAACTTGCTGAATATATGACCGGCCAGCTGCAGCTTTCGACCCTGCCGGATATGCACATGGAGATATCACCACAGCTCATGGAACACCTGCAGGACAACATAGACGAATATACCGTTCTCATTGAGGATATTCCTGATGAAATGGACAAGGCCCAGACTATCTATGGCTAAGAAGAACAGCGAGGCATAGCCGGCATGACCAATTTGTTCAATCAAGCGGTCTCCTCGGATAAGCTGATAGCAGAATTGCTTGTCTATCTCCGGCAGGAAATTCCGGCTGTTTCAGCCGTTGCCGTCGACAAAGATGGTCGACGCTTTCCGGAGGCCGATGCCACTGATTTTCCGCAAACCTTTCTCAACGCACTGCTTCTCACCGTGGGGCAGCGGCCAGAAGAAAGCGGGGTGGCGGTGCATCCCGCCAACAAAAGGTACTTTGCACTTTATCTCCCGCAATGGCAGGCAACACTTGCTGCATACGTTCTTGCCGAAGACTCGCGGCCGGAAGATATTTCATGCCTGACCAAACTTGCGGTGCGCGGCTATTTCGACCGAAAAGAAGTCGAACAGCTTAACAAAAAATTAACCATCCAGAAAAACCAGTTCAACCGTAAATTCCAGGTTCTCGATGCCAAACATCAACAGATGCTCGAGGAAACGCAGCACAGTTACCGAACTATTCAGGAACATCAGGAAAATTATTCCAAGACCCTGCAATCGGAAATCACCAAACAGACCGGGGAGCTTCGCAAGGCTAAACTGGCGGCCGAAACGGCAAACCTCGCCAAAAGTGAGTTCCTTGCCTCCATGAGCCATGAGATCCGTACGCCGATGAACGGCGTCATCGGCTTTACCGACATACTGCTCACCACCGATCTCGATGAGGAACAACACGACAGCGCCTTGACCATCAAACGCAGCGGTGAGGCACTGCTTGGACTGATCAACGATATTTTGGATTTTTCCAAGGTGGAAGCCGGGCAGATGACCCTTGAGCGCATTGACTTCGATCCGGAAATTACCGCCCATGATGTCTGCGAACTTATCCGGCCGCGCGTATCCGGTAAACCCATAGAAGTCCTCTGTCGCATCGACGACAATCTGCCGGCCAATATCAAAGGCGACCCGGGAAGATTTCGCCAGGTCCTTATCAACCTGCTCGGCAACGCGGCCAAATTCACGGAGCAGGGCGAGCTGGAGCTGAGTATCGAGGTACAGGAAGAGGCTGCGGAAACCATCACTCTGTTGAGCAAGATCAGAGATACCGGCATCGGCATCGCCGAGGATAAATGTGAAACAATCTTTGAGGCCTTCAAGCAGGCCGATGGAACGACCACTCGAAAATATGGCGGCACAGGTCTTGGTCTGTCCATCTGCCGGAAAATCGCCGCGCTGATGGACGGGCGGGTCTGGGCCGAGTCCAAGGAAGGTGTAGGCACCACCTTCCATTTTTTGGCGGTAATGCGCAAAGCGGCAACGCCACTGGACCAACGCCCGGTCATCGACGCCCAGGAACTCAAAAACGTGAAAGTGCTGGTTGTCGACGATAACAAAACAAACAATGAGATTCTCAAGGCTGTTCTCGGCAGAGCAGGCATGGAAGTGACAACCCTTCTTGACGAAACCACCACCATCGCCCATCTCCTTGCCGCCGAAAAAGAACAGAAGCCATTTCAGGTGGTGATCCTTGACCTGCAAATGCCGCGTGTGTCAGGCTACGACGTTGCCGCCGCTATCCGCGCTGCAAAACTTGCCGCCCCCGACGTTCCACTCCTTGCCTATACGTCATCCGCCGAAAGAGTTGCGCAAAAATGCAAGGATGCCGGTTTCAATGCCTTTTTAACCAAACCAGCCCGGCGCCAGATCCTGCTGCGGACAATAGGAAGAATCCTTGGCAGCGAAAACGACGACAAGCAACCACCGGAAGAGAAAAAACTCGTTACCCAGTATTCGATTCGCGAAGAGCTGAAACAGTCGACACGCATTCTCCTTGCCGAAGACAACCCGGTTAACCAGAAACTGGCCAGCATCATCCTCACCAAGGCCGGCTACAAAGTGACGGTAGCAGCAAACGGCAGGCAGGCGCTGGAAATCTTTATGCACAAGCCGGATGATTTTGAGGCCATCCTGATGGATATCCAGATGCCGGAAATGGATGGTTATGAGGCAACCCGGTGCATACGAAATAATGGTTTCAAGGATATTCCCATTGTCGCCATGACCGCCAATGCCATGAAGGGCGACCGGGAACTCTGCCTGGCAGCGGGGATGAACGATTATATAACCAAACCGATCAAGCGGGAGATTGTCTTTCAGGTCTTGGAAAAATGGCTCAATATCCAAATTTAATCGACGGCACCGGTCATGGCTGCGACAAAACCTTGCAACTTTTTCGACTGCTCATCACTGCGAGCATGGGCAGATCGGCCAATTGACGACGGTTCTCTTTTCACCTCGGCCGCGCATTACCTGCTGAGAATTCTGCTCATCACCCTCACCGAGTTTCAAAAAAGCGAGCTCTCCTTACGCTCGGGGGCCCTGACCTACGCCATCCTGCTCTCCCTCGTCCCGATGCTGGCCATGAGTACTGCCGTCGTCAAGGGGCTAGGGGGCGGCGACCAGCTGCGTAAAGCGGCATATACCTACATCGCCTCCCTGGAGAGGGACAAAAATATTGCAATGAGCGATCATGGTGACCAGCTTGGCCCGGCCGCGGTGCTGCAGCCATCGGCAAAAGCCACCGACCTCACCAGCCATCTTCGGACGGCCGTCGACACGCTTTTCAATTATGTCGACAGAACAGATTTCACCACCCTCGGAACCATCAGCATGGTCGGAATTCTCATCAGTGTGCTGCTGGTGCTCGGTCATATCGAATCGGCAATGAACGCCATCTGGAAAGTCTCCGCCGCACGATCGCTCCAGAGGAAGATCGCCGATTATCTGACGCTGATGATCCTTCTGCCCGTTTCCATCAACATCACTTTTGCCGCCAGTGCCTTTCTGAAGAGTCCGGTGCTGGCCGCAAAAATGGACCTCATCATCCCCTTTGACTGGCTGCAGCCGCTTCTGCTCAAACCGATACCGATTTTTTTTATCACGCTGACTTTTTTTGCGATGTATATCTTTTTCCCCAACACCAAAGTCAAAAATATCCCGGCATTGATCGGTGCCTCACTCGCTGCGCTGCTCTGGTTCACGGTGCAGAATATATATATCAGCCTCCAGGTCGGCGTTGCAAATTACAATGCGATTTACGGCTCTTTCGCCTCGCTGCCGCTGTTTCTTGTCTGGATCTTTCTCGGCTGTTTGTTCATTTTGACCGGCGCCCAGGTGGCCTTTGCCTTTCAGAATGTAACAACCTACCCCCTCCTGCCCTGCACAGGTTCTCCCTCTGTTAAACTCGGCGCGGCCTTCGACATCATGGATCATTTATACACTGGGTTTGCAGCTCATAAACCGGTCACCGGAGGGAATCTGGCCGCCGACCTCCCCCACTACCCACCGCCGATTATTACAGATAGCCTTGATGCACTCATGAGGGCCGGAATCATTCATATTTCACAGACGGACGAACGACTTTTACCGGGGTCACCCCTGGAAGGATATGACAGACAACACATCGTCGGCATAATTCTTGGTGCCGATGCCCCGGACACTGCAGGCGGGATCATGAGTCGTCAGGCAATCGAAGCAGCAGGCGTACAATGCCGTCGACATGATCCGGGGACCGCAAAAAACAACACCCCGGAGTAATGGTACCAGCAACGCCGGAACCGCAGTGTGTCGAAAACGATTTTTCTCCCTTTACAGAAGAGACGATTTTCTCTTACGTGATGCGCTGGACAGTCTCCCGATAAACATGCCGACCAGCAACACTCCGCCGCCGGCCAGGAACCAATTGATCGATTTATCTTTATTCAGTTTATTGTTTTCTTCTTTCACTGCAGCCATTTCCTCGAGAAGCAATTCATTTTCCCCTGTTGCTTTCAGCATGTCCTCTTTGATCAGAATCACATCGGCGGTATCCTCCTGTAGATTCTGAAATTCGGTCCTGATCTGATCTCGTTCCGTAAGGATCGAGGCGAGTTCGGACTCGGCCTTTTTCAGCGTTGCCGAGATCTCATCAACCTGCTGCGTCTGTGCCATTTCTCTTTGTTTCATCTTTTCATTTTCGGCTCGAAGAGATGCAACAACGGCAGAAGGGGGGGCATCGGCACTCAGGAACCTTTTCAACATCCACCCTTCTCGCCCGTCAGGAAGACGGACCATGGCATATGCATCGCTTTCCTGGAGAAGGTCAACAGCGGCGCCATCTTTCACCATACCGATAATCTTATATTCATTCCCCTGACCGGTCCTGACAACGACCTCGGCGCTCGGCGTTACGTAACGGGTAGCGGCATAAACCGCTTCCGCTCTGAAGACAAGAGCGCTGCAGGCAAGCAACAAACCAGACAGCAGGAAAAAAACGAGGATTCGTGGTAGGTTTACGGTGGGTTTATCAATCATTGTGCTGACACTCCTTGCATGGTTTTTCACATGGCTCCGGCTGCCGAAAATATTTTGGCGCCTCCTTACCACCTGTCGTGAAATTTTTTCTGTGAAATAATTTTTCGTTATTGGTACCTTGGGACAGATTGGTTCCCGTTTACCGGGGATTATGCAATAGGCCGGCACCCAAGGAACGTTGGAAAAATCTCTCTCAACTATTACAAAGCGGTCGATTGAAAGTCAAGGCTTCGTCACCTGCGCCGGCCATAGTCCCGCCCGCTATATTGATAAGCTAATGAAAGGAAATCATTTTAGGAGGTTATCATGGTCACATCCTGGCAACATTCACTGGACGATTTTCTCACCGTGGCCGGGCTTGCCGAAATGCCCATGGGCATGTATTTCTCAGACATCGAGCCGAAGTCGACCTTTTCGCCCACCCCCCTGGCCCTTCCCACCCGGCAAAACGAGATCGACAACCGGGTGGACTGGCCCACCGTGTTCGGCAACTTTTCCTGCGCCATCGGCCACATCTGGCGGGCCAGAAAGAAAAAGACCGCCGCGTATTTTTCCGCCGAACGTTTCGGATGTCTGGGTTGCGCCTTCTGGATGGGCTTCAACAAGCCCCAGCTGGAAGCGATCATCCATTACGTGTCCACGGGAATCCCCGACCACATGGAGGGGGAACACTACTGCGATTCTCCGCACCGCCTGCGTCACATCTTCGAGAACCTGGACCCGGAACCCGCCCCGGGAAAATTCTGCGTGTTCAAACCCCTGAATCAGTTCACGGACGGGGAGCAACCCCTTTTCGTCGTGGTGTTCGATCGCCCCGAAGCCATCGCCGGTATGCATCAGCTGGCCACTTTCGTCACCGGGAACCCGCTTTGCGTGGCTTCGCCCTGGAGTGCGGCGTGCGGAAGCCTGGTGGCCTGGCCCATGTATTTTCAGGCCCGGGGAGAAAACCTTGCGGTGCTGGGGGGATGGGACATCTCCGCCCGGAAGTTCTTCAAAGGCGACGAAATCACCCTGACGGTGCCCTTGCCCATGTTCGAACAGATGGTGGCCCGGTACCCGGAATCATTTCTCACGAGAAAACCCTGGACCACGGTCAAAAAGAAGATCGCGCGCAGCCGGCAGGTCTGGGGGGAGAGCATCGCCGCCATTCCGGATGAAGCCACCAACATCATTGTCGATTAAGCCGCTGTTATTCCGGATTTTATCCGGCATCGACACCCGCCAAGCACAAAATTCCAGCTAAACACCAAGGTATTCCGGCTTGTTCTCATTGACATATCTGCATATGCGGATTAATAATAAAAGCACGATACTTTTCGTGACAATTCCGAGCCCCCTGGAGAGCGAAATGGCGGACCCCGAACGAGACCCTGGCATCAATCTGCATGATAACACGCAGATGTTCAAAGCACTTGGCGACGAAACCCGGATACGCATGTTAGGGCTGCTCATCCAGGGCGAGTTGTGTGTCTGCGATATCATGGAAGTCCTCAACCTGCCGCAATCGACCGCATCCAGGCACCTGGCCTATCTAAAGAATGCCAGATGGGTGGCGGGAACAAGGCGGGGAAAATGGATGTATTACCAGCTCGCTGAGCGGCTCCTTGACGGCTCAATCCATAGAAGCATTGTGCTCTACCTCTCCGGCCTGAAAGAAGTGCAGGCCGATCACCGGAAACTGCTCTGCCTGCTGCAAAAAAAGGACGACCGGTCATGCAAATAAAACCAGCAACCAAAAAACTCTCCTTTCTTGATCGTTTTCTGACTCTGTGGATCTTCCTGGCCATGTTCCTCGGCGTCATGACCGGCTTTTTCTATCCGCCGGTGCAGGATATTATTCATTCATTTCAAGTGGGCACGACCAACATCCCTATCGCCATTGGATTGATAATGATGATGTACCCGCCTCTTGCCAAGGTAAAATATGAAGAACTGGGACAGGTGTTCAAAAACTTCAGGGTTCTTGCTTTATCACTGGTGCAGAACTGGATCATTGGCCCGGTTTTGATGTTTTTACTGGCCGTCACCTTTCTCTCCGGCCACCATGAATACATGGTCGGCCTCATTCTTATCGGCCTGGCCCGCTGTATCGCCATGGTCATCGTCTGGAATGAACTGGCCGACGGCGACTCGGAATATTGTGCCGGTCTGGTGGCCTTCAATTCGATTTTTCAGGTGTTTTTCTTTTCTTTTTATGCGTGGATTTTTATTACCATCGTGCCGAAATGGTTTGGTCTTGAAGGTGCTGTTGTCGATATTTCCATCGCTGACATTGCCAAATCTGTTTTTATCTACCTGGGCATCCCTTTTCTGGCAGGGATAATAACCCGGCTGATCGGTATGAAGATGAAAGGAAAACACTGGTACGAAACGGTCTTTATCCCAAAAATCAGCCCGTTCACCCTGCTTTTCCTGCTCTTTACCATTTTTGTCATGTTTTCCCTGAAGGGCGAATACATCGTTTCGCTCCCCTTCGATGTTATACGCATCGCCATACCGTTGACGATATATTTTCTGGTCATGTTTCTGGTTTCATTCTTCCTGTCCATGAAAATTGGCGCTACCTACGAACAGACGACGACCCTCAGTTTCACCGCTGCTTCAAATAACTTTGAGCTGGCCATTGCCGTGGCGATTGCCGTCTTCGGCATTAACTCCGGGGTGGCCTTTGCCGCGGTTATCGGCCCGTTGGTCGAAGTTCCGGTTTTGATCGGCCTGGTGGGCGTGGCGCTGCGCTGTAAAACCAAATACTTTCCATTTGAAAAGAAGACGCTGGCCGGGGTCTGCCATGTCCGTGTGAAGGAATAATATCGGGAGGGATCAAGTACCGGACGAGCGACATCAGCTGCCGATGCAGTCCATTATCGGCAGCCCGGCAAAGTACAGACCGGGGGCGCCGATACCGAGTCCGGCAAGTTTTCGAATCACTTGACCGCCTCGGTTCCAGGCGCTGTTGCGCAGGAATTTCCTGACCAGAACCGCTCTGCGTCCTGCGACGAGATGGTTTTGACCTGCCTCATAACTGACGGGCAGAGGTATCGAGGCGAGATGGCATGGCCTGAAAAGGACACTTACCATTCCCCATAGGAACAGCCAGGGGCACCCATCAGGAGCCCCCGGCCCAGCCAGGCATGGATTGGTAAAAAGACATGCTCCATGGATTACTCGACACCAAGCTTCTGTAATTCTGCAACAATGCTCGCTTTATCCAGAAATCCTTCATGCCTGCCGACCTCTTTTCCCTCGGCATCGAAAAATATCTGTGTCGGTATGGTCCGAATAGCAAATTTCCTGCCGGCATCCGGATTCACCCAGACATCGATAAAGACGATTGCCGCCCTGTCGCTGTATTCTTTTTCCAGCTCCTGCAGAATTGGCGCCATCATTTTGCAGGGAACGCATTTTTTCGCGCCCAGATCGACCATGGTCACCATCCCCGGAACGGGTATTTGCACCCCGTGCTCCTTGGCATCGGCGGAAGTGCCGAACATCGGATACACGCTGCATACAAAGACAATCAACAGCACAATTTTTCTTGTTAAAAGATAACTTCTCACGTCAACTCCTGCATATAGTTGAAAAATTGCTCCTACTCTGTCTCAACGGATTTCTGCAGCATCTTCTTGACCTCATCGAAAGAAGGCACTCTGCCGACACTTTTCACTTCCCCACCGATCACCAGGCCCGGGGTCATCATGACACCAAAGGACATTATTTTGTCAAAATCGGCCACCTTCTCGATGTCGCAGGTGATGCCGAGCGCATCGGCCGCTTTGGCGACCGTCTCGGCAAGTTGATTGCATTTCGCACATCCGGGTCCAAGCACATGAATCTTCATAGTTTTCTCCAAAAATTAAATTATCCCGCATACAGGCCAAACAATTTTCCGGTTATCGTCGCCATGACGATGACCAACCCGACAAAGGTCACGGTTTTCTTCCAGCCCAGCACCGAGTTAATGACCAGCATATTCGGCAGGCTCAGGGCGGGGCCGGCGAGCAGCAGGGCCAGTGCAGGACCGTTGCCCATACCGTTGCCGATGAGGCCTTGCAGTATCGGTACCTCCGTCAAGGTCGCGAAATACATGAAAGCACCGGCAAAGGAGGCAAAAAAATTAGCAAACAGGGTGTTGCCGCCAACCATCTGGGCCACCCACGCGGAAGGAACCAGTCCTTCATGTCCCACGCGGCCGAGAAGCACCCCGGCAATCAAGACCCCGAACAACAACAACGGCAGGATCTGTTTTGCAAAAGTCCAGGATGATGAGAACCATTCCTTGTTTTCGCCCCGGTCGGTACTGGTGATAATCGATAAACCGATAAAACCGATCGTAAAGGTGAGAAGATGCTGGTCTGGGTAAAAAATGGCCAGAACAGCCACCGGCAGGGCGACACAGCCAACCTTCCAGGCACGCACATCAAACCAGAAGATGAGCATTAAACCAAAAAACGCTGAAAAGGCCGCGGTAACAGGCCATTTAGCATGATACAGTGCCGCCCATACACCGGTTACCTCTTCGGGTTTTCCCCAGTTGGCGAAGACGAGAATACCGATCATGGCGAAAAAATAGAGGCTGGTCTGCCAGAGGGGGCGGGCCACTTCTTCTTCCGGCATAGCCATTTGTATCGCAAGTTTGGTCCTTTCTTCTTTACGGAAAATAAAGGCCATGAGCATGCCGATGACGACACTGAAAATAACTGCGCCAACCGCGCGGGCAATGCCCAGCTGCGGTCCAAGTATACGGGCGGTGAGTATTATGGCCAGGGCATTGATGGCCGGACCGGAATAGAGAAAGGCCGTGGCCGGACCAAGCCCCGCCCCCATTTTATAGATCCCGGCAAAAAGAGGCAGAATCGTGCAGGAGCAGACTGCGAGGATAGTACCGGAGACGGATGCCACGCCATAGGCGAGGATTTTATTGGCCCCGGCACCGAGGTATTTCGTAACGGAGGCCTGACTGACGAAGACCCCAATGGCGCCGGCAATAAAAAACGCCGGTACCAGGCAGAGAAGCACATGCTCCCGGGCATACGATTTAACCAGATGGAAGCCTTCGAGGACCGCCTGGTCAAAACGCCCGGTGCCGACCGGCAGATAAAAACAACCGATAAAAATCGCGACGATCCAGAAGAGATACTTCGATTCTGTTTTCCAGTTCATGATGAGAGTTCCATTGTTTGTTATTTGGTCATTTAACCAAGCATTTAAGCAAAAAAAATTAGAGGATAACGGCGCGTTCTTCCGCCTGGGCTCTTATAACAGCCTCAACACAGCTCATATATTTCAAGATACACGGCACTTTCAGTTTGTAGTATACCTGCTTCCCGCGCTTTTCATCCATCACCACACCAGCTTGTTTGAGGACGGAAAGATGCTTGGAGATGGTGGAGAAATCCGCATCGATAAACTCCGCCAGTTCGCAGACACATTTTTCGCCATTCTCAAGCTGCTCCGCCATCCACAAACGGGTGGGATGACCCAATGCTTTTAATACGTTTGCCTTCGCTTCTATAATAGCTTTCTGTTTTCCTGTCATTTCGTCTCCCAAGGTTTGACGTATGGTAAAACGACCAAGCGTTATTGTCAAGGTTATTTTACGCCACAGACGGATGGATGCCAGTTGCTCAATCTTCCACCCACCCGTCATTGTCGGTTCGGCTGACCGACTGCTCCGAAAGAGCTGTCAAGGAACGACAAGAACCGGGCAGTAAATCTTATTCAGCACCTTATGCGTGACGCTGCCGAGGAACAGGCCGCCTATCTCTGAGTGGCCTTGTGAGCCCATGATTATCAAGTCATATTCCTTGGATTTTGCAAGATTGGTCAACACGTAACCAGGGTCTCCGATACGGGTATCAAGTTCATAGTCTACCCCTTGCTGCGCGAAAATTCGCTCGGCCCTCTTTACTACCTCTTCCGCTTCCCTCTTCATATTCTCTTTAATGTCATTAATGATTAATTCCGGCACCTCCGGCATATTCCAACTCCACACGTAGCAATGGACAACGGTGACATGCGCACCAAACATTTTTGCCAGATTCAGCGCATAGCTGGCGGCATTGTTGGAGTATTCGGAACCGTCATACGGAAGGAGAATTTTTTTGATTTTCATGGGGGGCCCCCTGTTGTAAGAATTGACCGTGTGTGGTGTCTCTTTCTGTTACAACTCGCCTGCTGTAAAGTATAACACCTTCAGCGGCTTAATCAATCAAATAAGGGTATAACATGTTAGAAGAACTCTACAGGGAACAGGCAGGGAGCAGGCGATGGGCTGGAAAATATAGTTTTACTTGGATTTGCTGCGAGGAGTTGCTAAGGTTGGCGGGATATCAGAAAATGGCGGCCAGGTCTGCGCCGGCCAGGAGGATAAAAAAACAAGGGGGTCCAGTTGAGCATTTCCATGAGTCCATCGATAGTTTCCCTGCCGGACACGGGGAAACCATATCCGACACTGCTTGCCTTTCTTGCCGGGCGTTTCCCGAAAATCCCCGAGCAGACATGGCTGGAACGGATTGCGGCGGGAAAGGTGCTCACCGAGGAAGGACAGCCGGTCACCCTGACGACGGCGTATCTGCCGAACAAGCGGTTATTCTATTTTCGGGAGGTACGGCAGGAGCCGGCGATTCCTTTTCAGGAGCGGATTCTTTTTGTAAACGAGCACCTGATGGTGGTCTGCAAACCGCATTTTCTTCCCGTCATCCCCGGCGGGACCTCTGTTCGTGAAACGCTGCTCAACAGACTGCAGGAAACCACCGGCAACCCGTTCCTTTCGCCCATCAATCGCATTGATCAGGGCACGGCCGGCCTCGTGCTCATGTCGGTGAACAAAGAAACCCGGGGGGCATACCAACAGCTGTTTATGGATGGACGGGTAAGGAAAACCTATGAAGCAATTGGCCGGTTTCCCTCGGATGCAGGCCGGAGCGAATGGCTGGTGGAAAACCGGCTCGAGACGGGAGAACCCTGGTTCCGGATGAAAACCTGTGCGGGCACGATCAATGCCCGGTCGCGCATCCGGCTGCTTGAAATCGGCGCGGCCCGGGCCCGCTTTCAACTTTCCCCCCTGACCGGGAAAAAGCACCAGCTGCGCATCCATATGAGCGGCCTGGGTTTTTCCATTGTCAATGACCGGTATTATCCGGCACTCCTGCCGGAAATACCCTGCGATTTCAGCCGGCCCCTTCAGCTGCTGTCGCAAAAAATCGACTTCCGCGATCCGATCACCGGGCAGGAGATGTCCTTTACCTCACCGCGACAGCTATCCCTGCAAGAAGTGTCCCGGTGAACGGCCCGGCATCAGCAGCCGCAGCCGCAGGAACCGCCGCAGCCGCCGCTGGCCAGGGCTTTTGCCAAAGACTGGACGATTTCCTGATTCTCGGCTTCGCTGACTGCGGTTACCTCGGCGAGCAGAGTGAGCGCCTCAGGGATGATCTGTATGCCAAGTGCCCGATACAGCGGCAAACAGAGATGGCCGAAAAATGCATGACCTTCACCGCTTGACACGGCGAAGGTCATGCTCTCGCCTATGGCTTTATCGTGCAAGGCTGCTTCGAAGGGGCAAAGTCCGTCACTTGCCACCCCATAGATAAATTGGAAATTGACCGGGGAGCCGGTCAGATTATATGTTGCCGACGCACTGCCGCTGCTGCCGGCGAGAAGCGACAGGGTTATTTTTTTCAAGGGCTCAATAGTTGCTGTCAATGGTCTCTCCTTGCCACCTCTTTAACGAGGAGTATCATGGCAACAGATGCTCGTATTTGTCCTGCTGCCGTTTCAGTTATCCGGGAGACGGTTGTCACCGGTTGTCACAGATACAGGCCTGGTTCCTTACGTTCCGCACAATTTTCATGCAGCCACTGCACTTTCTGCTTGATCGGCTCGGCGGCAATCTGTAAGGCATCTTCCGGGCAGGTTTTCAGGCAGGCACAACAGAAAATGCAGAGATTCTGGTCTATCTGTATTCCGGATGCCAGTGAAATGGCGCCGGTAGGACAGGCCGGCAGACAGGCGCCACACTCGGTGCATACCGACTGCAGAACCAGGGGGGTAAATGGCATTTTCCCCGCGGCTGCTTTATAGGGTATGTTGCCCGGCACCTTCAGGCTGTCTGCGCCTGGCCAATCCTGGAGCGCCAGAAGTTTTTCAAGGATTTGTGAGCCAAAGGTGGTGGCAGTCGCCAGGTCCGCATTGTCAGGCCGGTCGGCTGCGATGGGCATTTCCGCTCCGGAATATGAGTGCTCGCCGATAAACGTTCCGGCGGCCAGGGGGAGAAAATTGGCTTTCACTGCGATATCCCGCAGTTCAATCAGGGCATCTTCGAAATCCCGGTTGCCGTAGGTTACGACAATGACCGCCGGGCCCTTGCTTCCCTGCAGCGCCGCAAGTCTTTGAACAGCAAGGGGTGCAACCCGCCCGCCATAAACCGGAACGCCGATAATAGCCAGCTCGTCCGCCCCGACATGCAGTTCAGAAACCGCATCGGGATAGGTCAGGTCGTTCGTTTCGCAGGGGATATCGGCCATGGCCGAGGCAATTGCGTCAATAACTTTTTTCGAGGTTCTGGTCGGAGAAAAAGAGATAAGCCGTATTTTTTTGATCTGCATGGGGGTCCCGTCGGTTGATTTTATCATGGGTTTTGCGGACGAAGTCGAAGAATTCTTCCGGAATCAGTAGAAAAATACAGCAAACCGTCAGGACTTTCAACTACACATCGTATACGTTCGACAAGATCAGCCAGCAGCCTCTCTTCCTCCACCGCCTCACCGTCCTCACTGATGACCACTCTATTGAGATGCCGCAGGGCCAAGGCGCCGGCAAACAGATTCCCCTGCCAGCGGGGAAAGGCTTTACCGGAATAGAGCAGCAAACTGCCCGGGGCAATCGAGGGGATATACACTTTCACCGCATCGACCATGGTGGTTTTTGCCTGCCCCTCGCCTACCGGTACCGGCCCCCAGTATTCCTTCCCGTGCGAGACAACCGGCCAGCCATAGTTTTTGCCAGGGGTGATACTATTGATCTCATCGCCTCCGCGCGGGCCATGTTCATTACTCCACAGCCGGTCATGCCGCGTATCATAGACAATGCCCTGCGGATTACGATGGCCATAGCTCCAGATCTCCGGCAGCCCGCCGCCGTTTGCAAACGGATTATCGTCCGGTACCGTCCCGTCGAGATTGACCCGGAGGATCGAGCCGGCATGGGTTGTCAGGTCCTGGCCATTGGCGCGTTCCCCCCGGTCACCGATGGTGAAAAACAGGTGACCATTGTTGTCAAAGGCCATACGGCTGCCGAAATGACGGGTGGTTTTTGTGGCAGACTGAGTGACCAGCAGGTCCTGCCAGTCCTGCAATCGATTTTCGAAGAGATGCGCCCTGGCCAGGGTCGTCACTCCCTGCCCCGCCTGTTCTTTGCTGTAGGTGAAATAGATCCACCCTCCGGCGGCATATCCCTTTGGCACGGCGACATCGAGCATTCCCCCCTGGCCCTGGCTGAAGACCTTCGGGCCGCCCTGCAGCGCCGTTTTCCTGCCGGAATGTAGCTCGAGCAAGGAGACCTTGCCTGCCCGCTCGGTGAAAAGGAGCTCAGTCGGGCTCAGAAAAACCATTCCCCAGGGAACACCAAGGCCACGGACAACCTCTTCAACCTGAAAATCCATCCCGGCACTGCGGCCGACAAAGAGCGGGCGGCATAAACCCTGCTCAAGCAGCATGACACTCAGCAACAGCGACATACCTATCATCCTGGTCATCGGCACAACCTCCTCGTTTATTCGCCAAAAGAAACGCTTGTGGGATATAAGGATAATAATTATACTGAGCGGCGCCAGTGAACAAATTAATTGTCACCCCGGTAAACGGGAAGAAAGGAACGAACAGGAGAACAGAACATGACCGCAGAAAAGACCGCCACACCGGTAACACACGCGCAGAAAGGAACGGATCAGCCCGCGTGGTACGATGTCTTCATAGACATTTTCAAGAAATTACTCGAATACAAATACAACAGGTTTACTTACGGCACGTTTACCTACGGCACGAAAAAGAAGTTCTGAGACGACAGCGACTCTCCCGTCAACCGCCGGAAATAGCCGGGAAGACGTCGATCTCATCCCCATCTTGCACCAGATCATTTCTGCTAATCACCTGGCCGCAACGTACGGCGATAATAGCGCCAAGGTCGATACCAGACTGGCGGCGGCACTGTTGCAACACCGTCGCCAGGGTTTCCTGCCTGCGAAGAGATATCTCTATCCTGCCGATATCGGTCAATTTAAAATTGACCGTTACCATTTTCTGGCCAGGGCCGATTCTTCATCGGTGATATCCATCACCTCCCCGGTTTCAGGCTGGACTTCTTCATAAAAGGTTTCGGTAAACCGATAGTCCTGTGCGGTTATACCGGCATCGGTATTGAACTGGTGTTCAATGCGCAGGGTTTTTTTCACCATATCATCAAATTCCACTTCAGTAATATCCACACCATAACGGAATTGAATGAGATCCAGCAGGGGCTGCATATTATTTCTTACCGAATAGCGGACAAAGTTGCACATGCCCATCGCATCCATGCGGGAGCCGATTACCTGGAATTTTTTTGACAGGGCCACTTTGCCTTCCTTGCTGGTCGGTACTTCTTCGTCGCGCAGGGTAAAACCAAAGGTGTGATCCGCGCCCATCGGGGTAGACAGATAGGTCATGGCCATGCCCTTGCTGCCCCTGGGCTCATAGGCGGGAATCGCCTGACCGAGCACATGGGGAGCATGCCGGACCCCGAGCACCCTGGCGGCAGTCTTACACCCGGAGGCAAGTATGCGACCAAGCGGTGTCAGCGCTCTGACTTCCTCCATCAAGGCGATCGCCGCCGTCGTATCGCCAAACTCGGCGATGCCCGCCTCCATGGCCACGCCGATGGCGGCACCGACGTCAAGGGTGTCGACCCCGGCATCATTGGCAATACGGTTCAGCGTTGCGATGGCATCGAGGTCCTTGAGGCAGAGATTCGAACCCATCAGGGCCATGGTTTCATACTCAACCGGGGAACAGAGCAGTCTCCCGTCTTTATCGGGATACACATTGGAACACTGGATCGCACATGGATGCATGCAGGCGTGTTGTGTCCGTCCTTCTCCGTCACGTTGCTTGATGGTATCGTACATGGTCTGGGCATTTATCTTTTCCGCCCCTTCCATCACGCCGTGCCGGAAATTCTGTGTCGGCAACACTTTCAAAGCCTGACAGATGTCGACCATCGCCGCGGTGCCGTATTTGGTAAATAGGGTGGATACCGGGTTTTCCTTAAGCAACTGGACAATTTTCTTTGCGCCGGCTTTGAAGGCATCCTCGTCGACGAAGGCGGGTTTTATTTTGCCATCGTTTAAGATCACCATCGCGATAATCTTTTTAGATGCCATCACCGCGCCAAGCCCACCGCGTCCAGCGTACCGTGAGCAGACGCCATGGGGATCGGAACAGGCAATACCCGTCGCGGAGAGCAGTTTCTCGGCGGTCGGCCCAATGGTGATGCAACCGGCTTTGACGCCGAATTGTTGGGTAAGTAAAGCGGATTTTTCATAAACGCCTTTGCCGGCGAGAAAACCTCCGTCAACAAATTCGGTTTTTTCCGAACCAATGACGATAATCTTCCACCCGGCATCCCCCGGAGGCGCATCTTCGAGCGTAATACAGCGCAGGCCCTGCTGCGACATGCGCGTGCCGACAATCCCGCCGGCATTGCTCTCTTTTATCCCACCGGTAAGGGGACTTTTCCCGCCGATACTCAATCGATCAGAGCTGGATACGGCCGTGCCGCTCAGTACCCCCGAGCAAAAAAAGAGTTTATTTTTTTTACCGAGAGCGTCACAGGTCGCCGGCACCTCGCTGCTGACCAGATAAGAAGACAGCGTCCTGCCACCAAGGAGAAATTCCTTTGCGTCGAAGGTCTCCATTTGGGCCGTGCAGGATGCAGTGTTGATTCGTAACATTGAAAACATACTTTTCTCCATTATTCTCAGCTTTTTTGCTC
The DNA here is from genome assembly GCA_945863875.1 of Desulfopila aestuarii DSM 18488. Taxonomy (GTDB): domain Bacteria; phylum Desulfobacterota; class Desulfobulbia; order Desulfobulbales; family Desulfocapsaceae; genus Desulforhopalus_A; species Desulforhopalus_A aestuarii_A. The sequence continues at coordinate 96,433 of CAMBBS010000011.1, forward strand.
TTGCGGAAATACCTTTCCAGTGCAGCCGCCTGGGGGAGGCTACTCACCAATATTTCTCTTTATCGTCTTCCAGCCAGCGGTCCCCCCATCTGCTCAGATTGGAAATTTCAGCTATGATAGTGGTAACCACCGAAACCAAGGTGCGACGTGACTGTTAGCTCTCCACCTTTCGTGTCAGTCAAACGCCCTGGGCAATGTATACAATATATGAATACTATCCAAGTATGCTATTTTTCCAGCGGTGTCAAGATTTTTTTGTTCACCCGGCGCGCACATATGGAGGCGGCATCCCTGCAGGAAAAAAAGACGGCCATCTTCTTTTAACGACAAAGCGAAACGGCAAGATTATTTGTCAGGCTGATACCACCGGAGGCGCAGGGCATTCGTAACGACCGAAACGGAACTGAGCGCCATGGCGGCGCCGCCAATCATCGGATTGAGAGTCGGCCCACCAAAAATGGCCAGCACGCCCGCCGCCACTGGAATCCCGACGACATTATAGGCAAAGGCCCAGAAAAGATTCTGACGGATATTGCGCATGGTCGCCCGGCTGAGGCCAATGGCCCGACCGACCCCGTCCAGATGGCCGTTCATCAACACGATATCGGCCGACTCCATGGCAACATCGATACCGGTGCCCATGGCCATGCCGACATCGGCCCTGGCCAGCGCCGGCGCGTCATTAATACCATCACCGATCATGGCCACCACCTCCCCGGCCCGCTGTAAACGGACGATCTCCTCTTCCTTTTTGTCAGGCAGGACTCCGGCGACAACCCTGTCTATCCCTGCCTGGCGGGCGACGGCCCGGGCCGTCTTCTCATTGTCCCCGGTGAGCATGACCACCTTGAGGCCCATTGCCTGCAGATCGCGGATGGTTTTCTTTGCCTCCGCCTTCAGCGGATCGGCAATGGCCAGCAGACCGGCCAGCGCCCCGTCCACGGCCAGATAGAGCACGGTCTTGCCCATATCGGACAAGGCCCCGGCCTCTTTGACTACCTGTTCGGACAAACCCTCTATTTGCTGTTCCATGAGAAATTCAACATTACCGAAGAGAACGTCATACCTGCTCCCGTTAAGCAAAAGAGATGAGCTAATGCCCCGGCCGAGGGTGGCCGAAAAGGATTGCGGCTCGGCCCTGGGACACGCTCTTTTTTTGGCAGCGGCGATAACCGCCTCGGCCAGCGGATGTTCCGAGCGACTCTCGGCTCCGGCGGCTAGGCTCAGCAGCATGGTTTCATCGTAACCGGCAAAGGGACGGCTGTCGGTGACCTCGGGCCGGCCCAGCGTCAGCGTACCGGTTTTGTCAAAGACCACACAGCTCACCTTCTGGGCCAGTTCCAATACCTCGCCGCTCTTCACCAGAACACCGAGCTGCGCGCCGCGGCCGGTGCCGACCATGATCGAGGTCGGCGTGGCAAGCCCCATGGCACAGGGGCAGGCAATGACCAGCACGGCGATAAAAATCCGCAGTGCGAAACTGAACTCGGCGCCACCGATAAAGAACCAGGACAGGCCGGAAGCGGAGGCAATGACGATTACCGCCGGCACAAAATAGAGGCTGATGCGATCGGCGAGACTGGCAATCGGCGCCTTTGTCCCCTGGGCATCCTGCACTAATTTGACGATCCGGGCAAGCATGGTATCCCGGCCGACCTTAATGGCCTCCATGGTCAAGGCCCCGTTTTTGTTCAGCGTCCCGCCAAAAATATTATCGCCCGTACGTTTTACTACCGGCATGCTCTCGCCGGTGAGCATCGATTCGTCAACTGCTGATTCTCCGTCGATGATTGTCCCATCGACCGGAATCCGCTCTCCGGGCCGGATGAGAAGATGATCGGCTACCCGTATCTCTGCCACCGCCACCAGACGCTGGCCATTCCCGTCAATCAGCGTCGCCGTCGGCGGGGCGAGCTGCATCAGCTGTCTGATGGCATCGGTGGTTCTCGCCTTCGACCTGGCCTCAAGATATTTGCCGAGAGAAACCAAGGCAATCAACATCGCCGCCGATTCAAAATAGAGGTCATGGGCCCGGGCGACAGCATCGATGCCCAGGCCGATCTCCACCAGATTCCAGGTGGAATAGACAAAGGCCGCTCCGGTGCCGATGGCGATCAGCGAGTCCATGGTTGGTCCCCCGCGCAGCAGTGCCGGAATACCGCTCAGATAAAAATTTCTGCCAAGATAGAGAACAGGCAACAGCAGCAGGAACTGGACGGCGGCATGGGTAAACGGTGCATGCCCTGGATGGATGTTCTTCGGCAGGGAAATACCGACCATATGGGCCATCGACAGACACATGATGAGCAGTGCCAGGATAAAGGTGGGCAAAAGGCCCCTTTTCATCGTCTGCAGCCGGTCAGCCGCTTCCTGCGCATCCGCCGGGTCATCACCGTCCGCCGTCGCCGCTTCGGCGGAAAAACCAAGACCGGCAATAGCCTGTTGTATGGCAGCGATGGTCACGGCATCCGGATCATAGACGATCTGCGCCTTGGCCGTGGCCAGATTCACCGCGCAACGGCTTACTCCGGCAAGGTTACCAACCACTCGCTCAATACGGCTGGAACAGGCCGCACAATGCATACCTTTGATATTCGCTTCGAAGTTTTCTATGGCCATAATCGTGGGAATAGTACCAAAAAAATGTAAGAATTTCGTTCAATTTCTACATAAAATCAGAAATGATTATTATGCCGATGACAAACATCGCCGTCATATTTGATTAAGATAAACACATCCAAAGGCGAATCAATGCGGCGGGGATCGGCCACTCCGGCACCCGAAGCGGTAAGGGTTGAAAAATTTTTCAGTCAGCTGCCTGGGATTTACCACACTATCGAATCATCGGTGGTGATCATGGATCGAGGCATCGCTGCCGAGAGCCATCTAGCCTGGTTGATCGACCACCAGTACCGGTATCCGGTGGTGAGCCGGCAAAGGAATCACCAGTTCGACACGGAGCGGTCGCTCGAGGTGGTGAACAAATCGGCGGGATCCCAAAAGTCCCGGTTGCCGGGACGATGGTAACATCTTGTCAGTAACAGGGCCCTTTATTGTTCTGCTCAACATGGGTTATGGCTATGGCGGAATTCTCCCGCTTTGCAGATAACATACCTTTCACGACCTGGATAAAAGCATTCTAAAAACAAATAATTCTAACGTCGCTAAAAAATATCTGTTAAGGTAACCTACTTTAATTTTAAGAAAGATTCATATCTTCGTGAACCGCTTAACATCTGCTATGCAAAGGAAAAATAGTACCTTTAATCTCACCAAGCAGGTCGCCTCCTTGAGTTTTGTATGCATCCTCGTCATCGCATTAGTCTCCTCATTCATGCTGTCGCGGCTCATTACCAATAAACTTCTCATCCGCGATGCAACCCTAAGCCAAGATTTCGTTGACAGTATAATTGCAACCGAAGGAACAAGGCAGTTGTTCCTCGACACGAAAAACCACACCCGCCCAAATGATACAATAGACAGAAATTGTGATCTGGAGGGTTTTTTTTTCCAAGTGGCACGCATGCCCGATGTTGTACGGACGAACGTCTATGGCACGGATCGGTCGGTCCTCTGGTCTAGTGATAAGACTATCATTGGAGAACGTTTCGGCGTGAACGAGGAACTGGATGAGGCCCTTAAAGGCGAATTGGTCTTCGAATCAGGGGTCATCGGCAGAGACAATAAAGAGGAACACACCGAGTTTGATAAAAAACTACAGAGCTTGCGATTCATCGAAACGTATATTCCGGTATGGAATCGGGATCATAGCCTGGTCATCGGTGCAGTTGAGCTCTATCGACTGCCCCGTATGCTGCACCAGTCAATCATTGAGAGTCGTCGATTTATATGGATCGGTACCCTGGTGGGTGGACTGTTGCTGTTTCTCTCCCTGTACTGGATTGTCAAGCGGGCAAGTTTGGTGATGGAAAATCAACAACGACGCCTTTTAGAGGCAAAGAGTCTCTCGATGATAGGCGAAACAGCCTCTGCGATAACACATGCTATGCGCAATCCTCTCGCATCCATCAGGGCATGCGCCGAGCTTTCTCTCACCGACGACCTTGCGGGAGTGCGTGAGTCAGCCATGGACATAATTGGCGAGACTGATCGGCTTGACCGCTGGGCTCGAGAGTTTTTGCTGTTCTCGGTGACAAACATTGAAACTCCAGAATGTTTGGACATGAACCACTTGATCAAAGCAGTGGTCAAGGAGCATAAACCAATTCTGAACCGCTCGGCAATCTCTCTACAGTTGCATATGGCGGAGGCGAAACTGCCCATAGAAGCCAATTGCACACCCATTTCTCAGGTGTTTGGCAACTTGATCATGAATGCGGTTGAGGCTATGGGGGAGCATGGAGAACTGACTATTACCACGTCCCTTGATGCGAAACAAAAAAATGTCCTGGTGATCTTTGTCGACAACGGACCGGGAATTTCAGAAGAGATCAAAGGAAAGCTGTTCCAGCCATTTGTCACCACGAAACCCACCGGCACGGGTCTTGGCCTCGCTTTGTCTCGGCACCTGGTGGAGCATTATGATGGTACGCTGGCAATCAGCAGTGAACCAGAGCAAGGCGTGACCGTGACGGTGTGTATGCCGGTGTCGGGAGATTTATCATGAGCTACGGTATACTCATCATTGAGGACGAGGCTGTTCTTGCAAAGAAAATTGCGAAGTATTTGTCACAAAATGAGTATGAGACCCGTGTCGTCGATTGTGGGCAAGACGGACTTAAAATGCTGGAAACTTTTCTGCCGGACGTTGTTCTGCTCGACTTCAATCTTCCCGGAGGCCTTAACGGTCTTGAGGTTCTCAAACGTATTCGCACCTACGACTCCAGCATCAAGGTCATTCTCATCACCGGTCAGGGGAATATCCAACTCGCTGTTGATGCGATGAAAGCAGGTGCCTACGACTACCTCAGCAAACCCATTATGTTAAGCGGGCTCAAAATCCTTCTTGAACGAGCTATCGGACAAAACAGGTCAGACGCTCTGCCCTCTTATTATGAACAGCAACAGGTCGCCCTGCTCGATATTGATAAAATTATCGGCAGGTCTCCTGAGATCCAGCAGCTTAAGGCTCAGATCACCCAAATCATCAATGTGGAGCGTCGGTTAACCACAGGAACTCCACCGCCTGTTCTGATCACCGGAGAAACCGGCACAGGCAAAGAACTTGTCGCCCGTGCTCTTCATTTCGGTGGTCCCCGCAACAAGGAGCCGTTTATCGAACTGAATTTGGCGACTATTCCTTCCGATATGGTCGAGTCAGAGCTCTTCGGACATGAAAGAGGCGCCTATACGGACGCGCATGAACGAAAAATGGGGTTGGTGGAGTCGGCCAACGGAGGTACCCTTTTTCTGGATGAAGTTGGCGAGCTCGCTTTGCCTGTCCAGGCTAAGTTTCTGAAGTTTTTAGAAGATTATGAAGTTCGTCGTTTAGGCAGTGTCCACAGCCATACGGTTGACATCCAGATAGTCAGTGCCACTAACCGTCCTTTGGAAAAAATGGTTGAGGAGGGCAGGTTTCGTGCTGATCTCCTTTTTCGCCTGAATACGCTTACCTTGAGAGTTCCGACTCTGCGCGAACGTCGTGGAGACATCTTGACTCTGGCCCGGCATTTCGTAAGGCTCTTTGGGCGGAAATATGCGAAGACATGTTTAACTCTAGACGAAAGTGCCAATTCCGCAATTATGGGTTACCACTGGCCGGGAAACATTCGCGAACTGCGTAATAAGATGGAACAGGCGATTTTGCTTTGCGAAGGCTCCGAGATATCGGCTGAACACCTGGCCATCCCGACAAACATGAACGTGCCTGGCGAATCTCTCCACCCCGCTTTCACCAGACCAATGAGGCGCGCCGGTGATTCTGCACCACCAGCTGCCATACACCGGCGTACGAGTGATTCGGTGCCGGGTGCTCCTCTGCAACGAACCACCGATGTCATGCCAGACACGACACTCCAGGAGGCCGAACGAGATCTTGTTGAACGTGCTCTTCGCATGGTGGGTGGTAACGTCTCGAAAGCCGCAAGAAAATTGGGCATTAGCCGCGATCAGATGCGCTATCGAATTGAAAAATATGACCTTCCTAACGACAATTGAAGCAATATACTCCAGCATGAAACTGCACGCTCACTACTGGTGCGGATAACATCACCGGCACTGCTGGCGATGATACCGTGAATGCCAGCGTGGTCTTCGATGCTAGCGAGTTGGCTACCACGGCATCCACTTTCACCGTTGCTGACCAAATCACTGGGGGGTGCGGGTACGGATACCCTGAAGCTGACCGTTAGCGGTGCTCAGGATGCTGGCGTAACCATCCCGGCTGCGACCATCACGGGTGTTGAGAACATGCACATCCGTAACGTTGTTGCTCAAACAGCTTCTATCAATGCGAGCAATTTCGCCGGGGTGACTGCTATCAACGCTGACCGCTCTACCGGTGACGTGGCTGTTACCGCTGTGGCAACTGGCGCGTCCGTCGGCATGATCGGTGACGGCACCGTGGCTAACGGCACCTTGTCGTATGCCTATGCAACTCCGACGGCTGATCAAGTGATCAACATCGCTGGCGGCACGGTCAACACTGCTACCGCTAACATCACCGCCACCGCCAGCACCGGCGTGACCAAAGCCACCATCAAGTCGACCGGTGCAGCAAACAAGGTTGACACTATCTTGCTAGACTCTGCTGCCGGTAGCGGTCACCTCCCTGACCGTCAATGCCGCAACCAACCTGACCAGCTTCAAGGGTGGTCAAGGCAACGACACCGTGTCTACCACTGCTTTGGCTGCTGCTGCAAATGCTGGCGCCATCAAGCTGACCGCTGCTCAAGCTGCCGACGTAAAGGTGCTGGCAACCAACACAACCAACACCATTGCTCTGGCTACCGCCACAGGCACTGCTGATGTTCTGGGTCTGACCCTGGAAAACCTGACCGCAGCTGCAGTGGCTGCACCGATTGACGTGACTGTTCTAACGGCAACTGGCGGCTTCTTCGATGCAGCGTTCAAGGCTACGGGTGTTGATCTGACCACTACAGCCGCGAAAGGTAACATAACCATCGACATGACATCCTTCACAGGTGCCGCCAAGATAGCGGCTACGACTGCTGGAACTGGAGTTGCAGAAGGCAAACTCGATATTCAGACCGGTACCGGAGCAGACACAATTACAGTCAGTGCTGCTGCTGCCGGTGTCGATGGTGTGATCAAGACGTTTGCAGGTAACGATAAGATCACGACAACCGGTGCTGAAGCATTCGCAATCACGGCGGGTGCTGGTAACGACACAATAGTTCCTGATAGCACTGGCGTGAACACAGTAGTCTTTGAAAACACAGCTGCGTTGAATGGCGTCGGTACTATCACTGGATTCCTTAAAACCGCTGATATCATCAACTGGGTGCAGGGTGCCTCAGAAGTGGCCGTAACTGGTGCCTTGACTACAACCGCTAACGCCTTCTACCAACTCGGGGGATTGACGGCAGACAAGGCTGATACAGCCGCAGCAGTTGCAACAGCAGTTACTGCCGGAGCAACATGGAATGCAGCGGCAGCTACTGCTTGGATCGCCGCATCCGATGACAACTCTACCGCAATCTACGAATGGACGGACGTTGCTGGTACAGCTGGTGTGCAAGAAAGCGAGATCACGCTTGTTGGAACAATCGACGCTGCCATGACCTCAGCAGAGCTTGCTACTGCAACAAGTATCGTTTAATCTCGGAGAAAAAACACCCGCCATCGAGGATGGTGCTTAAGAGGTGAGAGACCCTAAACCCCACAATCCATCGTGGGTTAAGTAAAATGAAGTCAGCCCTCTGTTCTTCCTTGTGAAGAGCAGAGGGTCTTTTGTTTTCAAGGGGACAACGGTAACGGAGCGGTATAAAGGACACCCGCCTGGCTATTGTTTGTTAGGCAAAAAAAGACACCTGTTTATGACACTCTGTCATTGACTACACGACCTCGCATCCCTCGTCCATACGCAGCCGAACACTGCGCGAACTCTACGGATACATGGCCGTCTGCCGCAAAGACATCGATACCTATGGCGATCCTTCACCCGATCTCACACGAAACCACGAAGACCACCATTGAAGTGCATCTCTTGAACAAAAGGATTTTGTCCGCATTGCATCAGTGCTAATTTTTTCTCTTGCATCGCTCAGAGCGGTGGTTGTAATAACCACCATGAATAGTAAGCAGGTCATCAAGCTACTGGAGACTGACGGCTGGTTTCTGACCCGGGTCAGAGGCTCACATCACTAGTTTAAGCACCCTAGCAAACCAGGCTTGGTGACAGTCAAGCATCCCGACAGCGACATTCCCGCCGGTACGCTGAACAACATTCGTAAACAGGCGGGCTGGAAATAGGAGGTTGAGATGCGTTTTCCAGTTGTACTGCATACCAATGATGGTGTCCGTTTCGGTGTCACCGTCCCCGATTTACCCGGCTGCTTCTCGACAGGCGACACCTTCGACGCGGCGCTGGATTCTGTGGTGGAGGCCATCGACCTGCACGTGGAAGGGCTGACTGAAGAAGGCAGCGAGGTACCTGTGCCGCGCTCGATCGCAGAGCATCGCATTAATCCCGATTTCGCCGAGGGTGTATGGGCTGCGGTGGAGGTGGATGTATCACGCTTTGAGGGACGAGCCGCGAAGATCAACATCACGCTTCCCCGTCGCTTGCTGACGAAGATCGACAACTACGCTAAGGCCCACGGCGAAACCCGATCCGGTTTTTTGGCTGAGGCTGCACGGGCGGCAATGCGGTAAGCAATCAATCAATAAAACAATCAACAAAAGGAATACCCCCTCTCCCTCTAAAGGACACCCCTGAAGGACACCCACTTAAATAACAAATGATTCTACCACGATCAGCTCTCGTTTCCTTATCCGACACTCCATGGTACCACGTCGTCTCGTGCTGTGTCCGGCGAGCCTTTTTATGCGGCGACTCCTAGCCAACATATAAAAGGACACCCGCTTTATGACAGTCAATTCCCCCGTCCTCGTCACCCTCCCCACCGCCTCTAACTTCACATAAATCCCCATTATCGGACATAATAAAAGGAACTCCAGAACACAATCGTGACAACGGAGACGAGATATGCCGGAACTTTGTCGATTTTTGGGAATCGTGATTGGTATTTTCCCGAAAAGAGCGATACGGCTTGTGTTAGAATGGTATGAACAGCTTCAGGCTGAACTCTTAGATGCTTGGACTGCGATTCAGTCTGGCCAATTCCCCGAGAAAATAAATCCATTGGAGTAAATTATGATCCCCGAAGTTGCAGTAGCAAGATATGTTCGAGATTTCATCGTTTTTGTCCGTTTTGCCAATGGCCACGAGGGGACCGTCGATTTACAGGACGTTCTACATGGCCCGATGTTTGAGCCATTGAAAGTTAAGGACATTTTTTGCCAGCTTTATATTCATCCTGATTTCAAGACGCTGTGCTGGCCGAATGGAGCCGATATTGCCCCGGAATTCCTGTATGAAAATCTGTGTGTTTCTGAAGCGGTTTAGCCCTGTCCCCCGTATTTATTCGTCCGATTTAAAGAAGTCATATAAAAGGACACCCACTTTATTACAGTCCCTTTCCTCGTCCTCGTCAACACCTGTCTGTATTGGTAGATCTGGAAGAACTCAGAGCCGACTACAATCCCTGCATCTTTCCCGGTGGAAGACCTGGTAGACACATCATCAATCCGAAGAAACTCTTTGATACGGTCAAGACAAAAGCAGGGTTGGAGGATGTCTGCATCCATACCCTTCGCCATTATGTGGAGCCAGGAATAATGGTGAACTCCGGACGGTCGATCTACGAGGTGGCCAAAGTTTTGGGGCATACCCAACTCAAGACCTCGCAACGCTACAGCCACCTCTCGCAGGAAACCCTTCTGGCAGCCGTTGATGCAGCCGCCGACGCCACTGGAACGAATTGGGGGCCGTCGCCACCAAGCTAACACACTGATAATACTCGACACTACCCGCCCAGATGTGGTCCTGCTCTGGGTTGGGTGTGTCGTGAGTGAAATCCGAGAAGTTGACCTAGGCAAAGAACTTATGCATGTAAAAACAGCAAGATACCCACCCGAGCCTCTTGGGTGATGCTTGGCTGAGGCGAAAAGAGACACATAAAAAACTCGTAACTGACTGTAAAGACTGAATTTTACAGAGGCCTTTGCTAAAACTCTCACGACACATGGGGCGAGGCTCCCCACAGCCGGGGACTTCCCGCTTCTCCATTTTGACATTCTCCCCTGCCTGTCGCCGGAACAATTGCCGCCGGTCCTGTTTGACCTTCAGTCTGTATTCCTATGGAGTGCGTATCTCCATAAATCGAACAGCAACAGACACCGGCTTAACAGCTTACGCCTTGTAGCCCCGACCTGAAGGACCGGGCTTTCCATCGCGTTTTTGGTAAATGAGCGGACCAAATATGGGGAATATTCCCCCATATTTGGTTATTTTTTTGGTTATTTTTCAATTTTCAATCGGTCCCTCCCCCCTCCATTATTTCAGTCATTGATTTGCCCAACCTTCCTTCACCAAAAAACATAAATATATTCATGGAGTTACTGTTTTATATTTGGGCGGTTTTGCTACCCGGCATGCCGATTGCTATTCAGTAGCTAATCTTAAGTATCACCTGCGACCAAAGGCTCGGGATACATCGTGTCGGCAACACTTAAATCTGACACGGTACTTAAGGGAATCGAAGGTAGACTCGATCTTACCCCTGCTTTCGTCGTGTTTGGAAGCAGTAATGTACATGTCAATCGTTGTATATGTCCATCGTACACTGTTCAGAACTTGAAAAGTGTACCGATGGTCCCACAGGGGAGGATAATATGAACATGTTTCTAAAATTCCAAAGATTCTCTAGGAAATCACAACTTTTTCATCTGCCCGGAAATTTTCTGGCGCTGGTTGCTTGTTTGGCGCTTCCTGCATGGGCAGAGGCACGTCAGATTACGGCTGAGGTAGTCGCGCTTGATCAATATTGGGAATGGAACCGCTTCGGATCCTTTAATCCGGCGGGTATGATGTACAGCCTGCGCAGGGATGTTGTTAACAAGAACGCCGCAGGTGGACCTCTGTTGCCAGGGGAGGTGAAACTGAGGGACGACAAGCGGCCCCGTCCCTTGGTGTTGCGTGCGAATGTCGGTGATACTTTGACAGTCACCTTTGAAAATCTTCTCGCACCGCAAAGAGAGAATCTTCATCCGGAAGCGTCAATTCCAGTGGCTGAGTATCCGAACATCGAGCCAGGTTTTCTGAAAAACGATTCACCATTGACACGAAACGCGTCCATGGCGGTCAATAATGTAACACAATTGGCAAATCCTGGAATCGTTGGTATTGCACCGGGTGAGGTTGTAACCTATCAATGGAAATGTGAAAGGGAAGGCACGTTTCAGATCTGGGATAATGCTTCACCGTCAGGTGGCGAGGGTGACGGGGGCAGTATGGCCCTGGGGCTTTTTGGCGCCTTGAATTGTGAACCGGAGAACAGTATCTGGTTCCGCAGTCAGATTTCTCCTGATGAACTGGTGGCGGCTACCGTAAAAATCAACGATGCGCCGGTGATGCTGTCTACTGGTCATCCCAAAATTGATTATTCTGCAGTGGATGCGCATGGTGCCCCTATCCTCAATATATTGAAAGACAATGAGATTATCTCTTCAGATCTCAACGCCATCATCGTATTTGATGAGATTGATGATTCTTACGAAGTCACCACTGAAGGCAGTTTTCGTGAATTCACCGTTATATTTCATGACGAAATTAAGGCAGTTCAGGCCTTTGCTGCTCTGGACGACCCATCAATGGCAGGAGTGCGTGACGGCTTTGCCATCAATTACGGTGCGAGCGGGATGGGTGCCATGCTCCTGGCAAACCGTAGTGGTGTTGGGCCGGCTTCAGACTGTGTGGAATGCACTTACGAAGAATTTTTCCTCGAAAGCTGGGCCAATGGTGACCCGGCGCTGCTTGAGCAGTATCCATCAGATCCGTCCAATGTGCACCACAGCTACCTAAACGACAAGGTTCGGTATCGTAATTTACACGTTGGCCCCAAAGAAACTCATGTCTTTCATCTGCACGCGCACCAGTGGTTGGATCAGATGGATGAGGATGAGGCAACGTACATAGATTCGCAGACGATTGCTCCATTGCAGGCCTTTGATTATGAAATTGGCTACGGAGGCAGTGGTAACCGGAACAAAACCGTTGGAGATTCCATTTTTCATTGTCATCTCTATCCTCACTTTGCCCAGGGAATGTGGGAGTTGTGGCGGGTTCATGATGTTTTCGAGGATGGCACACGGCGCCTGCCTGATGGTCTGTCAGGGCCGGGAACCGATCCGTTGACGGGCAATACCCTGTCGAGCGGCACACCTATACCTGCAGTCGTTCCTGTTCCCGGAATGGCGATGGCACCTGTACCGACTTATGGCGAAAACGGTTTCCCAGGATATCCTTTTTATATAGCAGGAAATGCCGGCCACAGAGCACCGCAGCCTCCACTTGATTTCTTTGAAGGGAAAGACGGTGGGCTCCCGCGGCATGTATTTAAAGATGGGGATGTTATGACAGACCGGCTGATCGATGTTAATCCTGTTGCGTCCGGACTTTTTAGTGCTGACATAGAAAGAGCTGATCTGGTTGTGCTCCCTGCGGATGGTACCCCGCAGGAAAAGGCGGCTATGGCATTTCACGCAATGGCTGGGGGGCATGCCAGCAAAACTCCAGAGGGAACAGATGCTTTATTTAAAGTCAACGGTTTACCTCCAAAGCCGGGAGCACCTTTTTCCGATCCTTGTGACCCGTTGTTGATCACCGGTCTCAGGGAGTACAATGTTTCGGCTATCACGCTCGACCTGGTGGTGAATTCTCATGGCTGGCATGATCCTCAAGCCCGGATCAATGTGCTCGATAAAGATGTCCCTGGTTACGAGGGTCAGACCACCTCGGCCGATCCTTTTTTCTTTAGGGCCAAATCGGGTGAATGTATCGAATTTCGCCATACCAACCGTACGCCAAAAGTTCTTGCCCTTGACGATTTTCAGGTGGAAACTCCCACCGACACCATTGGCCAGCACATTCATCTGGTCAAGTTTGACGTGACTTCCTCTGACGGTGCGGGCAACGGATGGAATTATGAGGATGGTACCTTGGCGAAAGGCGCCGTTGCCGAGCGGCTGCATGCAGCGCAGGCTGAGCATGGTGGTTCTGCTGTAGATATTTACGGCGAGCCTGTAGAACTTCCTTCTGAGCCAAGCGGTTTTCAGACCACGGTGCAAAGATGGTGGGCTGATCCTTTGTTGAATAAAAAAGGCAAAGATCGTACCATGCGCACCGTATTTACCCATGACCATTTCTCACCCTCATCTATTCAGCACCATGGTTTCTATTCCGGGCTGGTAATTGAGCCGGCAGGATCAACATGGCTTCGTCCAGACGGTAGCGTGATGGATGATGGCGTGGGAACGCAGGCTATGATCATTGACTCCTATGACAAAGAAACCCATCCGGATCATCGTGAATTTATGGTTATGTATCAAGACTTTGCCCTGCTTTACGACGAGCAGGACAGGCCTGTTGACCCGCCACATAAGCCAGAGGCAATTTCGGTCAGCCATCATGATCCGTATCTGATTAATTACAAACAGGAACTGCCATCTTTGCGTGCCTTTGATTTCCATGCTGATGGCACACTGATCGGCCCCAAACCCGGTGAGGCTGGCGACATGGCCTATACATTCGATTCCAGGGTTCATGGTGATCCCTTTACAGAAATCTTTCGTGCCTTTGAAGGAGACCCCGTACAGTTTCGTGTTCTGCAGGGTGGTCAGGAAGTCCAGCATGTCTGGCATGTCAACGGGCTAAAATGGAAACGTCAGCCCAGTAACCCTGATTCATATTATGTAGGCAGTCAGGAAATAGGCATCTCGGAACATTTCGAAATGGATGTGCCGAACCTGCCGAGTAATAGCGCATCCCGTGCCGATTATCTCTATCACCTCGGTACAACCGGAGCCATGTGGAATGGTGCCTGGGGTATTTTGCGAACCTATTCCAATCCTTTCCGTCAGAAAGATCTGGCACCACTGCCCAGCAACCCGGACGGCAGGGCACGGATCGCCAATATTGCTGATTTTTATGGCAATGGGTGTCCAAAAGTTGCTCCTGTGAAAAGCTTTGACATTGAGGCCTGGTCCGCTATGGATCTATTGGGACCGCAGGGAAGCACTCCGGTCAACGATGGCCAGGGGAATGGAGAAATTGTCTATAACGGACGTGAGGGCATCACAGATCCAAGTGGCCTGCTGTACATTCTGGCAGAGGATCGTCATCTGTATATGACTGGCGAAAAATCGGTTGATCCACTGGTCATTCGTGCCAATGCGGGTGACTGTATTGAAGTCAATCTGACCAATTTTCTGCCCATTGACCCAGCAACCAAGGAACCTCTACCGGTTCCTGATATGTTGGGCGACGCCAGGCTCCCCGGGGTCACCTCGGTGTTGTCCGATGATTTTGGTCCATCCAGTCAGGTTTCCATTCACCCTCAGTTGCTGAGTTATGATATTCGGCGGGGTGATGGCTCAAATGTCGGTTTTAATCCGATACAGACGGCCAGTCCTGACGCAACGCTGATTGATCCTCTGGCCGAATCAAAAACAGTTACCTACACCTGGTATGCGGGTGTGATATCTCATCGGGAAAAGGTCAGCCGCCGTGGCAAGATTGAGACCTTTGCCGACGCGAAACCAGAGGCCTTTGGCATTATCCCTCTTCGAAGTTTTGGTGACGTTATCAAGCAGGGATCACAAGGGCTGATTGGTGCCTTGATAATTGAGGAAGAAGGCGCCACTTGGAGTGCTGACCGGGAAGGCCTGCTGTCACTCGAAAATGGTACCGAGGCATGGATTAAGGGTCCAGGAAAAGGCCTTTTTAAAGAATTTGTTGTCCTGTATCAGGATGGCATGAACCTGAGTTGGGAAGATAGTGAAATCCCTGACTGCATTATCTGTGATGACCATTATGATACTGGTGAGCACGGGCTGAATTATCGAACCGAACCTCATTGGGCCCGTTTGGACCAGAAACCGGCCACCCAGTTGTTGGATGTGGCGTATCCCGCTGACTGGTCCCTTGGAGAAATCGAGACACCCTTATTTACCGCATCGGCGGGAGATCAGGTGGTGTTTCGGGTGGCTCACCCCGATGGCAGGGCTCGGCAACGTACTTTTAACGTCTTAGGTCACGATTATAATGATGGGGGATTATCGAAGTTTCTCTCAGGTGGCAGCAGCCTGCTGGCACCGGGTCGGGCTGTCAATGCCGAAATCATCGGCGGGGCCAAAGAGGGGACCTGGTTGTATCGTGACGGACCCGCTTTTATTTATGCCGGCGGCTCGTGGGGACGCTTCGAAGTTACGCCATAGACAGAGCTGTTTCGCATGAGTTCGTCGGAGAACAAGATCTTTTCTCCCATGAGAGGGGCAGCTTTCTTTAAAGAAATGCTGCCCTTAGCTCTTTTTTCGTAAATGGTCCCGCATAATTCAGTTTCATACCTATCCTGATCTTACACATAGCGGAGGTAGTAATGATGCGATTATTTCTTGTGATATCAACGAGAGCTCTCCTGCTGGCCCTCATCTTTTTTTTCCAGAATGGGCAGGCAGAGACCGGTGCATCCCACATGGCCCATGGTGAAGACTCTGGTGCGAACCCTCCTGGCAGTGCCTCCTCTGGGGAGCACATGTCCCATGGTGATTCCTCTGCATCCCAAAAGACACAAGTGAAAGCCTCTGAACTAAAAATGGTCCAGGGTGAAGCTTTCGGGACGCACATGTCCCATGGTGACCATTCCGGACCGGACGCAAGTGACCCTCAACCGGTCAGTGTCTCGGTTGACTTTTCTGCAAGAGCAACTGAAGACAACGGTGTTTCGAACATACAGGCAGGTGCAAACTTCCGGGTCCAATTCACAATTTCCGACCCTCAAACCGGGAAAGGCGTATCCTACCTCACGCCTGCGGCCTGGATGAAGCTGCGCAAACAAGAGGGATATACTCCTGACCAGGAGACCTGTGAGTCTATGATAAAAACCTTTCAACGCACAGGGATTTTGACTGTTCCGGCCGATGTGGATTTGAGTGGTTTTTCAATTCTCACAGTGAATGACGATAACAGCGTTGGGATCTACAACCCGAACGTCAATCTCAAGACGTCCAACCTCCAGGCTCTCATTCCCTTCGAGGGCGAGCCGGGGCAGTGGAGCCTTGATCAGGATAACGGCCAACTTTTCGTATCACTGCCAGGAGAAAATAAGCTTGCGGTGGCAAATATCAGGTTACTCAATCTACAGGGTTATGTAGGAGTTGGCAAGCAACCGCGGCAGCTATTGATGCATGCCAATAGTCCATATCTCTGGGTTGGCAATGATGGCTCTGGTACTGTCAGCGTGGTAGACAGAGCCAGTCTTACAGTCGTTCATACGCTCGAGGTCGGTCAAGGTTCTGTTGAGCTCGCTTTGGCGGAAGACGGACGGTTCCTTTTTGCGGGTACCTCGGCAGAAGGTCGAGTGTCCATCATAGATATAGCAAAAATGAAGGAGGTCGGACGGGTGACGCTTGGAGCCGGTAAATTGAGTCTGGCCTATTCGTCACAACGAAAAACACTTTTTGTGGGGCATGAAAAACTTGGCGAACTTACCATGATTGATCCGATGGGTAAAAGTGCTACCGGAATGGAAATTGAGCGGGGCATTAGCTCGCTGACAATTTCACCCGATGGCCGCTTTATTTTGGCCCTCATTCCTGAGAAGCAAAAACTTACGGTTATTGAGGTCGAGACGAACCGGGTCATCGGCGATCTGCCGACAGAAGAAGATCCCGATCTGGTCGATTTCAGTCCGGACTATGTCTATGTGCGGAATTTCCGTTCACCGAATGTAACGGTTATTGAACTGGCCGGATTGGATAATCCCGCAACAGCGCCTGTAGCCCATGTTCCAATAGGAGTTGTTGCACCGGCCAGCACAGAAAGTCTGCCAGGGGTCAGCACCATGGCGCCGATGCATCATGGTGGACATGCGCTCATTGTCAATCCAGCGGACAACAGGATTTATATGTATATGGAAGGCATGATGGCCCCCATGAACTCTTTTAAAGTATACACGCGGCGCCCCCTGGGAATTATGCTCTACGATCGCACCCTGAAAGAAGGGGCCATAGCCGGTAGATATGAATCCGTCAATGTCGTTGAGGCACCCGGTGTCTACGATGTGCCTTTTTACCTGGCAGAACCACAGACCGCAAAATGTTTCGAGCTGGTTATTGCCGCTGATCCAACCCGGGAAAAGAAAAAAGAATTTACCCCTGTTTTTACGGAGATGTTTTCGGATCACATCTTTTTATCAGGAGAAAAGTCGCGTTTGCGTTTTAAATTTCACGACGCAGTTCAAGATCAAATGCTCGCAGATATTAAGGGAATCGTCGTGATGGCTGTCCTCCAGGGCTCCCATTACCAACATCGCGTCATGGCAAGCCATCTCCAGGATGGTGAGTATGAAGCTGCCTTTAAATTTCCAAAAGCAGGAAAATATCACATCCTGATCGAGGCACCATCCCTTGGAATTAGTTTCGGAGATATCAGGCCAACACAGGCACGGGTGAAAGAGTGAAGCAAATCCCGGATGACTTTTCCCTCGGGTCGGTCAAATAGGGGCGAGCCTTCCGGGACACCCCATTATTCTCATCAAAAACCTCTACCTAGATGTGGGGAATTTTCCCCACATCTGGGTGTAGGCCTCATTAGTACGAAGGATCTCCCCACTCTTTTGTCTTAGTCAAGACACGAAAAAAACCATTCCAGTGTTTCTGAATTGACTTATTGACAATAATTACGGTCTCATACGGTCCAATACGGGTCGATTGTGAAGTCGCTGATTTCCTGGCCTATTGCTTGCAAAGCATGGGTTAACCTCTCGAATCACCACCGATATCAATGTACTGCGGTGCGTAGGACAGAGGTGCAACTCGAAATGTGAGTTGATGGCAAAAAAACAATAGTCCAGGAGGGAAGAATGAAAAAAATAATTATTTTAATCGCAAGTTTCGGATTGTGTTTTGGTTCCACTCAGGCGGCGCGCGCCGGTGCCATCTACGATGCGTTTTCCACATTTTTCATCAGAGTAGAAAAGACAGCGGGTATAGATATCACTGTTGCGGCAGGAACATCTGTTTTAGCAGACGCCTTGGGGAATGCAAATGCCGGCGGTAGAGGCACCTTCACGGTTAACAATACCTTGGTTTTCGATATCGGCTTCTCATCGGCTGGCCTAGACTCTGATTTCTATGACCTCGGGGAAGGGGACACCGCAGAATGGACTTCCCACTCATTTGGCGTGGCCGTCGATGGGGATGCCTTCTCCGAAGTGTTGGTAGATGCGTTTATCGACCTGGATTCCTTTTCAGGAGGGGCGGCAAGCGTTTATTGGGAGTATAGCCTCGACGCCTTTAGCAGTGTAACGAACCTGTTTCCTGAATATGCAGAAGCTTTTGCCCTCGCTGAATTCCTGGATACCTTAGATCAGGGTGTTGAACCTGTCTATAATGAAGTTTATTCGAGTGAGACAGGAGAGTATCGCTATGAAGCATTCGGCACCTGGGATTTCATTTATGCCGGTGCAGATTTCAATACCATCGGAGGTTTTGTCGATACAAGTGGTATTGCCTACGGGGTGGCTGATGTAGCTCCAGTTCCAGAGCCGGCCACCATGTTGCTCTTTGGGGTCGGCCTGGCTGGCCTTGCAGGCTTAGGATTGAGGAAAAAGAAGGAGCTGTTTTTTCTTGCTTAAAACCAAAGAAGAAGGAGAACTTATAATGACTAGAAAATTTAGACTGTTACATCTTTTAACTGCCCTAATGTTTTTAGGCTTCAGCCAGATGGTGTTTGCTGTCCCTGGAGGTTGTCCTGTTGAGGGGTCTCTGCCCATGAACATTGGACCGATTAATCCAGTGAATGGCTTTCCACTCTATGTTCAGGACTCTAACGGTCTTGCCGTGGAATTCTGTCCCGATATCAATGACCCAAACACTAACCCTGGCGGAGTGTGTATTGGTGATCCTGTGGACCCGGCTAATCCATTTTCCGCCCAGATCGGCTTTGGCGCTGAAGGTTTCATGGCCTCGGCAGAGGCAGCGATTGACGTAGGTGACCCGGGTACAGGCGTTGGCATATCTGCCCTGCTCGTATCTGGTGTTGAACTGGCATTCCTGACTGAGACGCCAGCCGACGGTGATCAGTTCCCGTTCACCAGATTACGTCTTCGTCTCGACGTTCCGCAGCCCGGCATCTATACCGTAACCCACCCATGGGGCGAAGAAGTTTTTCTGGTCAGTGCGGTGGGCGTCGGCCAGGAAGTACGTGAGAGTTTTGACATTCAGTTTTTCGCAGATACAGTGCATCAAGGACGTATTGGACCCATTCTTACCTGGGACACATTTAACCTGGCTACCGGTACCCTGACGGATAGCCCTCTGGTTGGTTTTATCGGTGATCTGGGCGTTGGCCATACCGTCACCGGTAGCCCTTGTGGAACAAACTTTTTCAGTGTCAAAGCCGTGGCCCTTGACGGTACGACTCCTATCAACATTGACGGCGCCGGCGGTAATGTCGTCACCACCGACCTGTTTGCAGTTACCGGGAAGGTATTTACCGGTGTTGTGCCTGCGCCTTTGGTTGCAAATCGTACCACCTATACTCGCCAAAATCCAGGTGGCCAGGTAGATATTTTTGCGACCTCTGCTCCAACCGCAGGAGTCACTGTGAGTGGAACCGCCAACCTGCCCGAGGGCGAAAGGCCATTGCTTGGTGATGGAACTGGTACCTTTTTCACCAGTATTCCTCTTGCCAATGCTTCAATTCTGCCGGCC
This sequence comes from Desulfopila aestuarii DSM 18488, assembly GCA_945863875.1. GTDB lineage: Bacteria > Desulfobacterota > Desulfobulbia > Desulfobulbales > Desulfocapsaceae > Desulforhopalus_A > Desulforhopalus_A aestuarii_A. The sequence continues at coordinate 116,410 of CAMBBS010000011.1, forward strand.
ACTGTCAACGTGACGGCAAACAATGGCAGCAACGATCCCAATACTCAAATCAGCCTGCTCACAGATTTCGTGAATATTTCCGTGGCTGAGTATGATACCGCGACCAGTACCTTGACCATCCAGGCCACATCGAGTGACGGCCTTGTTCCACAAACCCTGACGGCTTTCGGCTACGGGAATTTGACGGGAGGTACTCTTGCTGCTATTACACCCGCTCCACCTGCCATGGTCACAGTGACCTCTTCGGCGGGAGGTGTCGACTCAAAGGTTGTGGCTGTGCGCAAGCACGATGTCAATGGGGCGAATCCTGTGGCAGTCGATGATAATTTCATCACGACAGAAGACACTCCTCTGGTTGTGGCTGCACCCGGTATCCTTGGAAATGACACAGATGATGAAGACACGCAGCCTGTAAATGCAGTGCTGGGCGTTAATGCCACCAATGGTAATGTCATCCTGAACATCGACGGTGGTTTTACCTATACACCTGCTCTTGACTTCACCGGAGGGGACAGTTTCACCTACGCCGCAAGAGACAGTGATAATAATCTTTCTAACCTGGCTACCGTCACCATAACAGTAGGCGCCGCAAATGATGCACCCACTGCAGGTAATGATACAGCTGCAACCGACATTAATACTTCTGTTGTTATCGAAGTGCTGGCAAATGATACCGACACCGACGGTGGAATCAATCCAGCAACCGTAGCGGTAACCTCGCCTTCGGCCAATGGAGGAGCTGTCACAGCCGATGGCAGTGGATTCGTTACCTATGTTCCTGCACCTGATTTTGTCGGAGTGGATACTTTCACCTACACAGTGGCCGATGGCTTGGGGGCAATCTCCAACACGGCAACGGTGACCGTGACTGTGAACAATGTTGTTGCGGAAGTTATTACCGTAATTCGGGCAGAATTCAGAGCCAGCAGGAATGAGTGGCGTGTGACAGGGGTCAGTTCTGTTTCCGCACCAAACTCCATGAACATTTTCGTGGGTCCCAGTGCTACCGGAGTTCAGCTTGGTTTAGCAGGTGTTGACGCTCTTGGCACCTGGGCTTTTAGGGAGCGTAATTCAGCAACACTTCCTAATGGGGCCACGACCATTACTGTTCAATCCGCTGGGGGGGCTACGGTAACGGTTCCATTGCAAAACAGGTAGTCGAGAATATCGATAAAACCTGCGATAGTTGTTTCTTTTCGGCCCCTCTCCCTAACCTCCCTCCGGGGAGGGCGGGCTGGAAGGAAACGTGTGAAATATAAAGCTGGTGACCTCGTTGAAGCTTCAGGATGCATTTACGAGGTCTGCAGTTGAATCGAACACCATTTTTCCTCGCGGAAAATATCATCTCAAGCGCTTGTTCATGCTTAGTCTTGAATACTATCCGGTCTTCGGGGATTTTGGCTTTCTTGCACCGGTCCCTATCTTTTAACCAGGCCTCGGGCATAAATAACCGACAGTCATGACCACCGGAAAAGCCGGTGGTCATGAAGGCTTCTGAACCGCTCAAAGCGGTTGAAAACCTGGAGCCACCTAAAGGTGACTGCTAAAACAACTTCAGTTGATCAATCCGTTTGCTTCTCTTTCTCCTGCTTTTGGATATAGTCTCGAACGGCCTCCCCATCCTTACCCACCGTCGATACTAATACCCTCTCGCCCAGAAATGCTGCCCAACAAAATTCGTTTTTCGTCCTTGAAAATTCCGTCCGATTTGAATCGCACTTTTGCCTTTGATAAAACCAACAACCTGAGATACCGAATGTTCGGGGGGGAATGGAGATCAAAATGTGGACATGATCAGGCA